>DDJC01000075.1 GCA_002339015.1 Burkholderiales bacterium UBA1834
ACCGCGAGTTCCTCGACGCCGTCACCAAGGTCACCCTGCACCTCGACGAGACCAAGCTCACCCGCTACACCGGCGGCTACACCGCCTTCGAGTTCATGCGCGCCGAGCGCATGAGCCAGCAGGCCGCGGCTTACGCCAAGCAGCAGGACCGCATCGCCCACCTCAACAAATTCATCGCCCGCTTCAAGGCCAAGGCCTCAAAAGCCAAACAGGCGCAGAGCCGGGTCAAGGCGCTGGAGCGCATGGAAAAGCTCGGCCCCGTGCTCACGGCGGCCGATTTCGAGTTCGAGTTCCGCGAGCCCGAGAGCCTGCCCAACCCCATGCTCGCCCTGCACGACCTGGATTGCGGCTACCGCCATGACGACGGCGACATCACCATCGTGCACAACATCAACCGCTCGGTGATGCCCGGCCAGCGCATCGGCATCCTGGGCGCCAACGGTCAGGGCAAGTCCACGCTGGTCAAGACGCTGGCGCACATGCAGCCCCCCATCGCCGGCACCATCACCGAAGGCAAGGGACTGAGCATCGGCTACTTCGCCCAGCAGGAGCTGGACGTGCTGCAGCTCGACAGCGGCCCTTTGCTGCACATGATCCGCCTGGCCAAACAGGTCAGCCCGCAGGCGCGCGAGCAGGAACTGCGTGATTTCCTGGGGCGCTTTCGCTTCGTCGGCGACATGGTCAACCAGCCCGTCGGCCAGATGAGCGGCGGCGAGAAGGCCCGCCTGGTGCTGGCGCTGATCGTGTGGCAGCGCCCCAACCTGCTGCTGCTCGACGNNGACGAACCCACCAACCACCTGGACCTCACCACCCGCGAGGCTCTCAGCATGGCGCTCAACGGATTCGAAGGCACCGTGATGCTGGTCAGCCATGACCGCGCCCTGCTGCGCGAGGTCTGCGACGAATTCTGGCTGGTCACCAAGGGCGGCGTGAGCGAGTTTGACGGCGATCTGGACGACTACCAGAAGTGGCTGCTGGAGCAGGCGCGCCTGCAGGCGGCTGAACTCAAGGCCGCGGCCAAGCAGGCTGCGGCATCACCCGCCCCTGCGCCCGTGACCGCGCCTGTCGCGGCACCCGTGGCAACCCCGGCACCGTCATCGGCCGCCTCTTGCGGCAACCGCAAGGAAGAACGCAAGGCCCAGGCAGAAGCAGCACAGAAACTGTCTGCCCAGGCCAAGCCCCTCAAAGCTGAGCTGGCCAAGGTGGAAGCTCGCCTGGCTGCCATCAGCACGGAACAGGATCAGCTCAATGCGCTTCTGGCCGATCCGGCCACCTCCGCCGCCAACCGCGTCGAGCAAGGGCGCAAACTGAAGCAGTTGAGCGACGAAATCGACGAGTTGGAAGCCAAATGGCTGAACTTAAGCGAATCTCTGCAACTGTTGCAACAAGGGTGATGGATCACCGAAATCTCAAGAAGCGGTGTTAACCCTTTGATTTCGCCCAGTTTTATGGGTTGACGCCCTGTAGGATCTCCCCTACGCTTGCGCCCCATGCGTTTCATGTTCTGGTGGATAGCACGTCGCGCTCAGCAGTCGCTCGCGGCCCAGGCTGTTTCTTTCTCGTTGGCATCGCTGCTTGCGCTTGGCGGTCTGGCCGCTGGTGCCCGCGAGGCCAGCGCCCAGGCCTTGCCCGCAGCCGCAGGGGCCAGCGCACCGGACACCCAAGCCGCAGCAACCACTGCAGACGCCTCCGATCCCGTCTCCCGCTTCCTGGCCGACAAAGGCCTGCTCAATACCCGCCCCGTCACCGAATTGGCCCAGCAGGTGCGCGACAAGGCCACCGATCTGGCCTCGGACCTGGTCATTTCGGCCATGGACTTCCTGGGCGTGCCCTACCGCCGTGGTGGTGATTCCAAGAGCGAAGGCTTCGACTGCAGTGGCTTCACCCGTCATGTGTTCGAGCGCAGCATCGGTATGGTCCTGCCACGCCGCGCTGCCGAGCAGGCCACGATGCCAGGCATGGAGACGGTCAAGCAGGCCGAGCTCAAGCCAGGCGATCTGGTGTTCTTCAACACCCTGCGCCACACCTTCTCGCACGTCGGCATCTACATTGGCGACAACAAGTTCATCCACTCGCCTCGGGCAGGTGGCGCCGTGCGCATCGAAGACATGCGCGTGTCTTACTGGCAGCAGCGTTTTGACGGCGCCCGCCGCGTTCCCACGCTGGTCGCCACCCCGATGGCCACCAATGCCCTGCTGCAACGCAGCAATGCCGCCCCCCGCGCAGACGCCGCACCCTGAGCCAGACCACGCCGGCCGGCCTCACGGCCATACGCCAGCCAACTCTTCACGCAGCACACGGGCATCAGGGGGCTAAGGCCATCCTGCCGGCCAAGTTGGGCGACAATCCTCCCCATGCGAGAGGCTCGGTTCATCCCCCTGAAACAGGAAAGCCCCACCGTGGCTTCGGACGCGGTGCGAGCGTTGCCCCCGGCCTCCGAGGCAGCGCATCATCGCCCGAACGGCGCCCCTGTGCTCGACACCTTGCAGCGCCCCCTGCATGACCTGCGCATCTCCGTGACCGACCGCTGCAACTTCCGCTGCGGTTACTGCATGCCTCGCAGCGTGTTCGGGCCCGGACACCGCTTCCTGCCCCACCAGGCCCTGCTCAGCTTCGAGGAAATCACCCGCACCAGCCGGCTCATGGTGTCCATGGGCGTGCGCAAGCTGAGGCTCACCGGCGGCGAGCCACTGATGCGCAAGCACCTCGACCAGTTGGTGGCCATGCTGGCGCCGCTGCAGACACCGGATGGACACCCCGTCGAATTGACCCTCACGACCAATGCGTCACTGCTGGCCGACAAGGCCGCCGCACTCAAGGCCGCAGGGTTGCACCGTGTCACCGTCAGCCTGGATGCGCTGGACAACACCATCTTCCAACGCATGAACGACGCCAACGTGTCGGTCCATCAGGTGCTGACGGGGATCGAAGCCGCGCAGCGCGCCGGGCTGGGCCCCATCAAGGTCAACATGGTGGTGCAACGGGGCGTCAACGAAGCGCAGATCCTGCCCATGGCACGGCACTTCCGACACAGCGGCATCGAGTTGCGCTTCATCGAGTACATGGATGTCGGCGCCACCAACGGCTGGCGCATGGACCAGGTGCTTCCTTCGGAGCAAGTCTGGCAGCGCATTGCCGAGCACCACCCCTTGCTGGAGCTGCCCACGGCCCATGCCGGGGAGACCGCACGCCGAGCTGCCTACGAAGATGGCGCAGGCACGGTGGGCTTCATCTCCAGCGTCACCCAGGCCTTCTGCGGCGACTGCAACCGCCTGCGGCTGTCCACCGATGGCCGGCTGTACACCTGCCTGTTCGCCCACCAGGGGCATGATCTGCGCGCAGCCCTGCGCGCCGGTGACGACGATGAAACGCTGGCCGCCCGCCTGCAGGCCCTGTGGGCGCAGCGCCGCGACCGCTACTCCGCTCAGCGCAGCATGGATCCCGATTCACCGACACCCTCGCAAGACCAGGCCCAAAGCGCGTCGTCGGTCCGCCGCATCGAGATGAGCTACATCGGTGGCTGAAAACACACCGCTCGATCTGGTCGATGGCTGGCTGCTGTGTGGCGGCGAGGGTCGCCGCATGGGCGGGCAGGACAAGGGGCTGCTGCCATGGCATGGCACACCGCTCGTCTTGCATGCCGCCCGCATCCTCGCGCCCCAGCTGCGCCAGCTCACGCTCAACGCCAACCGCCATCTGGACCAGTACGCGGCCTGGGACTGGCCCGTGCAAGCCGATGACACCGACCTTCCCCCCCAAGCAGGCCCCCTGGCAGGGATGCTGACGGGCCTGCGCCAGGCCAGCGCCCCCTGGACACAGTTCAGTCCCTGCGACAGTCCATCGCTGCCGCATGATCTCGTGTACAGGCTATGGCACGCGGCTGTGGAGGCCCACGCTCTGGTGGCCGTGCCTCTCAGCACCGATCAGGTCACGGGCAAGTCCCGCCACCACTGGACCACCGCGCTGGTCCACCGCGATGCGGCCCCGGTGTTGTCGGACAAGTTTCAACAGGGTGAGCGCCGTGTGGGCGAATGTCTACGCGCCTGCCCGTGGATCGGCGTATGCTTCGAACGCCCGGCAGATTTCTTAAACATCAATACCCCGGAGACAATGCATGGAACGCCATGGCACTGAGGGGCTCCGCGTGGCGCGCGTCACGCCTGCAGAACTGAGTTCGTTCAAAACCCTGCGCGATGAAGGCCTGCGCCTGCACCCCGAAGCTTTCGACGCCGACATCGAGGGTGAGCAGGCGCGCCCGCCGGAGAGCTACATCGGCCGCCTGGGCCTGTACGAGCCGCTGGGCGGCACCTTCCTGATCGGCGCGTGGCTGGGCCAGGAAATGGTCGGCATGATCGGCCTGGAGCGCCACAGCCTGCCCAAGCTGCGCCACAGCGCCGAGCTCAACAGCATGCTTGTCAAGCCCAAGCATTGCGGCAAAGGCATCGGCATGAGCCTTGTCAAGGAATGCCTGGCCCAGGCCCGCAAGGCCGTCGGGCTGGAGCTGCTCACACTGCGCGTGAGCACCGCCACCGCCGACGCCATTCGACTGTACGAACGCGCCGGCTTCAAGGCCTGCGGGGTCGTGCCGCACGCCGTCCGCCTGATCGACGGCGCCGGCCAAGTCCGTTATGTCGACCGGCTCACGATGGCACTGATCCTCTGATCAGACCAAGAAGATCACACGCATCAACGCGAAGCGTCATGCACACCGCGGTTGGCCAGGGCATCCGCGCGTTCATTCCCGGGATCACCCGCGTGCCCTTTCACCCAGCGCCAATCCACCTTGTGGCGTGAGGCCGCTGCCTCCAGTTGCTGCCACAGTTCGGCGTTCTTCACGGGCTTGTTGTCGGCGGTTTTCCAGCCCCGGCGTTTCCAGCCATTGATCCACTCCGTGATCCCCTTGCGCACGTACTCACTGTCCGTGTAGACCACGACCTCGCAGGGCTTCTTGAGCACGCTCAGGGCCTGGATCACGGCCGTCAGCTCCATGCGGTTGTTCGTGGTGCCGTCTTCGCCGCCCCACATTTCCTTTTCGTGCGGGCCGCTCACCATCCAGACACCCCAGCCACCTGGCCCGGGGTTGCCCTTGCAGGCGCCATCCGTGTAGACCACCACCTTGGGCGCCACCGTCTCACTCATCACTTCGAATCCGTTTGTGTGGCAGGCGCAGGCGCGCCCACCGATTGAACATGGCGGTTGGCCACCACGGCCGGCGCCGCCTGCGGCGCCACCTTGGCCCGCTTGAGCTTGCCGACCAGGCGCATGCCCCGCACGCGCTTGACGGCCACCACGAAATACACCGAGCCCAGCACCGGCCACCAGCGCTCGCCCATGCGCTCCATCCATTCGAAGCGCGACCACCACGCGGGGTTGCGCAACATCGGCCGGTAGCAGCCAAAGCTGCCACCTTCGACCTCCAGATCAAGCAGGCGCAGCCAGTCACGCAGTCGCCAGTAGGCGATGAACTCACCCTGCGGCAGCACCATGGTCTGCCCCATGCCCCAACGCCCCATGCGCTGGCGCAACCCCCACAGGCTGGCCGGGTTGAAGCCCGCGATCACCACCCGGCCCTCGGGCACCAGCACACGCTCGACCTCGCGCAGGGTGTCGTGGGGATCTCGGGCCAGCTCCAGCCCATGGGGCAGCACGACCAAATCCAGGCTGGCACTGGGAAACGGCAAGGACTCGAAATCGCAGCGCAGGTGAACGCCCTCTGTCGGTTGCAGCGCATCCGCAGGCGCGACCTCCAGCGCCGGGCCCTGGGCAACAGGCACATCAGCCGGCGGCGCCCAGCCCTGGTAGGCTGCATCCAGAGCCAGCCAGCGATGGGGCATGCGGTTGGCCCGCAGGGCATCGACCTCGGGCAAACCAAGCTGGAGCGCGTGGAAACCGAACATGTCGGCCACCAGGCTGTCCATCTGAGCCTGCTCCCATTCGAGCAAGGCCCTGCCGGCGGGCAAGGCCAGCCAGGGATGCAACTCTATAATCGGTTCGACTTTCGTCATGAAACTGCTTGCCCTGCCTGCCTTCTCGGACAACTACATCTGGATGATCAGCGATGGCACCAGAGCCCTCGTGGTCGACCCGGGAGATGCCGCGCCGGTGCTGAAGGCCCTGCAAGACCAACAACTGACACTGGCCGCCATTCTAGTGACCCACAGGCATGCGGATCACGTGGCCGGCCTGCCTCAGCTCAGACGCATCTTGCAAGGCCCCGTCTATGGCCCACGCCACGAGGCCATCGACGGGATCGACATCGTTGTCGGCAATGGCGACACCGTCCATGAATTGGGCCTGACATTCGAGGCCTGGGACACGCCTGGCCACACTGCGGGGCATGTCAGTTACGTTGCGCTACCAGCCCAGGGTATGCCTTGGCCCCGGAGGCTGGTATTCTGTGGGGATACCTTGTTTTCTGCTGGATGCGGGCGCATTTTCGATGGCACCGCAGAGCAGTTGCTGCACTCGCTGGATCGCCTGGCTGATTTGCCGTCCGATACCTGGCTGTGCCCCACCCACGAGTACACCGTGTCGAACCTGCGATTCGCCAGCGCTGCCGAACCGGGCAACCCTGATGTGGCCCAAGCCTTGGAGCAAAGCCTGGCGCTGCGCGCGCGCGGCGAGTACACGCTGCCCACCACGGTGGCCCGCGAACGGCTCATCAACCCTTACCTGCGCTGCCGCCAGCCGACAGTGGTCGCGCAAGCCCTGAAGCAAGGCGCACCCGACGCCTCCGCCCTGTCGGTCTTCACCACCTTGCGTCAGTGGAAGAACACGTTCACAGCATGAGCATCCTGCACACCCTACCTGCCCTGGGCCGAGCGGCCTGCACCCTGCTCACCTCCTCCTCCATCCTTCTTCTGACCGCCTGCAGCGCGCTGGACCTGCCCTTCGCCAAGCGCGATGCGGATGGCACACTGGCCGAGGCCCCACCCTCCAGCGGACCGCTGGCCGACCAACGCGGCGCTCGCCTGGCGCTGGCCAATGTTCCGAAGGACAACGTGCCGCTGGCCGTCGAAGGCGCCCGTGCCCCCAATGCACCTTCGGTGATCACGCGCAGCCTGTCGCTCGACGCGCTCAAGGGCGGCACGGCAGCACCGGCCGTCAATGACGAGGACGAAGCCAAGGATGCCGTCGGCGCTCCCACCGACCCGCTGCGCCCCGAAGCCACCCTCAACCTGGACGACCGCGAAGCCGCCAAGGATCTCTGGGGCCGCGTGCGCCAGGGGTTCACCTTGCCGCCGTTGGAGTCCGAGCTCGTGGCCGACCATGAGCGTTGGTATGCCAGCCGACCTGATTACGTGCAGCGCATGACGGACCGGGCCAACCGCTACCTCTTCCACGTGGTCGAAGAAGTCGAGCGCCGCGGCATGCCGTCCGAACTGGCCCTGCTGCCCTTCATCGAGAGTGCCTTCAACCCGCAGGCCCTGTCCTCCGCCCGCGCGTCGGGCATCTGGCAGTTCATGCCCGCCACCGGCAAGGATTTCGAACTCAAGCAGAACCTGTTCCGCGACGACCGTCGTGACGTGCTGGCCTCCACCCGCGCCGCCATGGACTATCTGCAGCGTCTGTACCGCATGTTCGGCGACTGGCACCTGGCCCTGGCTGCCTACAACTGGGGCGAGGGCAATGTGCAGCGCGCCATCGCCCGCAACACCAAGGCGGGCCTGCCCACCGATTACCTCAGCCTGAACATGCCGGCCGAGACGCGACACTACGTGCCCAAGCTGCACGCCGTGCGCAACATCGTGGCCAACCCCGAGAACTACGGACTGGCCCTCAGTCCCATCGAGAACCACCCCTACTTCGTGAGCGTGCCCATCCAGCGCGACATGGACGTGGCCCTGGCCGCCCGCCTGGCCCAGCTCACCCAGGCCGATTTCCAGGCACTCAACCCGTCGATGAACAAGCCCGTCATCCTGGCGGCGGGCACGCCCCAGATCCTGCTGCCTTACGACAACGCCAGCAGATTCATGCACAACCTGTCGCACCACAAGGGCTCACTGGCCAGCTGGACGGCCTGGGTCGTGCCCAAGACGATGCGCACCTCCGAAGCCGCCAAGCGGCTGGGCATGACCGAATCCGAGCTCCGCGACATCAACCGCATCCCGCCACGCATGCTGGTCAAGGCCGGCTCCACCTTGCTGGTGCCGCGCTCGCAGCACCGCGAGCAGGATGTGTCGGAAAGCGTGGCCGACAACGCCATGATGACCCTGGCCCCGGACCTGCCGCCGATGCGCCGCATGACCGTCAAGGCCCGCAAGCGCGACACCGTGGCCAGCATCGCCCGCCGCTACAAGGTGAGCGCAGCCCAGGTGGCAGAGTGGAACAAGGTCCGCGTGGGCGCCAGCTTCAAGCGTGCGCAGGCAGTGGTGGTGTATGTGCCGGTGAAGGCAGCGCGCGCGGTCGCCTCGCGTGACGATGACAGCAACCGCGCCAAGGCACGCGGCCGCAAGGCCTCCTCGGCCAAGACCCGCACCAAGGGGGCCCGTGCCTCGACCAAGGTGGCATCCACCAAGTCCACCAGCAAGGCCCGCCAGGTGGCGTCGTCGCGCATTCAGGGCAAGATCAGGGTAGCGGCTCCGAGCCGTCAACAGCCCCGCGCCCGCGTGGTGGCGGCCAACAGCAACCCTTGAGAGCGACGTTGGCGCTCAGCGGCGATCCATCAGCGCATGGGCGATGGTGCCCAGATCCACATATTCCAGTTCACTGCCCACCGGCACGCCGCGGGCCAGGCGCGTCACGCGCACGCCTCGCTGCCGCAGTTGCTCCGACAACACGTGGGCCGTCACCTCACCCTCGGCCGTGAAATTGGTGGCCAGCACCACCTCGTCGACCACGCCGTCGCTGGCGCGGTCCAGCAGGCGTGCCACACCGATGTCGTGCATGCCCACCCCATCCAGCGGGCTCAAGGCACCGGCCAGCACGAAGTAAAGGCCCCGGTAGCTGCCACTGCGCTCCAGCGCGGCCTGGTCGGCCGGTGTCTCGACCACGCAGAGCAGGCGCGCATCGCGGGTTGGGTCCAGGCAGGTGGCGCAGATGCGGTCGCGGCTGAAGGTGTGGCAACGCTCGCAATGGCCGATCTCATCGACGGCCTGCAGCAGTGACTGCGCCAGGCGCACGGCGCCATTGCGGTCATGCTGAAGCAGATGGAAGGCCATGCGCTGCGCCGATTTCTGCCCCACGCCCGGCAAGGCCCGCAAGGCCTCGATCAACCGGTTGACGACTGGATCGGTCACAACAAGGCCTTCTGCGCGATCAGAACGGGTACTTCATGCCGGGAGGCATGGGCATGCCCGCCGTCAGCTTGCCCATCTTCTCGGCGGAGGTGGCCTCGGCCTTGCGCACCGCATCGTTGAAGGCGGCGGCCACCAGGTCTTCCAGCATGTCCTTGTCATCGGCCAGCAGGCTGGGGTCGATGGTCACGCGCTTGACATCGTTCTTGCAGGTCATGATGACCTTGACCAGGCCGGCACCGGACTGGCCTTCCACCTCGACCAGGGCCAGCTCGTCCTGGGCCTTCTTGAGGTTGTCCTGCATTTGCTGGGCTTGCTTCATCAAGCCGGCCAGTTGTCCTTTGAGCATGGGGTGTCCTTTCGTTCAGATGCGGTGATTGTCCGCCATGGCGGCACGAGGGATGTCAAAGTGGGGCGATCGATCCGCCCACGATGCGGGCGCCGGGGTATTGCGCCAACAAGGCGTTGACCAGAGGATCCTGCTGGATCAGTGCCTCGGCGGCGGCCTGCCGGCCTGCCCGCGCGGCCTGTTCACGCAGCGCGGGCGTGTCCTTGGCAACGCCGGCCTCCAGCGCGATGCTGGCCTCATCGCCCAGCACCTTGCGAACGGCGGCAGTCAGCCGTTCCCGCTGGGTGTCGCTGCGCAGCGTTTCGCGCTCGACCCGCAGCGTCCAGACCGAGGCGCCGCCGTCCTCCTGCACGCCCACGCATTCAGCCTGCATGGCCAGCTCACGCACAAGGGCTGCCAGCAGACCTTCCTGCTGCATGCGGGCCACCAGATCGGCCCAACGATCCCCCAATGGGGTCGTTGGCACCACCGGGACCACGGTGCGCTCCGGCACGGACAAGGCGGCAGGCACAGGCGTGCCGGGTTCGGGTGCCGATCTCTGCGGCGTGGTCACGCGGGCCGGCCGCTCGTCGGGCAGATCGAACGGCGCGTCCTGCACATAGGTCGGTTCGTCATCGACGATCGGAATGTCCTGATCCCAGGGCGGAGTCTGGTCCGCCGCCGAAGTGCGTACTGGGGCAGCCGGCTCACGCCGTGGTTGTTCAGCAGGCGGCACGGGGCCCGCAACCGGCGATGGCGCGGCTGGCGTAAGGGCCTGCGGCACGACCGGATGAGGCTGCACAGCCCTCTGAGGCGGGGCCTGTGGTGCGGGTGCGGGTGCGGGTGCAGGAGAAGGCGCTGGGGAGATGGTGCGCTCGGCCACCATGCCGCCGGAGGGCCTGGACGCCGCCGCTGCGAGCGGTGCCGGAGCCTGCGCGGAGGGCCCGGCCGGCTTGACAGCCACCGGGCCTTCAGCTTTTGGGTGGTCGCGGCTCCTGTCCTGGGCCGGTTTGAAGGCCAGCCAGCGCAGCAAGATCATCTGCAGGCCAGCATGCTCGTCTGGCGCCAGGGCCAGCTCTGCACGTCCGTGCAAGGCCAGGCTGTAGAACAGTTGGCATTCGTCCGGCGCGAGGCGGCGCGACAGCGCCAGCCAGGGCGCCTTGTCCGGATCACTCTCGGCAAGACCCGGCACGCTTTGCAGCACGGCGATGTTCTGCAGCGCCGAGGCCAAGTCATCCAGCGTGCCCTGGGCCGACAAGCCCAGCCGGCGCAGGTTATCGCCGGCTTCAATCAGGGCCGGGCCGTCGCCGTCGGCCACGGCTTCGAGGATGGCCAGCACGTGCTGTCTATCCACCGAGCCCAGCATCTGCCGCACAACGGCCTCGTCCAGTTGCCCGCCGCCGTAGGCAATGGCCTGGTCCGTGAGCGACAGGCCATCACGCATCGAGCCGCGCGCGGCACGCGCCAGCAGGCGCAGCGCGCCCGGTTCGAAAGGCACGTGTTCTTGCGACAGCACCTGCTCAAGGTGCTCATGCACGGTCTGCATGGCCATCGGGCGCAGGTTGAACTGCAGGCAGCGCGACAGCACCGTCACCGGCACCTTCTGTGGATCGGTGGTGGCCAGCACGAACTTCAGGTAATCCGGCGGCTCCTCCAGCGTCTTGAGCATCGCGTTGAACGCGGTGTTCGAGAGCATGTGCACTTCATCGATCATGTAGACCTTGAAGCGCCCTACCACCGGCTTGTAGACCGCCTGGTCCAGCAGCTGGGAGATCTCTTCGACGCCCCGATTGGAGGCCGCATCCATCTCGACGTAATCGACGAAACGCCCGGCATCGATGTCACGACAGGGCTGGCACTGGCCACAGGGCGTGGCTGTGATGCCGCCCTGGCCATCAGGCCCCGTGCAATTGAGCGATTTGGCCAGGATGCGCGACACCGTGGTCTTGCCGACACCACGGGTGCCCGTGAACAGGTAGGCGTGGTGCAGCCGTTGCTGCGTGAGCGCGTTGGCCAAAGCCTGGACCACATGGCCCTGGCCCACCATGGCCTCGAAACTGAGAGGGCGGTACTTGCGCGCCAGAACCGTCGATGTCATGGCCGCGATTGTAGAGGCGTGCAGCGCGCCCCCGTGTGGACCGATATCGCCCCCTCATTCGCGGGGCGCAGTTTGGAGGGCTGGCAGGTTTGGCACACAGATCTGAACCAAAATCCAGGCTTTTGATACGCCCAGATACATTTGCCGCGTGATTCCACCACAATGCCCCCTGAATCCGGCCTATCAATCCCCTGCGTCCGGCTCTACAATCCGCGGCATCCAGACGCACGTTAAACGCCTCTCGGGTTTACCCCTGGGCGTGTTGGGCAGATGCTGACCGTGTCAAGAATCATATTTTTGTTCAGGTCCGAAATTTATTCGGCGCATCATCCCTGAATTTTTGCCCCTCTCAGCTTTTAAGGGCCAGCAGTCATGTCGTTCGAAGATTTGGGATTGGCCCAGCCGATTCTGAAAGCAATTTCGGAAGCCGGCTATGAAACGCCTACGCCGATCCAGTTGCAAGCCATTCCCGCGGTGCTCAGCGGAACCGACCTTCTTGCCGGCGCACAAACCGGCACGGGCAAAACCGCGGGGTTTACCCTGCCTTTGCTCCATTTGATGTCGGGCACGGGGAAACCACGCCCGCAGGAACCTCGCCGTGTGCGTGCACTGATTCTCACGCCAACGCGTGAACTGGCCGCCCAGGTCGAGGAAAGCGTCCGCACTTATTCCAAATACCTGCCGCTGCGCTCCATGGTGATTTTCGGCGGTGTGGGCATGAATCCCCAGATCGATGCGCTGCGCCGCGGCGTGGATATTCTGGTGGCCACGCCGGGCCGTCTGCTCGACCACCACCAGCAAGGCACGGTGGATCTGAGCCATGTGGAGTACTTCGTCCTGGACGAAGCCGACCGCATGCTGGACATGGGCTTCATCCACGACATCCGCCGCGTGCTGGCCGTGCTGCCGGCCAAGAAACAGAGCCTGCTGTTTTCAGCCACCTTCTCCGATGAGATCAAGGCCCTGGCCGAACGCCTGCTCAACCAGCCCAAGAGCATCGAGGTGGCTCGTCGCAACGCCACGGCCGACACCGTCGAGCAGGTGGTTCACCCGGTCGATCGTGATCGCAAGAAGGAACTGCTGGCCCACCTGATCACCAGCAACAACTGGTTCCAGGTGCTGGTGTTCACACGCATGAAGCATGGCGCCAACCGGCTGGTCGAGTTCCTGCAGAAGCACGACATCACCGCCATGGCCATCCATGGCAACAAGAGCCAGAGCGCACGCACCCGGGCCCTGTCCGAGTTCAAGAGCGGTGATCTGCAGGTGCTGGTGGCCACGGACATCGCGGCCCGTGGCATCGACATCGACCAGTTGCCCCACGTCGTCAACTTCGAACTGCCCAACGTGCCCGAAGACTACGTGCACCGCATCGGTCGCACCGGCCGCGCGGGCTCGGAAGGCCGCGCCATCTCGCTGGTGTGCATTGATGAAGAAGGTTTCCTGGCCGACATCGAGCGCCTGATCAAGCGCCCGATTCCACGTGAGATGGTGAAGGGCTACGAGCCCGATCCGAACGCCAAGCCCGAGCCGATCCAACTGGGTCGCCGCGTGCTGCATGGCGGCGCCCGCCAGGGCGGTGACCGTGCCGGCGCTTCGGGTGGCCAGGGCCAACCGCGCCATGGCGGTCGCCCGGGTGGCCGTGCCCCGCAAGGCAGTGGTGGCGCCCGGCGTGGTCAGGGTGGCGGCGGTGACCGCAGCCGCTTCCGCTGAAACCCCATCCAGCAGCAAAAAACCCGGCACAGGCCGGGTTTTTTCTTCACTGCACATGGGGTGTATCACCCCATGTGGCGCTGAATTACTTCGAGGCAGCAGCCGAGGCGGCCGAAGCAGCCTTCTTGGCCTTCTTGGCGGCCTTCTTGGCCTTCTTGGCGTGGGCGGAAGCAGCCTCCGAAGCAGCAGGTGCGGCGGCAGGGGCAGTGGCTTCAGCAGCAAAAGCACCAGCGGCGAACATGGAAGCGATCAGGGCAGCGGTCAGCTTTTTCATGGACTAGGCTCCAGAAAGGGTTGAAGTTAAATTTGACTTCTAAAGTCAGGCCTGAAACCCAGGCCTGTGCGTGTTCAACGCAGCCTTCAAGTGGCCGGTTGACAAATCATCCACACCGGATGCGCAAGCTGACTGGAAGCTGAAGCCCCTCGGATTCAATCAAAGCGCCCTTGGCGCAGCCACTTCGTGGCCACCCATTTCTCGCCCTGAATCACTGGGGCCCCGCCGTGCAGCGTCTTGCTGGCCGCCACAGGCTGGCTGTAGCTGAAGAACACAGCATGCCCTTCGATGGGATGAACCGTGACCCCAGCATCCGGGAACACCGTGGCCCCGCCCTGCTCCGGCGTATTCAGGTACATCACGACCGTGCCGACACGCTGGCCGCCTCGCCGCAGCACCGCGGCCGTGCCCGGCTGCACCGGATCAAAATAATCGAAGTGCGGCTTGTACTCGGCCCCCGGTGCATAACGCAGCACCTGCAGGCCTTCGCCATTTTCAAGCGGCCAGTTCAGCAAAACGGCCAGCCGCGTCTCGATGCAGCTCACCAGGTCGTTCTCACCCCGGTTGAAGAACATGCCCTCGCTGGTGCGCGCTGCGTTGACCTCGCTGCCACCGGTGGCATGCACCACCGTTTCCGAACGGGCCAGGCGGCCGGCAGCCAGTGTCCGCAGGCTCTCGCACTCTTCGGCTGACAAGAGATCAGCAAACACCACGATGCTGGGATGCTCCATGCTCAGCACCACCCGCACCATGCGGTCGCCTGCCCAGACCTGGTGGCCGGCGCCGCAGGCCAGCGCAGGGACCGCCACGGCGCCGCTTGCGGCCTTGCCGGGCGAGTCTGGCACCTGGCGACGTCCATTCAAGACCTCTTCCATCGCGGCCATCGCGATGTCTTCCTGCCAGCCGCTGGCCTTCATGGCCTGCAGCACCTCGTCCGTGCCATGGCCCGCGCGGGCTTGCGCCACGATCCACTGGCGCAGCTCGTCGGTGATGACCTGGGCCGTCTCGGTCATGCGGCCTCCAGTTTGCGTCGGAACACCAGCCGATCTGCCTCGGAGGCTTCGGGCACGTGCGCATACCCTTCGGACTTGAAGCTGGTCAGCGCCTTGACGGTGGCGGCACGCTTGAGGATGGCATGGCGGGCCATCAGGCCCCGGGCCCGCTTGGCGTGGAAGCTGATGACCTTCCACTGGCCGTTCTTCCAGTCCTCGAACACGCATTCGACCACGCGGGCCTTGAGCGCCTTGCGCTTGACGGCCTTGAAGTACTCCTGCGAGGCGAGGTTGACGATGAGATCGTCTTTCTGCTCGGCCAGCACCTTGTTCAGGTGCTCGGCCAGCGTGTCNNCCAGCTTGGTGCCCATCTCCAGCCGGTAGGGTTGCATCCAGTCAAGCGGGCGCAAAATGCCATACAAGCCACTGAGGATGGCGACGTGGTCCTGTGCCCAATCCAGGTCGGCGGGCTTGAGCGAGGCCGCCTGCAGGCCCTCGTACACATCGCCATTGAAGGCCAGCACGGCCTGCTTGCTGTTGGCTTTGGAGAACTTGCGCGACCAGGCGCCATAGCGGGCCACGTTGAGCTGCGACAGCGCCTCGCTGAGGTCCATCAAGGAAGCGATCTGTGCAGGGGTGTAGGGCTTGAGCACCTCGATCAGGGCGGCCGATTCATCCACGAACTGCGGCAGGGTGTGTCGGTCCGTGACCGGGCCGGTCTCGTAGTCCAGGCTCTTGGCAGGGGAAAGCAGGATCAGCATGTCAGGTCGCGAAAGGCGCAGGCGGCAAAAACAAGGCGTGCGAAACCCCAAGCGTACCAGGGGTGTCACGCCAGAATGGGGCAAGCCTACAATCCCCAGTCCCTTCCCTGGAACCCCACCCTATGGCCCTGTACCGCATCAAAGACAAAGCCCCCGAAGTGCACGCCAGCGCCTATGTGGCCGAATCGGCCGACGTGATCGGCCATGTGATCCTCTCCGAAGGCGCCAGTGTCTGGTCGCACGTGGCCATTCGCGGCGACAACGAGACGATCCGGATCGGTGAACGCTCCAACGTGCAGGAAGGCTCCGTGCTGCACACCGACATCGGTTTTCCGTTGACGATCGGGCAGGACGTGACCGTGGGCCACCAGGTGATGCTGCATGGCTGCACCATCGGTGATGGCGCCCTGATCGGTATCCAGGCCGTGGTGCTCAATGGCGCGGTGATCGGCAAGGGCTGCCTGGTGGCCGCCGGCGCGCTGGTGACCGAGGGCAAGGTGTTCGAAGACGGCATGCTGATCATGGGTTCGCCTGCCAAGGCGGTACGCCCCTTGACGGACGCCGACCGCCTGCGCATGAACATCGGCACGGCCCTTTACGTGCAGAAGGCGACGGAGTACAAGACGGACATGGTCCGCGTGGATTGAGAATCGATGAGCGACGAACTGCACAAATTCCTGTTCGAAGGCCTGCCCGTGCGGGGCATGCTGGTCCGACTGACCGACAGCTGGCGCGAGGTGCTTCGCCGGCGCCAAGGCTCCGAGCCCTTCGCCGCGCCGGTCAGGCAGCTGCTGGGCGAAATGGCTGCCGCTGGCGTGCTGATGCAGGCCAACATCAAGTTCAACGGGGCCGTGATCCTGCAGATTCTGGGCGATGGCCCGGTGAAGCTGGCCGTGGCTGAAGTCCAGCCCGACTTGGCCTTCCGCACCACCGCCAAGGTGGTGGGCGATGTGCCGGCCACCGACAACGGCCATCTGCCGCTGGAAGTGCTGGTCAACGTGGGTGGCAAGGGCCGCTGCGCGATCACGCTGGACCCGAAAGACCGCCTGCCCGGCCAGCAGCCCTACCAGGGCGTGGTGCCGCTGCATGGCGACCAGCGCGAGCCCCTGCAGGCGCTGAGCCAGGTGCTGGAGCACTACATGCTGCAGTCGGAGCAGTTGGACACCAAGCTGATCCTGGCCGCCGACGACGACATCGCCGCCGGGCTGCTGATCCAGCGCCTGCCCGTGCAGGGTGAAGGCAACCTGGGTGGTCGCAGCAACGAGGACGAGATCGGGCTGAGCGAGCACTACAACCGCATCGCGCACCTGGCCTCCACCCTCACCCGCGAGGAATTGCTCAGCCTGGATGTGGACACCATCCTGCGCCGCCTGTTCTGGGAAGAGGATGTGCGCCGCTTCGAGCCGCTTGCCGGCCTGACCGCGCCTCGCTTTGCCTGCACCTGTTCACGCGAGCGGGTGGCCGGCATGTTGCGCAATCTGGGTCGGGAAGAGATCGATTCGATCATCGCCGAGCAGGGCCAGGTGGACATCGGCTGCGAGTTCTGCGGCCTGCACTACCACTTCGACCCGGTCGATGTGGGCGAGGTGTTCACGGACGACGCGGACCACGCGCCCAGCTCCAGCCGGCTGCAGTGACCATCATGGCGCGGGATATGTCCCGAGTCAGGCCGATCAGATCAGCGGCGTGCCAGGGTTCTGCTGTTCGTCCAGCAGGCGCTGCGTGCCGGCGGCCAGCAGGCTGCCATCCGCCGCCTGCGTAGCCAATCCGCCTCCCGCGTCCGAAGCGGCCTTGACGGCGCTTTGAACCAGCACGGTTTGATCGGCAGTGCCTGATGCAGAGGCGAAGAGATCTTGCGCAGGTGCCGCCAGCACATCGCTCGTGTCAACGCGGTGCTTGCTGAACCACACATCGGTCATCTCGTGCTGACGACCGTCGGCCATCTCGTAACTGGACACCAAGCCCAGCAGGTTGCCGTTGTCCATCTGCGTGCCGCGTTCGGCCTGCAGATTCAGGCTGGTGATGCCCAGCTCATCCAGCGACTTGAGCTCAACAGCCTCGGTGGTGCCGTTCTGGTTGGCGTCCACCCACACCTGAAGCTCTTTCCAGTGCGTGTCGGCACTGCTGATCCTGCCATCGTGGTCTGTATCGAGTTCGGCCAGAGCGCGGAAGCCATCACCAGCCCTGGCACCGGATGCCAGCCTGGTGGCCGAGCCGAACAGCTCCGAACCATCGGCGATCAGCCCATCGTGGTTGCGGTCCAGCACCAGCAGGCCGTCGGTGGCGGATGCCCAGCCCACCGGGCTGCTGCGCCCGGTGGCCGTGATGTCGAAATTCACGCCATGGCTGGCCGCCACGGTGCGCACACCGTCGAAGTCCAGATCCAGCACGATGGGAGAGGTCGATTGCATCGCGTAGAACTGGTCATTGTTCATCGCGTTGAGCTGCTCGTTCGTGAACGCACTGGACTGCGTCATCGACATGGCGGCCAGATCAGCGGTCTCGAACGCCGCGATCTGCTCCGTGGTGAAGGCCACGATCTGTTCGGTGGTGAAGGCCTTGGCCTGAACCACCGTCATCGCGGCAATGTCTGCGGTGCTGATCGCCACGATCTGGTCGGGGGTGAGCGCCTGCAGGCTGAAGAACTTGAGCGATGAGAACTGCGCCGTGCTCAGCGACGCGATCACATCGGTGGACAGCACAGCCACACCCGCCGCAGAGAAGGCAGCGATATCGCCCGTTTCCATGGCTGCGACATGGTCGACCGTGAGTACAGCCATCTGTTCAGTGGTGAAGGCCGCCACCTGAGCCGTGGTCAGCGCCACGACCTCATGGCTGCCGAAGCCTCCGATCACATCAGCGCTCAGCCCCTTGATGCCTGAAGCCGACAGCGCCGCGAGCTGCGCAGTGCCCCATGCCGCCACCTGTGCCTGTGAAAGGGCCGCCACCTGGCTGGACGAAAGCACCTGCACATCGCGCGTTTCCATCGCCGACAACTGATCGCCATTGAATGTGGACAGCTGCGATGTGCTCAGCCAGCCATACTGTGCCGTGGTCAGCGCCACCACCTGTTCGGTATCCAGCGAGGCAATGTCATCCAGCTCGAGCGCACTGATCTGGGCCGAAGCCAGCACCATGATTTGCGCCGTGGTCAAGGCCCCGATCTGGTCCGCGCGCAGGGCCGCCACCTGGTCACTGCCCAGCACGGCAATCTGCGTGGTCGACAGCGCTCCGATCTGCGCGGCCGTCAAGGCCTCGAGCTGCCCGCCCGACAGCACGGACACGGCCTGCGTGCCCAGGGCCAGCAGTTGATCCGTGCCCAGGTTGGCCACATGATCCTGCGTCAGGGCCGCCACCTGCGCAGTGCTCAGGGCATGGACCTGCGCCGTGCTCAGTGCCTGTGCCTGCTCCACAGCCAGCACAGCGATGGCCGAGGTGCTCAGCGCTGCCAGCGTCTCCGTGCCGAGCACCGCGATGTCACGGGTCTCGATGACGGTGATCTGCTCCGTGGTAAACGCCTGCAGTTGTGCACTGCTCAAAGCCGCGAACTGGGTGGTGGTCAGTGCGATGACATCCTCGTAGGACAAGGATGCCACCTGTGTCGACGTGAGCGCGTTGACCTGCGCCGTGCTGAGTGCCGCGATCTGATCTGCGCTCAAGGCATCGATCTGTTCCGTGCCCATCGCGCGCAGCATGGCCGTACCCAGCGCGGCCAGATCTTCGGTCCGCAGGGCCTGAAGCTGGTCGGGTGTCAACGCCCTCACCTGTTCGGAGCCCAGCGCCGCGATCTGCTGGGTCGACAAGGCCAGGATCTGATCCGGCGTGAGTGCGGCCACCTGATCCGTGCCCCAGGCATGCAGCGCGGTGGTGTTGAGCGCGGCCACATCCTGGGTTTCCAGCGCGTTGATCTGCTCCGTCGCCAAGGCTCGCGCCTGTGTGCTTGACAAGGCAGCGAACTGCGTCGTGCTCAGCGCGATCACGCTATTCAAGGACAAGGATGCGATCTGCGCCGTGCTCAGGCCATTGACCTGTTCATTGCCCAACGCACTGATCTGTTCGGCGGTGAAGGCATCGAGCTGCTCGGCGCTCAGAGCGCGCAGTGCACTGGTGCCCAGGGCGACCAGGTCAGCTGTCTCGATGGCGGCAATCTGCTCTGCCCGCAGCGCCTGGACCTGGACGGTACCCAAGACTCCGATCTGCGAGGACGTCAGGGCCACGATCTGTGCCTCGGTCAGCCCGGCGATCTGGTCACTGCTCAGTACACGGACGGCAGCAGTACTCAATTGGGCCAGGTCCTGTGTCTCGATGGCCGCTACCTGCTCCGCAGACAGCGCCTGCACCTGCGTGGTGGACAGGCCTGCGAACTGCGTGGTGGTCAACGCGACGATGGCTTCCGCTGACAGGGCCTGAATCTGCGCCGAGCTCAGGCCATTGAGCTGCACGCTGCTCAGGGCTGCCATCTGGGCAGTGGTCAACGACACGATCTGCTCCAGGCTCATCTGCCGCAAAGTGGCCGTGCTCAAAGCCGCCAGATCCGCCGTTTCGATAGCCGCCACCTGCTCATAGGTCAAGGCCCTGATCTGCATGGAAGTCAGCGCCCCCACCTGCGAGGACGTGAGCGCTGCGATCTGTTCCACGCTGAGGCTGCCGATCTGGCTGGTGCCCATCACGCGCAGTGCCGCGGTCGCCACGGCAGCCAAGTCCACCGTCTCGATCGCCATGACCTGGTCTTCGCTCAAGGCTGCGATCTGGGTGGACGACAGACCAGCGAACTGCGCTGTGCTCAGGGCGACGATATCCTCTGCCGACAGCATGGCAATCTGTGCCGACGTGAGCGCATTGAGCTGGCCGGAGGTCAGCGAGGCGACTTGCTCCGTGCTCAGTGCCTCAATCTGCTCCGCACTCAAAGCCCGGACGGTGCTGGTACCCAGCACCCGCAGGTCCTCGGTCTCGATGGCGGCGATCTGGGCCGTGCCCAGCGCGCCGACCTGGGCACTGGTCAGAGCACCGAACTGCGTGGTGCTCAAGGCCGCCACATGGCTTGTGCTCAAAGTCTGGATCTGGCTTGTGCTCAGCGACGCGATCTGCCGGGTGCTCAGCGCGGTGAACTGATCGGCTGAGAGCGCTTCGATCTGGGCAGCGCTCAGAGCACGCACCGCTGCGGTGGACAGTGCCTGCAGATCCTGCGTCTCAAGTGCCACCAACTGCGTTGTGCTCAGGGCTGCCACCTGCGCGCTGCTCAGCGAGGCTGCTTGTGCTGTTGTCAGCGCCACCAACTGGGCAGAGGCCAGGGCCTGAATGGCAGATGTGCTCAAGGCCTTGATGACCGAGGTGTTCAGGGCCACCACGTCCTCGGTTTCGAGGGCCGCGATCTGCGCAGTGTTCAACGCATTGGCCTGGACACTGGACAAGATCGCCACCTGGGCCGTGCCCAGCGCAGCAACGGCTTGCGTGCTCAACGCGGCCAGCTGGGTGCTGCCCAGGGCCCTGAACTGCGTGGTGGTGAGTGCAGCGACGTGTTCCGTGCTCAAAGCAGCGATCTGCGCGCTGCCAAGCCCTCTAAGACTGGCCGTGGACCAGGCCGCCAGATCTGACGTTTCAAGGGCTGCGATCTGCTGTGTGCTCAGCGCCGCGATCTGGCTGCTCCCCAGCGCAGCCGCCTGGGCGGTGCTCAAGGCATTGAGGTTGGCCGTTGACCATGCCCCCACCTGCGCCGACGTCAGCCCCATGATCTGACGGGTGCTCAAGGCCGCGATCTGCTCACTGCTCAGTGCATCGAGCTGAGGCACGCTCAACCCTTTGAGCGCCACTGTCGACAACGCCTGGACATCACGGGTTTCCAGGGCCGCGATCTGCGCTGTGCTCAACGCGGCCAGCTGATTGCTGCCCAGAGCCGCCGCCTGGCTGGTGCTCAAGGCCACGATCTGATCTGTGCTGAGGGCTGCCATGACTGCCGTGCCCAGGGTGCGCAGCACCGCCGTGCCCATGGCGTTGAAATCGGCCGCATCCAGCACACCGATCTGTGTGGCGCTCATGGCATTGACCTGGGTGCTGGAAAGCGCCGCGATCTGGCTTGTGCTCAGCGCCACCAGGTCATCCGTGGCGATCGCGGCGATCTGAGCCGTCGTCATGGCCTTGATCTGCGCCGTGGTGAGCGCTGCCGCCTGACTGGTGGTCAGCGCTTCGATCTGCGAGACGCCCAGCCCACGGAAAGCAGCTGTATTGAGCGCACGCACATCCACTGTCTCAAGCTGCGCGATCTGCGCTGTCGTCAGGGCCCCCAACTGCTTGCTGTCCAGCGCAGCGGCCTGCAAGGTGGTCAACGCGGCGATGTCTTCCGTGCTGAGCGCAGCAAGCTGGGCCGTCGTCAAGGCCTTGATCTGCACCGTGCCCAGCGCCCCGACCTGGGACGAAGTCAAGGCTTCGATCTGGGCGGTGTTGAGAGATCGCAAAGTCAACGTGGACATGGCGCGCACATCGGCGGATTCCATGGCCGCCACCTGATCGGTACTGAGGCCAGCCACCTGAGCGCTGGTCAGGGCAGCCACCTGGGCCGTGCTCAGGGCCGCGATTTCAGCCGTGGTCAAGGCCCGCAGCGCTTCGCTGCCCCAGCCGCGCAATGCGGCTGTCTGCAGTGCAGCCACATCTGATGTTTCGAACGCCGCAATTTGCGCCGAGCCGAGCGCGGCGATTTGCGTGCTCGACAGGGCGGCCACCTGGGCTGTCCCCAAGGCGACGATGTCCTCGGTCTGCAAGGCAGCCATCTGCAGGGTGCCCAGCGCCTTGATGTGGGCCGTATTGAGCGCAGCCACCTGGGCCGTGCTGAGCGCCTCGATCTGGCTGGTACTGAAGGCCTTGAGCGCATTGGTACCCAGTGCCCGGATAGTGAGTGTCTCGATCGCGGCGATCTGCTGTGTGGCAAGGGCCGATGCCTGGCTGCTGCTGAGTGTGGCCACCTGCTGCGAACTCAGCGCTGCGACCTCCTGTGTGCCGATGGCCGCCACCTGCTCCGTGGCCAAACCCTTGATCTGGCCCGTGCTGAGCGCCGCCACCTGGCTGCTGCCCAGCGCCACCACCTGCTCGGTGGTCAGCCCCTTCAAGGCGTTGCTGCTCACGGCGCGCAGATCGGCCGTTTCAAGCGCACTGACCTGCGACGTACTCAACCCCCCCACCTGCGTGCTGGTGAGCGATGCCGCCTGCGTGGTGGTCAAGGCAGCCACGGCACCGGTGCTCAAGGCCTGCAAGGCCTCGGTGCCCAGCCCACGCAGGGCCGAGGTCTGCAAGGCGGCCACGCCTTCTGTGCTCAAGGCGTTCACCTGAACCGTGGCCAAGGCTGCGGTCTGTGTGCTGCTCAGCGCTGCGGCTTGCGAGGTGACCAGGGCCGCGACCTGTTCTGTCTTGAGCGCCTGCACCTGCGCGGTCTCCAGTGCCTTGACCTGGGCGGTCGACAGGGCCTGTATCTGCGTGGTGGCCAGGACCTCGATCTGGGCAGTGCTCAGGCTCTTGAACGCCGTGGTGTTCAACGCGCGCAGGTCGGCCGTTTCGAGTTGTGTCATTTGGGCCGTGCTCAACCCGGCAACCTGGCTGCTGCCCAGCACCGCCACCTGAGCGGTGTTCAGTGCCCGCAGTTCTTCACTGTCCAGCGAGGCGATCTGCGTGGACGTGAGCGCGCGGATCTGCGTGCTGGTCAGCACATTGACCTGGCTCGTGGTGAGCGCCGCCAACTGCATGGCACCCAGCGACTGGATCTGCGCGCTGTTGAGAAGGCGGATGTCCGCTGTCTCGAACGCCGCGAACTGTGCGGGCGTGAGCGAGAGCAGGGCCGTCGTGCCCACCGAGGTGATCTGGGTGGTCGTGAGCGCCGCGATCTGCGCGGTGGAGAACGCAGCCCAGTCCTCAGTGCCCAGGCTGGCGATCGACTTCGCCGACAGCGACGCGATCTGCGCGGTAGACAAACTGGTGATCAGCGAAGCCATTGTTCTCGAAACCCTCGGGCACCGTCGGACCAATCGACGGCTTACCGTTCAGTATCGGTGTCGACTTGATGGGCTGAAACGAGGATTAGCAGGCCTTTGGCACGGTTTTCATCGATTCAACATCGACACCGTGAGATTCCAACGCTCCGTGGGCACGCAAGGCATCCAGCAAGGCGCACCAGTCTGCATTGGCCTGCCAGGGCGATTCGATGCACAAAGCTTTGCCGGTTACCGGATGCGTGAACCTCAGCGCGCATGCGTGCAGCCACAGCCTCTGCCTGCCCAGGCGTTCAGCCCACCAGCGGTTCAGCGGCCCCTTGCCGTGGGTGGCGTCCCCAATGATGGGATGCGACAGGTGTTTGAGGTGCCGTCGGATCTGGTGGCGACGCCCCGTCAGCGGCATGGCCTGCACCAAGGACGCGCGCGTCGTCGGATGCCGGCTGTCCATGGCTTCGGGCCACTGGATGCGAAGCAGGCAGCGCAAGTCCGTCACGGCGGGCTGGGGCTGCGCATCCGCCGGCGCATCGTCCGGCTTGAGTGGGTGATCGACCTGCACCGCGTCAGGCAGCCAGCCACGTACGAAGGCCACATAGCGCTTGTCGACCTCGCGGGCCTCGAAGGCCTGGGCCATGCCCCGGGCCGCTTCGCTGTCCAACGCCATCAGCAACACGCCGGAGGTGCCTTTGTCCAGCCGGTGAACAGGATGCACGCGCTGGCCAAGCTGATCGCGCAAGGTCTGCACCACAAAGCGGGTTTCGTGGGCATCCAGCCCGGTGCGGTGAACCAGCCAGCCGGCCGGCTTGTGCACGGCCACCAGGCGCTCATCACGCCACAGCACGGGCAGTTCGCTGGGCTCGCTCACGGCAGCGTGGTCCGAGGCAGCCAGTGCTGCTCACATTCACCGTCATCACAGTTCTCGCAGAACCATCGCCAGCGCGTGCCCTGCCCTGCCCGCGCCTGCCGAGCCGGCGCATCCAGAAGCTGCTCGACCGCCTCCAGCGCACGCTGCACGCGCGCCACGCCGACACCAGCCACCACCGCATAGGGCGCGCCGGTGCGGTGCAGGGCCTGGCGCACCAGAGTGTCGACCGGTATCCGAATGTGGGGTCCATCACGGATCAGGCCATCGCGCTCCCAAGGCAGATCCAGCGCTGTCAGCAAGGTCATGCTGACCTGCGCGTGATCACGCTCAGCCTGGGCGTACAGGCTGGTGTCCTGGAAGATCAGATCACTGTAGACCGCGATCATCAGCGCGGTGGTGTCGGCCAGTACCAGGGCATGTGCAGCTGCGGCCTCCTGGATGCGGCGGCTCTGCTCCGCCGCGATGGCGGCCTGCTCGTCGGCCCGGGGCGTGCGGCCATGCTGATCGCAAAAATCACGCAAGGCCTCCGTGACCAGCGCCACGGACAGGCCGCGCGCTGTCAGAACCCTGTTCAACTCGCGCGCCAGCGTGGACTTGCCGGTGCTTTCGGCACCCACGATGGCCACGACCTGGCCCATGGATTGGAAACCCGCCATGACTCACAGCCCCTGCGGCAGAGGCCCGTCGACGTTCTGACCCTGGGCCTTTCGGTGCCACTGGCGCCAACCCCACAGGGCCAGCACGGCGAACACACCATACAGCCCGACCGTGAGCCACAGTTCCTTGTGCGCAAACAGCATCATGCTGGCCACGTTCACTGCCACCCAGCAAGGCCAGTTCTCCACCCACTTGCGGCCCAGCAGCCATTGGCCGACCAGGCTGCCAGCCGTGGGCAAGGCATCCCAGTAAGGCACATCGGAATCCGTGACGTGGTCCAGCAGCAGCCCGATCAAGGGCCACAGCAGCAGGACCAGCACGACCGCGCGCCATCGCCCCAGCACCGACAAGGCCCTCACCGTGAGCCGGTGATGTTGATCATCGGTGCCCCGCAGCCATTGCCACCAGCCCCACACCGCCAATGCCACGAACACCAGCTGCAGCGAGGCCTCGCCATACAGCTTGCTGCGCGCGAACAGCAGCCCGTAGAGCACAGAGCTGATGATGGCCAGTGGCCAGCCCAGGGGGTTCACGCGCAGGTTGAAGCCCACCATGGCCAGCGAGAGCACGCAGGCCAGGGCTTCCAGCCGGCTTACCGGCACGCCCCAGGCTGTCCACCAGGGCGCCAACCACGGGTCCACCCAGGCCAGCGCATCGGCGATGGGCAAGTCAACGAAGGGGAAACTCATGAGACAGCGAAGCCAGGAGACTCGGTCGAACGGTCCAGTGCAGGCGCCAGCCCTCAGCGGGCAGACGCGGTGATCTGAACGTAGATTTCGTCGGGCTTGACCATGCCCAGCTCGGTGCGGGCGATCTCTTCGGCCATGTCCAGGCCTTCCTGCAGATCACGCACCTCGGCGGCGACCTGCTCGTTGCGGGCCTCGAAGCCGGCATTGCGCTCGTTCTGCTCCTGCAGGTGCGTGCGCAGCGACATCACGCGCGGCACACCCCCCTTGCCAAACCAAAGTTCGGCATGGACCACGGCCAACAAGGCCAGCAGGATCATGGTGACAACGCGCATCCGGAAAGCTTAACAGATTGAAACGATGCGAAAAGGGCCCCCGAAGGGGCCCTTAAGGGGCATCAGCGCAGGTTGTAGAACGCGCTGCGGCCGGGGTACACGGCCACGTTGCCCAGATCCTCTTCGATGCGCAGCAGCTGGTTGTACTTGCTGATGCGGTCCGAGCGGCTCATGGAGCCGGTCTTGATCTGGCCGGCGTTGGTGCCCACGGCGATGTCGGCGATGGTGTTGTCTTCCGTCTCGCCCGAGCGGTGGCTGATCACGGCGGTGTAGCCAGCGCGCTTGGCCATCTCGATCGCAGCGAAGGTTTCCGACAGGGTGCCGATCTGGTTGATCTTGATCAGGATCGAGTTGGCGATGCCCTTGTCGATGCCTTCCTTCAGGATCTTGGTGTTGGTGACGAACAGGTCATCGCCCACCAGCTGCACCTTCTTGCCCAGACGCTCGGTCAGGTGAGCCCAACCGGCCCAGTCGCCTTCGTGCATGCCGTCTTCGATGCTGATGATGGGGTACTTGTCGCACCAGGTGGCCAGCATGTCCGTCCAGGATTCGGGCGTGAGCACCAGGCCTTCGCCTTCCAGGTGGTACTTGCCATCCTTGTAGAACTCGGAGGCGGCGCAGTCCAGGCCCAGGGCCACCTGCTCACCGGGGGTGAAGCCAGCCTTCTCGATGGCTTCCAGGATCAGCTGGATGGCGGCTTCGTGGCTGGCCACACTGGGGGCGAAACCGCCCTCGTCGCCCACAGCCGTGCTCAGGCCCTTGTCATGGATGATCTTCTTGAGGGCATGGAACACCTCGGCGCCATAGCGCACGGCTTCGCGGAAAGTCGGCGCACCCACGGGCAGGATCATCAGTTCCTGCAGATCCAGGTTGTTGTTGGCATGCGCACCGCCGTTGATGACGTTCATCATCGGCACGGGCATCTGCACGGCGCCCATGCCGCCGAAGTAGCGGTACAGGGGCAGGCCGGCCTCTTCGGAAGCGGCGCGGGCCACGGCCATCGACACGGCCAGCATGGCATTGGCGCCCAGGCGGCTCTTGTTCTCGGTGCCGTCCAGGTCGATCATCGTCTTGTCCAGGAAGGACTGCTCGGAGGCGTCCAGGCCCAGCACGGCTTCGGAGATCTCGGTGTTGATGTGCTCGACGGCCTTCAGCACACCCTTGCCCAGATAGCGGGACTTGTCGCCATCACGCAGTTCGATCGCCTCGCGCGAGCCGGTGGAGGCCCCCGACGGCACGGCGGCACGGCCCATGTGGCCGCTTTCCAGCAGCACGTCGCATTCGACGGTGGGGTTGCCGCGGCTGTCGATGACCTCGCGGCCTATGATGTCAACAATGGCGCTCATCTGTCTGAATCCTCAAGAAATGTTGAAAGTTTTGGAGAGACGTGGAACTGCTGGAATCGCTCGGGCCCAAGGCGGTCAGGCAGAGAAGTTGGTTTCCAGGAAACCGTTCTTCTTGGTGATGCGGTCGAGCTCGACCAGGGTCTCGAGCAAGGCCTTCATGTGCTTGAGCGGCACGGCGTTGGGGCCGTCGCTCATGGCACAGGCAGGATCGGGGTGCGTTTCCATGAACAGGCCCGAAATGCCCACGGCCACGGCCGCGCGCGACAGCACGGGCACGAACTCGCGCTGGCCGCCCGAGCTGGTGCCCTGCCCGCCCGGCAACTGCACCGAATGGGTGGCGTCGAACACCACGGGGGCGCCCGTCTCGCGCATGATCGCCAGCGAGCGCATGTCCGAGACGAGGTTGTTGTAGCCGAAGCTGGCCCCGCGTTCGCAGGCCATGAACACGTCATCAGGCAGGCCCTTCTCGCGCGCGGCGGCACGGGCCTTGTCGATCACGTTCTTCATGTCGCCCGGGGCCAGAAACTGCCCCTTCTTGATGTTGGCGGGCTTGCCGCTCTGGGCCACGGCGCGGATAAAGTCGGTCTGGCGGCACAGGAAGGCCGGTGTCTGCAGCACATCGACCACGGCGGCCACGGCGGGGATCTCGGCCTCGGTGTGCACGTCCGTCAGGACGGGAACGTTCAGTTCGCGCTTGACCTTGGCCAGGATCTCCAGGCCCTTGTCCATGCCGGGGCCACGGAACGAGGTACCGCTGGAGCGGTTGGCCTTGTCGTAGCTGGACTTGAAGATGAAGGGAATGCCCAAGGCGGAGGTGATCTCCTTGAGCGTGCCGGCCGTGTCCATCTGCAACTGCTCAGACTCGACCACGCAGGGGCCGGCGATCAGGAAGAAGGGCCGGTCCAGGCCGATGTCGAATCCGCAGAGTTTCATGGTGTGTGCTCCGGTCGTGTCGTGTCCGTCGTGCTGGGGCTCGATCAGGCCTTGGCCTTGCCGGCATCCTGGTGTTCCAGCGCGGCCTTGATGTAGCCGATGAACAGCGGGTGGCCGTCCCAGGGGGTGGACTTGAACTCGGGGTGGAACTGCACGCCCACGTACCAGGGGTGCACCGTGCGCGGCAGTTCGACCATTTCGGTGAGCTTTTCGCGCTGGGTGATGGCCGAGATCACCAGGCCTGCCTGCTGCAGGCGATCCAGGTAATGTTCGTTGGCCTCGTAGCGGTGGCGATGGCGCTCGGTCACGACCGGGCCGTAGATCTCGTGGGCCAGTGTGCCGGGCTTCACGTCGGAGCTCTGGGCGCCCAGGCGCATGGTGCCACCCAGGTCCGAGCCGGCATCGCGCTTCTGCACGGTGCCGTCGGCATCCATCCACTCGTCGATCAGCGCGATCACGGGGTGCGGCGTGGTGGCGTCGAACTCGGTGCTGTTGGCACCCGCCAGGCCTGCCTTGTGACGGGCGTATTCGATGGTAGCCACCTGCATGCCCAGGCAGATGCCCAGGTAGGGAATGCCGTGCTCGCGGGCGTACTGTGCCGCCACGATCTTGCCTTCCACGCCGCGCTTGCCGAAGCCGCCGGGCACCAGGATGGCGTCGTACTGGCCGAGCTGGCTGGCGGTCTCGGGCGTGAGCGTCTCGGAGTCGACGTACTCGATGTTCACGCGGGCATGGTTGTGAATGCCGGCGTGGCGCAGTGCCTCGTTGAGCGACTTGTACGAATCGGACAGATCGGTGTACTTGCCGCACATGGCGATGGTGACGTCGCGCTTGGGGTTGGCCACTTCGTGCACCAGCGTGTCCCAGCGGCTCAGATCAGCCGGCTTGGTCTGCAGCTGCAGCTTGGTGCAGATCAGGTCATCGAGGTGCTGCTCATGCAGCATGCGGGGCACCTTGTAGATGGTGTCCGCATCCCACACCGAGATCACGCCGGATTCGGGCACGTTGGTGAACAGGGAGATTTTTTCGCGCTCGTCCGCCGGGATGGCACGGTCGGCACGGCACAGCAACGCGTCCGGCTGGATGCCGATCTCGCGCATCTTCTGTACGGTGTGTTGCGTGGGCTTGGTCTTGAGCTCGCCCGCGGCCGCGATGAACGGCACGTAGGTCAGGTGAACGAAGGCTGTATTGGACGGGCCAGACTTCAGGCTCATCTGGCGCGCCGCTTCCATGAAAGGCAGCGATTCGATGTCCCCCACGGTGCCGCCGATCTCGACGATGGCCACGTCAACCGCATCGGCCGTGCCGACACCGGCGCCACGGCGCACGAAATCCTGGATCTCGTTGGTGATGTGGGGAATGACCTGGACGGTCTTGCCCAGATAATCGCCGCGGCGCTCCTTCTCGAGCACGCTCTTGTAGATCTGGCCGGTGGTGAAGTTGTTGGCCTTCTTCATCCGCGTGGTGATGAAGCGCTCGTAGTGGCCCAGATCGAGGTCGGTCTCGGCGCCGTCGTCAGTGACGAACACCTCGCCATGCTGGAACGGAGACATCGTGCCCGGATCCACGTTGATGTACGGATCGAGCTTGATGAGGGTGACTTTGAGGCCACGCGATTCGAGAATGGCGGCCAGTGACGCGGCGGCGATGCCCTTGCCAAGCGAGGACACCACACCGCCCGTGACGAAGACAAACTTGGTCATTGCGCAAAAGCGCCCGCCGGGGTTGCGGGCGCTGCGGTGGTAAAGCGGCATTATAGACCTAGGGCACCGATCGGGTCGGCGTCATCGGACACTAAACGCGCGGGAAAACGCGCTGCGCGCAAACCTCTAGTGTGGCGGTCGCCACGACTTATTAGACTTGTTTCATTATCCGACAACCGTTGTCGACCATGTTCAAGTCCCTGCCTGCCACTGTTGCGCGACTCACCATTTTTCTCGCCCTGGGCCTCGTGATGGGGAATTCAGCCTTGGCAGCCAGCGAAGGGACTGGGCTCAAGCGCGTCTCAATGGATGCCGCGCCCGCCGAGGCGCAGGAGCCCCCTGCCACGCGCGCTGACCTGATGCGGACCTTCAAGGCACGCTGCCCTGGCAGAGTCGAACGCCTGCTGAGCATTGCGCTGCCCAGCGAGCGCGCGAACTTCACCGTGATCGCCGACATCTGCACCTGTGCCACTGGTGCCGTCAACGCCCTGCCAGAAAGTACGCCCGCCGCAGACTATCACGACCAGGCCGCGCAAGCCGCGCTGGCCTGCAGCAGGGACACCGTCACCACGCGCAACGAGCAACGGGCACGCCGGGCTTTCAGCACCTACCTCATGGCCCAAGGCCTGAACGCCCAGCAAATCGGCACTTTCAGCCGCTGCGCGGCGGACACGCACTGGCATCTCAACACTGGTGGCCAAACTGCGGCACGCACATCGGGCTGGTGGCGAGTGTGCAGCGAACAACTCGGCCGCAAGGACCTGTCCCCGCCCGAAGGGGCCGAGGACTGAGCGATCAACAATCGCGTCAGCCGCCTTCCTGGTGCTCGGCCATGCCAGCCGTGAGGTAATCCTTGATCTTGTCGACGCGGGGGCCAACCTGGATCACGGCGGTTTCCAGGGCTTCCGTGGTCGTGCCAAGCGCCTTGGCCCATTCCTTCAAGGAAGTCTTGTTTTGAATGTCGATGCGGACCTTGGATTGCGCGTCTTCGGCCGCGTCCTGCATGGTATGGGTGTCCGTGGTCATGGCGCACTCCTGTGGGTTGAACCTGTGGTGAACAGGGCAAGCGGTGTGCCTGCAACCTCAAAGCAAGGAGCACCCGTCACGGGGACCGGCTTATGCGCCTGAGGACCCAGCCACCACGCTGCCATCCTCCTTGGTAAAGGGGCCGGGCATGGGCACCGGCAGCACATCAATCACCCGTTCGCTGGGCCGGCACAAGCGTGTGCCGAGCGGCGTGACCACCACAGGCCGGTTGATCAGCACCGGGTGGCTGGCCATGGCATCGAGCAGGGCTTCATCACTCACAGCAAGGTCGTCCAGCCCCAACTCGGCGCAAAGCGGCTCCTTCGCACGCAGCAGCTCGCGTGCCGGCGTGCCCATGGCCGCCACCAACTGGGCCAGCGTGTCACGGCTGGGCGGCGTCTGCAGGTACTCAACGATCTGCGGCTCGATCCCCGCATGGCGAATCATCGCCAGGGTATTGCGTGAGGTGCCACAACGGGGGTTGTGGTAGATCGTGACCGCGGGATCGGTCGTGGGGAACGTAGAAGGCGTGGACATGGGCTAGCCGGTTTGCATGCGCGGCCATCCGCGCGGACGCCCGCATTGTGTCAGCGGCCTGAACTTCTACGCCGACTTCATGACGCCAGCATGTCAATTTCAAGACATCGCCCTGTATTTTTCAAAGCCCCCAAGTCGTCCTCAAGCCGTCATGCAGTGGGCCGATGATGCCGGCGTCCCATCAAGCAGTACCCCTCCATGCCTCTGCCCACGCTCCAGGCCGCATCCGCTGCGGACATCGATCACAGCGTCGCCCATGTCCTGGCCCAACGATCCCTGCGAATGCATTTCCAACCGATTGTGAACCTGGCCGATGGTGAACTCTTCGGTCATGAAGCACTGGTGCGCGGCCCTCAGGATTCCGCCCTCCAGTGGCCTGATACGCTGTTTGCCCGGGCCCAGGAGCAAGGCCTGTCGCTGGCATTGGAAGAAGCCTGCCTGCGCACCGCTGTGACCACCTGGACACCCCTTCGTGCGCCGGGCAAGCTCTTCATCAACCTCAGCGCCGAGGCCCTGATGCACATCCTGCACTGCGAATCCCTGCAGCGCCGCATCACCGCCCTGCGCCGCTTCGGGCTCTCGCCCGCCGCTGTGGTGATCGAGCTGACGGAACACGAGCGCGTGCGCGACCTGCCATCGCTGATCGACGCGGTCAAGCCTCTGCGCGCCCACGGCGTGCAGATCGCACTCGACGATTTTGGCGACGGGCGCTCCAGCCTGAGGCTGTGGTCCGAACTGCAGCCCGACTACGTCAAGATCGACAAGTACTTCGCCCGCGACGTGGCCCACCAGGCCGACAAGGTACAGACCATGCGGGCGCTGGCCCGCATCGCCGAGACCATGGGCACGACCATGGTGGCAGAAGGCATCGAGACGGCCGATGACCTCAAGGCGGTGCGCGACCTCGGCATCCAGCTCGGCCAGGGCTACTTTCTGGGCAGGCCGCAGCCCGAGCCTGCCCAAAAGATTCTGACGCAGGCCGGCGAAGTGTTCCGCCAGGGCGATGTGGCCGTGCTGCCCCACCCTTCCCGCTCCACGCGCAGCACCTTCACGGTCGAACGCATCACCCTGCAGCAGTCCAGCCTGAGCGTGCACACCACCCACGACGAGGCAGAACGCTGCTTCCGTGCCGACGATTCGCTGCACAGCGTGGCCCTGCTCCAGGATGATCGTCCCGTGGGCCTGCTCAACCGCGACAAGTTCATGGACCGCTACGCCAAGCCCTATTTCAAGGAGGTGTACGGCCGCCAGCCCTGCCTGCTGTTTGCCAACACCACGCCCCTGGTGCTGGACAAGCACACCGGCATCGACGAACTCACTGGCGTGCTCACCTCCGAAGACCAGCGCTACCTGACCGACGGTTTCATCGTGACCGAAGGCGGCCTGTACCTGGGCATCGGCACGGGAGAAAGCCTGGTGCGCTCCGTCACCGAAGTGCGCATCGAGGCCGCCCGGCACGCCAACCCGCTGACCTTCCTGCCCGGCAACATCCCCATCAGCGAGCACATCGGACGCCTGCTGGCCAGCGGCCGTGATTTCGTGGCCTGTTATGGCGATCTGAACCACTTCAAGCCCTTCAACGACCACTATGGCTACTGGCGGGGCGATGAGGTCATCCGCCTGGCGGCCAGCACCTTCATCGCCTGCTGCGATGCCCGGCGGGATTTCGTCGGCCACGTGGGCGGCGACGATTTCGTGGTGCTCTTCCAGAGCGAAGACTGGCACCAGCGCTGCGAACGCATCGTCAAGGAGTTCAACGAGCGGGTGAAGACCTTCTACGACCCGGTGGCCCTGGCCCGTGGCGGCATCGACAGCGAGGACCGCGAGGGCATGCCTCGCTTCTTTCCCTTGACCACGCTGTCGATCGGCGCGCTGTGCGTGGTACCTGGCCAGTTCAGCGAGCCCGACCGGGTGGCCTCTGCGGCGGCCCAGGCCAAGCTGCGGGCCAAGCAGACGGGCTGGGATGTCTATGTGCACGGCGGCGCGCTGCCACCTGTGTGAGGCGAATGCATCAGCGCACGGGCATCTGGAACGCCTCGGTGATCGGCACGAGGTTCAGCCAGGCCTGCTCGGCCTCGGAGCCGGACCCCTCGACCACGCCGTGAAAGCGCCGAAAGTCTTCCCGGAAGCGCCAGTGCGTGATGTCTGAATACACCGGCGCATCGCCGCGCTGGAGTTGGCGAGGCAGCCTGACAGCCCCCGCGGCATCTCGCACGGCAATCTGATTCAGCAACATTTACAAACCCACCTTGCCGCAAAACAACGCAAGATAAGAGGATCGAGGCGGCAGTACCAGCGCCCGTGGGAGACTCACCGATGACCATTCAACGTCAGCCAGCCACGCCGTCCCGGCTTAGCCTCCATATTGTCGACTCTGTCCCACCTCCAGCAATGGCCTGCCTGGTGCTGGCCACCGGATTGCTGACGGCCTGCGGTACAGCGCCTGCCACGCTGAGCGCTCAAGCCGAGTCGTGCTACCGCCACGGTCCCATCCGCACCTGTACCAGCGCGCCCACCAACACCCCTGCGCAGGTCCAGGCCGTGTACCGGATGGCGCCGCCTCCGGCAGGCCGTGGGCGGGCGCTCATCGTGCGCAATCATTGGGCAGATGCCCATGGCCACGCCGTGCTGCAACTCGATGGGCAGACACTGGTCGACACCATTCCTTGCACGGTGGTGGCCGTGGATGTCTTGCCGGGTGTGCATCAGTTGCAGATCGAGCCCGCCGCCTCGACGCCGGTGGCTGCACAACTGGGGTCCAGGCAGTTGCGGGCCTGGAGGGCCGTGCGCGGCAGTGGGCCAAAGCAGCGGGGCTTCACGCTGGAGCCCATTGATCTGGCCGATGCGCGCCCCCTGGTGCAGGAGTGCCGCGTCCTCGGCCTGATCGACCGTACGTCATCCCCACCGTCAAAAGCACCCCCGCGCTTGAAACTTGACGACGCCTCATGAAGAGGGGCGCGTCAGTTCGATGCGCCCCTCGCAGCCAGCACCTCCAGCACGTGGCGCGCCAACATGCCTTCTTCATCGGTAGGCACCACCCAGGCCGACGGCACCAAGTCCGGATCACCTTCGGTGATGCACGGCCCGTTTCGGGCATTGCGTGCCGCATCGGTCTGCAAGCCCAGCCATCGGCATCCTTCCAGCACCTCGGCGCGCGTGGCAACGCCGTTCTCGCCGATGCCAGCAGTGAAGACCAGCGCATCCAACCCGCCCAGGGCCGCTGCCATGGAACCGATCTCACGCACGATGCGGTGCACGTAAATGTCCAGCGCCAGGCGAACCTGAGGCTCATCGGCGCGGGCGCGCAACTCGCGCATGTCATTGGACACACCGGACATGCCCAGCAGGCCGCTGTCGTGATAGAGCATGTGCTCGGCCTGCTCGGGCGTGAGCTTCAATTCACGCAGCAGGTGGAAGACCACCCCGGCATCCAGCGTGCCGCAGCGCGTGCCCATGGCCAGGCCATCCAGCGCGGAAAAACCCATGGTGGACGCCACACTGCGCCCTTCTTGCATGGCGCACAGGCTGGCCCCGTTGCCCAGATGGGCCACCACCACACGGCCTGTGGCCAGGCGCGGGTTCAGTCTGGGCAGCACCGATGCGATGTACTCGTAGGACAGGCCATGAAAACCGTAGCGCCGCACCCCGGCCTGGGTCACGGCCCGAGGCAGTGCGAACTGCGCCACCACCTCAGCCTGGTCATGGTGAAACGCGGTATCGAAGCAGGCCACCTGCGGCAGATCCGGCAGGTGCTCGCGAATCGCCCGGATCGGCGACAGGTTGTGCGGCTGGTGCAGCGGCGCCAGCGGACACAGGGCCTCCAGGTCGGCCAGCACCTTGTCATCGATCAGCACCGGAGCCGCGTAGTCTCGGCCACCATGCACGACACGGTGCCCGCAGGCCAGCAAGGGGCGCCCCGCCAACCGGGGCAGCAGCCACTCGTTCAATTGAACCAGCGCCTGCTGGTGGTCCACCGAACTGCCCTGGGCCCAGCGGTGCTCGCCCACCACGGTGCCATCAGCCGCCTTGGCGATGAAATACGCCGCACCGCCCAGCCCTTCGATCTTGCCGTGGAAACACCCGGCAGGTGCCCGCCCTGCCTGCACGTCGAACACCGAGAACTTGATGCTCGACGAGCCCGCATTCAAGACCAGCAACAGCCCTTGCTGCGAGGACATGGTGGAAAAGGTGCCACTCATCCGACCGCCTTGATCAGCTTGTCGCGGCCCGCCTGGGCCAGCATCGACGCCACCGCGCACGAGGCCAGCCGCGCAGCCTTGGAATCCGCACGGCTGGTCAGGATCACCGGCACCTTGGCACCCAGCACGATGCCGGCGGCGTAGGCGCCCGCCAGGAAGCTCAGACTCTTGGCCAGCATGTTGCCGGCGTCCAGGTCAGGCACGATCAGCACATTGGCCTGCCCCGCGACCGGAGACACGATGCCCTTGATGCGCGCCGCCTCTGGGTCAATGGCGTTGTCCATCGCCAGAGGGCCATCGAGCTGGCCGCCAGTGATCTGCCCGCGGTCCGCCATCTTGCACAGTGCAGCCGCATCCAGTGTGGACGGCACTTTCGGGTTGACGGTTTCCATCGACGACAAAATGGCCACGCGCACGGCCGGCAGATGCAGCGCATGCGCCAGATCGATGGCGTTCTGCACGATGTGGACCTTCTCTTCCAGCGTGGGCGCGATGTTGATCGCCGCGTCCGAGATGACCAGAGGCTGCTCATGGCCGGGCACATCCATCACGAAGCAATGGCTGATGCGGCGCGAGGTGCGCAGGCCGTTCTCGCGACGGACCACCGCGCCCATCAGTTCATCCGTGTGAAGGCTGCCCTTCATCAGGGCATCGACCTCGCCCTTGAGCACCATGCCCACGGCCGCATCAGCCGCCGCATGGCTGTGCGGCGCATCGATGATCAAGGTGCCCGACAGGCTCACACCCAGTTGCGCGGCAGCCGCCTCGATCTTGGCGCGCGGGCCGATCAGCACCGGTGTGATGAGCCCCAGTTCGGCCGACTCCAGCGCTGCGCCCAGCGATACGTCATTGCAAGGATGAACCACGGCCACCCGCAGGGAGGGCAATGTCTGCGCCTTCGCGATGAGGGCGTCATAGTGCGGATGCAGTGGGTTCGGCGCGTGGGACTGCTGGGTCAATGCTTTCTCCTTTTTTCGGACACTCAAATCCCAGTCAAAGCCTGGGGATACAGCATGGCGGTTCAGGCAAATCATGCATGCTGCAAAGCAGCATATCAAGCATGGAGTCTTCATGCCACAGCAGACCATCGCCCTGGCTGGCGCCTTGCCGGCCAGCCATCTTGCCGAAGAAACCAGCGCCTACCTGATCGACGCCTGGCAGCGCGCGATCCTGACCCTGGACGTGCTGCGCGAGCGCGGCAACATCTTCATGAGGCACCTGCTTGAGGGCAAGCCACCGCTGCTGCACTTCGATCACGAACTGCTGATCGATGGCAGCACCTTGACATCGCCGTGCAACTATTCGCTGCTGCGCATCATCGCGCCGCAAGGGCTGCAGATCGATGACAGCAAGCGCCCCATCGTCATCGTCGATCCCCGCGCAGGCCACGGCCCCGGCATTGGCGGCTTCAAGCCCGATTCGGAAGTCGGTGTGGCGCTGCGAGCCGGCCACCCCGTGTACTTCATCACCTTCGCACCCGAGCCTGTGGAGGGGCAGACCCTGCTCAGCGTGGCCGAAGCTGAAGCCACCTTCATCGACGCCGTGCGACAGCGCCACCCCGCATGCGGCTGCAAGCCCGCCGTGATCGGCAACTGCCAGGCCGGGTGGGCCGTGGCCGCCCTGGCCGCCGTGCGCAGCGACATCATGGGCCCCATCGTGCTCAACGGGGCACCGCTGTCGTACTGGGCCGGCAGCCCCAAGCAGAACCCGATGCGCTACAGCGGCGGCGTGCTGGGCGGGGCCTGGATGGCAGCCTTCGCCTCCGATCTGGCCGGCGACCGATTCGATGGCGCCTACCTGGTGCAGAACTTCGAAAACCTGAACCTGGGCAACACCTTCTGGGGCAAGTATTACAACCTCTACGCCAACATCGACACGGAGCGCGAGCGCTTCCTGGAGTTCGAGCGCTGGTGGGGCGGCTACTTCCGCATGACGGGCGAAGAGATCCAGGCCATCGTCGAGAACCTGTTCATCGGCAACAAGCTGGCGCGCGGCGAAGTGGTGGTGCAAGGCAAGGCCCTGAACCTGCGCGACATCACATCGCCCATCGTGATCTTCGCGTCCTGGGGTGACAACATCACCCCGCCGCAGCAGGCCCTGGACTGGATCATCGACGTTTGGGGCAGCGAAGAGGCCCTGGTGGCAGCAGGCCGAACCATCGTCTACATGCTGCACAACACCATTGGACACCTGGGCATCTTCGTGGGCGGCGCCACCGCCCGCAAGGAACACGACCAGATCATCAATACGCTGGACATGGTCGATGCGCTGCCGCCCGGCCTGTTCGAGATGAAGATCGAGTCCAAGGACGTGCAGGCGCCTTTCGCGCAACTCGAGCCCGGCAGCTTCAGCGTGCATTTCGAGATGCGCACGGTGGACGACATCCGCGCCCTCAATGCCGACCACCGCAAGGACGAACAACTGTTCAGCACCGTGGCGCAGCTCTCGGAGCTCAACATGCGCGCCTACCGCACCTGGGTGCAGCCCTGGGTCAAGCTGGCGGGCAGTCGCGCCCTGGGCGAGGCCTTGCGCTGGACGGTGCCGCTGCGCCAGCAGCACCTGGCGCTGTCGGACCTGAGCCCGATTGCGCCCTGGCTGAAGCAGGCGGCCGAACAGGCGCGAGCACAGCGTGCCCCGGTGGACAGCACCAATCCCTGGCTGGCCTGGGAACATGCCTTGTCCGACTGGATCGTCCAAGGCTTGAACCTGATGGGTGGCCTGCGCGACGACGTGTCCACCAACTGGGTGACGCTGGCCTACGGCCCGCAGGGCCTGGGCGCCGTGATGCCACCGCATGTGGCCGCTGAACTGGCCGCACTGTCGCGGGCGGAAACGGATGAGGGCCATGCCCGGCGCGTGGCGATGGCCCATGCGGGCAAGGGCGGCTTCGCCGAAGCCGTCTGCCGCCTGGTGCTGATGGGTCTCGCCCACCGGGGCCGGCTGGAGCGGCGCAGCCTGCGCATCGGCGAACTGCTGGCCAACTCGCACCGCGAGATGGCGCACCACATGGCCGTGCCGCCCAGCGCTTCGCGTGGCCAGGACTGGCAGAAACTGCTGGATGGACAGTCCCTGATCGTGACCTTCGCCCCCGAGGCGGCCGTGGCCACCCTGCCCCATCTGCTACCCGATCAGGCCTGCCGCGAGCAGGCGCTGGCGCTGGCCTCGGCGGTGCTGATGGCCGAAGCCGAACTGGCCGATCCGCAATCGCCCACGGCCCGCGCAGCCAAGGCCAGCCTGGGCGTGGACCCGGCGCGCGTCGCGGCATTGGCGCTGTCCCTCGCGCAGACGGTGGCGTCCAACACGGCTGGTTCGGCCGATCAGGCCGTGCGGGGTGTCTCGCCACCCGCCAAGGATGCTGCGCTGCCGGCGCCCGCGGCACTGCGCGACACACGGCGGGCCACGGCGTGAGCGCCATGTCCGACATCTCGCCCTCCACGCAGGATCCCGGGGCCAGCGCCACCATGCTGCGGGGCAAGAAGGTGCTGGTGACCGGCATCGCCAATCAGCACTCCATCGCCTACGGCTGCGCCCGGGCGTTCAGGGCCATGGGCGCCGAACTGGCCATCACCTACTTCAATGACAAGGCCCTGCCCCACGTGGAGCCCCTGGCCCGCCAGCTTGATGCCGCATTGCTGCTGCCGCTGGACGTCACACAGCCCGGCTCGCTTGACAGTGTCTTCCAGGCCGTTACCGAACGCTGGGGCGTTCTGCACGCCGCCCTGCACGCCATCGCCTTCGCGCCCAAGGCCGACCTGCAAGGCCGGCTTACCGATTGTTCGGCCGAAGGCTTCGCCGTGGCCATGAACGTGTCGTGCCACAGCTTCATCCGCATGGCCCACCTGGCCGAGCCGCTGATGCGCGAAGGTGGCACGCTGTTCACCATGAGCTTCCATGGCGCACACAAGGTGGTCGAGCACTACAACGTGATGGGGCCCGTCAAGGCTGCGCTGGAATCCTCAGTGCGCTACCTGGCGCACGAACTGGGCCCGCAGGGCATCCGTGTGCATGCCATCTCGCCCGGGCCCATCCGCACCCGTGCGGCTTCCGGCCTGGCGGAATTCGATGCGCTGATCGCCGATGCCACCGCGCGGGCGCCAGCACACATGCTGGCCAGCATCGACGATGTGGGCTATGCAACCGCCATGCTCGCGGCCGACCATGCCCGCCTGCTGACCGGCACCACGCTCTACGTGGATGGCGGCTACCACATCATGAGCTGAGTCCAGAGCCCGACCTTGCGCCGGGCAGCAGACTCAGGTCAGCAGGGCGATCAGGATGATGATAGGCAGCGGCACGCCCAAAAGCCAAAGCAGCAATGCACCCATGGCGGTCTCCTTGAAGTTGGATGGAAAGGGTTGTCTCAAGCGGGATGCGAGGCGGACACACCGCGGTCACAGATCACGGCGGCGTCCGCCGTAGGTGGCCAGCCAACTCGCCACGAAGGCACCGGCCAGCAACGAGATGAACATCCACAGCGAGGCATGGGCCGCGGCCTTGGTCGCCTTCGCGGCGGCGGTCTTGGCACGCTCGAAGGTGTCCGTCACGCGCTGCTCGGCGGCGGGCAGGGCCAGGCCCGTGCGTTGGGAGACCAACTGCCCCAGGTAGCGCACATCCTCGTCCAGGAGAGCGCCTTCGCTCAGGCCCTTGGCCATGACACGCACCACTTCGCCATCGGGCCTGGGCAGGACGGCCGGGGGCACCAGGGCGGGCTGCGGCCTGAAGAGGATGTCGATGTAGTAGCCGTCCACCGCACGGCCATGGACCAGGCTGGCAGGGTCGGTCGCGGACGCGTTGCGCTTATCCTGCCCCAGCACCGCGCCGATGGTGGTGGTCAGCACAGCGGCCGTGACCAGGGAGGCCACCGACCAGGCCAGCAGGCCGTGCGCCGTGTCACGGAAGTAGACCTCGTCGGCCTGCAGGTCCGCCCATCGCGTGCGCAGGCGGCCCGCCAGGTAGCCTCCCAGGCCAGAGGCCGCCAGCTGCGTCACCATCAGCCACACGATGGCCGAGACGCCGAAGGTGGTGGCCGACACGCCCAGCCCCGACCACGGGGAGACCGAGGACAGCCCCAGGCCCGCGCCCAGGATCAGCAGGATCAGAGAGAGGGCGGCGGCGGCGGCCGCGCCAGCCAGCACGGCCCCCCAGGACACGGCGCTGGCAGGGGCCACCACCGGAGCGGCATAAGGGGTGGCACCGGGTGCGGTACCCGGTGTGGCATAGGGCGAGGCAGAGGTCGAGACGACGGTGCTCATGAAAGGCTCCCAGGGAGTGAATGGTCGCGCCCATCGTGGTCCTGCACCGTTTTGGTGTCTGTCAGCCATGCCTGAGCAACGTGTAGGACATCCGGCCATCGCGACAGAGGCGGCACGGCAGGTCCATCGTGGCCCCGCTACACTGCCTTCATGAGCATCGTCGTCTTCTGGCTGTGCGCCGGCCAACCCTTTGTCGAGACCTTCAGCGACGAGCAACTGCTGCCCGCGCTGGCCTTCGCCGAGGCCCGCCGCAAGGACACGAACGCGCAGGGCCTGCCGCTCAACCACCACGTGGTGCTCAGCTCGGAGCTGGGCGACCATGTCGGCAAGGCTGGCGTGAGCGACAAGCTGCCCACCGACTACAGCTGGACCAAAGCCCACCGCGGCGGCCCGCCGGAATCCGGCACCCCGCCCAAGACCCTCGCCTGATGACCGATCACCCTTTTGATGTCGTGCAATGGTGGCGCGAGGCTGAAGCCGACTGGTTCAGCCACGACGCCGATTTCGACCGCCGCTTCAGCGAGCGTTTCATGGCGCTGCACGAGGCTGCCGCCCGTGGAGAGCTCTCAAGCTGGGCCGACACCGCAGAAGGCTCGCTGGCGCTGCTGATCCTGCTGGACCAGTTCCCGCGCAATGCCTTCAGGGGCAGCGCGCGCATGTACGCCACCGACCCGCAAGCCCGCGAGATCGCGCGGCGCGCCGAGGCCGCAGGCCATGCCGCGCAGGTCGAAGCCCGTCTGCGCCCCTTCTTCTTCCTGCCCTTCACCCATTCGGAAGATCTGGCGGATCACGACTTGGCCGTGCGCCTGCAGACGCCGCAAGGCGGCGACGCGCTCAAGTTCGCCAAACACCACCGCGAGATCATCGAGCGCTTCGGTCGCTTCCCGCACCGCAACGCCTTGCTGGACCGCACCACCACACCGGACGAGCAAGCCTTCCTGGACGACGGCGGCTTCAAGGGCTGAGCCCTCGCCGCCGCCCGCCTACTCCCCCAGTTGTTCGCGCCGGTACAGGCGGGGCAGGAAATAAGGCAGCATCTGGAACTCGCGCAGGCCGTGCGAGCCCAGGTCGTTGAAGAAATTGGTGTTGAGCACGAGCGCCAGGGCCGTGTTCACGAAGGTGCTGGTCAGCACCACACCATCGCCCGTGGCATTGGGCTTCCACTGGTGCACCAGCGAGTTGCTGGGCAACACGCTCTGCAGCAGGCTCAGGTTGGTGCGCGCGTAGAAGTAGCCCGCGTCCGTGATCGGCACGGGCGGCAGCGGCGCGGCATGGGGATCGGCCCCGGCGATGGTGAGTGTCCACGCCGATTTGCCGACGTACTCCTTGACCTTCTGCACCGCGCCGATGTCGTACATCAGGTCGGGGCTGTTGGGCGGCACCGTCCATTCGAAGGTGACGTGGTCGATGGGCTGCCACAGGCGGTAGCGCTCGGTGTTGCCGATGTGGTCCCACCACCAGTTGAGCATCTCGGGCGTGATGCCGCGGATCTCCTGCACGATGGTCAGCGTGACATTGAGGTTCTTGTCGACCTTGCCGATGGAGTAGAAGCCGCGCTTCTTGAGCACACCGTTGAAGTAGCGCTCGTCCAGGCCCTTCATCACCCCGCCCCGCAGGCCCCGCAGCGTGCGGCCCAGATGGCTCACGTAGGCATTGGCCAGCGCCGGATCGGCAGCGGCGGTGGCCTCGATGCGGAACTGGCTGTCGCCATAGCCTTGCCCCACGGCGTTGTACTGGACCAGCACCGTGAACGGCGGTTTGCCGTCGATGGACACCTCGGCCGCCAGGAAACTGTAGGGCTTGGCGCCCAGGAAGTTGTCGGAGGCGACGCGGCCCTGCTGGGTGGCCGGCTCCAGGTAGCTGACCACCACCTTGTGCAGCGTACCGCCGAAGTAGGACGAGGCCTCATAACGCGCGCCGGCGGAATAGCCCAGGTGCTGCGGTGTGGCCGGCGCCTGCAGCCAGCGAAAGCTGCGGTTCTCCAGGTTGGCGGCCTTGAACAAGGCTTCATCGGCGTTGTCCCAGAACCAGCTGTAGGCCTCTGGGCGCGCATCCTTGACCGTGAAGCTGGCCAAGGCCGTGGCCGCATGGGCATGGGCCGGGCTGGGCAGGGTCACCCAGGCCGCGCTCGCGCTGGCCAGGCCCACCACGGTGGACGCCAGCAAGGGACACAGGCCGGTACGCCGCCCGCGGGAAGACAGAAGGAACGCAAATGCCATGACCAGACCCTTTCGCTTGTCTATGATCTACGTTTGTAGAGTGACGCCACTCTACATGTGTAGAGATCGTGCCGATATCTGGCAAACCCTCGCCCCTGCCTGCCCCTCCGATGGAACAACAACGCAAGACACTGATCGCCGACACCGCGATCGCCCTGCTGGGCAGCGTCGGCGCACGCGGCCTCACGCACAGGGCGGTGGACGCCGAGGCGGGCCTGCCCACCGGATCGACGTCCTTCTACTGCCGATCGCGGCTGGACCTGCTTCGCCTGGCACTGCAACGGCATGCTGCGCTGGACCTGGCCGATCTGATGCAGGACGCCGAACTGGCACAGCGCCCTGCTTGGGCCGTGGGTGATCTGCTGGACCTGCTGGTGCACCGCGTTGACGACTGGCTCTCACCCGCCAAGCGGGGCCGCCTGGTAGCGCGCTTCGAACTGTTTTTGCTGGCCTCGCGCGAGCCGGAGCTGGCCGCCATCCTGGACACGCATCGCCAGCACTTCCTGCAGGCCGCGCTGGCGGCCCTGCAGCGCGCTGGTGTGGCGCGTGCCGAGGTCCTCGCGCCCCTTCTGGTGATCGCCATCGACGGACTGCTGCTCGACCGCGTGCGAACGCATGCGCAAACCGCGCCGTCGGACCAATTGCGGGAGCTGCTGGAGCGGATCATCCAGGGATGAATCGCCCATGCCGGGCCAGGGGCCAGAGGTTGCAGCGTAGGCGCGACGCGTGAAGGGCTGCGCCTGACACCTTACGGACGGAACCAGGGGCTCGCTCATGTCAGGCGCGATACGCCGTGGGTCGCGGACGTCATTGTCTGCCTCACGCGCGGGCCCCGCGCCTGCCGCCTACGAGCCGTGGCGCGCCACACGCTACACCTGGGGGCACCAAGTGTCGCCCGCATGGGGCCACACACGGCAGTTGCTGCGCCGCGCATGGCACGCAGCACACCGCGCGAGACGCACGACCACCTATGACCTGACCTCGGAAGGCCAAAGAAAAAGCCCCGCAGGCGGGGCTTGGTTGGATGCGGGCAGGTGCCCAGTTCGTCAGCCCCGCGCATGACTGGCGCCGGGCGGCAATTCAGAGGGCGTCGGCCTTGGACGGCACGGGCTTGAGCGCCGGCGATTCGTTGGCCGCACGTGGCGAACGGGCGAAACGCACCGCAATGCCCTGGCGCAACGACTCCAGGCCAGAGCCCTTGCCCGTGATCTTGAGTAGGGTGTAGCCATCGAGCGACGCGCGCATCACATCACTGCCCAGTGCCGTCATGGTGTCGTCCATGCGGCCCAGGAGCTTGCGCATGCGGTGCGCGCGCACCCGCAACTGGTCCAGTTGGTGCAGATCGTTCTGGGCGTCGGCCACGTCCAGGCTCGGCGGCACCATCTGGGGGTTCTGGGCCAGCAGCACCAGCGCCTGGCGGCAGAAGGATTCGGAACGGTCGCCCATCTTGACCAGACTGCGGCGCGTGGTCACGGACAGGTCGATCAGACCGGAAAGAATGCCCTCTGCTTTGGCGAGGGCGGCGTCGAGTTCGGCGTAGTCGTCGGCGCTGAGGTTCAAGGTAATGAGATTCTGGCTCACGGTAGTCGGTCCCTGGGATTCGTTGGTTGGAACGGTGCCGACTCTCACCGGCATCCGTCGCAGAACGATAGCCGGCCTTTTGCCCTTAGACGACCCCCTTGAGGGGGGAAACAAGTAGCAAATCGAAACAAATAGCGCTGGCGGGCCGTTTGATGCCCGGCGAATCACGCCAGCCAACGGTGGCTGGTGACCGCCCGAGGCTTGCTCAGAACGTGATCTTTACCGATGCGGCACTGCGCTGGGCGGGGCCGTGGAAGACCGCCTCGATGTTGTTGCCATCCGGGTCCAGCACGAATGCGGCGTAGTAGCCCGGGTGGTAGGGGCGCGGACCGGGGGCACCATTGCCCTTGCCTCCATGGGCCAGTGCTGCTTCGTAGAAGGCCTTGACCGCGGCCTCGTCACGCGCCTGGAAGGCCAGGTGGTGGCGCCCCGTCAGGTGGCCCTGGGCGGCCAGGCTGTCGGCCGAGGAGACGAACAGCTCGTCTGCCCAGAAATAGCCCTCATCGGCACCGCCGATCGGGATGCCCAGTGCGCCAAGCGCTGCTTCATAGAAGGTGCGGCTGGCCGCGAGGTCTCGCACCACCAGTTGGATGTGGTCGATCAGACGGCCTCGGTGCAGTTCCTGAGTTTCCATGTGGGCTCCTTGAGGTTGTGATGGCCGACATCCTACATTTGGACGATACCGAATCGCAGCTTAGGCCTGGAGGATGCAGATCGCCCGCTCTCTAAAGCCTGGGCGCCGGGCATCCGCCCGCTGGGCGGCTCCTGCCGTCACAGCAGCATGCCGCCCGACACTTCCACGCGCTGGCCGGTCATCCAGCCATTGCCCTCGGACAGCAGTACGGCCACCGCCCCGCCGATGTCGTCGGGCAGGCCCACGCGGCCCAGGGCCGTGAGCCCGGCGATCTGCGTGTTGAGTTGCTGGTTGTCGCGCACCGCGCCTCCGCCGAAATCCGTCTCGATGGCGCCGGGAGCCAGGGTGTTCACCGCGATGCCACGCGGCCCCAGTTCCTTGGCCATGTAGCGCGTCAGTACCTCGATGCCGCCCTTCATCGCTGCATAGGCGGCATAGCCCGGCAGGCTGAAACGCGCCAGGCCGCTGGAGGTGTTGACGATGCGCCCGCCGTCGGCAATCAGCGGCAGCAGCGCCTGCGTGATGAAAAAGGTGCCCTTGAGGTGCACGTTGAACAGCTGGTCGAACTGTTCCTCCGTGGTCTCGGCGAAGCTGGCGTGCACACCCATGCCGGCATTGTTGACCAGGAAATCGAAACGCTCACGGCCCCAGCGGCTGGCCAGTTCGGCCTTCACGCGCCCAGCGAAGGCTGCGAAGCTGCGGCTGTCGCCCACATCGAGCTGCAGCGCCACGGCCTGTCGGCCCAGGGCCTCGATCTCGCGCACGGCGGCCTGCGCCCCGGTTTCGTTGCCCTTGTAGGTCAGGATCACGTCCTTGCCCTCGCGGGCCAGGTGCAGCGCGGCGTTGCGGCCCAGGCCACGGCTGCCGCCGGTGATCAGNNGTCGCGGCGCCGACGCCGCGGCTGCCGCCGGTGATCAGGACAATGCGGGTGGGCGCGGTGTTGGAAGTGCTCATGGTCTGTGCTCCAGGTGGTTGCCGTCAGTGGCGATGGCGTGACTTTAGGCAGACGCGCCAATCGGATAAAGTGGCTCGCACCGACCAAACCGTTCCTTCATCAGGAACAATGGCGCCATGGATTTCGACAAGCTCCGCACCTTTGTCCGCGTGGCCGAGCTGGCCAGCTTCACGCGCGCGGCCGACCAGCTCGGCATGGCCAAGGGCCGCGTCTCCGATGCTGTGAACCGGCTGGAGGCCGACCTGGGCACGCGCCTGCTGCAGCGCACGACGCGCAGCGTGCACCTCACGCAGGATGGCGTGCAGTTCCTGGAGCGCGCCAAGGAGCTGTTGCAGGAGGCCGATGAACTGCAGGCCATGTTCCAGCCCGCGGGCAGCGGGCTCAAGGGGCGCTTGCGCATCGACCTGTCGCACGCGCTGGCGCGCGATGTGGTCCTGCCGCGCCTGCCGGAGTTCCTGTCCGCCCATCCGCAGTTGGAGGTCGGCATCAGCACCACGGATCGGCGTGTCGACCTGGTGCGTGAGGGTTTTGATTGCGTGATGCGCGTGGGCACCTTGGCGGACTCGGACCTGGTGGTGCGCCGTCTGGGCGAGCTGCCGCAGATCAACGTGGCCAGCCCGGCCTATCTGGCGTGCCACGGCACGCCCCGCACGCTGGACGACTTGGCCGGGCATCAGGTGGTGCACTACGACGGCAAGCTGGGCCTGCAAGGCGCCGCCTGGGAGTACATGGACAAGGGCGGTGCACCGCGTCGACTGCCGATGCGCGCCAGCGTGGTGGTCAACGGCACGGACGCGTACCACGCGGCCTGCCTGGCCGGGCTGGGGATGATCCAGGCACCGCTGCTGGGCATGCGGCGCCATGTGGAGGCCGGCACCCTGGTGGCGGTGCTGCCCGCGCTGACCGCCCCTCCGCTGCCCGTGTCCCTGCTCTACGCCCACCGGCGCCAGGTGCCACCACGGGTGCGGGCCGTGCTGGACTGGCTGACCCAGGTGGTGTCGCCCCATCTGGCCCGCTGAAGCCTCACCGCGGCATCAAACTGGATCGGGCGCGGGCCACGCCTCAGGGCCCGGTGCTGCCATCCTGGATCTGCGCCCTCAGGCGGTCTTCCTGCTCGCGCAGCTCCGGGGTGAACGCTTCACCGAAGTCATCGGCCTCGAACACGGGCCGGATCTCGATGTCGGAATCGCTCATCATGGGATTGGGGCAGCGCTTGACCCAGTCCACGGCTTCGTCCATCGAGGCCACCTGCCACAGCCAGAAGCCAGCGATCAACTCCTTCGTCTCGGCGAAGGGGCCATCGATCACCGTGCGCGAAGCGCCCGAGAAGCGCACCCGCTTGCCCCGGCTGCTGGGATGCAGGCCTTCACCCGCCTGCATCACGCCGGCCTTGACCAGCGCTTCGTTGTACTGACCCATGGCCGCCAGCAACTCGGTGGAGGGCATCTCGCCCGCCTCGGATTCCTTCGTGGCCTTCACGATCACCATCACTCGCATCGTCTCTCTCCTTCAGTGGGTGGCCGGCTTCTTGCCGGTTCATGCACACGACGAACCGGCCGACGGGCAATCGACAAGACTGGCTGATCTCGGTATCAACCCATGAAACGAGGCTCCAGCGCCTCTCTGTAAGGGTAGTACTGGAAAAAGGGTTTCGCCTCATCCAGCACCCGCGCCACTGAGGGGCGCGCCAGCAGGCGCTCGAAGTAGGCCGCCAACCCAGTTTGCGCGGCATCGAAAGGCACGATGGTGCGCGCGTAGAACAGTGCCGGTGCTGCCGCGCAGTCGGCCAGGCTGAAATCGGGCCCGGCCAGCCAGGCACCGTGCTTGACCTGCCGTTCGATCAAGCCGTAGGCCATGCCCAGAATGCCCCGGGACTCGTCCACGACACGCGCATCGGATTGCGCCTGCCCGCGCAGGCGCTGCGCCACCAGGGCCTGCATCGGCGTCATCACGTACAGGTCGCACAGGCGATCCCACAGGCGCACGTCCAGACAAGCCTGCGCATCGGCCGGCAGCAGGCGCGCGGCAGCGGGGTGGCGCTGCTGCAGGTACTCGATGATGATGCTGGTCTCCGGCACGATGTGCCCGCCGTCGTCCAGCAGCGGCATCTTGCCGGTGGGCCAGCGCGCAAGATGCTCGGCCCGTGCCTGCGGATCGCCCAGGTTGAGCAGCCTGGGCTCGAATGCCAGCGCCATTTCGTGGAGGGCGACCAGCACCTTGTGGCAGCAGGAGGACAAGGGGTGGTAGTGAAGGACGAGGGCCATGGTGCATGGAAGGCGCGAGCCGCCTGAAGTTGGACGCCGCAGTCTGCCCGCTGATGCTGCGGTGCACAAGGCGGTTCAGCCCTTGCGCTCTGACCGGACATTCAAGTTTTTCGGGTTTCCACCGATAACCCACCGTACCCCGTTGTCAAGGCCATCGATACGGGGGCGCGGCAACGACGTCGCACGCGGGATGGCCCGTCCTCAGCCGTACCCACGGACACCCCATGAAACTCCGCTTCAAACTGCCACTTGCCTTCGCCGGCATGCTGCTGCTGGTGCTGGCTGCCGCCCTGTTCGGCATCCGCGAGCTCAACCAGTCGCTCACGCTGTACGGCACCGATGTCCAGGCGCACGTGGCCCATGAGCGCGCCGTCGGCCGCATCGAGAACCAGTTCAAGACGCAGGTGCAGGAGTGGAAGAACACCCTCCTGCGCGGCCAGCAACCCGAGCAACTGAACAAGTACTGGAAGGCGTTCCAGGACATCGAGCGCGACGTGGCACAGGAGGCCCGGACGCTGGACCAGCAACTGCCCGAAGGCGCCAGCAAGACGCTGATGACACAGTTCATCGCCGCTCACGCCAAGATGGGGCAGGCCTACCGCAGTGCCTTCGACAAGTTCGTGGCCAGCGGCCACCAGGCCCCCGTGGGTGACGAGGCCGTCAAGGGCATGGACCGCGAGCCCAGCAAATTTCTGACCGAGGCCAGCGCCAAAATAGCAGCCGACAGCGCCGCGATTGCCGAGCAGGCCACCCGCAATGCCCGCAACGCCACCGTGTTGAGCCTGGTGGTGATGCTGGTGGTCAGTGCGGTGGGCGTCACCTTCGGCGTGCTGGTCAGCCGTGCCATCGTCAAGCCCATCGATCATGCGGTGGGCCTGTCGCGGGCCGTGGCCGAAGGCGACCTGACCCGCACCATCGATGTGCAGGGCCGCGACGAAGTGGCTGAACTGCTTGGGGCCCTGCGTGAGATGCAGGCCCGGCTGTCCAGCATCGTGCAGGGCGTGCGCCAGAACGCTGAGAGCGTGGCCGCCGCCAGCACCGAGATCTCCCTGGGCAACAACGACCTGGCCAACCGCACGGAACAGCAGGCCAGCGCCTTGCAGCAGACCGCTGCCTCGATGGAAGAGATCGGCGTCACTGTCAAGCACAACGCCGAGAACGCGCGCGAGGCCAACACCCTGGCCAAGGGCGCCAGTGCGGTGGCCCTCAAAGGCGGTGAGGTGGTGGGTGAAGTGGTCCAGACGATGCGGGGCATCAATGACAGTTCGCGTCGCATCGTGGACATCATCAGCGTGATCGATGGCATCGCCTTCCAGACCAACATCCT
>DDJC01000027.1 GCA_002339015.1 Burkholderiales bacterium UBA1834
CTACCTTGACACGCGCCGCCGGCCAGCTGCGACTGGCGCGCCATCTGGTCGCTGTTGCCGTTGTTGAGCACCACGCCGGTCTTCTCGACGTTGTAGTTCAAGAACTTGTTGTGCGACAGGCCCGCCTGGTTGGCGGTCTCGATGTTGACGACCTGCACGCCGTTGGAAGCACGGAACACTTCCGTCTTGCCATTGGCCACGGTGATCTGCGCGTAGGCGGGCACAGCGGCCCAGCCCACCACGGCGCCCACGGCGGCGGTGGCGATCACACTGCGGCGGGCGCGGCCGACCCCTTGTCCACGGGAAGAGGCGTTCTCGGCGGCGACGACAAAACGGCCCTGGGCCTTGTTCCAGACGTGGCGATAACTGCGGTTCATAAGAAAGGTCCTGCTCGGGAAATTCGGGGAGGAATCAGAAGGCCAGGGAGACCACGGCGCGCACGGACGTACCGTCGGCATTCATGTGGTCGGGGCGCTTCAGCGGTTTCATCACGAAGGTGTCCAAGGTGGCCGGGCCCCAGCGCAGCTGCAGGCCCAGGGCGCCACCGGTCACGCAATCGTCGTCACCGCGGTATCCGTTCACATCGGGTGTCTGGCGGGCGTAGACACAGCCGCCATCCAGCGCGGCATACGGGCGCCACGATCCCACGGTGCCCTTCAGTTCGAAGGGCGAGCGCACGCCGATCTCGTTGCGCCATACCCAGCCGCGATCATTGGCCAAGGTGTCCTTGTCATAGCCGCGCACGCTGTAGATGCCGCCCACGAGCATCTGCTCGGAGCCGTACATCACATCATTGGCGTACTGGCCATTCCAGGAACTGGAGAAGTCGACCGTACGCGTGCCCACGGGCAGGTAGGTCGCCCACGAGGCCGAGGCGCGCACCTTGGTGAACTGGGCTTGCGGTGCCCAATCTGGCGCATTGCTGGGATCCTTCAAAGCGCCAAACCAGCGCTTGCCGTCCGACAGGCCCACCGAGGTCTGCATGATGCCGCCCACCAGAGGGCGGCGCAGCGCCAGGTCGATGTCCAGCACCGTGAGGGAACGGCTGCTGACCTCCAGGTACTGGCTGGCCAGGTAGTTTTTGGAACTCTTGCGGGTCAGGGTGCCGGACAGGGTGACCAAGTTGTCTCGGTCACGGTAGACGGTGTAATCGCCACGCGCGTAGTACACGGTCGAATCACCTTCGGAGGGCAGGGACACGCCACCGGGCGTGACCAGCGTGCTGAAATAGCTCGACTTGCTGGCACCCACGGTGAACAGCAAGGCGCCGTAGGGAATCGAATAGGTCAGGCTGTTCGACTGCGAATCGCGGCGCTTGTCATGTCGGTCCAGCGTGCGGCGATCGGTGACACTGATGAAATCGTTGAAGCCCAGCGGGTTGTCGTACGAGGCGCTCAGACCGGCCTGGTTGCGGCCAGTCGACTGGGACCCGAAGTTGTCCACCGAGCCGCTCACGCGCCAGGCCTTCACGGGCGTGTTGCGCACCACCAGGATGCTCTCGCCCGGCTGCTCGCCCGGCTCGATGGACATGGTGGCGTTGTTGGAGCCCAGGCGGTTGATCTGGTCCAGGCCTTGCTCAATGTCACGCAGGTTCAGGGGCTTGCCCTCCACGCCGGGGAAAACATTGCCCGGCGAGATACTTTTCTTTCCGCCGTCTTCGATGCGCAGTTGCTTGAGCACACCTTCGACCACGGTGAGCTCCAGGGTGCCGGTGCTCAGGTCCTGAGCGCCCAGGTAGACACGAGCGGTGATGCGGCCCTGCGACACGTAGTGAGCCGTCAGGTCGCCCATCAGGCGTTCGATGTCGTTGGCGCTCAGGCAACGGCCCACATAGGGCTTGAGCAATGAGTCACGGGTGCCGGTCAGCAATGCATTGGCGCCCTTGAGTTTGATCTCACGGATGTCGCGGCACGGGCCCTCAGGCCGCTGGGCGGGGCGCTGCACCGTGCCCGCATCCAAGCTGGTGGGCGGCCGGGCCCGCTCGCGTTGCTGTTCAAGCTCGCGCAGCTGGCGCTGCTGCTCTTCCTGCTGGATGCGTTCGATGCGCTGCAGATCAGCGGCCGACTGCGCCTGGGCATTCGGGGCCTGCGTCATCAGCAAGGCCGCGGCCAGAACCGTCAGAGAAAAGGGGGATGCCCACAGGGCAAGGGGAGAGGCGCAGGAAGGCGCCGGAACCAGCGCAAGAACAGAACGTGCCATTGAGATCGTGACCGGAAAACTTATAGCCAGTTGAGGGGAACGGCGCATCTGCGGCTGGGACGGATGGCGCTCCGAGCTTTATCGGCCACGATTGGCATTTTTTTAACTTTTGTAACTTGTATCCATTGCCCACTAATGCGCGGACCACGCCATGTTTTTTCCGCGCCAGCGAAACCTTTGCGCTTGGGCTATCGTTGCGCCCCATGAGCGCGATCATTTCCATCTCCCAACTGTCCAAGTCCTACGCCTCGGGCTTTCAGGCGCTCAAGAACGTGAGCCTGGATGTCCGCAAAGGTGAGATCCTGGCCCTGCTGGGCCCCAACGGTGCTGGCAAGACCACGCTGATCAGCA
>DDJC01000074.1 GCA_002339015.1 Burkholderiales bacterium UBA1834
TGGGGCGCCGTGGGCCACCTCAACGCTGTGGCCGATACGCCCGAGTTGCGTGCGGCCTACAACGAAAACCTGCCGCGCCTCACCGAGTTCTACACACGCCTGGGCTCTGACGAGCGCCTGTACGCCAAGTACAAGGCCCTGGTGGTGTCGCCAGAAGGTCAGCGCCTGAGCCCACCGCGCGCCCGCGCGCTGGACAACGCGCTGCGGGGCTTCGTGCTGGGCGGGGCCGAATTGCAAGGCGAAGCCAAGGCCCGCTACGCTGCCATCCAGGAAGAACAGGCCGCCCTGTCGCAGGCTTTCTCCGAGCACGTGATGGACGCCACCGACGCGTTCAGCCATTACGCCACGCTCGATGAGCTCGCTGGCGTGCCCCAGGACGTGATCGACGCCACCCGGGCCGCCGCTCAGGCCGAAGGCAAGGACGGCCACAAGCTGACGCTGCACATGCCCTGCTACCTGCCAGTCATGCAGTACGCCGCACACCGCCCGCTGCGCGAAACGCTCTACCGCGCCTACGCCACCCGGGCCAGCGAGTTCGGCCCGGCTGAACGCGACAACACGCCGCTGATGCAAAAGCTGCTGGCCCTGCGCCAGGAAGAAGCCCAACTGCTGGGTTACGCCAACTTCGCCGACGTGTCGCTGGTGCCCAAGATGGCCCAGACGCCCCACCAGGTGATGGAGTTCCTGCGTGACCTGGCCAAGCGCGCCCGGCCCTTCGCACAGAAGGACATGGACGAGCTGCGCACCTACGCCAAGGAGCACCTCGATTTGCCTGATCTGCAGGCCTGGGACGTGGCCTTTGCCAGCGAAAAGCTCAAGGAAGCCCGCTACGCCTTCAGCGACCAGGAGGTGAAGCAGTATTTCACCGAACCGACCGTGCTCAAGGGCCTGTTCGGCCTGATCGAGACGCTGTTCGAGGTGCAGATCAAGCCCGACACCGCGCCTGTGTGGCACGAATCGGTGCGCTTCTTCCGCATCGAGCGCGCGGGCGAGCTGGTCGGCCAGTTCTACCTGGACCCGTACGCCCGCCCCGGCAAGCGCCCCGGCGCCTGGATGGACGACGTGCGAGGCCGCTGGAAGCGTCCGGACAACGGCCAGACCCAGACGCCCATTGCGCACCTGGTGTGCAACTACGCGGCCGGCGTCGGCGGCAAGCCAGCCCTGCTCACGCATGACGATGTCACCACGCTGTTCCATGAGTTCGGCCACGGCCTGCACCACATGCTGACCAGGGTGGACGACATCGGCGTGGCGGGCATCAGCGGCGTCGAATGGGATGCTGTGGAACTGCCCAGCCAGTTCATGGAGAATTTCTGCTGGGAATGGGCCGTTGTCCAACAGCTGACCAGCCATGTGGACACGGGCGAATCTCTGCCGCAGGATCTGTTCACCAAGATGATCGCGGCCAAGAACTTCCAGAGCGGCATGATGACGCTGCGCCAGATCGAGTTCTCGCTGTTCGACATGCGCCTGCATGCCGAGCCGGGCAGTGATCAGCGCGTGCAGCAGGTGGTCGACGAGGTGCGCCAGGAAGTCGCCGTGAACATCCCGCCGGCCTTCAACCGCTTCCAGCACAGCTTCTCGCACATCTTTTCGGGGGGGTACTCGGCGGGCTACTACAGCTACAAATGGGCCGAGGTGCTGTCGGCTGACGCGTATGCCGCCTTCGAGGAGGCGGCCACACCCGAACACGGTGTGCTCAATGCCGAGGTTGGGCGTCGTTACCGGCAGGCCATCCTGGAAGCTGGCGGCAGCCGCAGCGCCATGGACAACTTCAAAGCTTTCCGCGGCCGCGAGCCCAGCATCGACGCGCTGCTGCGCCACCAGGGCATGGCCTGATCGACACCATCAGGCACCTGAGCCGTTAAAAGGCGTAAATCCCGCCTCCGAGGGTCAACCCAGGGGGCGGGCGCGCCGTTGTGCAAGGTACATTGAGGCCATGCGATCACTGGCTGTCGAGAGTTTCACCATGACCCGTTCCCAGAACACGTCTCTGCGCCAGCGCCCCGCGCGCGCCGTGCTTCCCCCTCCCTATCCGGGCAAGGCCCAGCGCAAGACAGGTGTTGCCGCCTTGCTCATGCTGGGCGCCATCACCCTGATGGCGGCCGCGCCGGCCTGGGCGCTCTACAAGGTGGTTGGCCCGGATGGCAAGGTCACCTACACTGACCGGCCTCCCATCGACAAGCCTGCGCAGGCCTTGCACACCAACGGCTCTGTCAGCGCCAACGCCAGCCTGCCGTTCGAGTTGCGACAGGTGGCCAGCAAGTACCCGGTCACGCTCTATACCACCAAGGATTGTCCGCCTTGCGACAGCGGCCGCCAGAGCCTGCGCCAACGTGGCATTCCGTTCGCGGAAAAGAGCGTCGCCACCAGTGCCGACCTTCAGGCCCTGCAACGCCTTGAGAACACCAAGCAATTGCCGGTGCTGCGCATCGGCGCGCAGCAGGTCAAGGGCTATTCCGAAGCAGAATGGCAAAGCTACCTGGATGCAGCAGGTTACCCGAAGCAGTCCAGCCTGACAGGCTACCAGTGGGCTGATGCAACGCCTTTGGCACCGCCGGCCGCCTCGACACCTGCGGCCAACAAGCCCCCCGCTGGCAGGCAGGCGCCAGGCGCCACGACCAACAGCTCCCCACCCGCATCGACAGCGCCCTCCGGCTTCCGCTTCTGACCCGCATGACATCAAACCCGCGGGTCGCCATCGTCGGGGGCGGCCCGGCGGGACTCATGGCCGCCGAAGTACTTGCCCAGGCCGGCGCACAGGTCGATCTCTATGACACCATGCCCTCTGTCGGTCGCAAATTCCTGCTGGCCGGGCGAGGCGGACTGAACCTCACGCATTCCGAAGCGCTGGAGCCCTTCATCGGCCGCTACGCCGAACGACGGGCGGATCTGGAGCCCCTGGTGCGCGCCTTCACCCCGCAGGATCTGCGCGGCTGGACCGAAGCCCTGGGCATCGGCACCTTCGTGGGCACCTCCGGGCGTGTGTTCCCTACCGAGATGAAGGCCGCACCGATGCTGCGTGCCTGGCTGCATCGGCTGCGGGGGCTGGGCGTGCGCTTTCACATGCGCCACCGCTGGCAAGGTTGGGCCGATGATGGCCACAGCCTGCGTTTCAGCCGCCCTGACGGCGACGTCACGGCGCAAGCCGATGCCGTGGTGCTGGCCCTGGGCGGCGCCAGCTGGGCGCGCCTGGGCTCGGATGGTGCCTGGGTGCCCTGGCTGCAGGCGCGAGGCGCCGATGTGGCACCGCTGCAGGCCGCCAACTGTGGTTTCGATGTCGCACCCACAGCCCCGGGGCGCCCTGGCTGGAGCGAGCACCTGAGCTCGCGTTTCGCCGGCCACCCCGTCAAGCCGGTGGCCCTGAGCTTCACCGCCACCGCCCTGCCAGACGCTCAGCCCCGGCGCCAGCAAGGCGAGTTCGTGCTGACCAGCACCGGGTTGGAAGGCAGCCTGATCTACGCCTTCTCGGCCGCGATCCGCAATGCCATTGAGGTACAAGGGCAGGCCACGCTGCACCTCGATCTGTTGCCTGCGCACACGCCCGAGCAGGTGCTGGCCGAAACACGTCGTCCCCGCGGGCCGCGCAGCCTGTCCACCCACCTGAAGAGCCGCCTGGGCATCCAGGGTCTGAAGATGGCGCTGCTGCACGAGGTGCTGACGCCAGAACAGTTGCAGGATTCCACCGCCCTGGCACAGGCCTTGAAGGCGCTACCCATCACGCTGATCCGCCCCCGCCCGGTGGACGAGGCCATCAGCACCGCCGGTGGCGTGCGTTTCGAAAGTCTCACGCCCGGCTTGATGCTCCAGAGCGCACCGGGCGTGTTCTGCGCCGGCGAGATGCTGGACTGGGAGGCCCCGACCGGGGGTTACCTGCTCACCGCCTGCTTTGCCACAGGCCGGCAAGCCGCCCATGGTGTGCTGGACTGGTGGGCCGCCCGCGGCGCCTGAGAGCACCACATCCAGCGGCCACCAAGGCACTCAGAACGTCAGCGTCTTCACGCCTTCAGGCGTGCCCAGCAGGCACACCGAGGCCTTGTTGCGGGCGAACACGCCCACCGTGACCACGCCGGGCCACTGGTTGATGTCGGCCTCGAAGCGCGCCGGCGAATCGATGCTCAGGCCGGTCACATCCACGATCACATTGCCGTTGTCCGTGGTCACGCCCTCGCGCACCTTGGCCTGCCCCCCCAGCTTCTCGAAGGCACGGATCACCTGGGCCGCGGCCATCGGGATCACCTCGACCGGCAGGGGGAACTTGCCCAGCACCAGGACCAGCTTGGATTCGTCGGCGATGCAGACGAACTTCTCGGCCAGGTCGGCCACGATCTTCTCGCGCGTGAGCGCGGCGCCACCACCCTTGATCATGAAGCCGGCGTGGTCGATCTCGTCGGCGCCGTCGACGTAGACGCCCAGCGAGGTCACCGACTCCGAGGGCTGCACCTTGATGCCCAGGGCCGTCAGGCGCTCCGTGCTGCGCACCGAACTGGACACGGCGCCGGTCACGCGGGCCGGATCGGCCTTGAGCGCCTCACCCAGCGCATCGATGAACTTGTCGACCGTCGAGCCGGTGCCCACGCCCACGATCGCGCCATGGGGCACGTAATCCAGGGCCGCACGGCCCACCAGGGTTTTCAGCTCGTCTTGCGTCATCGTCGTCATGAAGGGGTTCTCCAGAAATTCAGCCACAGCATCAGCCCGCCAAGCAGCAGCGGCTGGTGCACCATGTAAAACGTCAGGCTCCAGCGCCCCAGCAGGGCCAGGCCCCGCGCGGGTGGCGCCGTGGCACCCGCCAGCCAGCCGGGGTGGCGGGCCAGCAGCCACTGCGTGGCGGCCAGGCCCCACCACATCACGCCCAGCCAGGGCAGCACGGGCACGTAGTCCTCGGTGATGGGCTTGGCGGTGACCAGGCCCACCCAATTGGTCCAGCGTGTGTCAAAGAAGGGATGCTGCACGAAATGCGGCAAGGCCACCGCCAGCGCGCCCAAAGCCCACAGCCAGCGGCCGAGCGGCGCACTGAGCCTGGCGATGACCAGCATCACGGCCATGCCATGCAGCACGCCGAAGTAGATGAAGCTGTCCGGGAACATGAAGGCGCTGCCCACGCTCACGGCCAGCGCACAGCCAGCCACCTGGGCCCAGCGCTTCCAGAAACGTGCCCAGGTCTGTCCCTGGGCCGAAGCGATGGCCTGCCCTGCCCCGGCGCACAGCAGGAAGGTGGACAAGATCAGCGTGCGCTGGGTGGTCCACACCGCATCGCGGTAGAAATTCGCCTCGATCAGGCCATAAAGGCTCAGATCGAAGCAGAAATGGAAGATGGCCATCCACACCAGGGCAGCGCCGCGCAGGGCATCCAGGCGGTCAAAACGCTGCCTTGCCGCCGCTGGCGCTCGGGGTATGGACAAGAGGGAACGCAGGGATGAACGCACGGGGGGTGGGCGCATTGATCGGATGCACGGATTGGACGCCGCGAGGGCAACTCGTTAAACTTTCGCGCCTGGATTTTCTCACTGTCCCGCCATGTCCCTCGTCCGCCACCGTGATATTGAACTGCTCGCGCCTGCGCGCACGGCCGACATCGGCATCGAGGCCGTGAACCACGGGGCCGATGCGGTCTACATCGGCGGCCCGTCCTTCGGGGCGCGCAGCAACGCCAGCAACGAGATCGCCGACATCGAGCGCCTGGTGCAGCACGCCCACCGCTACAACGCGCGCATCTTCGCGACGATGAACACCATCCTGCGCGACGACGAACTGGAGCCTGCCCGCCGCCAGATCTGGCAGATGTACGAGGCCGGTGTCGATGCGCTGATCGTCCAGGACATGGGTCTGCTGCAGCTGGATCTGCCGCCCATCCAACTGCACGCCAGCACACAAACCGACATACGCACCCCTGAAAAGGCCCGCTTCCTGCAGGACGTGGGCTTCAGCCAGATCGTGCTGGCGCGCGAACTCACGCTCAAGCAGATCCAGGCCGTGGCGGCCAACACCGACTGCGCGCTGGAATTCTTCATCCACGGTGCCCTGTGCGTCGCCTACAGCGGCCAGTGCTTCATCAGCCACGCGCACACCGGCCGAAGCGCCAACCGGGGCGATTGCTCCCAGGCCTGCCGCCTGCCTTACAACGTGCTGGATGACAAGGGCCAGGTGGTGGCCTATGAGCAGCACGTGCTGTCCATGAAGGACAACAACCAGAGCGACAACCTGCGCGCACTGATCGATGCCGGCATCACGTCCTTCAAGATCGAGGGGCGCTACAAGGACATGGGCTACGTGAAGAACATCACGGCCCACTACCGCCGCCTGCTCGACGAGATCCTGGAAGAGCGCCCCGGCCTGCGCGCCACATCGTCCGGCCGCACCACCTTCCTGTTCGAGCCGGAGCCCGATCGCAACTTCAACCGCGGCAGCACTGACTACTTCGTCAACGGCCGCAAGGACGACATCGGCGCCTTCGATTCGCCCAAGCACCTGGGCCTGCCCGTGGGCGAAGTGGCCAAGGTCGGCCCCACCTGGTTCGACGTGGCCATCGACCCCACGCAGGCCGGCGCCATCCACAACGGCGATGGGCTGAACTACGTGACACTCACCCGTGATCTGGTGGGCGTGCAGGTGAACACGGCAGAGCCCATCGGCCAGTCCGGCCGGCTGTGGCGCGTGCACCCCAACGACGGCATAGCCACCTTGCCCGACCTCAAGCCCGGCGTGGCCATCAACCGCAACCGTGACCGCGCCTGGGAGCACACGCTGACCAAGAAGTCGTCCGAGCGCCGCATCGGCGTGTGGATGACGCTGAGCGACACGAGCGATGGCCTGCACCTGCGCATCACCGACGACGACGGCCACGTCGGCCAGGCCCAGGCCTCGCTTGACAAGCAGATGCCCCAGAACGCCGAGAAGGCCCTGGCCAACCTGCATGAGAACCTGGGCAAGCTGGGCAACACCATCTTCGAAGCGCACGAGATCAAACTCGACACGGCCCAGCCATGGTTCGTGCCTGCCTCAGGCATCAACCAGCTGCGTCGCGATGCCCTGCTCAGCCTGGAGGCGGCGCGCGCCGAGGCCTGGCAACGGCTGGAGCGAGCTGTCCCGGTGGAGCCCCCCGTGGCCTACCCTGAAGACACCCTGAGCTACCTGGCCAATGTGTACAACCACCAGGCGCGCGATTTCTACGCTCGCCATGGCGTGAAGGTGATCGAGGCCGCCTATGAGAGTCACGAGGAATTGGGGGACGTCAGCCTGATGATCACCAAGCACTGCGTGCGCTTTTCGCTGAGCCTGTGCCCCAAGCAGGCCAAGGGCGTGCAAGGTGTGCAAGGCACGGTCAAGGCCGAGCCGCTGGTCCTGATCAACGGCAAGGAAAAGCTCACCCTGCGCTTCGACTGCAAACCCTGCGAGATGCACGTGGTGGGCAAGATGAAGAAGTCCGTGCTGACCCACGTGCCGGCGGCGCCAGTGCAGTTCTACAAGACAAGGCCCACGGCGCCGGCGCGTTGACGGGCGCGGCCCGATGAACAGTTGAGCCAGTTGGCTCGCAAGGGCCGCCCAGAAAACCAAAAGCCCAGAAAGCTCACATGAACTTTCTGGGCTTGTATTTGGTAGGCGCGATTGGACTCGAACCAACGACCCCCACCATGTCAAGGTGGTGCTCTAACCAGCTGAGCTACGCGCCTGCAAGACCATGACTATAGCACGATTTCGAGCGCCACCGCAAATTTCGCGCAGATGTGTCATTTGCGTCGCGCACGGATCACGCCGCTGACCTGCCCGACCTTGCTCAGCACGGGGGCCAGGCGGGCCGTGTCGGTGGTCTGTACGGTGAGGGTGATCGTCACATGGTCGCGGTGGCTCTGGCTCTGCATGGCCGACACATGCGCTTTGCCCTGCGCAAACGCATCGCACACGTCGCGCAACAGGCCCGGACGGTCATGCGCTTCCACCTGCACGTCCACCGCGTACTGGCCGCTCTTGTCCGTGGGCTGCGCACCCCAGGCCACGGGGATCACGCGCTCGGGATGCCGGCCTGCCATCTGCCGCAGGTTGCTGCAGTCGGCACGGTGCACGGCCACGCCCTTGCCCCGCGTCACGTAACCGCCGATGGCATCCCCAGGCGCAGGCTTGCAGCAGCGCGCCAGCTGCGTGAGCAGCGAGTCCATGCCCACCACCAGCACACCCCTGCCAGACGCGGGCGCGGCAGCCGTATCGCTGCGGCTGAGCAGCCGTTGTGCGATCAGCTGGTCGGCATCGGGCACCGGTTCAGCCGGTTTGAGCACGGCCTCGATGTTGCGCAGCGAATATTCGTCCTTGCCCACCACCTCGAACAAGGCATCGGCGCTGCGGAAGCCCAACTGCGAGGCCAGGTCCTCCAGCTTGATGGCCGTCTTGCCAGCGCGCTGCAGCAGTTTTTCAACCGCATCGCGCCCCTTGGCGATGGTGGCCTGCTGGGCCAGCGCGTTGAACCAGGCCCGCACCTTGGCGCGCGCACGCGGGCTGCGCACATAACCCAGCTCGGGGTTGAGCCAGTCCATGGACGGCCCCCCCTCCTTGGCGGCGATCACCTCGACGGTCTGGCCGCTGTGCAGCGCGGTGTTGAGCGTCACCATCACGCCATCCACACGCGCGCCCCGACAGCGGTGACCCAGGTTGGTGTGCACCGTGTAGGCAAAGTCCACCGGTGTGGCGCCCACGGGCAGGTCGATGATGGTGCCGTCTGGCGTGAACACATAGATGCGGTCATCGAACAGCCCATTGGCACCTTGCCCCTGGCTGGCATCGGCCTCGGCCAGGTCGCGCTCCCAGGCCAGCAGTTGACGCAGCACGGTCTTGCGGGCCTCGGCCACCCGGCTTTCGAAATCGCCCGCGGCCTGCACGCCGGCGTAGCCCTTGGCACCGGCCTCCTTGTAGGCCCAGTGCGCGGCCACGCCGCTTTCGGCATGCTCATGCATGGCCTGGGTGCGCAGCTGAATCTCGATGGGGCGGCCCGCGTCGTCCAGCACCACGGTATGCAGCGACTGATAGCCGTTGGGCTTGGGCTTGGCGATGTAGTCGGAAAACTCTTCCTGCAGTGGGCGCCACAGTTCATGGACACGGCTGAGCGCCTCGTAGCAGGCGTGCACATCGGGCACGATCACGCGCAGGGCCTGCACATCGAACACGCGCTCGATGGGCAAGCCCTTGCCCTGCATCTTTTTCCAGATGCTGTAGAGGTGCTTGGGGCGGCCTTGCACCTGGGCGTCGATGCCCGCGGCGCGCAAGGTGTCCTGCAGGCGCTGGCGGGCGGCCTCCACGCTGCGCTCGCGCGCCACGCGGGTCTCGTCCAGCATGCGGGCGATGCTCTTGTAGGTGTCCGGCTGCAGGAAACGGAAGGACAGGTCCTCCAGCTCCCACTTGATCTGCCAGATGCCCAGGCGGTTGGCCAGCGGCGCGAACACCTGCATGGATTCGCGCGCCAGGGCCCGGGGGCACGGCTGCTTTGTTTCGGCGTAGTGGCGCAGCGTCTGCAGGCGCGAAGCCAGGCGCAGCAGCACCACACGCAGATCGCGCGAGAAGGCCAGCAGCATCTTGCGGATGCGCTCGACCTGCTCAGCGGGCAAGGGCCCGTCGGCCTGGTCGCCGAGGGCATCACGCGCGCTGCGCTGTACCTGCACCAGCTTTCGCGTGGCACCGACCAGATCCGCCACGTCTTGGCCGAAGGCACGGGCCACCACTTCTTCAGCCGGCGTGAGGTATTCGCTGGCGTAGACCAGGTAGGCGACGGCCTGCAGCGCGGGCGGCGCGCCGATGCCTCGCAGGATCGCTGCCACGCCATCTGCATGGTGCAGCGCGTGCTCGCCCGTGTCGAAGCGCTGATGACTCAGCAGTGGCTCGGCAAAGGCGCGGGCACGGGCCAGCAGCAGCTCGCCATCGGCACTGCCGGCCGCACCAGGCGTGGGGGCCAGATCGGCCCACTCGACGATGGCCGCTGGCGCATCCCCTCCCGGCGCGGGCTCGGGGCCCGGCACGGTGGGTTGAAGGAAACCGGTCTTCATGCGAGCAGGAACCCCTCCACCGCCGCCACCTGGTCAGGGGCGATCAGGGTGGGCGCATGACCCACGCCGGCAAACTCGATCAGGCGCGCGCGCGGACCGCGCTCGGTCATCTGGAGGGCGGTGTCGGCATCGAGCAGGTCGGAGTTCCGGCCACGCAGCAGCAGAACCTCGCAGCGCAGCGCGTCGTACACCTGCCAGAGCATGGCTTCGCCCGAACTGGCGCTGTCAGCCGTCATGGTCTTGAACGGCTCGGCGATGGCCGGGTCGTAGTGCAGGATCAGGCTGCTGTCTTCACTGGCGGTGTCCACGCGCAGCAAGGGGCGTGACAGGGCCAGCCACTGCTCGGGCGTGTGCGGCCCGAAGCCGGCGGAGATGCTCCACAGGTAATCGGCGGCCTCCTGCTCGGTGGCGAAGCGCTTGGGCAGGCCCAGGTAGCTGCCGATACGCTGCAGGGCCTCGATGCGCAGACGCGGCCCCACATCGTTGAGCACGAAGCGGCGCAATTGCACGCCCGAGGCATCAGGCGGCAGCGCCGAGAGGCCCAGCCCGATCAGGCCGCCCATGGAGGTACCCACCCAATCGACCGAGATGGGCGAGGCCAGGCCCTTGGCCTCGCGCACCTGCCGCAGCATCGCCACCATGTCGCTGGCGTAGGTGAACACCTGGTAGCCCTTGGCGTCGGCCAGCCAGTCGGATTGCCCGCGGCCGACCACATCGGGGCAGACCACGTGATAGTGCTTGCTCAGGGCCTGGGCCAGCACGTCGAAATCACGTCCCTGGCGGCTCAGCCCGTGCACGCAGACCAGCACGCGCGGATTGGCAGCATCGCCCCAGGACCAGTAGGCCATGCGGTGGCTGTCCGGCGAACGAAGGCTGGCGCCGGGGCATTCAACGAACTCCAGTCGTGGCTCCGTAACGGCAACAGTGTTGGTGGCTTGATTCATGCTGAGGTCCGTGTCGTCGGCCCATAATGGCCCGAAGTCTTGATTGTCTGTTATGACCTGTAGGAGGCCTGCATGTTGAAAGGAAAAACCGCCCTCGTCACTGGCTCGACCAGCGGCATCGGGCTGGGCATCGCGCGGCAGTTGGCGGGGCAAGGTGCCCACATCATTCTCAACGGCTTTGGCGATGTCGATGAGCCCCGGGCCGAAGTGTTGCAGGCCGGCAGCGCCCATGGCATCCGTGTGGGCTACCACGGGGCCGACATGTCCAAGCCCGGCGAGATCGCCGATCTTTTCAGGTTCGCTGATGCGGAATATGGCGGCGTGGACATCCTTGTCAACAACGCCGGCATCCAGCACGTGGCGAACGTCGAGGTTTTCCCGGTCGAGAAGTGGGATGCCATCATCGCCATCAACCTCAGTTCAGCTTTCCACACCATCCGCCTGGCCATGCCGGGCATGCGTGCCAAGAACTGGGGCCGCGTCATCAACCTGGCTTCGGCACACGGGCTGGTGGCCTCCGCCGGCAAGTCGGCCTATGTGGCGGCCAAGCACGGCCTGGTGGGGCTGACCAAGTCGGTGGCGCTGGAGACCGCCACCACCGGCGTCACCTGCAACGCCATCTGCCCCGGTTGGGTGCTCACCCCCCTGGTGCAAAAGCAGATCGAAGCCCGCGCCGAGAAGGAAGGCATCAGCGTGGAGCAGGCGCAGAAGGAACTGCTGGGCGAGAAGCAGCCCTCGCTGCAGTTCGTCACGCCCGAGCAGCTGGGCGATCTGGCGGTGTTCCTGTGCTCACCTGGCGCCAGCAATGTGCGGGGCGTGGCCTGGAACGTGGATGGCGGCTGGGTGGCGCAGTAAGGTCGGCAGGGAGGGTCTGACAGCCGATCTCGCCATCGATAATGGCGAATGCCCTCCCGAAAGATCGTCCCAGCCCAGCTGGGTGACAGCCCCTCGGCGCAGGCCGCCGGGGTCCCCTACTCCCCACAGTATGACGACGTCTACCACACGGCCGCCGGAGCCTGGGCGCAGGCGAAGCACGTGTTCTTGGGGGGCAATGGACTGCCCGGGCGCTGGCAGAAGTGCGATCGCTTCGTCATCCTGGAAACCGGCTTCGGACTGGGCAACAATTTCCTGGCGACGTGGGCAGCTTGGCGGGCAGACCCTGCGCGATGCACTCGGCTCGTGTTCATCTCCATCGAAAAGCATCCGCTCCGCGCCGATGACCTGGCCCGGGTGCTCGCCGGCCTGAACCAGCAGGAATGTGCCGAGGCCCGGCAACTGGCCGATCGCCTGTGTCGGGCTTGGCCACCGCTCACGCCCGGATTGCATACGCTGGATTTCGATGAGACAGACCTGCCGGGCGCACCACCCCGGCAGGGTGTCAGCTTGCTGCTGGGCCTGGGCGATATCGCTGACATCCTGCCCTCTCTGATGGCGTCCGTCGATGCCTTCTACCTGGATGGCTTTGCCCCAGCCAAGAACCCCGAGATGTGGGACGACGCCTTGATCAGCCGGCTCGACCGCCTCGCAGCCCCCCAAGCCACGGCGGCCACCTGGAGCGCGGCACGCGGTGTGCGTGATGCACTCACCCGCGCTGGATTCCAGGTCGAGAAGGTGCCCGGCTTCGGCAGCAAGCGGGACATGACCCGAGCCCGCTTCCAACCACGTCATGTGCCGAAGCCCCTGCCGGGAGGGCATTGCACCTCCCCTCTGGGCCAACGCCAGGCCTTTGTGCTCGGTGCCGGACTGGCCGGCGCCGCCGCTGCCTGGGCACTGACCCGGGAGGGCTGGCAGGTGACGCTGCTGGACCGTCATGCCGAACCTGCCCAGGAGGCCTCGGGTAACCCGGGGGGGCTTTTCCACGGCATTCTTCATGCACAAGACAGCCTGCACGCGCGGGCTCATCGCGCTGCGGCGCTGGCCACTTCTGCGCTTGTTTCCCCATGGATACAGCAGGGCCGGATCGCAGGCCAGTGCAGCGGCCTGCTCCGCCTCGAGCCCAGACTGGACAACGCCCAGGCCATGGCCCGCCTGGCGCAACTCGGGCTGCCCGACGAGTACGTGACCTGGCTGGACCAGGCGCAAGCGAGCCGGCTGGCTCAACTTTCCCTGCCCAGTGGCGGCTGGCTGTTTCGGCAAGGCGGCTGGCTGAGCCCTGCCGACTATGTTGGCCAGCTGATCGAAGCGGCATCCGCTGACGGCCTTCTGCACCGGCACCTGGGCCATACCGTGGCCCAACTGCGACGCACGCCCCAAGGCCGATGGCAGGCCCTGAACGCTGAAGGACACCTGCTTGCCGAGGCTGCGCACGCGGTGCTGGCCTGCGCAACCAGCCTGCCCCACCTGCTGGACCGGCTCGATTCCGACCTGAAACCCGCACCACTACCTGTGACCCCCATCCGTGGCCAGATCAGTTGGCTGCCTGGCGCACAGGCGCGTTGCCCCGATCTGCCCGTGGCGGGGGGCGGCTATGTACTGTCCCTGCGCGACGGCCACCTGCTGTGCGGTGCGACCAGCCATCACCACGATGTCGACACCGCCGTGCGCAGCGCTGACCATCATCACAATCTGCAGCAAGCCGCCCGCCTGGGCGCCCTGCCGGAAAGTCAGACCTATGCCCCCGATGCACTTCAAGGCCGTGTCGGTTGGCGTGCCAGCACCCCGGACCGATTGCCGCTGGTGGGCGCCCTGCCCGCGATGCCTGCGCTGATGCCGGGCGATCGCCCCTGGCCCCAGCAGGTCCGCAAAGTGCCGCGGCTGCGTGACGGCCACGGCGGCCTCTACGTGATTGGCGGGCTGGGCTCACGCGGCATCACCTGGGCGGCCCTGGCCGGACGCTTGCTGGCTCACTGGATCACCGGCAGCCCCTGCCCCGTGGAGGTAGATCTCCGCGACGCCCTGGACCCCGCACGCTGGGCGGTGCGCGGTGACTCCACGCTGCCCAGCCGCCCTTCTGAATCGAAGGCCTGAGCATCGCAGGCCTTGCCGGATAATCCGCGCCATGCCCTACAAGCAATCGTGCTCACCCACCACCGCGGCCGAACGCCTGGCCTACACGCAATGCGGAGCGCTGGATCGGCTTTTTGCGTCACCGATGAGTCAGGGGTACATGCCCATGAGCATGGCCTGCCAAGTCAGCACCCTTGACGCCTTCCCCAGCGTACTCAGTGGTGACTTCGAGTTGGACGGCCCGGTGGTAAGGGCCCTCGCCCTGCAGCTGGCGCAGACCAACCCGGACCAGGCGGCCATGTTGCTGGCATCACGCATCCCACCGGACCAACTGGCGGCGGCTGCGAAAGATGACAAGGCGATTGATCGCCTGCTGTCCGCCACGGGTGACAGCGTGTATGGCGCCGGCAACATCGTGGGCAACGTTTCCGCGCTCAATGAGGCCGCCTTGCGTGCTGCCTGGCAGCGGCAGGCCCGCAACGGCTTTCAGGCCCTGATCTCGGGTGCGAAAACCGGCACCATCCGCCTGAGCCCGCATATCACCATCGAACCACGAAACATCGGCAAGGGCGGCCAACTTCGCAAGGGCGCCCGAATGATCGTGAGGGTCCGGGGCTTGCCCATGACGGTGCTGCACTCACTGCCTTCGCCCTTCATCTCGAAGGCTGGCGGGCAATTCAGTGCCATGCGGGTGGGTGCCCGCGACATGCAACGCATGGGGCAGGCCACCGCCGCCCTGGCCGACGCCCGGGTGCAGTCCAGCCGGCTCCTGCGTGCAGCCTCCGGCAAGGTCGGTGGAGGCGTTTTGGCTTTCGGTCCCAGCGCCGTCCTGGATTTCGGCGCCAGTGCCCGCTGGGTCGACAACTCGGTCGAAGTCGACTGGAAGGGATTTGCCGTCCGCTCGGCCAAGAGCCAGAGCGGCAACCTCGTCGGCTTCGTGGCCGGCGCTGTGGCCGTGGGTGTGGTGTCGACCGTGGGCTGGCCGGTTGTGGTCATCGGGCTCGCGGCCGGCCTGGTGGCCCAGATCGCCTGGGGCGCCACAGGCATGGACGAGATGGCCGAATCGAAGGCGCGCGAACTGCTTCGCTGACATGCTTCATCCCCCCGACGACTTCAAAAAACTGCAAGGGCTGGCATGGTCCGCGCCCGGCATGGCCATGTTTGGATGGGGCTTTGCCTTGTGGGCACACGGCGTACGTCCAGGCGAGCTTGTGCTCGCCATCACCGGGCTCATCATGGTTGTGCTGTTTGTGCTGGCCCAGCAGGCCATCTGGGTGTCTCACTGGGGCAGCCACTTCCAGCAGGTCGCCAGCTTGTCTGTATTCGTGACCATGGTGCTCCCATGGGCCTTGATGCTTCCTCCCTTGCTGAACACCGATGTGGTGGCGCCCGTCTGGCGCAGCATCCTGATCGCCGGCACGCTCACGGTCATCATGCTGATCAGCGCGATCGTCCATGCGCGACGTGCGGTCATCGACATGCAAGCCAAGGCACTCGACTGGCCCGCTTGCCGCATCGATCTGCGCAAACACCTGATTCGACGTCCCGTGTCACCGGCACTCGCCGGACACTGGGCCATTGCACCAGCCATGCTGGGAGGGCTGTCGGTGGTGCTCTACCACATGCTGCGCTCGCTGCTGCCGACGCAAACCTTGGTGTTGGGCGCCTCACTGGGCGTCCTGGCAGGCACGGCGTGGCTCTGCGCCATGCCTCTGGCGCGTGCGCTGGGTCAGGGCTGGCGGCTTCGGCAGATCGAACGGCAATCGGGCTTCCGCTTCAGAAGCGACCAAAGCCCACGCCTGGACGCTGAGCGGATGAAATCGGCGCTGGGCCGCTGGTGGTCCAGGCGCCAGCCCAGTGACAACGCGTGACACGACCATGAACGACAGATCAGCGCCCCCTGCGGCAGAGCGGCTGCGGCTGGACAAATGGCTGTGGGCTGCCCGCTTCTACAAAACCCGCAGCCTGGCTGCCGAAGACATCGACAAGGGCCGCATCCAGGTCAACGAGCAGGTGGCCAAGGCCTCTCGCGAGTTGCGCCCTGGTGACAGGGTGGACATCCGCCAGGCAGGCGGGCTCGTGCGCACGGTGGTCGTGCAGGCACTGAGCGCCGTTCGAGGCCCCGCCCCTCAAGCCCAATTACTCTACGCAGAGACCGCCGACAGCATTCAGCGCCGCCAGCAGTACGCCGAGCAGCGACGCCAGGGCGTGGAACCGGCGGACAGCATCGAGCAAGGGCGCCCCACCAAGCGGGACCGCCGCGATCTGGCCGACTGGCAGCGTTGGTCCGCCAGCGTGGACAAGGACCACGGCTAGCCTGCTGCCCTGGTCGCGGTCGTGAATCCGGGGAAGGCCGGGCCGACAATCGCCGGGTGGAGCTGCTTGAGTTGCCCTGAATCACCGGTCATTTTTGTTACAAAATGGCCGTTTTTTCTTCCATGCGCACCCTTGAAGGGATCTCCTCCGCCCTGATATGCGCAAGGTTTTCCAATTTCCAAAGACACCGAGATGAGCGACACACCCGTCTACCCGGATCCGGCTGATGTGCCCGGCACCCCGACCAACGAACAGGCCGTGCCTCTGGAACAGCAACTCGCCGAGCTGCAGGCCAAGCACGCTGAAGTGTCCGATGCCTACCTGCGCGCCAAGGCAGAAGTCGAAAACGCCCGACGTCGCGCCGAGGAGGAAGTCTCCAAGGCCCGCAAGTTCGCGGTGGAGTCTTTCGCCGACAGCCTGCTGCCCGTGAAGGACAGCCTGGAGGCCGCCATCGCCACCCATGTCGCCCAGCCCGACGCCCCCGCCGCCACTGTGCTGGAAGGCGTGCACGCCACGCTGCGCCAGCTGTCCTCGGCGCTGGAGCGCAACAAGGTGCTGGAGATCAACCCTGCCGCCGGCACCAAGTTCGATCCGCACCAGCACCAGGCCATCAGCATGATCCCGGCAGATCAGGAGCCCAACACCGTCGTGGGCGTGCTGCAAAAAGGTTACCTGATTGCGGACCGCGTGCTGCGCCCGGCCCTGGTCACCGTGGCCGCGCCGAAATAAGCAGAAAAACCGCGCTTTCAGCCCACAGAGGGCTTGAAAACACCCAAAACACTCACAAGTACAGCGACAACCGGCAGCCTCAGCGCCGCCACCCCGCTTTTAGGAGATTACCGAACATGGGCAAGATCATTGGCATCGACCTGGGCACCACCAACTCGTGCGTGGCCGTGATGGAAGGCAACACCACCCGGGTCATCGAGAACAGCGAAGGTGCACGCACCACGCCGTCCATCATTGCGTACCAAGAAGATGGTGAGGTGCTGGTCGGCGCCTCGGCCAAGCGCCAGGCCGTCACCAACCCGAAGAACACCCTGTATGCGGTGAAGCGCCTGATTGGCCGCAAGTTCACCGAGAAGGAAGTCCAGAAGGACATCGACCTGATGCCCTACACCATCACGGCTGCCGACAACGGCGACGCCTGGGTGCAGGTGCGCGACAAGAAGCTGGCCCCCCCGCAGGTGTCGGCCGAGATCCTGCGCAAGATGAAGAAGACCGCCGAGGACTACCTCGGTGAGGAAGTGACGGAAGCCGTGATCACGGTGCCCGCCTACTTCAACGACGCGCAGCGCCAGGCCACCAAGGACGCCGGCCGCATCGCCGGCCTTGATGTGAAGCGCATCATCAACGAGCCCACCGCCGCGGCCCTGGCCTTCGGCCTGGACAAGCACGGCGCCGGCGACCGCAAGATTGCCGTGTATGACCTGGGCGGCGGCACGTTCGACGTGTCCATCATCGAGATCGCCGACGTCGATGGCGAAAAGCAGTTCGAAGTGCTGTCCACCAATGGCGACACCTTCCTGGGCGGTGAGGACTTCGACCAGCGCATCATCGACTACATCATCGGCGAGTTCAAGAAAGAGCAAGGCGTCGACCTGTCCAAGGACGTGCTGGCCCTGCAGCGCCTGAAGGAAGCCGCCGAAAAGGCCAAGATCGAGCTGTCCAACAGCACGCAGACCGACGTCAACCTGCCCTACATCACGGCGGACGCCACCGGTCCGAAGCACCTGAACATCAAGCTGACCCGCGCCAAGCTGGAAAGCCTGGTCGAAGAGCTGATCGAGCGCACCATCGCCCCCTGCCGCACCGCCATCAAGGATGCCGGCGTGAGCGTGGCCGACATCCAGGACGTGATCCTGGTCGGCGGCATGACCCGCATGCCCAAGGTGCAGGAGAAGGTCAAGGAGTTCTTCGGCAAGGAGCCGCGCAAGGACGTCAACCCTGACGAAGCCGTGGCCGTGGGCGCTGCCGTGCAGGGCCAGGTCCTGGGTGGCGAGCGCACCGACGTGCTGCTGCTGGACGTGACCCCGCTGTCCCTGGGCATCGAAACCCTGGGCGGCGTCATGACCAAGATGATCACCAAGAACACGACCATCCCGACCAAGTTCGCGCAGACCTTCTCCACCGCCGACGACAACCAGCCGGCCGTGACGATCAAGGTGTTCCAGGGCGAACGCGAGATGGCCACTGGCAACAAGATGCTGGGCGAGTTCAACCTTGAAGGCATTCCGCCCGCACCGCGTGGCGTGCCCCAGATCGAAGTGGCCTTCGACATCGATGCCAACGGCATCCTGCATGTGAGCGCCAAGGACAAGGGCACGGGCAAGGAAAACAAAATCACCATCAAGGCCAACTCGGGTCTGTCCGAGGAGGAAATCCAGAAGATGGTCAAGGATGCCGAGCTCAACGCCTCCGAGGACAAGAAAAAGCTCGAACTGGTGCAGGCCAAGAACCAGGGCGAAGGCCTTGTTCACAGCGTACGCAAGTCGCTCACCGAGTACGGCGACAAGCTGGAGGGCGACGAGAAGGACAAGATCGAAGCTGCGATCAAGGACGTCGAGGAATCGCTCAAGGGCGAGGACAAGGACGACATCGAAGCCAAGACCAATGCCCTGATGACGGCCAGCCAGAAGCTCGGTGAGAAGATGTATGCCGACATGCAGGCTGCCCAGGGTGCCGCCGGTGCATCAAGCGCGGCCGGTGCCGATGCCGCAGCAGCAGGCGCCGCCGAGCAAGGGCGTCCCGCCGACGACAACGTGGTAGACGCGGAGTTCAAGGAAGTCAAGAAAGACTGATTTCCCGCAATGCTTCGATCGGCACGATCGGCGCGAGTGCCTCAAGAGGCCCGAGCGCCCTTCGTGCCGAGTGCGTTTCTCGGTCTGGAAGATCATGCCCAAGCCCTTCTTCTCCCTTTTCCCGCTCCGAGCACTGCGCCCTGGCCGTTGGCTGTTGCCAATGGCTGTGCTGGCGGGGCTGGCACATGTGCCTGCACATGCGGCCGATTTCGTCACCAGCCTCGACACCCAGTGCGCCGTCTGGGGGCCCTGGTCGCTGGGTGACGACAAGCAGCCTGTGCGCTACCAGGGGCCCTGCGTGAAGGGCAAGGCCGACGGAAAGGGCAAGGCCGTCTGGCTGAACCCTTACCGCTTCAAGGAAGGCAAGGAAGAGGCTGATCAAACCTGGGAAGGCCAATTCCGCAGCGGTGTGTTCATCGGCAACCAAACCTTCAAGGGCGGTATCGATGCCTGGCGCGGCAATCTGGTGCTGAGCGATCGGGGCAAGGTAGGCGACACCATCGCGCTGGGGGTTCACCAAGCGCCCTCCAAGGGGCCTGTAGACCTCTGCGAGATCGAGCACGTAGCCCTGGTCGTCCCCAAGGGATTCAGGATCGAGGATGACGCGCTGGTCCAGAAGCTCATGCTTGCCGCTCAGCAAGCCTTTGTGACCGCCTGCCCGAGCAACAAGCCTTTCCGTGCCACGGAAGTGGTGCTCTGGAACGCTGTCCTGATCCCCGATCCAAAAGGTGTCGAGCCCCCAGCCCTGGCCAAGGGATCGGTTGTGGTGGACAACGGCAAACCGGCCGAAGTGCGGGCCTACCGCAACGATGCTTCGGCCGCCGTGCGCCAGAAGCAGGCCGACGCCGAGCGCAACGCCAGACGAGACCAGGCCCGGCAGGCCTTTCACCAGCTCAGCGCCGACCGGCAGGTCCAGGCCTGGCTGACCACCGCGCAGGCCGAAAAAGACCCGTTCAAGTGGCAAGGCAAGACCGTGGCCCTGACCGTGAAGCTCGAACGCATGCTCAGCCCCACCGTGGCCTGGGTGACCGATGCCGACCGCGGCTACTATGGCGCTGGCTACACGCCGATGCTGCTCAAGGGTGTGGGCTCCGACACCTTCGGCAAGCTCGACACCGCCGTGGTGATCGGTCAGCTCGACGGGCGCAAGCGGGCGGCTGACCTGGGTGTGACAGGCTCGAGCGACACCATCGAGGCGACCACGCTGAACGTCACGCACACACGCCCCTGCGAACAGCGCCAGTGCATGGACTGGCTGGGGTGGGATGTCCGCAAGGAAATGACCTGGGGTGAGCCGTTCAAGGCTGCCCCCTGAGGAACAATCGCATGGCAAAACGCGACTTTTACGAAGTGCTGGGGCTCACCAAGGGTGCCTCGGACGACGAGATCAAGAAGGCCTACCGCAAGCTGGCCATGAAGTACCACCCGGACCGCAACCAGGGTGACAAGGCCAAGGACGCCGAAGAGAAGTTCAAGGAGGCCAAGGAGGCCTACGAGATGCTCTCGGATCCCAAGAAGAAGGCAGCCTACGACCAATACGGCCATGCCGGCGTGGACCCGAACATGGGGGGCCGCGGCGGCCCTGGCGGTGAAGGCTTCGGCGGCTTTGCCGAGGCATTTGGCGACATCTTCGGCGACATCTTCGGCCAGCAAGGTGGCGGCCGTCGTGGCGGTGGTGGCCCCCAGGTCTACCGTGGCAACGACCTGTCCTATGCGATGGAAATCTCGCTGGAAGAAGCCGCCCATGGCAAGGACACGCAGATCCGCATCCCCGCCTGGGAAGAGTGCATCACCTGCCACGGCAGCGGCGCCAAGCCCGGCACGCAGCCCAAGACCTGCACCACCTGCAACGGCTCGGGCACCGTGCACATGCGCCAGGGCTTCTTCAGCGTGCAGCAGACCTGCCCGCACTGCCAGGGCACCGGCAAGATCATCCCCGAGCCCTGCACCACTTGCTCGGGCCAGGGGCGCGTCAAGAAGACCAAGACACTGGAAGTCAAGATCCCGGCTGGCATCAACGAAGGCATGCGCATCCGCTCGGCCGGCAACGGCGAGCCGGGCACCAATGGCGGCCCCGCCGGTGACCTGTACATCGAGATCCGCATCAAGCCGCACGACATCTTCGAGCGTGATGGCGATGACCTGCACTGCAACGTACCCGTGCCCCTGACCAGCGCCGCCCTGGGCGGCACGATCGAGGTGCCCACCCTGGGTGGCAAGGCCGAGATCGAGATCCCCGAGGGCACGCAGCACGGCAAGACCTTCCGCCTGCGCGGCAAGGGCATCAAGGGCATCCGCTCCAGCTACCCGGGGGATCTGTACTGCCACATCGCGGTCGAGACGCCTGTCAAGCTCACCGAGCACCAGCGCAAGCTGCTCAAGGAGCTGGACGAATCCCTCAAGAAGGGGGGCGAAAAGCACTCGCCCAACTCCAAGAGCTGGACTGATCGGGTCAAGAACCTGTTCAAGTGACGGGACGGCCCAGGCTTCTCCCCACTGACAAAGGCACCTTCGGGTGCCTTTTTCCATGGACCGAGACAAAATCCACTTGACAAACTGGGAACCTGTATCGAAGCCAAACTCAAGTTGTGCTTTCGGATGCCGAAAACAGCCGGCAAGGGCTGGGCATCCGTCCAGCCCTACGCGCGGTGCGTGTGTGCAGCGCACCCACGAAGCCAGAGTGACATGCCATGCCCATACAGACTCGGTTCTCCAACATCCAGGCGCTCGTCATTGACGACATGGCCGTGCAGCAGACAACCCTCCGGGGGCAGTTGTCTCAGTTGGGCATTGCCAAGATCGACGTCGCCTCGAACGCTGAAGACGCGGCCCGGTTGATCAAATCCCGCCGCTACGGCCTGATCCTGTGCGACTACAACCTCAACGCCAAGACCGACGGCCAGCAGTTGTTCGAGCACCTGCGTGATACGGGCACCCTGGGTGCTGACTGCCTGTTCTTCATGGTGACGGCCGAGAGTTCCTACGCCTCTGTCGCCTCCGCCACGGAGCATCACCCCGACGCCTACCTGCTCAAGCCCATCACCGCCAGCGACATTGAAGATCGCCTGAAAGCCCTGCTGGACAAGCGCGAGGCCCTGTTGCCCATCAACCAGAAACTGGCCCGCGAAGACCTGGCTGGCGCCGTGGTGGAATGCGACAAGGTTCTGGCCGCCCAGAACCGCTGGTACATGGCCGTGCTACAGATCAAGGGCCAGGCCCTGCTGCAACTGGGGCGCCACCAGGATGCCAAGGAGGTCTACCGCCTGGCCATCGAGAAGCGCCCGCAGCTGGTCTGGGCGCAACTGGGTCTGGCACGCGCCCACAAGGCCGCCGGCCAGTTCGAGGAGGCCAAACATCTGGCGCAGCAGATCATGGGCTCCCGCGAAGGCGAGAAAAACGTGGCTGCCTACGACGTGATGGCCGAGGCCTTGGAGGCCCAGGGCGACGCCCAGGCTGCCATGTGGGTGCTGCGCGATGCCGCGGCCGTGGTGCCCTCCGCCCGCCGCCACCGCCTGGCCGGTGAGAGTGCCTACCGCAACGGCGATCTGGATTCTGCCAAGGACTACCTGCAGAAGGTGGCCAAGGCCACCAAAGGCTCCGTGATCGCCCAGCCGCAGGACACCCTCCTGCTGGCCCAGGCACTGGTGGACCGTGGCGATACCGCCGAGGCCCTCAAGGCCCTGGCCGACAACGCCGCGGCCTACAAGAACACCCCCACCTTCGAGAACGTGTCGCAGGCCTTGCAGGCGCAGGCCCATGCCAAGGCGGGCGCGACCGACGAATCAGAGAAGGCGCTCAAACGCGCCCGCGAGACGATGCGCAAGGGCAAGGCTGACTTCGCCACCATCGCCCTGGCCAAGGCCGAGCTGATGGCCGGCCATGAAGAGGAAGGCCTCAAGCTGATGGAAACCGCCATCAGCGCCGACCACGAAAACCCGCGCATCAAGCAGATGATCGGCAACGCCCTGCGCGACACCGGCCATGAGGACAAGATGGAGGCCATCGTCAACGCGGCCGCGGCGGTGCTGACCACGCGCGTGCAGGATGCGCGCAAGCTGCTGGGCAACAGCCAGATCGACGAGGCCGTGCAGGCCATCGAGACCGTGCTGCGCGACTATCCGGAAAACACCGGCGCCCTGCTTCAGGCCGCGCAGATCAACTGCATGGCCCTGCGCCTGAAAAAGGCACTCAATGCCGACATGGTCGAGCGTGTCCGCCAGTACCTCACGCGGCTGGAGACCCTGATGCCCGGTAACGACCGCGTCACCATGATGCGACGCTACTTCCGCGAAACGCTGGCGGCGCTCGAAACGTCGTCGGCCGCCCATTGATCGAGGGTCAGATGGAATCGACCACCCTCACCCTGATCGCCCACGACCTCAAGAACGCGCTGGGCTCGCTGGAAGGCCAGCTCGAAGCGCTGATCGACCAGCCCGATCCGGTGCTGGCCCACACGGCCTACATCCATTGCACCGAGCTGCGCCGACAGTTCGTTCAGTTCCTGGCTGTGTACGGTTCGTCCGATGGGCTGGCAGCCCACTGCGAGGACGAATCCCCGATCGACGTGTTGCAGTCGCTGACACGCATGGCGCAGATCAAGGCCATGACTCTGCCTACCAATCCACGGGTCAAGCGGCTGCAGGATGTGCCCGTGCCGCCCTTCTGGTATCTGGACCGCCGGCTGGTCTCCATGGCCATGGAAGCCGCCCTGCACAACGCCAGCCGATTCGCCCGCAAGGACGTGACCTTGCGCGCCCGTGAGGATGAGGGTTACCTCGTGCTGGTGGTGGAGGACGACGGTCCCGGCCTGGGCGCCGTGGATCCCAACGACCATTCCACGGGTCTGGGCACCATGCTGTGTCAGGCCGTGGCCAAGGCGCATCGCAGCGCCGACCGCGTGGGCCGCGCCACCATGCAGAACCGCCCTGAGGGCGGCGTGCGGTTCGAGCTCTGGTTGCCCTGAGCCGCAATCACACCGACACCGCCCTCGCATTTCCATCGATCGAACGGCAGCGCATGCCGTGAAGATGCCTCATCTTGCTCTGCCCGGATCGCACCTTGCCGCCCGCGACACCACCTTCCACGGCACGGCAGGCAGCGGAGGGAGTCGTTGTTCCCACCGGCGGCGACTTCGCTGAACTGCCGGCCGCGATGGCCGCCCAGCCCAGTCTTCAGGGCAGCCTGAGGACGCTGCTGCATGGCCTGCTGGCCCGTACCGGCGCCGTGCGCGCCGTGCTGCTGTGGTACGAGGACGGTCATGCGGGGCAGGCCGTCGATGCCCGTACCGCCAGTGACGATGGTCGTCAGCCGGCCAGCACACTGACGATCCAGCAGCCGGATGCACGGCTCAAGGACGCCGCCGAAGAGGCCATCGACCAGGGCATGGCGATCGGCTCCGACGAAGGTGCCCAGCCTGGCGACTGGCTCAACCGTGCGCAACAGACCCTGGCCGCAAACGAAGGCCGCGCCGTGCTGACCTTGCCCCTGCCCGGGGCCAATGACCCCATGGGAGCCGTGCTGCTGTTCTGGCCTGACCATGCCAGTCGACGCCAGGCACCGGACACCTCGACGCTCATCCACTGGATGGCCAGCGTGGCGCCGTTGCTGGCGGCCCAGGGCCGCGCGGAGCGCCCATGGCACTGGCACGCGCGCGAGGCCTGGCGCCACAGGCGCCAACGCTGGCGGCAGGACACCCCTCGCCTGCAACGCCGTCTGTGGTATGCCGCTGGCACGGGCCTGGTGGCCCTGGCATTGCTGCCGATGCCCGAACGCGTTGGTGGCACAGCCCGCATCGAGGGCGCGCAGCAGCGCGTGCTGGCCGCCCCCACCGACGGCTTCATCAAGGCCACCCATGTGCACCCGGGTGACCGGGTCAAGGCCGGGCAGGTCCTGGCCGACCTGGCGGAGCAGGACCTCAAGCTCGAACGCGACCGCTGGGCCAGCCAGGTTGCTCAGCAGGACAACAGCTATGCCGCCGCGATGACCCGGGCCGACCGCGCCGAAGCCGCGCTCGCCCTGTCGCGGCTCGAGGAAGCCCAGGCCCAGTTGGCCTTGATCGATGAGCAACTCAAGCGATCGCAACTCAAGGCCCCGTTCGACGGCATCGTGATCCAGGGCGACCTGAGCCAGTCCATCGGCGCGCCGGTCAAGCAGGGCGACACCTTGATGACGGTGGCGAGCATGAAGCGCTTTCGCGTGGTGATCGACATCGACGAAGCCGACGTCGCTCGCGTACGCGGCGGACAATCCGGGCGCATCGCCCTGTCTGCCCTGCCATGGGATGCACTGGACCTGAAGGTGGCGCGCATCACGCCGCTGGGCGTCGCCCGCGACGGACGCAACGTCTTCGAGGTGCAGGCGGACTTCACCCAGGCACCACCTGTGGACATCCGTCCTGGGCTGACGGGCCAGGCCAAGATCGTTGTCGGCCGGCGTCCCTTGCTGTGGTCCTGGGCGCGCCCTCTGGTCAATCGCCTGCGCTTCTTGTGGTGGGCCTGGTGATGGTGGACACGGCTTTCGACCCGCTGTCCAGCCCGCAGTGGCACCGCGTGGCCGAGTGGCGGCCCCGGTTGCGTGATGGCGTGACGGTCAGCCGCCTGTGGCAGCGCGGCAAGCGCTGGCACGTGCTGCGTGACGCGGCGGGGGGCCCAGGGTGCCGGCTGGACCCGTCAGCCTACGAGATCGCAGGCCGGCTGGACGGGCGCCGCAGCCTGCGGGAACTCTGCGCCACGCTGTCGCACCACAAAGTGCATGCCAAGACCCAGGACCCACCCACGCAGGACGATGTCATCAGCGTGGTGACCACCCTGCAGCAACACGGGCTGATCGCATTCGATGGGAACGCGCCCCTTCTCAGCCCATGGTCGACGCCCACGATGGCGGCCCCTGAGGCTCAATCCCCACAGCACCGTCCCAACAGCCTGCTGGCCTGGCGACTGCCCCTGCTGAATCCCACATGGCTGCTCGACCGGCTGGGATCGCTGGGCACCTGGCTGTTCTCGCCCCTGGGCGCCGTGTTGTGGACACTGCTGTTCGCCTCGCTGCTCATCGGACTGCTCCTGCATGCTCCTGCCTTGTTGTCACATGCGCACACCTGGCTGGGCACACCCCGTTACTTGCTGCTGGCTGCCCTGGCCTACCCGCTGATCAAGGCCGTGCACGAACTGGCGCATGGCCTGGCCGTACGGCGCTGGGGCGGCTCGGTCCGCGAGGCCGGCGTCACGCTGATGATGCTGATGCCCATCCCCTATGTGGATGCGTCCGCGGCGCACGGCTTTGAGCGGGCCTGGCAGCGCGCCATGGTCAGCGCAGCGGGCATCCTGGCCGAGCTGGCCCTCGCCGCCATCGGGCTGTGGGTATGGCGGCTGAGCATGCCCGGGCTCGTGCAGGATCTGGGCTTCGTGGTGTGGTTCATTGCCGGTGTCTCGACGCTGCTGTTCAACGCCAACCCGCTGCAGCGCCTGGACGGCTACCACCTGTTGACCGATGTGATGGCCCTGCCCAACCTCGCGCCCCGCAGCCGCCAGTGGTGGATGCATGCCCTGCCTTGCTGGCTGATGGGCCGTTCACTGCACGATCCGACGGTGCCAGGCGCCCCGGTGCAGGCCCTTGGCGAAAAGCCATGGCTGATCGCTTACGCACCGCTTTCCTGGCTCTGCCAAGTGGTACTGTGGAGCGGCATGACCTGGTGGCTGGGCGGCATCTCCACGGTGCTGGGCTTCCTGGCGGGTGCGCTGGTGGCCTGGCAACTGTTGCTCAAGCCCTGCGCGCACTGGGCACGCCTGCTCTGGCAAAGCCTGTTGTGGCACGGCGGCGCCATCGGCTCACCTCGATCTCCGATCTGGCGCAGGCCCGTCATGCTGCCGGGGCTTGCACTGCTGGCGCTGCTGCTGCCCTGGCCGGATGCCCGCCTGGCGCAGGGCATCGTCTGGGCCCCTGAGCAGGCCCTGGTCAGGCCCGAGGTCGATGGCTTCGTGCAGCAAGTCCACAGCCAGGAGGGCAGCACCGTGCGCGCCGGCGACCTGCTGCTCACCCTGGACAACCCCGGCCTGCGGGCCGAACACCAGCGGACCCAGGCCAAACTGGCCCAGGCCGAGCAGGGCCAGTTCAGCCAGATGGGGCTGGACAGCGGCAAGGCCGGCCAGGCCAGCGACGAGGTCCAGCGGCTCCACGAGCGCCTGGCCTACCTGGATGCACAACTGGACCACCTCGACGTGCGGGCCCAGCGGGATGGACAACTGGTGCTGCCGCAAGCCCAGGATCTGCCAGGGCGCTACCTGAAGCGGGGCACCCTGGTGGGCCATGTGATGCCGCCGGGCGAGCGCCCTATCCTGCGGGTGGCGATGAGCGAACAGGACATGCGAGACCTGCACTTGCCCGTGCGGGACGTGTCAGTGCAGCCTGCCGATCGCAGCGCCCCCCTGATCCGTGCGGCCTTGCTGCGCGATGGCGGCGGCGCCGGCACCCAGTTGCCCAGCGCCGCCCTGAGCCGGGAGATGGGTGGTGGTCTGCCCACCGACCCAACTGACAAGGCGCATCTGCGCACCTTGCGGCCCGTGGTGCTGATGGATGTCCGGCTCGACATGCCGGCCACCCACGATCCGATGCCGCTGGGCGGGCGCGCCTGGGTACGCTTCGATCAGGGCTGGTCGCCCCCGATCGCACAGGCCTGGCGCTGGGTGCGCCACCGGGTTGCCGAACGATTCAACCCAGCGCACTGAGCAGACCATGAATCCACCGGCATCACTGGCGCGCCCAGGACCACGATGGGGCGACTATCCCACCCGGCCCGAGCCCCTCGCGACCGATCGTGCAGGACAGCTGTGGTCCACACCCTGGTGGGGGCGGGCCATGCCGGGTCTGGCGGGGCGCCGGCAAGCGGCCTGGCTCGCCGAGGTAGAGACGTTGACAAAGCGACTCGGTGGCAGCGACTCGTCCACGGGATCTCCATCATGGGAGGATGCGCTCAAATCGGCACGACTGGGGCTGCGCAGGCAGGGTGTCGAACCCGCCACCTGCGCCCCGGCCATGGCCTGCGTGCAGGCGGCCCTGCACCGCACCGCGGGCTGGCATCTGCACCCCCTGCAGATGCTGGCCGCCAGCCACCTCCTGGACCAGCACCTCGTGGAGATGGCGACCGGAGAAGGCAAGACGCTGGCCATGGCCGCCGCGGCCTGCATCGCTGCGATGGCCGGCGTGCCCGTGCATGTGGTCACCGCCAATGACTACCTGGCCGAGCGCGATGCCCAGGCATTGCAGGCCCTGGCGGGTACCCTGGGGCTGCGCGTGGGCCATGTCGCCCCGGGCATGGCGCCGGAGGCCCGCCGCGAGGCCTACGGCCGGGACATCGTCTTCGCCACCGCCCGCGAACTGGCCTTCGACCACCTGCGCGATGGCCTGGCGCTGCCAGGCAGCGGCCACGAGCGTCCCGTGCTGCGCGGCCTGTGCATGGCCTTGCTGGACGAGGCTGACAGCATCCTGCTGGACGAGGCCGTGGTGCCCCTGGTGATTTCGGGCAGCCTGCCCGAAAAGCCCGCACAGCAGGCCGCCCGGCGAGCCGTATGGTGGCAGGCGCGCCAGCTGGCCCAGGCCTTGGACAAGGGCACACACTTCGAGCTCCAGTCCGGCCAGCCGGATGCACGCCTGACCGAGGCTGGCCAGGCCGAAGCCGCGCGCCTGGCGCAGGCCCTGGACGGCCCCTGGCGGCGCCCCGGCATCCGGCACGAGTTGCTGCGGCTGGCGCTCACCGCCCAGCACGCCCTGCACCGGGACAGGCACTATCTGGTGAGAGACCGGCGCATCGAACTGCTGGACCAGTTGACCGGCCGTGTCGCCGTCGGTCGCGCCTGGACGCAGGGCCTGCAAGCCCTGGTGGAACTGAAGGAGGGCTGCCCACCCAGCCCTCCGGCCGACACCCTGGCCCAGATCACCTTCCAGCGCTTCTTTCAGCGCTACTGGCACCTGGCAGGCCTGAGCGGCACCCTGCGGGAGGCCCGCGGAGAGCTTCACGAAGTCTATGGCCTGCGTGTGCGTCGCATCCCGCTGCGCCGCCCCTCGCTGCGCCAGGACGGCCCCACACGCTGCTTCCCATCCGCCGAAGCGCGTTGGCAGGCCGTGGCCGCGACGGCATCGCACCTTCAGAGCCAGGGCCGGCCTGTGCTGATCGGCACCGACACCGTCACGGACTCCGAGTGCCTGTCGTGGCACCTCGCCCGGCAAGGTGTGCCGCACACCGTGCTCAACGCCCGCCATGATCGCCAGGAGGCCGACATCATCGCGCAGGCCGGCCGCGCCGGACAGGTCACGGTCTCCACGCGGATGGCCGGCCGCGGCACCGACATTTCGCTCGATCAGGCGGCCTTGACCGCCGGCGGACTGCACGTCATCCACTGCCAGCGCAACGAGTCCCGGCGCATGGATCGGCAGTTGCTGGGCCGCGCGGCCCGGCAAGGTCAGCCAGGAAGCACAGAAACGTGGATTTGTTCCGCCAATTTACAGGACTCCCACACCATAGGTGCCCCTATGCTGACGGCGTGCAGTTCATCCGTCACGGCATCCGTTGCTCGGACTGCGTCATGGTGGCGGCGAGTCACCGTGCAACTGCACCAATGGATCGAGGAGCAGCGACAGTCGGCCATGCGCCGGCACCTTCTGAAGCAGGACCGTCAATGGGAAGTAAGAGCGCAACAAGCCCGACGGTGAGGGCTGGTTGGGGGATGCTGGGGGCCTGGATGATGGCCTCCGCGGTGGCTGCGCCCCAGGCCACGAAACCTTCAGGCTGCCTGATCGAACCCGAGCAGGTGGCCGATGTCGGGTCGCCCGTCACGGGTGTGATCGAGCGTCTGCCCGTGGCGCTTGGCGACACGGTGGATGCCGGCCAGCCATTGGCCATGCTGCGCGCCGATGTGGAGCGTGCCACCGCCGGTGTGGCCGCCCTGCGTTCGCAGGTCGATGCGGAAGTGAAGGCCGCCCAGGCCAACGTGGTGCTGGCCCGTCAGAAGGTGGACCGTGCGCGCCAGTTGCTCGCCCAGGATTTCGTCTCTGCCCAGGCGGTGGAGCAGGCCGTGGCTGAAGCCGAGGTGGCGTCCCAGAAGCTCAAGATGGCGCAGAACCAGCAGCGCATCTATGGCCAGGAACAGGCCGTGGCCCAGGCCCAGCTCGGTCTGCGCACGCTGCGCAGCCCCATCCGGGGCGTGGTTGTGGAGCGCTACAACAACGTCGGCGAGCGCGTGGAAGACCGCCCCGTCGTGCGCGTGGCCTCCATCGATCCCTTGCGTGTCTCGCTGATGGTGCCCATCGCACAGTACGGACAGGTCTCGGTCGGTGACACCATGAGCATTCGCCCTGAACTGCCAGGGCTGGATGCCGTGCGCGCCACCGTGCAGTACGTGGACAAGGTCGTGGACGCGGCCAGCAACACCTTCCGTGTGCGCCTGGCCTTGCCCAATCCCGGCCACCGCCTGCCCGGAGGGTTGCGCTGCAAGGCCGACTGGGGCAGCCGCCAGGCCGGCATCCAGCCGCCGGTGCCAGCGACGCCCAATACCAGTGCCGTGCGGCCAGCCATCTCGCGGCCCGCACCGGCCGACTCCCTGCGGCGCGACAAGCCAGCCCGGCCGCAGACCGTGCGCTGGAACCCCGGCACCAGCCATGTGCGCAGCGAGCGCCTTCTGTTGCTGCGCCCGTCGCTGAAACTGAGCCCCGCGCGGCACCAGGCGCGCCAGCCCGCGCCTGCAACCACCTCGGCGCCGTCGGGTGTTGCCGTGCTGGCCCAGGCGCCGCTGGCCTACAGCTTCACCCTGTCCGCCATGCGCTGACGGCACCACCGCGCCGACGTACCCATGCGCGCCCGCCCCGTCGTCGAGCCCCTGGAGCCCAAGCTCCTGTATTCGGCCGACCTGCCCCCTCTGGTCATGGCGGCCGACGCTTCGACCGTGGTCGCACAGGACACCGTGCAGCAGGCCATTACCGCGACGCGCGAGATCATCTTCATCGACGCCTCGGTGCCGGAACTGGCGACACTGCAGCGGGATCTGGCGGCGCAGGCCGAAGCTGGCCGAGACGTCGAGGTCATCGTCATCCGTGTCGACGAAGATGGGCTGGCCCGCATCACCGACACGCTGGCCGGGCGCCAGGATGTGGGCGCCGTTCACCTGATCAGCCACGGCGACGACGGCAAGGTCCAGTTGGGCCAGACCTTGCTGGACGCCCAGACCCTGCTGCAACGCGCCAGCGAGATCGCCCTGTGGGGCAGCGCCTTCGCCGCCGATGGCGATCTGTTGATCTACGGTTGTGATGTGGCGGCCTCTGCCAATGGCCAGGCCCTGGTGCAAGACCTGGCGGCCCTCACTGGCGCCGACGTGGCCGCCAGCAGCGACAGCACCGGCCAGCAGGCTCTGGGCGGTGACTGGGCACTCGAGGTTGCGGCTGGCGGCATCGAACATGGATCGGTGCTCAGCACCCAGGCCCAGGCCGGATGGGGTCACACCCTGGCGCTGGTCCTCTTGCCGCCCTCCATCACCAGCAACGGCGGGGGCAGCACGGCCACCACCTCGGTCAATGAGAACAGCACGTACGTGACCACCGTGACGGCCTCTGCCCTGGACAGCTCGACCGAGACACTGACCTACAGCATCAACGGCGGCGCCGATGCCGCCAGGTTCCGCATCGATGCCAGCACGGGCGAATTGCGTTTTCGCAATGCGCCCAACCACGAGTCACCGACCGACGCCAATGGCGACAACGCCTATCAGGTCACCGTCGCTGTGAGCAATTCGCTCTACACGACGACCCAGGCGCTGACCGTCAACGTGCAGGACCTCAATGAAGCCCCCGTGATCACCAGCGATGGCGGCGGTGGCTACACGATCCTGCAGGTTGCCACCGGCGCCACCGCCATCACCCAGGTGCGGGCCATCGATTCGGAAGGCGATCCGATCACCTACCTCATCGACAGTTCAGTGGACGGTGCCCTGATGACCATCGACCCCAGCACGGGTGCGCTGAGCTTCAGGAGCCCCGTCGATATCGGCAACGACCTCAGCTCGGCGGGCAACAACGTCTACCGCGTATTAGCCTATGCCAAAGACTCGGGCGGCTCCTATGACGTGCAACTGCTCCTCATCCAGATCGTCGATCCCACGCCAGTCAACCAGTCTCCCGTGATCGACAGCCATGGCGGTAGCGACGATGCCTCGCTGTCCGTGATCGAAGGGCAAACGACGGTCACCACCGTCCACGCCACCGACGCGGATTCGAGCACCCTCACCTACAGCCTCATTGGCGGTGCTGACCAGGGATTGTTCGACATCGATACCGCAACCGGCGTCGTCACGTTCAGGAACGCCCCCGACGCCACCGCGCCGGCCGATGCCGACCAGGACAACGTCTACGAGCTGATCGTGAGCGCCTCCGACGGCAACACCAGCGACAGTCAGGTGCTGAGCATCCAGGTGCTTGCCCGCAACCGCGCCCCCGTCAACTCGCTGCCCGCTCAGTACACCGCGCAGGAGGACATTCCCCTGGCCCTGACCGGGCTGTCCGTGCAAGACATCGACGCAGGCAGCGGCGTGATCACCCTCAGCCTGCAAGCCCAGCACGGCACCCTGACCGTGCGAGGCGACGTCGGCGGCGGGCTGCAGACCAGCCAGATCCAGTACAGCCATGGCGGACGCCAGGTGCTGCTGACAGGCACCGTGTCGGAGATCAATGCCACGCTGGCCGCCACGGACGCGGTGCTCTACGAGGCCAACGGCAACTACCACGGCACGGACACCCTGACCATGGTCAGCAACGACCAGGGCCACAGCGGCCTGGACACCAGCGGCACCCAGCCCAGTGGCGCCCTGACCGACACCGACCAGACCACCATCACCATCGATGCCGTCGATGACCCGCCCGTCATCACCGGCAACACCCTGAGCATCAGCCAGGGCGGCACAGCCACGCCGGGCATCCAGCTCAGCGATGTGGACAGCGCGGACAGCGCTCTCGGTGTGCGTGTCCAGGACGTGACGGGCGGGCACTTCCTGAACACGGCCACCAACAGCGTGGTGACGCAGTTCTCGCTCGGCGATCTGCAGGCCGGCCGCATCGTCTTCGTGCACGACGGCGGCACGACCGCCCCCACCTACACCCTGCTGGCCTACGATGCCGGCGGCGAGTCCACCGCCTCCGCGGCACAGGTCGCTTTCAATACCTCGCCCGTGATCGTCAGCGATGGTGGTGGCGGAGCCGCCACGATCACCGTGCCCGAGTTCGTCACGCAAGTCACCACGGTGCAGGCCCAGGACGTGGACAGCACCACCCTCACCTACGCCATCGTGGGAGGCGCAGACCAGGCCCTGTTCAGCATCGATGCCACGACCGGTGCGCTGCGCTTCAACACCGCGCCAGACATCACCACGGCACCGTATGACACCCACGCCCTGACCTATACCGTGGTCGTGGCGGCCAGCGACGGCAGCACGCAGGCCCGGCAGACACTGACCATCCGCCTGGACACCTTCAACCGCGCACCGATCAACACCCTGCCGGGCAGCATCGCCGCGCAGGAGGACACGCCCCTGGCCCTCACCGGCCTGGCCGTGACCGACATCGACGCGGGCAACGGCACCATCACCGTCACCCTGCACACCCAGCACGGCACGCTGAGCGTGCGACAGGACGTCAACGGCGGTATCCAGGGCCACCAGATCCAGTACAGCGGTGGCCAGCGGCAGGTCACGCTCTCGGGCACGGTGGCGCAGATCAATGCCACGCTTTCCGCCGACCAGGGCGTGGTCTACCTGGCCGATGCCGACTACCACGGTGCCGACATCCTCACCATGCTCAGCAACGACCAGGGACACAGCGGCCTGGGCAGCGGCGGTACATCGCCCAGCGCCCCGCTGACCGACAGTGCCCAGGCCGCGATCACCGTCGCTGCCGTCAACGACGCGCCCGTGATCACCATCAACACCCTCACCATCGACCAAGGCGGGCGCGCCGTGCCGACCGTGCAGGTCAGCGATGTCGACAGCCCGGCCAGCGCGCTCACGCTGAGCGTGCAGGATCTGCGCGGCGGCCGCTTCATCGTGGCCAGCACGGGCGCCGCCGTCACACAGTTCAGCCTGACCGATGCCCAGGCAGGGCTCATCGTCTTCGTGCAGGATGGCAGCGCCCAGGCCCCTTCCTATGTACTGGTGGTCTCCGATGGGCAGGCCAGCGCGAGCAGCGCCGCCGCTGTGAGCTTCACGCCCACGCCGCCCGACCTGCTGACGTCCGGCCCCTCGACCACGCCGGGTGGCAACGACAGTTCATCGAATGCCTCGCCGGATGCGCAGACGACAGCCTCTGGCGACACTGCCGGCGCGCCAATGACCGCCATGGCAGCCACGCCCGGGGCGCCCCTGACCATCGCCTCCACGCCAGCCGAGCGCACCGTCATGGCCCTGGGCATCGACATCCCGCTCGACGCCCCCGTCGTCAAGGTCAGCGTCGAGACCACCGAGCGCCCCAACCTCGACTCCCAGGCCCCTGCCGCCGCCGACGTCGAAGGCTTCCAGTACAGCTGGAGCGCCTCGCTCAGCGCCCCCAGTGTGGCCGAGGAACTGCGTCGCAACCTCGATGCCCTGCACGAGCAGTTGCAAGGCACCGGCATCGAGCGGCGCCATGTGGTGGCCTCGTCCATCGCGCTGAGCACGGGCATGTCGGTTGGCTACGTGATCTGGCTGATCCGCGGCGGCGCGCTGGTGGGCTCCATGCTGTCGGCCATGCCGGCTTGGCAGATGATCGATCCACTGCCCGTGCTGCACCGTGGCGGTGGCCGTGGCCACTCAATCGACATGGGTGAGGAAGACGCCTCGGTCGAGCAACTCTTCGACGGCGATGCCCCGCCCGCGCCGCCACCGCCGCCGCCCCCCGCACCGCCGCCCCTGCCCCCGCAGCCCGTGGAGGTCCGCGCATGATCAAGCGCCTGTCCACCCGCTTCTACCTGGCGATGGGCCTGTCCTCGCTGATGGTCACGCTGGTGCTGGCCGCCTCCTACCTGGGCCTGGTGCCTGACCAGGAAGCGCTCAAGCGCGACCAGCGCGCCTCGCTGGCCGAGAACCTCGCCGTGGTCGGTTCGCTGCTGCTCAATGAGGACGACCCGTCCCTGCTGCAGCAGACCCTGCAGAGGGCCGCCCAGCGCGAAGCCGAACTCGAATCCATCGGCGTGCGCCGCAGTGATCGTTCGCTGCTGGTCCACATCGGCCCGCACGACGCATGGCGACTGGGCAACGACGATGCCTCCAACGACGCCCAGATCCAGGTGCCGCTCTCGCACGACGGCGAGCGCTGGGGCCAGCTCGAACTGCGCTTCACGCCCTTGCGTCACGAAGGCTGGCTGGGCTACCTGGACGACCCGACCCTGCGACTGACCGCCTTCATGGGCTTGTGCGGCATCGTCGTGTTTGCGCTCTACCTGGGCCGCATGCTGCGCCACCTCGACCCGTCGCAGGCCATTCCCGCACGCGTGCGTTCGGCGCTGGACACCCTCACCGAAGGGCTCATGGTGCTCGATGGCAAGTGCCAGACCGTGCTGGCCAACCAGTCGCTGGCGGACATCATCGGCGTCGAGCCAGATGCCCTGCTCGGCCGACCCGCTGCCAGCCTGCCCTGGACTGACCGGACCGGCTCGCCCATGGATGCGCAGGCCCTGCCCTGGCTCGANNCAGACCCGTGAGACCCGCCGCAACGTCCTGATGTACCTCCAGAACGAACGGGGCCAGCGCTACACCTTCCGTGTCAACTGCTCGCCCATCCTCGCGGCCGACAAGCCCCAAGGGGTGCTGATCAGCTTCCAGGACGTCACCGAACTGGAAGAAAAGGAAATCGCCCTGCAGGCCGCCAAGGAAGAAGCCGACGCCGCGAACCGCGCCAAGAGCGACTTCCTGGCCAACATGAGCCACGAAATCCGCACCCCGATGAACGCCATCCTGGGCTTCACCGAACTGCTGCGCCGCCGTGGCACCACCGGCCAGGCCGACGACCAGCGCCGCCATCTGGACACCATCCACGCCAGCGGCAAGCACCTGCTCGAACTGATCAACGACATCCTCGATCTGTCCAAGGTCGAATCCGGCCGGCTGGAACTGGAGCTGGTGCGCTTCGCGCCGCACACTGTGGCCCATGACGTGGTGCAGGTGCTCGAAGTCAAAGCCCAGGAGAAAGGCATTCGCCTGCAACTGGACTTGCCCGAGGCGCTGCCCGCCACTGTGCTCAACGACCCATCGCGCCTGCGCCAGATCCTCACCAACCTGGTCGGCAATGCCATCAAGTTCACGCAGCAAGGCCAAGTCACCGTCTCCCTGCGCCTGTTGACCATCGAGGGTACCTCGCGCCTGTGTGTCGACGTGAAGGACACCGGCGTGGGCATACCGGCCGACAAGCTCGACGCTGTTTTCGAGCCCTTCACCCAGGCGGAAACATCGACCACCCGCCGCTTCGGCGGCACCGGCCTGGGCCTGACCATCAGCCGACGCTTCGCCCGTGCGATGGGCGGCGACATCATCGCCACCAGCGAGCCTGGCCAGGGCAGCACCTTCCACCTCTGGATCGACCCTGGCCCGCTCAAAGGCGTGCCCATGCTGCCACCCGCCGAACTGCTGCGGCATGCCGATCGTCCCGCCGACAACATGCAAGCCTCGCACTGGCGCTTCCCAGCCCGGCGCATCCTGGTGGTGGACGACGGCGCAGAGAACCGCGAGCTCGTCCGCCTGGTGCTGGAGGAGACCGGCCTGAGTGTGCGCGAGGCCGAGAACGGCCAGGTGGCCCTGGATGCCCTGCAGGCCGAAGCCTACGACCTGGTCTTGATGGACATGCAGATGCCCGTGATGGATGGCGTCACCGCCACCCGCCTGATCCGGGAGCGCGGCCTGCAGATCCCCGTGCTGGCGCTGACAGCCAACGCCATGAAGGGCTTCGAGCGCCGCATCCAGGAGGCCGGCTTCTCGGGTTTCCACATCAAGCCGCTCAACATCGACGGCCTGCTCCTGGACCTGGCCGACCGCCTGGGCGGTGAACGCGTACAGGGGCCTGCCCCTGTCGACGCCAGACCGGATTCGTCCCCTGCCGCCAGCCCGGCGACGGACGCCAGCCGCGACACCAGGCCCGTCGTGTCGCGGCTGTCCCAGCATCCCAAGCTGCGCAGAGTCGTGGCCAAGTTCATCGACCAGTTCCCCACCAAGCAGAGCGCCATGGACACGGCCCTGGCACGCCAGGACCTGCAAGAGCTCGCACAACTTGCCCACTGGCTCAAGGGTGCCGGTGGCAGTGTGGGCTTCGACGACTACTTCGAGCCCTCTCGCGAGCTGGAAACGGCCTGTAAGGAAGGCGACCTCACCCAGGCGGGGCACTGGCTGCAGGCCATCCGAGCCATCGCTGCGCGCATGGTGCTCGATGCGCCGCCCGACGCCCACAACCCCTCCGACCATCCCACCGGAATCCACGCGTGAGCCCTCATTTTTCGCAAGACAGCGCCCCCTGGGATGAAGCGCTGGTGATGATGGTCGATGACGAGGAACTCCTCACCGACGTCATCCAGACCCACCTCGAAGACGCAGGCTACACGCGCTTCGCGGCGTGCAACGAGCCTCTGGAAGCGCTCGCGCTGATCAGGGCGCGCCGCCCGGACGTGCTGCTGCTCGACCTGATGATGCCCGGCATCTCCGGGTTCGACATCCTGGCGGCCGTTCGCGCCGACGCCGAGCTGCAATACACGCCCGTGGTGGTGCTGACGGCCGCCAGCGACCCGGCCACCAAGCTGCGCGCCCTGGAACTGGGCGCCTCGGAGTTCCTGGCCAAGCCGGTGGATGCCAGCGAGCTGGTCCTGCGCATGCGCAACACCCTGGCCTTCAAGCGCTACCAGGACCGGCTGGCCTATGTCGACCCCGTCACCGGCCTGGCCAACCGCGACCGATTCACCAAGCGGCTGGAGGGCCTGCTGCCTCACGTGCTGGCCCGCAAGGACGGCGCCATCGGACTGCTGCACCTGAGCTGCGAACAGGTCCGCCAGACCCGCGAAACGCTGGGCTCTCGGGCCACCGACACCCTGCTGCGCCAGATTGCCCAGCGCCTGGGTGCCCTGCTCGCCGGCCAACCCGGCCTGGAGCGCCTGAGCGCCGACGCCCTTGACTTGGCACGTGTAGGCGACCAGGACTTCGCCCTGCTGATGCCCGACCTGGCCCATGCCGAGAGCGCAGCCGACCTGGCCAAACAGTGCCTGCAGGTGCTGGCCGATCCCATCGAGGTCGAAGGCCACGCCATCTTCCTGAGCGCCAGCATCGGCATCGCCCTGGCTCCCGCCGACGGGCGCCACGCCGACAGCCTGCTCAAGAGCGCGGACATGGCCTGCTCCAAGGCCCAGGCATCCAACGGCAAGACGCGCTATGAATTCTTCTCGGAAGAGATGACCGCGCGCTCGCTGGAGCGGCTCACGCTGACCCACCAGTTGCGCCTCGCCCTGGAGCGCAACGAACTGCGCCTGCACTACCAGCCCAAGGTCTGCCTGCGCACCGGCGCCATCAAAGGCGCCGAGGCCCTTGTTCGCTGGCAGCATCCGGAGCACGGCCTGCTGCTGCCGGGCCGGTTCATCACCGTGGCCGAAGAATCCGGCCTGATCGGCGATATCGGTGCCTGGGTGCTCGACGAGGCCTGCCGCCAGGCCAACATCTGGCGCACCGAGGGGCTGGACCAACTCAAGATCGCCGTGAACGTGGCGCGCCCGCAGTTCGAGGATGGCCAGCTCTGCACCCGCCTGCAGCACCTGCTGCACAGCACCGGCCTGCCGCCCTCCTGGCTGATGATGGAGCTGACCGAAAGCATGCTGGTGCAGGATGCTGCCAAGGCACTGCAGCAAATGCACGACCTGCGCGCCCTGGGCGTGGGCCTGTCCATCGACGACTTCGGCACGGGGTATTCGTCGCTGAGCTACCTCAAGCGCTTCCCGGCCAGCGAGCTGAAGGTGGACCGTTCCTTCATCATCGATTTGCCCAAGCACGACAAGGACCGCGCCATCGTGCAGACCGTGGTCACGCTGGGGCACAGCCTGGGCATGGACGTGGTCGCCGAGGGCATCGAAACCCCTGAGCAGCACCGCATCCTGCAGCACATCGGCTGCGATGTGTTCCAGGGCTTCCTGTTCAGCAAGGCCGTGCCGCCAGAGCAGTTCGAGGCGCTGGTGCGAATGAACCTCCAACAGCCGCTGGCGGTGTGAGTACGCTGGGCCGGCCGGAACCGGCCCGTGCGTTGCCCGGTGGCTACTCGGCCGGCTGCGCCACGCAGTCCACGTAGTAGCGCGTCACACCGCCTGGCAGCTCTTCGCCGACCAGGCCGTGCACATCGGTCGCGAAGCCCGGGAAGGCATCGTTGAACTCGCGCGTGAACTTCAGGAAATCGCAGATCTTCTTGTTGAAGCGCTCACCCGGCACCAGCAGTGGGATGCCCGGTGGGTACGGCGTCAGCAGCGAGGTCGTGATGCGGCCTTCCAGCTGGTCGATGCTCACGCGCTCTGTCTGGCGGCGCGCGATGTGGGCATAGGCGTCGCTGGGCGTCATGGCCGGCTGCAGGTCCGACAGGTACATCTCCGTTGTCAGGCGCGCGATGTCGCCCTTGGCGTACATCTCGTGGATGCTCTGGCACAGGTCACGCAGGCCCATGCGCTCGTACTTGGGGTGTTTCTTGCAGAAATCGGGCAGCACGCGCCACATCGGGGCGTTCTTGTCGTAGTCGTCCTTGAACTGCTGCAGCGCGGTCAGCATGGTGTTCCATCGGCCCTTGGTGATGCCGATGGTGAACATGATGAAGAAGCTGTACAGGCCCGTCTTCTCGACCACCACACCGTGCTCGGCCAGGTACTTGGTGACGATGGCCGCCGGAATGCCCGTCTTGGCGAACTTGCCGGACACGTCCAGACCCGGGTTGATGATGGTGGACTTGATCGGGTCCAGCATGTTGAAGCCTTCGGCCAGGTTGCCGAAGCCATGCCACTTCTCGTTGGCCTCGAGCACCCAGTCTGCAGGCTTGATATCGTCGTTGGAGAGCTTGTCCGGGCCCCAGACCTTGAACCACCAGTCCTTGCCGTACTCCTTGGTCACCTTGCGCATGGCACGGCGGAAATCCAGCGCTTCCTTGATGCTTTCTTCGACCAGCGCGGTGCCGCCGGGCGGCTCCATCATGGCCGCCGCCACGTCGCACGACGCGATGATCGCGTACTGCGGGCTGGTGGAGGTATGCATCAGGTAGGCCTCGTTGAAGAGGTTGCGGTCCAGCTTGCGCGTCTGCGAATCCTGCACCAGCACCTGCGAGGCCTGGCTGATGCCGGCCAGCAGCTTGTGGGTGGATTGCGTGGCGTAGACCAATGCTTCCTTCGGGCGCACGCGGCCCTTGCCCATGGCATGGTAGGTGCCATAGAACTTGTGGAAAGCGGCGTGCGGCAGCCAGGCTTCGTCGAAGTGGAGTGTGTCGATCCAGCCGTCCAGCGTGGACTTGATGGTCTCGGTGTTGTAGAGCACGCCGTCATAGGTGCTCTGCGTGATCGTCAGGATGCGCGGCTTGACCTTCTTCGGGTCCACCGCCTTGAGCAAGGGGTTGTTGGCGATTTTCTTGCGGATCGTGGCCGGCTCGAACTCGCTGCGCGGGATCGGCCCGATGATGCCGTAGTGGTTGCGCGTGGGCGTCAGGAACACCGGTACCGCGCCCGTCATGATGATCGAGTGCAGGATGGACTTGTGGCAGTTGCGGTCCACCACGACCACGTCGCCCGGGGCCACGGTGTGGTGCCACACCATCTTGTTGGAGGTGGAGGTGCCGTTGGTGACGAAGAAGCAGTGGTCGGCATTGAAGATGCGCGCGGCGTTCTTCTCACTCTCGGCCACCGGGCCGGTGTGGTCCAGCAACTGGCCCAGCTCTTCCACGGCATTGCACACGTCGGCGCGCAGCATGTTCTCGCCGAAGAACTGGTGGAACATCTGGCCCACCGGGCTTTTCAGGAACGCCACGCCGCCGGAGTGCCCGGGACAGTGCCAGGAGTAGGAGCCGTCCTGCGCGTAGTCCATCAGCGCCTTGAAGAACGGCGGTGCCAGCGAATCCACATACGAACGCGCCTCACGGATGATGTGGCGGGCCACGAACTCCGGCGTGTCCTCGAACATGTGGATGAAACCGTGCAGCTCGCGCAGGATCTCGTTGGGGATGTGCTCGGAGGTGCGCGTCTCGCCGTACAGGTAGATGGGGATTTCGGCGTTCTTGAAGCGGATCTCGCTCACGAAAGCCCGCAGGGCCTTGAGCGCTGCGTCCACCTCGGCCTTGGAGCCGCTGCCGAACTCCTCGTCGTCGATCGACAGGATGAAGGCACTGGCCCGGCTCTGCTGTTGCGCGAACTGCGACAGATCACCATAACTGGTCACGCCCAGCACCTCGAAGCCCTCTTTCTGGATGGCGTCGGCCAGGGCGCGGATGCCCAGACCCGAGGTGTTCTCGGAGCGGAAGTCCTCGTCGATGATGACGATGGGGAAGTGGAATCTCAGCATGGGGCCCCCGGGGTGCGGCACAAAAAAGCAGAAAGCGCGAAGTGTAGGGCTCTTGGATGACATCCGCAGCAGCAATTTGTGCCCTGGTGCTGCTTGTACGCATCGATGTGCTTACACTAGGATGTCGAAAAGCTCCTTCCGCCAATGGGGCGGGCACAAGAAACCATGGAAGATTCGACCCTGTGGTGGCTGGTGGCGGGTCTGCTCGTCGCGGCCGAACTGGTCACCGGCACCTTCTACCTGCTGATGCTGGCACTCGGGGCCGCTGCCGGGGCCGTGGGGGCCCATCTGGGCTTGCCCCTCGCCGCCGAGGTCGCGCTCGCTGGCGTGGTGGGAGGCGGCGCATCGGCCCTCTGGCACATCGTCCGCCGCAAGCGCCAGGGCGCGGGTTCGGGCATGGACACCCTGCTGGATGTCGGCCAGACCGTGCAGGTGGCCGCCTGGCAACCCGATGGCTCCACCCAGGTGCATTACCGGGGCGCCCAATGGAGCGCCCGTCTGGCGCCTCACGCCATCGTTCCGCTTCCTCAACCCGGCACGCACCGCATCACCGGCGTGCAGGGCTCGCAATTGCTCCTGGAGAAGCTCTAGCATGCTCGAGACCGCGCTCATCATCCTTGTCATCGCCATCGTTTTCACGGTTCAGGCCGTCAAGGTGGTGCCTCAGCAAAGCGCCTGGGTGCTCGAAAGGCTGGGCAAGTACCACGGCACCCTCACTGCAGGCCTGAACATCGTGCTGCCCTTCATCGACCGGGTCTCCTACAAGCATTCGCTCAAGGAAGTGCCGCTGGACGTGCCCAGCCAGGTCTGCATCACCAAGGTTCTTAGGGGGTAACTTTTA
>DDJC01000058.1:0-170 GCA_002339015.1 Burkholderiales bacterium UBA1834
CCTGCTGGCCGCCGCCGGCATCCGGGTCACCGAAGACCCTGAAAAATCCCGCAAGCTGATCCTGCCCACCACCCGCGACGACGTGCGCGTGGTGCTGGTACGCGCCACCGACGTGCCCACCTACGTGGAATACGGCGGCGCCGATCTGGGCGTGGCCGGCAAGGACGTGC
>DDJC01000058.1:235-17846 GCA_002339015.1 Burkholderiales bacterium UBA1834
CCTGAACATCGCCAAGTGCCGCATGAGCGTGGCCGTGCGCGGTGATTTCGACTACGCCGCCGCCGTCAAGCAGGGCTCGCGCATCCGCGTGGCCACCAAGTACACCAGCATCGCCAGCCGGCATTTCGCCGACAAGGGCGTGCACGTGGACCTGATCAAGCTGTACGGCTCGATGGAGCTGGCCCCGCTGATCGGCGTGGCCGATGCCATCGTCGATCTGGTCTCCACCGGCAGCACGCTCAAGGCCAACAAGCTGGTCGAGGTCGAGCACATCATGCCGATCAGCTCGCGCCTGGTGGTCAACCAGGCGGCGCTCAAGCTCAAGCGCGAGCCCATCCGCCAGCTGATCGAGGCCTTCCAGTCTGCCATCCCTGCCTGATTCCGCTTGACGCCATGACTGTCCAGATCCGCCACCTCGCCACCGCCCAGCCCGATTTCGACGACGCCTTCGCGCGCGTGCTGCATTGGTCGGCCGAGACGGACGTGGCCATCGAGCAGCGCGTGGGGGCCATCCTGGCCGATGTGCGCCTGCGCGGTGATGCCGCCGTGCTCGAGTACACCGCCCGCTTCGACCACCTCGAGGCCGCGTCGATGACGGCGCTGGAGCTCACCGCCACCGAACTCAAGGCCGCCTTCGACAGCCTGCCGGCCGATCAGCGCGAGGCGGTGATGAAGCGCGGCGCCCGGCTGGACGAAAGCGCGCCCGGATCGGGCCTGGGTCTGTCGATCGTCGAAGACCTGACCCGCGCCTTNNCGGGCGGCAAGGCCGCGTATCCCTCGTCGGTGCTGATGAATGCCATCCCCGCCCACGTGGCCGGCGTGGCCGAGATCATCATGGTCGTGCCCACCCCGCGCGGTGAGAAGAACGCGCTGGTGCTGGCCGCCGCCTACGTGGCCGGCGTCACGCGCGCCTTCACCATCGGCGGCGCCCAGGCCGTGGCCGCGCTGGCCTACGGCACGGCCACCATTCCCAAGGTCGACAAGATCACCGGCCCGGGCAACGCCTACGTGGCCAGCGCCAAGAAGCACGTGTTCGGCCAGGTTGGCATCGACATGATCGCCGGCCCCAGCGAGATCCTCGTGCTGGCCGATGGCAGCACGCCGCCCGACTGGGTCGCCATGGACCTGTTCAGCCAGGCCGAGCACGACGAACTGGCCCAGAGCATTCTGCTGTGCCCCGATGCGGCCTACATCGCCCAGGTGCAGGCCGAGATCGACCGCCTGCTGCCCACCATGCCCCGCGCCGACATCATCCGTGCCTCGCTGGAAGGCCGCGGCGCCCTGATCCTCACGCAGAGCATGGAAGAGGCCTGCGCCATCAGCAACCGCATCGCGCCCGAGCACCTGGAGGTGTCCAGCAGCGAGCCGCACAAGTGGGAGCCGCTGCTCAGGCACGCCGGCGCCATCTTCCTGGGCGCCTACACCAGCGAATCGCTGGGCGACTACTGCGCCGGCCCCAACCACGTGCTGCCCACCTCGGGCACGGCGCGCTTCTCGTCGCCGCTGGGCGTGTACGACTTCCAGAAACGTTCCAGCCTGATCGAGGTGAGCGAGGCCGGTGCCCAGGTGCTGGGCAGAACGGCCGCCGTGCTGGCCTACGGCGAAGGCCTGCAGGCCCATGCCCAGGCGGCGGAGTTCCGCCTCAAGAAGTGACGCACCCGCATCTGACGCCATGAGCCTTCTCGACACCTTCCGCCCTGACGTGCGGGCCCTGCACGCCTACCACGTGCAGGACGCGGCCGGCTTCATCAAGCTGGACGCGATGGAGAACCCCTTCACCCTGCCGCCCGAGCTGCAGGACGAACTGGGCCGCCGCCTGGGCGCCGTGGCCATGAACCGCTACCCTGGCCCGCGCATCAACGACTTGCACGCCGCGCTGCGCCGTCATGCGCAGGTGCCCGAGGGCTGCGGCCTGGTGCTGGGCAACGGCTCGGACGAGCTGATCTCGCTGCTCTCGCTGGCCTGCGCCACGCCCGGCGCCACCGTGCTGGCTCCGCTGCCCGGCTTCGTGATGTACGAGATGTCGGCCACGCTGCAGGGCCTGCGGTTCGTCGGCGTGCCGCTCACGCCCGATTTCGAGCTGGACGCGCTCGCCATGGTGGCCGCCATCCGTGAGCACAAGCCCGCCATCACCTACATCGCCTACCCCAACAACCCCACGGCCAACCTGTGGGACGCGGATGCGATCGAGCAGGTGGTGCACGCCGTGGCGGCCAACGGCCGGGGCCTGGTCGTGATCGACGAGGCCTACCAGCCCTTCGCCAGCCAGAGCTATCTTGATCGGCTGACCCGGCACCCCCACGTGCTGCTGATGCGCACCCTGTCCAAGTTCGGGCTGGCCGGCATTCGCCTGGGCTACATGCTGGGCCGCGCCGACCTGATCGAGCAGGTCGACAAGGTCCGCCCGCCCTACAACATCAGCGTGCTCAACACCGAGGCCGCACTGTTCGCCCTGGCGCACGAAGCCGAGTTCACCCGCCAGGCGGGCGTCATCAAGGCCGAGCGCGAGCGCCTGCAGGCTTTCCTGGCCACCTTGCCTGGCGCCAAGGCCTACCCCAGCCAGGCCAACATGATCCTGGTGCGTATGAACGACGCCGCCGGTACCTTCGCCGCCCTCAAGCAACGGGGGATCCTGATCAAAAATGTGTCTGGATTACACCGTTTGCTGGCAAACTGCATCCGTCTGACCGTGGGCCTGCCCTCGGAGAACGACGCCCTGATGGCCGCGCTGGCCGATCTCCTGCGCGAGCCCCTGACGAACCACACCGCATGAACGCTCCCGAATTGACCGCCCCCGGTGCCGACCGCGTCGCCGAGGTCACCCGCAACACCGCGGAAACCCAGATCACCGTGCGCGTCAACCTGGACGGCGCCGGTACGGCCCGCCTGGCCACCGGCATCGGCTTCTTCGATCACATGCTCGACCAGATCGCCCGCCATGGTCTGATCGACCTGGACATCGACGCCAAGGGCGATCTGCACATCGACGGCCACCACACCGTGGAAGACGTGGGCATCACCCTGGGCCAGGCCGTGGCCAAGGCCGTGGGCGACAAGAAGGGCATCCGCCGCTACGGCCACGCCTATGTGCCTCTGGACGAGGCCCTCTCGCGCGTGGTGATCGACTTCTCTGGCCGCCCAGGCCTGACCATGCACGTGCCCTTCACGGCCGGCAGCATCGGCGGTTTCGACACCCAGCTCACCTTCGAGTTCTTCCAAGGCTTCGTCAACCACGCGGGTGTCACCTTGCACATCGACAATCTGCGCGGCGTGAACGCGCACCACCAGTGCGAGACCGTGTTCAAGGCCTTCGCCCGTGCGCTGCGCGGTGCCCTGGAGCGCGACCCCCGCATGGCTGGCGTGATCCCCTCGACCAAGGGTTCGCTGTGAGCCGCCTGGCACCGACTCGATCCGTTCTCTCGATCCTTCCTGCTTGCTTCTGATCTCATGAACCCCGCTTCGACCGTGGCCGTCATCGATTACGGCATGGGCAACCTGCGTTCGGTGTCCCAGGCAGTGCAGCACGCCGCCCAAGGCATTGAAGGCCTGAACGTGGTGGTCACCAATGACCCCGAAGTTGTGCATGCCGCCGAGCGTGTCGTGCTGCCGGGGCAGGGCGCCATGCGCGACTGCATGCGTGAACTGCGCGAAGCCCATGGCGGTGGCCTGCTGCAGGCCGTGCTGGATGCCGCCGCCCGCAAGCCGCTGATGGGCGTGTGCGTGGGCATGCAGATGCTGCTGGACCACAGCGAAGAGCAGGACACCCCCGGCCTGGGCCTGATCCCCGGCCGCGTGGTCCGTTTCCGTCTTGAAGGGCGTACCCAGCCCGACGGCAGCCGCTACAAGGTGCCCCAGATGGGCTGGAACCGCGTCCACCAACCGGCCCATCAGGGCGACCAACCCCACCCCGTGTGGGCCGGTATCCCTGAGGACAGCTACTTCTATTTCGTCCACAGTTACCATGCGATTGTGGACAATCTCCAACACAGTGTCGGCGAGACCGACTACGGCACCCGCTTTACCTGCGCGGTGGCCCGGGATAATATTTTCGCGACACAGTTCCATCCGGAAAAGAGCGCGGCGCATGGCCTGGCCCTGTACCGCAACTTCCTGACATGGCAACCGTGAGCGCCGCCGTACGCGCCCTCGGCTGATGTTTCACCCTTTCTTTCCACCCTCTGGCCCCAAGCCATGCTGCTGATCCCCGCGATTGACCTGAAAGACGGCAAATGCGTGCGCCTCAAACAAGGCGACATGAACGATTCCACCACTTTCGGCGAGGACCCGGCCGCGATGGCCCGGCGATGGCTGGAAGCAGGCGCCCGCCGCCTGCACTTGGTGGATTTGAACGGGGCCTTTGCCGGCAAGCCGGTCAATGAGGCGGCGATCAAGGCCATCATCAAAGAGGTGGGCGACGAGATCCCTGTGCAGCTGGGCGGCGGCATCCGTGACCTGGACACCATCGAGCGCTACCTGGATGACGGCCTGAGCTACGTCATCATCGGCACGGCCGCGGTCAAGAATCCTGGTTTCCTGAAGGATGCCTGCAGCGCCTTCGGCGGCCACATCCTGGTTGGCCTGGACGCCAAGGACGGCAAGGTGGCCACCGACGGCTGGAGCAAGCTCTCCGGCCACGAGGTGGTCGACCTGGCCAAGAAGTTCGAAGATTACGGCGTGGAAGGCATCATCTACACCGACATCGGCCGCGACGGCATGCTCACGGGCATCAACATCGAGGCCACCGTGAAGCTGGCCCAGGCCCTGGCCGTGCCCGTGATCGCCTCGGGCGGCCTGTCCAACATCGCCGACATCGAGAAGCTCTGCGCTGTCGAGGACGAAGGTGTCGAGGGCGTGATCTGCGGCCGCGCCATCTACAGCGGTGATCTGGATTTCGCGGCTGCGCAGACGAGGGCGGATGAGCTCAACGGCGAAGGCTGAGTGGCTGCGATCTGGGTTAGCGTGCAGAGGCGGCCTTCGGGCCGCTTTTGTTTCTAGGTGATGCTGCTGCTGTTCCAGGCTTGCGGCGGTTAAAGCTGTTTTTCGGGGCAGCGCGGCCCGCGACTCCCTACAATACCGACTACACCAGTGGTGTCGGACGCCCCCACTCCGTTCGGTGTTGTCTAACCCCCTCGCCCAACTGCTGCCCGCCTTCCATGCTCGCCAAAAGAATCATTCCCTGTCTCGACGTCACGGGCGGCCGCGTCGTCAAGGGTGTCAACTTCGTCGAGTTGCGTGACGCGGGCGATCCGGTCGAGATCGCCGCGCGCTACAACGAGCAGGGTGCCGACGAACTCACCTTCCTGGACATCACTGCCACCAGCGATGGCCGTGACCTGATCCTGCACATCATCGAGGCCGTGGCCTCCCAGGTGTTCATTCCCCTCACGGTGGGCGGCGGCGTGCGTGTGGTCGACGATGTGCGCCGCCTGCTCAACGCCGGTGCCGACAAGGTCAGCTTCAACTCGGCCGCCGTGGCCAACCCGCAGGTGATCCGCGATGCATCCGACAAGTACGGCTCGCAGTGCATCGTGGTGGCCATCGACGCCAAGCGCCGCCAGGGCGATGACCTGGCCGCACGCGGCCCGGGCTGGGATGTCTACACCCATGGCGGCCGCAAGAACGTGGGCCTCGATGCCGTGGCCTGGGCCACGCAGATGGCTGAATACGGCGCCGGCGAGATCCTTCTGACCAGCATGGACAAGGACGGCACCAAGTCGGGCTTCGATCTGGCCCTCACGCGTGCCGTGAGCGATGCCGTGGGCGTGCCCGTGATCGCCTCGGGCGGCGTGGGCAACCTCGACCACCTGGCCGATGGCGTGCAGCAGGGCGGGGCGGATGCGGTGCTGGCTGCCAGCATCTTCCACTATGGCGAGTACACCGTGGGCCAGGCCAAGGCCCTGATGGCCCAGCGCGGGATCCCGGTACGCCTTTGAGCCGCGCGGCATCTACACCGATGCACAGCAGACAAAGGGCCGCGTCAATGCGGCCCTTTGCACTTCTTCACAGCAATGCGTCCATGGCCCGGGTTCTGCCACAGATTCTCAGTCTGAACAGGCGTGAATGGCATCACATCAGACAGGCTGTGGCCATGCCAACCTGTCAACCTGAACGCGCGGTTCGGCGTAATGTAGCGGTGAGGTTTGGACAACATCCGCCGCGCCCAGCCACCCCGATGTACCGGGCCATGACGGGCCACCAGTGGACGCTCCATCCGATGCAAAGGAGTTCCTCATCATGTCTGACGCACAACAACAAGCACCGCGTTTCCGCCCCGTGCCCTTGTCGTCGCTGACCCAGGCGCCCAGCCTGCCCCAGCTCAAGCGCACCGCGCGCCCTGACGACCGCGCGCTCCCCATGCTCACCGACGTCCGCTTCAGCCCGCTGGTGGTGGCCAGCCACCGCGACGGGCTGGACCAGACCCTGCATGTGATGCTGCGGGCCGGTGTGCGCATGGCCTTTGTATCGGGCGCCCAGGGGGATCTGGTTGGCATGGTCACGGCCGACACGCTGATGGGCGAGCGGCCTGTGGTGCGCGCGCTGGCACACAACGTCCATCGGCAAGAGCTGTCGCTGGCCGATGTGATGATGCCGCTCATGCACTGGGAAGTGGCTGACATGCAGGCTGTACGCCACGCCCGCGTGGGTGACATCGTGGCCACGCTGCGCGAACACGGCCTGCGCTACCTGCTGGTCACCGAGCAGGTCGATGGCAAGACCTCACTGCGCGGGCTGTTCTCGGCCAAGCGCCTGGAGGCCGCCCTGGGCCAGCCGATCGATGCCGATCTGCATGCCCACAGCTTCGCCGAACTGGAGGCCGCGCTGGTGCGCTGATACGGCGCATCCGTCACGATGTTGGCAGCCCCGTCGCTCAGGCGGGGTTGTCGATGTCGATGAAGGCGTGGGCCAGGCCGAAGCGCTCGTACACCGCCTGGCCCAGCGCCTGCACACCATAGCGCTCGCTGGCGTGGTGGCCGCAGGCCATGAAAGCCACGCCCATCTCACGCGCGTAGTGGGCCTGGGGCTCCGAAATCTCACCGGTCAGGTAGACGTCGGCGCCGGCCGAGATGGCCTGCTCGAAGTAGCCCTGGGCGCCGCCACTGCACCAGGCGATGCGCTGGATGGTCCGGCCGTCGCCTCGCACCAGCGTGGGCGTGCGGCCCATCACATCGGCCACGCGATCAGCCAGCCCGTCCAGGCTGAGCCCATCGGGCACCGCGCCCAGAAAGCCCAGGTCCTGCTCACCGAAGCGGCCGTCGGCGCTCAGCCCCAGGCGCTGTCCCCATTGCGCGTTGTTGCCCAGGCTGGCGTGCGCATCCAGCGGCAGGTGGTAGGCCAGCAGATTGATGTCATGTCGCAACAGCGTGTTCAGGCGCTGGCGCATCCAGCCAGTCACCCGGCCATCCTGGCCACGCCAGAACAGGCCGTGGTGCACCAGGATGGCGTCCGCACCGGCGGCCACGGCCGCTTCGATCAGGGCCAGGCTGGCCGTCACGCCGGTCACGATCTTGCGAATCTGGGGTTTGCCCTCCACTTGCAGACCGTTCGGCCCATAATCGCGGAATCGCCCGCTGTCGAGCAATTGGTCGAGGTGGGCGGTCAATACCTCGCGTTCGATCACGTCGGTGGTCATTCCGTTGTCCTTCAATGCGCAAACTCTGGCTTATTTTCTCGCAGGCGGTCACCGTCGCGGTGGCCGTCATTTTCGTGGTGTCCACGCTCAAGCCGCAGTGGATCCAGCAATTGCCCTGGCAGCAAGGTTCACCCATCGTGTCCCTGCCCATGGGCAGCCCGCCGCCCACCATCCCCGCTTCGGGCGTGAAGGGGGTGCCGGCGGCCGATGTGGGCTTCGCCGAAGCGGCCCAGCGTGCGGCGCCCACGGTGGTCAGCGTGATCACCAGCAAGACGGCCTCGCGCAATCAGCGGCAGCGTGATCCCTGGTTCCGCTATTTCTTCGGTGAGCAAGGTGGCAATGGCCAGCCACAGGCCGGCGTGGGCTCGGGCGTGATCGTCAGCCAGGACGGCTACGTGCTGACCAACAACCACGTGGTTGACCGCATGGACGACATCGAGGTCATGCTGACGGATGGGCGCAAGGCGCGCGCCAAGGTGATCGGCACGGACCCGGAGTCCGACCTGGCCGTGCTCAAGATCGATCTGGAGAAGCTGCCGGCCATCGTGTTCGGTGACTCCGACACGCTGCAAGTGGGCGATGCGGTGCTGGCCATCGGCAATCCCTTCGGCGTGGGGCAGACGGTCACCTCCGGCATCGTGAGCGCATTGGGCCGCAACCAGCTGGGCATCAACACCTTCGAGAACTTCATCCAGACGGATGCGGCCATCAACCCGGGCAACTCGGGGGGGGCGCTGGTCGATGCGCACGGCAACCTGATGGGCATCAACAGCGCGATTTACTCGCGCTCCGGCGGCAACATGGGCATTGGCTTCGCGATCCCCGTGTCCACGGCGCGCCTGGTGATGGAAAGCCTGATCCGCGACGGGCAGGTCACCCGGGGCTGGATCGGCGTGGAGCCGCGTGACCTGACGCCCGAGATCGCCGAAACCTTCAACCTGCCGATCAAGGAAGGCGTGCTGATCACCGGGGTGCTGCACAACGGGCCGGCGGCCAAGGGCGGGGTGCGTCCGGGCGACGTCGTGGTGCAGGTGGACCAGGCCAAGGTCGGCAACACGACGCAGCTGCTCAACGCGGTGGCGAGCCTGAAACCGGGCTCCGTGGCCCAGGTGCAGGTGCGCCGGGGCAATCAGACGTTGTCGATGGAGGTGGCGGTGGCGCAGCGGCCCCGGGCGATCAACCGGCCTGCGGCGTCGGCGGCGGAGCAGGATGACGACGAGGAGTAAGTTGTTGGCTTGCTCTCCTCCTCCTCGATAGAGGATTCATGGAACGCGCCTTTTCGGAGGCGCGTTTTTGTTTGTGCTTTGTTGGATGTCGCGTTGGCATGCCTTGGTTGAGGCGTTTTGGCGGGGCAGCGCGGGGCGCGGGATGTGGGGGCAGCCGGCTGGGCTTCTTTGTTGGCGGTCACGCCTTCGGCGTGACTCCCCTCCGCTGCTCGTGGCGAGGTGGGGCCGCATAACTCGCTACGCGGCTTCGCCGCTGCGCTCAAACAGATGCGGCCAGTCAGTTCACGAAGCGCGCTGCGCGCGCCCACCTCGCCACTGCGCTGCTCGGCGCCAACAAGGCGCCCGGCCGGCCACCCCCACATCCCTGTTTCGCCCCGCTGGTGGCGTGCGCAGCAGGCCCATGCATGCGAAGGATGGCGCTCGAAATCCAGGCTGTACTGCGTTTGCCCATGCCTAGGCCTATGTCAGTGTCGGCACGAGAGCAGGTGAGGTGTTGGTATGCGCCAGCCCCATGCAGTCAAAGGGCAGCAGCCTTCGCATGCGGAAAGCGGGGCATCAAGGGCTGAGCCGGCCTGTGGCCGGGCGCCTTGAGGGTGCTGAGGAGCGCAGCGGCGAGGTGGGCATGCGCGTAGCGCATGCTTCGTCAACTGACTGGCCGCAGTTGTTTGAGCGCAGCGACCGCAGGTCGCGGAGCGAGTTCTGCGGTCCTACCTCGTCGTGAGCACCGCAAGGGAGTTTCGCCGAAGGCGAAACCGCCCGAATGAAGCCCGGACGCAGGCTGGCTCAGACCCCGCCCCGCGCTGTCACGCCAAAGCGCCCAAAAGCCCACGCAGGCAAAGAAGATCAGGAGCCGGAAGCCGAAGAAGCATCCTGCGCCTCGTCCGACTTCTTCTTGCCCCGCTCGGCCAACTGCGCCGCCCAGATCCCCACTTCATAGAGGATGCACATCGGAATGGCCAATGCCAGCTGCGACACCACATCCGGCGGCGTCACCACCGCGGCGATCACGAAGGCCACCACGATGAAGTAGCCTCGGAACTCCTTGAGCTTGGCCACCGACACGATGCCCATGCGCGCCAGGATCACCACGACCACCGGCACCTCGAACGCCGCCCCGAAAGCCAGGAACATGTTCAGCACGAAGCCCAGATAGGCCTCGATGTCAGGTGCCGCCGTGATGCTCTTGGGGGCGAACTGCTGGATGAAGTGGAAGACCTTGCCGAAGACGAAGAAGTAGCAGAAGCCCACGCCGATGAAGAACAGCAGCGTGCTGGAGACGATCAAGGGCATCACCAGCTGCTTCTCGTTGGCGTACAGGCCAGGCGCCACGAAGGCCCAGATCTGGTAGAGCACCACGGGCAGGGCCAGCATGAAGGCGGCCAGCATCGTGATCTTGATCGGCACCATGAAGGGCGAGATCACGCTGGTGGCGATCAGCGTCGAGCCTTTGGGCAGATTGGCCACCAGCGGCTGCGCCAGGATGTCGTACAGACCCGAAGGGCCGGGGTACAGCGCCAGGGCGATGAAGCACACGCCGATCGCGATCACCGCCCGGATGAGCCGGTCACGCAGTTCGATCAGGTGGCTGACGAAGGGCTGCTCGGTGCCCTCCATCTCGTTGTTTTGCGGGTCTTGGCTCACAGGGCCTCAATGGGGCAGAGAGGGAAAGGCATCAGGGCGACACCAGCGGAGCGGAACATCATCGCGGACCAGCGCCAGGTGGCCTGAAACGCGCCACGCGCGCCGCGCCCGATTGCACGTGCCGGCGCACCCCGTTCTGCTGCTTGTACCACATGGGCATGGTCGCCTTCTTCAGGCGCCAGTTCTTGCGTGGCGGGGTGTAACCGCCACCATAGGGCGTGTACGGGGTGTGGTGCGAACTGGTGCTGCCGTCAGCCAGCGAATGATCGCCGTCATGGAAACCATCGCCGGCCTGCTTGACCTCATCGAGGTTCTGGTAGACGGCGGTTTCCACGTCCGAGGCGGCCGTTTCCAGCCCGGACTTCATCTTCTTGAGCTCTTCGAGCTCGATGGACCGGTTCACCTCGGCCTGCACCTGCGAGACATAGCGCTGGGCCTTGCCCAGCAGCACCCCGACGGTGCGGGCTACCTTGGGCAGCCGCTCAGGGCCGATCACGATCAGCGCAACCGCACCGATCAGGGCGAGTTTGTCTATGCCAAAGTCGATCACGTGGCGTCCGGGGCCTGCTCAGGCCCGCTTAAAAGGGTGTCAGGACTTGGTCTTGGCTTCGACGTCCACCGTGTTGGCGTCAGTCTTGGCGGTGTTGCTCACCTGTTGCGCAGGTGCATCTGCTGCAGCAGTGCCGCCGTCCTTCATGCCGTCCTTGAAACCTTTCACGGCGGAGCCCAGGTCCGAGCCCATGTTCTTCAGCTTCTTGGTGCCGAACACCATCACCACGATCACCAGCACGATCAGCCAGTGCCAAATGCTCAACGATCCCATCGTCTGCTCCTCAACGGTCTTATGACCTTACCACTACAAAAACAGTCTGTTGCGAAATACGTGCCAACTTGGTGCATCAAGGGCTGTCAGCCCTGCGTATCGGCCGGTTGGGGGCGGCGTGCGAACTCTTCCAGGCCGGACAGGCCTTCGCGGCGTGCCAGCTCGGCCACCACATCCTGAGGGCTCAGGCCCAGGTGGGCCATGGCCACCATCGAATGAAACCACAGATCGGCCAATTCGCCCACCAGGGCCTTGCGGGCGGCCTCGTCCGAGGGCGCATGGGCCAGATCCTTGGCGGCCAGCACCATTTCAGTGGCCTCTTCGCCCACCTTCTTGAGCATGGTGTCCGTGCCCTTGTGGAACAGGCGGGCCACGTAGCTCCTGTCGGGGTCGGCACCCTTGCGGGATTCAATCACCTGGGCGACGCGCAGCAGCACGTCCAGCGTGTCGGCAGGGGGCGCGGCGGGGGAGGCTGAATTGCTCATGATGAAAATGCAGAGGCTGCCCGGGCGCACAAGCACCCAGGAGCCCCTATTTGTAGATGTTCTGCGGGTCTTTCAAGACCGGGTCCACGGTGACCCAGCGGCCATTGTCGTGCCGTTGGAAGAAACAACTGTGACGGCCGGTGTGGCAGGCAATGCCCGGTTCATGCCCCAGCTGCTCGACCTTGATCAGCACCACGTCGTTGTCGCAGTCGAGGCGGATGTCGTGCACCTTCTGCGTGTGTCCGGATTCTTCGCCCTTGTGCCACAGGCGCTGGCGTGAGCGGCTCCAGTACACGGCCTCGCCGAGTTCGGCGGTGCGCGCCAGGGCTTCGCGGTTCATCCAGGCGAACATGAGCACGTCGCCCGTGCCCACTTCCTGGGCGATGACGGGGACCAGACCTTGGTCGTCCCAGCGGATGTCGTCTAACCAGTTCATAGGCGGTCAGTGTACTGCCGGGGCCTGCGCGGCCATGTGCATGAGCCGTCAAAATCGGGGCATGCGACATCAGCCTTCCTACATCGACGATTTCTCCGCCCTGGCCGGGTTAAAGGGCAGCCCTGCGCCCCTGGTGCTGTCCATGGGGGATCCCTGCGGCATCGGGCCCGAGATCGTGGCATGGCAGTGGCTGCTACCGCAGGGCCCAGGCGCAGTCGTGGTCGGTTCAGCGGCTGTGATGCGGCGGGCCGTGGCGGCTTTGGGGGGGCGCCATCCGCAGGCGGCCAGTTTGGTGGTATGGGCGGTTCGCACGGAACCGCGTCCGGCGGCCCAGGGCACGAGTGACCCTGGCGCTTCTCCAAGTGCTCCGGTCGTGTTGCCCGTGTGGGAGCCTGATGGGCTGCCGGAGGGGCTGGAGGCCTTGACCTGGGGACAGATCGATGCGCGGGCAGGTGCCGCGGCGGCCCTGTGCGTGCGTGAGGGGGCGGCGCTCGTCCAGCAAGGCAGGGCGCTGGCGTTGGTCACGGCGCCTCTGCACAAGGAATCTCTGTCACTGGCGGGCGAAACCTTTCCGGGTCACACCGAATTGCTGCAGGCCCTGGCCACGCCCGAGGGGCAGCCGCTGGTGCCCGTGCGGATGATGCTGGCCAACCACGAGTTGCGCACCGTGCTGGTGTCCATCCATGTGTCGCTGCGGCAGGCGCTGGACGCCGTCACCTTCGACAACGTGCTGGCCACGGTACGCATCACGCACGAGAGTTTCCTGAAGATGGGGTTCGAGCGGCCCCGCATCGCCGTGGCGGGGCTCAATCCGCATGCGGGCGAGGGCGGCCTGTTCGGCGATGAGGAGCTGCGCATCATCATCCCGGCACTCGACGCTGCGCGCGCCGAGGGGATGGACGTGACCGGGCCCCTGGCGCCGGACACCGTCTTCATGCGCGCCCGCCATGCGCCGCCCGAGCACCCTGGCGAGTTCGACGTGGTGGTGGCGATGTACCACGATCAGGGCCTGATCCCGGTGAAGTACCTGGGTGTGGCCCATGGGGTGAACGTGACGCTGGGCTTGCCTTTCGTGCGCACCAGCCCGGATCACGGGACAGCCTTCGATCTGGCAGGCACCGGGCGCGCGGATCCATCGAGCCTGACAGAGGCGATGCACGTGGCCCGCCAGCTGGCGGCTACGGCTGACGCGCCTTGAAGCTGAAGGAGCGAGGACTGCGGCTCAGGCCGCAACCTTGCTGCCGCGCGGCTGGCTGAGTGCGGCCAACTGGCGGCGGGCGCGGAGGGTGGCGCGTTCCAGCAACTGGGCCTGCTCGAAGGCCTTGAAGCGGCCCGATGCGCACATCTGCGTGAGGGTGCGGGCCGTCAACGAGATGGTCTGCTTGGACGGCGAATGTCCCTGTGTGAACATGAAGAAGGTGCGCCCTTCGGACACCCAGGTCAGACGTACCTTTTTCCACTGCCCCTTGAGCAGCATGCGGTAGGCGGCGCCGGCCTGGATGTAGTTCACCAGCGACGGGCCGGCAGCCGGCGGCGCGGGCGAATCCAGCGGCAGGTCCACGTCGACGCTGATCAGATCGGGCTCGTCACCCGCGCTGAGGTCAATGTCCAGGGAGCCATCGCCGCTGTGCTCGTCCTGCAGGCTGGCCTCGCTGATCCAGCCGGCCGACTGGGCCTCCTGCGGGGACAGCGTGGCCGCCATGGCCAGGAGGCCGGGCTCCGAGGTGGAGCTGGGCGCGGGCAGCGGGTCGTTGGCGGCCTCTTCGCGGCTGGGGATGGCGATCTGCTCGACCTTGCGCAGGCGCTGCTCCAGCAGGCGCAGGGTCAGGTCGTGCGGGGGCGGGGCCTTCAAGGCCTCGGCATGCAGGGGCAGCAGCTGGGCGAAGAAGCCTTCCTTGGCCTCGGCCGCCCACTGGATCATGTCCAGGCCTTCGTGCAGGTCCTTCATCAACTGGGGCAGCTGGCGCAGGAAGTCCTGCCGCAGCGAAGGGTGCCCCTTGGGCTGCACGCTCAGCACCAGCTGATGGGACGCGTTGCGCATGCGCACGGCCTTGTCGCTCTCGGGACCATGGCGCGCGGCCACCATCACCTGCACCTGGGTCCAGATCTGCGCCAGGAACTCCTTGAGGAAGTCGGGCGCCTCCAGATCGGCCAGTTCGCTGCGCACCTTCTGCATGTAGCGCTGCTGCACGCGCAGATCGGCTTCCTTGCCGCTGAGCAGGGCGGCCACGGCGGCGTTCTCTTCCACCTCGCGTGCTGTCTGCGAGGCAACGAATTTTTCCAGGTCGGCCAGCTTGGATTCGTACAGGTCCAGGCGGTCGAAATCGCCCTCGACGATCTCGCGCACCATTTCGGTGACGATCTGGATGCACTCGCGCCCGGGGCCTTCGTCCAGGCGGTCGAACGCGACGGCCAGGCTGGCCATGCGGTTGACCAGGCGGCGCACCGGGTGCTTGCGCGAATGGAAGAAGCTTTGGTCGCGCAGGGCCACCCGCAGCACGGGCAACTGCAGACGCCCGATCTGGCGTGCCATCTGGGGCGGCACCTTGGGATCGGAGAGCACCTGGTCGAACAGCGTGGCCACGATGTCGATGACCATCTGGTCCAGGGCGGTGCCGCCGCTGGCCTGCAACAGTTCTTCGCGGTGGACGCGGATCAGGTTGGAGGGCGTGGGCGTTTCATGGGTGGGCAGGCTGCCCGGGGTAGACACGGCCCAGCCAGAAGCCACGGAGGACAGGCTCTGCAGCCGGCGCATCAGGCCGAGCATGCCGCTGTCGACATCGGAGGCGCCCGAAGCGGCGCCACCCTGACTCTGCCCGCGCGTGCCACCTGACCCTGCAGGGCCTGGTGGCGCGGCGCTTGCGCCGGCGCTGCCGGGCATGCCACCCAGCCCACTGCGGCCACCAGTTGCTGCCAGGCCCGTGGCGCGTGCGGCCGCTGCCTGCAGGTCTTCAGGGGAGGGCAGGGCCACGCCGAACAGATCGCCCAGGGCTTTCATCGACGGGGGCGGCGTCCAGTCATTGGCTTCTGTAGGGCCGCTCAGGGCGCCATGGCCCGACGTTAGGGGCGCGCCACTGGTCGACGAGCGGGGGGCATCACGTTCCAGCCCCGGACTGCCCGTGTGCCCGGTAGGCTTGCGCACCAGCAATGGGGCCTGTGTCACGCCATGCTGGCGGCATTCGGCCAGCAGTTGTTCGTAGCAGGCTTTGAGCGCGGCGCTGGCGTGCGCGGCCAGCACGCGGGCCAGTTGCTGCTGGGCGGCGCTGTCGTCGCTGGCCTGCGTCACGGCCTTGAGCAGGGCCTTGCCCACGATGGCCGGGCGCAGGGGAAACACCTCGTCGCCCGGCTCGGCGGCCTGAAGCGTGACGAAATAACCACGGAGTTCGCGCAACGAGACCTCGGTATCGATCTCCAGCAGCCGGGTCAGGCGCGCAGCGGTGACGGTTTCCTCGACTTCGGCGTTCTCCACCAGGCGCAGCGCCGTCCAGTCGGTGTCCGCGTAGGCCGCGCCTTCCGGTTGCTGGCGCTGCAGATCCTTGGCAACACGCTCGCCCAGATCGCGTGCGAACGCTTGACCGACCGCCGTGCAACGGCGCTGCAGGTCGTATTCGGCGTTCATCAACGCCTGGCGCTCGGCATTGCTGCTGGCCGCCAGGGCCAGCATGCCCAGCTGGGTGCCCGTCTTGTCGATGGCCTGCGTCATGCCCGCCACCAGGCGAGTCACGGCAGGTTCGAGCAGACGGTCCAGTCGGGGATCGGTCACGGTGGGCTTACATCCAGATCACAACAGGGGCGAAGACTTGCACCCCTTTCGATCCAGATATCGGCCGCTTGGATCCGGACTTGCGTTACCGTTTCAAACTGTCACGAATTTCCCGCAGCAGCACGATGTCTTCCGGCGTGGGGGCTGGAGCGACGGGGGCGGCCGGTGCCGGCTGCCGGCGCAGGCGGTTGATCTGCCTGATCATCAGGAAGATGATGAAGGCCAGAATCGCGAAATTCAGGGCCACGGTGACGAAATTACCCCAGGCGAACACGGCGCCGAGTTTCTTGGCATCGGCCAGTGCCAGGCCTGCGGGCTGGCCCGCCAGGGCGATGTAGTAATTGGAAAAATCCAGGCCCCCGACCGCCTTGCCCACCAGCGGCATGATCAGGTCATTGACCAACGAATCCACGATCTTGCCGAAGGCCCCGCCGATGATGACGCCCACTGCCAGGTCCACCACATTGCCCTTGATGGCAAATTCCTTGAATTCGGTCATGAAACTCATGCGCCCGCTCCTATCTTCTAGCACTGCTTGGTGTTGGTAAATAATCTAAATGCACAGGGTTTGATCTGACTGCGCGTGCCCGTCCGGCATGGTTATAAACCATAGGGCCCATGGCTAGAATAACAGCCAACCCCCTTTTCCATCGTTCATCGTCCCCGAGGAACCAATGAGCAATCAGCCAGTGGATCAAAGCCGCCGGACGTGGGTGACCATCGCCTGCGTCACCGGTGGTGCAGGTGGCGTTGCCGCCGCCGTCCCTTTCGCCCTGACCTTCCAGCCCTCTGAAAAGGCCCGCGCTGCTGGCGCCGCCGTCGAGGCCGACATCAGCACCCTCAAAGAGGGCGAGATGCTCACGGTGGAGTGGCGCGGCAAGCCTGTGTGGATCATCAAGCGCACGCCTGCCCAGCTGGCCGAGCTGGAAAAGATCGGTGGTGAACTCGCCGATCCGGATTCACTGCGCAAGCCGGATGAGCTCACCCCCAAATACGCCCAGAACCACCACCGCTCAATCAAGCCCGAAATCCTGGTGACGGTGGGCATCTGTACGCACCTGGGCTGTTCGCCGACCGCCAAGTTCCAGGCCGGTGCCCAGCCCTCCCTGCCCGAAACCTGGCCGGGCGGCTTCCTGTGCCCGTGCCACGGCTCCACTTTCGACATGGCCGGCCGCGTGTTCAAGAACAAGCCCGCGCCCGACAACCTCGAAGTGCCGCCGCACATGTACCTCTCCGACACCAAGATCCTCATTGGTGAAGACAAGCAGGCCTGAGGCAGGAGCACATCGACATGGCTGAATTCAAGCAAGCGCCCGCAGGCGCCTCGGCCGGCGTGAAGTTCATGACCTGGGTGGACAACCGGTTCCCGGCCACCAAGCTCTGGAACGAACACGCCGCGCAGTACTACGCCCCCAAGAACTTCAACTTCTGGTACTTCTTCGGCTCGCTGGCCCTGCTGGTGCTGGTGATCCAGATCGTGACCGGGATCTTCCTGGTCATGAACTACAAGCCCGACGGCACGCTCAATGCCGCCGGCATCCCGGTGGCGTTTGCCAGCGTCGAGTACATCATGCGCGATGTGCCCTGGGGCTGGCTGGTGCGCTACA
>DDJC01000058.1:17899-23387 GCA_002339015.1 Burkholderiales bacterium UBA1834
TACTGGGGCGCCCAGGTGATCATCAACCTGTTCTCGGCGATTCCCTTCGTCGGCCCTGACCTGGCCATCCTGATCCGCGGCGACTACGTCGTGGGCGATGCCACGCTGAACCGCTTCTTCGCGCTGCACGTGATCGCCGTGCCGCTGGTGCTGCTGGGCCTGGTGGTGGCGCATTTGATCGCATTGCACGAAGTGGGCTCCAACAACCCCGACGGCATCGAGATCAAGGCCAAGAAGGACGCCAACGGCATCCCGCTAGACGGTATCCCCTTCCACCCCTACTACACGGTGCACGACATCATGGGCGTGGCCGGCTTCCTGATCGTGTTCACGGCGGTGATCTTCTTCGCGCCGGAGTTCGGCGGCTACTTCCTGGAGTACAACAACTTCCTGCCGGCCGATCCCCTCAAGACGCCTTCGCACATCGCCCCCGTCTGGTACTTCACGCCGTTCTACTCGATGCTGCGTGCCACCACCGACTGGATGGTGCACGTGTTCGCAGCTCTGCTCGGCCTGGCCGCCCTGCTGAACCTGGTCAAGGGCCAGGGCAGCAGCAGCGCCAAGATCGGCGGCATCATCGGCGCGGCTGTCTTCATCGCCCTGCTGTACACCTTCGAGGCCAAGTTCTGGGGGGTGGTCGTGATGGGCGCCGCGGTGGTGATCCTGGCCTTCCTGCCCTGGCTGGACCACAGCCCGGTCAAGTCGATCCGCTACCGCCCTGATTGGCACAAGATCGTCTACGGCGTGTTCGTGCTGAACTTCGTGATGCTGGGCTGGCTGGGCATCGAGCCCCCGTCGCCCGTGTACGAGAAGATGGCGCAGATCGGAACGCTGCTGTACTTGGGGTTCTTCCTGCTGATGCCGTGGTGGAGCCAGCTGGGCACCTTCAAGCCGGTGCCCGAGCGCGTGACCTACCACCCCCACTGAGCGCCAGGAGCACACCAACATGATCAAACGCATCATCGCTTCGCTGCTGACCACGCTGGCGCTGGTCTCGGGCGCCCCGGCTGCCGAAGGTACGGCCCCGCTCGACCGTTTCCCCAAGGAGCGGGTGACCGACCTGGCCGCGCTGCAAAACGGCGCCAAGCTGTTCGTCAACTACTGCCTGAACTGCCACTCGGCGGCCTTCGTGCGCTACAACCGCCTGAAGGACATCGGCCTCACGGACGACCAGATCAAGCAGAACCTGCTGTTCACCGCCGAGAAGGTGGGTGAGACCATGACCTCGGCCATCAAGCCGCGCGATGCCAAGGAGTGGTTTGGTGCCGTGCCGCCCGACCTTACCCTGGCCGCCCGCGCCCGGGCCAGCCATGCCGGCACCGGCCCCGACTGGCTCTACACCTACCTGCGCACCTTCTACAAAGACGACACCCGCCCCACGGGCTGGAACAACCTTGTCTTCCCCAATGTGGGCATGCCCCACGTGCTCTGGGAACTGCAGGGTGAACGCGCTGCGGTGTACAAGGAAGAAGTCGATCCGCATGATGAAAAAAAGAAGGTTCACACCTTCTCTGGATTCCAGCAGTTGACCCCGGGTAAAATGTCGGCCCAGGAGTACGACAGTGCGATGGCCGATCTGGTGGCCTACATGACGTGGATGGCTGAGCCGAACGCCCAGCACCGCATCCGCATCGGTGTGGGCGTGATGATTTTCCTCATCGGCTTCCTGTTCGTTGCCTGGCGATTGAACGCCGCGTTCTGGAAAGACGTGAAGTGAACTGAGTGTCGACGGCGCCCTTGATCAAAGGGTGTCTGGCGCAGTGAACACCCTTCGCGGGGTGCCACTGCGCTTCGTTGTTTTTGGCATTTGCCTGTTTCTGATTGAGGATCCTGCCGCCATGATGGTGCTTTATTCCGGTACGACTTGTCCTTATTCGCACCGCTGCCGCTTCGTGCTCTTCGAAAAGGGCATGGATTTCGAGATCCGCGACGTCGACGTCTTCGCCAAGCCGGAAGACATCGCCCTGATGAACCCTTACAACGAGGTGCCCATCCTCGTCGAGCGCGACCTGATCCTGTACGAGTCGCACATCATCAACGAGTACATCGACGAGCGCTTCCCCCATCCGCAGCTGATGCCCGGTGACCCGGTGGCCCGCGCCCGCGTGCGCCTGTTCCTGCTGAACTTCGAGAAGGAACTGTTCGCCCACGTGAACCTGCTCGAAGGCCGTGGCGGCCTCAAGGGCAACGACAAGCAACTCGAGAAGGCCCGCTCGCAGATCCGCGACCGCCTGACGCAGCTGGCGCCCATCTTCCTGAAGAACAAGTACATGCTGGGGGATGACTTCTCCATGCTGGACGTGGCCATCGCGCCCCTGCTGTGGCGCCTGGATTACTATGGCATCGAGCTGTCGAAGAATGCGCTGCCGCTGCTGAAGTATGCTGAGCGCATCTTCTCGCGGCCCGCCTACATCGAGGCGCTGACGCCCTCCGAGAAGGTGATGCGCAAGTAACGACGACGAACCGGGATTTCATGACCACGCCGACCGACGCCGACGCCCAGGGCAGTTCCACCCGCCCGTACCTGATCCGGGCCCTGCACGACTGGTGCACCGACAACGGCTTCACGCCCTACCTGGCGGTGTACGTCGACAAGACGGTGCAGGTGCCGCGCGAGTACGTCAAGAACAACGAGATCGTGCTCAACGTGAGCTTCGACGCCACGAGCCAGCTGCAGTTGGGCAACGAGTACATCGAGTTCAAGGCGCGATTCGGTGGGGTGGCGCGTGACATCGCGGTGCCGGTGGACCATGTGATCGCCATCTACGCCCGTGAGAACGGGCAGGGCATGGCGTTCCCGGTGCCAACGCCGCAGGACAGCGAAGACGGTGCCGAGGCGCCTGCTGCGGGTGAGCGCAAATCGGGCATCCGCCTGGCCAGCGTGCCAGACACGGATCCCGATGCAGCTGTGGCGCTGGAGGTTGTGCCACAGGATGAGACTGGGGGGAATGATCCCGAGCCCCCTGCTGCGCCTCCGGGCGGCGGCAGACCGTCGCTGCGGCGCATCAAGTAAGCGCCGGAAGTCATCAAGGGCTGCATTACAATGCGGCCCTTGCCTCTTCATTGAAGAAAGCATGCATGCCGCCTTAGCTCAGTTGGTAGAGCAACCGCCTTGTAAGCGGTAGGTCGTCAGTTCGAATCCGACAGGCGGCACCAGACAAAAAACCCCTCAACACCGTACTGGTGCTGAGGGGTTTTTCTTTGGGGGCTTGTTTGTGGGGCAGAGAGGCAACTGCGCACAGCTATAGTAGTGCCAGATACAAAAGAGGTGAGGGTGGATCGTGAAGAATCAGACAACGAATTTCAGGGTGACCAAGAAACTGTCACCCGCGCAACCTGGTGCCATCAAGCTTGCCCGCCGCTATGGCGAGCAATTGGTTTGTGTTCGGCACCGCATTGATCCTACGGGTACGACGCGAATCACTACGGTAGAACTTGTGGTTGATCAAGCGCCTATTGCCGTCAAGCCGGAGCAGATCGTGGGCGTTCGCATTGAGTACCGCGAAGGGCTGCTGCGATCCGCCGTAGCGGCGGCAGGGGCAACATGGGATCGGCAGGCTGGTGTCTGGCGCATGCCGATGAAGACGGTTCGGCGCTTGCGCCTGCGAGACCGGGTTGTTGAGAAGTAGCTATATGTGGATTTCATATCTATCCACAAAAGGGCATAGATGGCCACTTCTTTCCAGTGGTGGCTGCCTGTCTCTGTCGTCTACATTGCGTTAGGCAGCACACATCTCACCACGAGGTGACGATTCACACTACCTCAACATAAATAGGAGTGACAGCGGATTAGATCCCACTTAAGATCGACTCTATTCAGAGCAGAATGGAGATCTAGACATGAAATATCAATCCAAGTTCACAATTAAAAAGAGGCTGCTTAAAAGTGGCGAAAGATACATCGTTACTGAAAGAAGGGCTTTTAATTCTTCTGCACCACACCATGTGATAGAGCACAGCGCGCATTCCTTACTCGATGACGCACTTTCCGCATCTGCATACTTAGAGAAAGCCTGCGCACGAGCCTAAATGTCAGGAATTTGAGGCGCGCGGCTTGCTGCCGAACAAATCATTCACGGTACGGATTAATTCAGGCGTTAGGTCTCACCATGAATCGGCCGCGCGCGTCACTCACAACCACCATATGCCTCTACTCCTTCGAATTGCGCTTAGTTTTTTCTGGCTTGGAGCAACGACCTCATCCGGACACGCTGCCACTTTCGCGGTGGAAGCCGGCCGAATTGAGTTGTCGGGTCCATTCGTTGCCGGCGATACTTCCCGCCTTGCTGCATTCCTCCGCACAAACTGGAAAGACCGGGATAGCCAACCCGAACTAAGCCTTAACAGCCCTGGCGGTAGTCTTGCTGAAGGTATACAGATGGGTAGATTCCTTCGACGTAACAGCATCTCCACAGTCGTACGCCGGGGGCGCGAATGCCACTCCGCTTGCGCTGTGGCATTTCTTGGCGGAACGCAGGCGTACGCAACGGGTAGCGGAATCGGCCGCTACCTTGAGGTCGGCGCAGCCTTGGGATTTCACGGTTTCTCGTCGGGGAATAACAGCGTTGTTCTTTTGAATGAGGCGTTTGATGCCGCACGGGTCATAAACGGCGTCATCGTTCAATATGCAAGTGAAATGAGAGGGATTGATCTCGCTCTGCTGTCGGAACTTGTGGCCGTAGAACCCCGAAGCATCCACGTCGTCAAGACACCCCGCGAGATTCAAGGACTTGGGATTACTCTTCGTGGCGCTTTACCACCCCGACCCGGCACGTGGGCCATAAACGCGTGCGGACGACACGTATCAGCGTTGAGGCCCGTCAATGACGGCCCGCTTGAGAGTCGTATCTCAAGTCAAAGCGAGCGCCGAGTCTTCTTGAGCCTAGATCAATTTTTGAATGATCTCCTTATCACGTTCTTCCCCGAGGCGCGGCGCGCTGATCTCTCCCGATGGCCAAGGAAAGACCTGATTGGTCTGGTGGCGGAAAGCTCACCCAAGCCGCCCATCCATCGCATAGAACTACGCCGGGGCGCAGGCTTGTACTTCGACTACTGCTATGCGTTTGACTCTGAGCACGCTAGCGGTAGCGTCCACACCCTCCTCATTGACGAAATTGCGGGAATGAGCAAGAGCATCCAAAGTCACGGCCCGCTCGGTTGGTATCCCGACCGCGCAGCGCTTTGGTAGTTCGGCCTTCCGCGAGCGCGGATTGACACATGAAGTGCAACACCCTGCCTTCGCTCCCCAGCCTAACAGGTTGGTCAAGCCGACACCAACAAGCTCCGCTTGTTGGTACCCTCCGCACTTCGTGCTCCGGTGCGGCTTACCGCGGGCGTTAGGCCCCTTAATCTGAACTGTCCAAGCATGCGCAAGGCCAATAAACAAAGGGATCTCGGGCTGTCTGTCCTGCGGCAGCCAGCGCACCGCCAAGTTGTGCGGCCGCCCAATGGCGCACGCCGTCGCTCTCCCGCCGCGTCAGAATAGTTG
>DDJC01000023.1:0-30143 GCA_002339015.1 Burkholderiales bacterium UBA1834
CCGCGCCTGCAGCGCCTGATCGGGCTGGCCCTGGCCAACAACCGCGACCTGCGCCTGGCCGTGTTGAACGTCGAGGCCGCGGGGGCCCAGTACCGCATCCAGCGCGCAGCCCAATGGCCAGGCATCGATGCCAGTGTGAGCGCGACGCGTCAGCGCACGGCGTCCGCCGAACTGCCCGCCCCTTCCAGGACCGCCGCGATCACCCAGCAGGCGGGTGCCAGCGTGGGCTTGAGCGCCTTCGAGATCGACCTGTTCGGGCGCGCGCGTTCGCTGTCGGAAGCCGCCTTTGCCCGCTACCTGGCCAGTGAGCATGGTCGCCTGGCAGCTCAACTCGCCTTGGTGGGCGCCGTGGCCGACGCCTACCTGGCCGAACGCCTGGCGCAGGCGCAGCACGCGCTGGCGACGCGCACCCTCGAAGACTGGCAGCGGTCGCTGGAACTGGCACGCCTGCTGAGGCAGGCCGAGCAAAGCAGCGGCCTGGACGTGGCCCAGGCCGAAGGTCAGGTGGCGACGGCAGAGGCCGATCTGCAGGCCCGCACGCGGGCGTGGGCGCAGGCGCAGAACGCGCTGCGCCTGCCGGTGGGCGCCGACCTGCCCGACGACCTGCCCCCGGGCTTGCCACTGGACCGGCAACCGGTACTGACGACCTTGCCGGCCGGCCTGCCGTCGGACCTGCTGACGCGACGGCCCGACATCCGCCAGGCCGAACAAATGTTGGTGGCCGCGCATGCCGACATCGGCGCGGCGCGCGCGGCGTTCTTCCCCCGCATCTCGCTGACCGCGTCGCTGGGCCTTGCCAGCCGGGCCATCGGTGGGCTGTTCGATGGCCCAAGCCGGGCCTGGAGTTTCTCGCCCCAGATCACCCAGCCGCTGTTCCAGGGCGGACGGCTGCGCGCCGACCTGAGGCTGGCCGAAGTCCGCCGATCAAGCGCCGTGGTCGACTACGAGCGCGCCATTCAGACGGCCTTCCGTGAGGTCGCGGACGGCCTGGCCGCGCAGCAGACCTACGGCCGCCAGCTTGAGGCACAAGTGCGCGCCGTGGACAGTGCCGAGCGCCGCGCACAACTGTCTCACCTGCGCTACCGCGCCGGCGTGGAGGGGCGGCTGGAACTGCTGGACGCTCAGCGGCAATCCTATGCAGCGCAGCAGACGCTGCTGGACTTGAGGCACGAGACGTTCGGCAGCGCCGTGGCCCTCTACAAGGCACTCGGTGGCGGCGTGCTTGAGCACAGGGCCATGCCGCCCAGACCATGACAACGCGATCCCACCTCGGAGTTCAAGCACATGGAAGCCATTGCGACCACCCGCCTCGTGCTGAGGCCCTTCACGCCGGGAGACGCGGCAGACTTGTTCGAATACCTGCACCGCCCCGTCGCCAGCTGCTTCCTGTCGCTGGCCCTCGCCGACATGCAGGCAGCCGTACAGGAGGCGGCCACGCGCAGCCAGAACGACCACAGCATCGCGGTGTGTCTGCGCGCGTCCGGCAAGCTCATCGGTGATCTGTTCGCCGATCCGGAGGACGATGACACCCTCTCGGTCGGCTGGAACTTCAATCCCGCCTTCTTCGGGAAGGGCTATGCCCACGAAGCCGCTGCCGCGCTCTTCACCCACTTGTTCACGGCCCGCGCCGCGCGCCGGCTGTATGCCTATGTGGAGGACACGAACGTGGCCTCACAAAGGCTGTGTGAACGACTCGGCATGCGCCAGGAGGGTGTCTTCGAGGAGTTCATCTCCTTCCGCAACGATGCCAGCGGCGCACCCATCTATGAAAACACCATGCAATTCGCCTTGCTCCGACACGAGTGGCTGGCGCAAGGCATACCCCCTAGAATCAAGGCTTCCAAGCGGCGCCCTGCCTTGCACTGCCAGAATTATCATCAGTGGCCCGCCCCATCATTTTCAGCACGCTCCATAAGAATGAAACGTTTGCCCACCCTTGTCGAAGGCTTGGACGAGATCCTCAACGGGGGCTTGTTCGAAGGCGGCGTCTATATCTTCGAGGGGCCGCCCGGCGTCGGCAAGACCACACTGGCCAACCAGATCGCCTACACATTGGCCCGGCGCGAGAGCCGCACCCTGTACGTCACCATGCTGGCGGAATCCCACGCCCGCATGCTCAAGCACATGGAGCAGCAGATCTTCTTCGACCAGCAGGAAGTCAGCTCCACGGTGTTCTACGTCAGTGGCTACCGTGAACTCGAAAAAGGCGGGCTGAAGGCAGTGGTCGAGCTGCTGCGCGGCGAGCTCACGCGCCACCGCGCATCGCTGCTGGTGGTCGATGGCCTGGTGGTCGACAGCCTGGAGGCGATGACCAATGATTCGGTTCGCCAGTTCGTGCATGAGCTGCAAAGCCTGGTCAGTGCCCTGTCGTGCACCTGCCTGGTACTGACCAGTGGCAACAGCAACGCCCTGAGTGCCGAGCAGACGATGGTGGATGGCATCTTCGCTTTTGAAGACCACGGCTTCCACTGGCGGGCGGAGCGCCGCATGCAGGTGCGCAAGTTCCGGGGCAGCCAGGTCATCCGCGGCCAGCACACGTTCTGCATTTCGACGCAGGGCGTGCAATTCTTCCCTCGCCTGGAAAGTTTGCCCTTGGTCGACGGCAACGTGAAGCTGGGCAAAGACCCCGTGTCTTCCGGCCTGCCCGCCCTGGACAATGTCCTACACGCCAAGGGCCTATTCACAGGCAGCGCCTCGGCCGTGATCGGGCACACTGGGTCGGGAAAGACCACGTTCGCCTTGGCTTTTGCGGCGGCGCCCCACGGCGGGGCCCCCAGCCTGGTGTTGTCATGCACCGAGCTGAGTGGCGATCTGCGGCGGATCGGGGCAGAGATGGGCCTTGAGCTCGAGGGCGCCATCAATGCCGGCACCTTGACAATCAAGAATCTTGGTCACGAGGATGAATCAATGGATGAAATGGGCCACAAACTGCTCAGGCTGGTTGACGAACTGAAGGCTCGCCGGCTGGTTCTGGATGGTGTGGCCGGGCTGGCCGACACCCTGGCATTTCCGGAGCGCGGCTACCGGTTCCTGGGCCGTCTGCTGCTGGAGTTGAGGCGGCGTGAGGTGACCTCCCTGTTCACGATAGACCCTGGCGCGCTGGCCATCGCCGCGGGAACACCGCTTGCTGAAGGCGTTGCAGGGTGGTTTGACAACGTATTCGCTTTTGAGCCCGAACCTTCTCCCAAGAGGCAGGTCAATCAGCGGATCCTCACCATCTCGAAGGTTCGCGGCGGCGGCGCCACGGTATCTTCGGTGGATATCTTTCGACCTCTCACAACCTGATAAGTCACTCGCTGTCTATTTGAAAGCTGGTCTCGATGAAACTTGTTCTGATCGTCGAGGACGAATACGGCAATGCCGAAGTCATGCAACTCTTGCTGGAAGCCGAGGGCTACCGCGTGGCTGCAGCGTCCAATGGCCTGCAGGCGCTGGACATGCTCCGCGAAGGCGAGAAGCCCGCGCTGATTCTGTCCGACTTCATGATGCCGATCATGGACGGCGGCGAGTTCGGCGCAGCGATCAGGCAGGACACCACGCTGGCCCATATCCCCTTCGTCTTCATGAGCGCCACCAGCGAGGACGTGGTGCGACGGATTTTCCAGGATTACGATGCGTTCATGGTCAAGCCCGTGGAGATCGATCCTTTGCTGGCCCTTGTGAAACGCCTCATTGCAGAGGGCCGTCCGCAGCGTACCGACAACGAGCTGGCTGAAGCATCCATGCGCCAGGTGCTGAAGGGCATGCGGGTGCCGCCCGTCAATTAAGGCGTCGTTTCAAGCAGAAAGCGCGCGTCGTCAGCCAGCGTCTGGCAGCGTCTGCACATCCAGCACCGACCGGACCTTCCTGGCCAGCTCATCGAGCGTGTAGGGCTTGCGCAGCACCTCGAACTCGCTGTTGTCGCTCATGTGGGCATTCTCGTCGCCCGCGTAGCCCGTGGTCAGCAGCACGCGCAGGTCAGGACGCAGCTGCCGCATCTCCCGCGCCAGCATGAAGCCGTTCACCCCGCCCGGCATGATGATGTCGGAGAACAGCATATCGGCCAGGGGCATGTTGTCTGCCTGCTTGAACCAGTCGAGCGCCTCGACGCCGCTACCGGCCACCACCGTGGCATAGCCCAGCGATTCCAGCATTTCCTTGGCCAGCTCCGCCACCTCAGGGCGGTCGTCCACCACGATGATCATTTCCTGGCCGCCATGCCGGCCGGTGGGCTTCATCAGTTCGCGCGTGCGCAGCGAGTCTTCCGTCACCGGGAAGTACAGGCGCACGGTGGTGCCCTGCCCCACCTCCGAGTAGATGGACGCCTGCCCACCTGACTGCTTGGCAAAGCCATACACCATGGACAGCCCCAGGCCGGTGCCCTTGCCTTCTTCCTTGGTGGTGAAGAAGGGGTCCATCACCCGGCCGATGATCTCGGCCGGGATGCCCGTGCCGTTGTCGGTGACGGACACGGCCGCGTACTTGCCGGGGCGCAGCCCGGCGAAGGCGTGCACGTCTTCCGGGGTGACGTTGACCGTCTTGGTCTCGATCACCACCTTGCCGCCCTCGGGCAAGGCATCGCGGGCGTTCACCAGGATGTTCAGCAGCGACATCTCCAGTTGGCTGGGGTCGACACGGCAGTTGGGCAGCTCAGGCGCCAGGATGGTCTGCACGGCGATGCCGTTGCCCAGGGTTTCGTGCACGAGCTCGGTGATGCCCTTCACCGCGGCGTTCAGGTTGATCTGGCGCCCCTCCAGGTGCTGCTTGCGCGAGAAGGCCAGCAGTTGCTGCGTGAGGGTGGCAGCCTTGGAGACGGCATTGCGGGCCGTCTGCACGCTCTTCTTGGCCAGGGCCATGTTGATCTCGTCACGCTCCAGGTTCATGCGCAGGATGTCCAGATGGCCCGAGATCACCTGCAGCAGGTTGTTGAAGTCATGCGAGATGCCGCCCGTGAGCTGACCCAGCGCCTCCATGCGCTGCGAGCGCGACAGCGCGCTCTCGGCATCCCGGCGCCGGCTGACATCGAGCTGCGAGGCGAAGAAGTACACCAGGTTGCCGTGCTCGTCGTACACGGGCGAGACGAACAGCGCGTTCCAGAAGGTGGAGCCGTCCTTGCGGTAGTTCAGGATCTCGGTGGTGACCTCGCGCCGCTCTTCGATGGCCTGCCGGATCTCGGCGATGGTGTCGCGGTTGGTCTCGGGCCCTTGCAGGAAGCGGCAGTTGCGGCCCATCACATCCTCTGCCGAATAGCCGCTCATCGAGATGAAGGCCCGGTTCGCGAAGACGATGGGGTTGTCGTGCTGGCGGGGGTCCGTCACGAGCATGGGCATGCGCGTGGTTTCGATCGCCGCGAAGAAGATGTCGGACTTGTGGTCCTGGATGGCCGTAGCACCCGAGTCGGCGGCATGGACGCCAGGGGCATCGCCGCCCTTGATGGCTGGCTTTTCTGATGCGGGGGGCATGTGCTGTCTCCTTGGCTGGCTGCCCCTGGGCAGGGTTCGAACAGGCGGCCCGGCCTGACTTCAGGAAACTGCCGCGCGCTGGCTGTAGATTATGAGCGGCCTCATGAGATCAGTCCCAGCCGCTCGCACAAGGCCTTCACTGGCGCTGCCTGATTCATCGTGTAGAAGTGGACACCGGGCGCGCCGCCCGCACGCAGGCGCTCGCACAAGTCGCTCACCACGTCCAGTCCGAAGGCCTGGATCGAGGCCTTGTCATCGCCAAAGCCCTCCAGCCGCGCGCGCACCCAGCGCGGGATCTCGGCGCCGCAGGCATCCGAGAAGCGGATCAGCTGGCTGGCGTTGATGATCGGCATGATCCCCGGCACCACCGGGATGCTCACGCCGGCCCTGGCCACGTCGTCCACGAAGCGGAAGTAGGCGTCTGGATTGAAGAAGTACTGCGTCAGCGCGACATCAGCGCCCGCACGCACCTTGGTCACGAAGGCCTTCAGATCAGCCTCGGGGTTGCGGGCCTGCGGATGCATCTCGGGGTAGGCGGCCACCTCGATGTGGAAGTGATCGCCGCTGTCCTCGCGGATGAAGGCCACCAGCTCGCTGGCGTAGCGGAACTCGCCGAAGCCGCCGTAGCCGCTGGGCAGGTCACCGCGCAGCGCCACGATGCGCTGGATGCCGTCGGCCCTGAACTGCGCCAGTTGCTCGCGCACGCTGGCCTTGGTCGCGCCGATGCACGAGAAGTGCGGCGCCGCGTCTACGCCTTCGGCCAGGATGGCGCGCACCGTCTGGATGGTGCCGTCCTGCGTGGAGCCGCCCGCGCCATAGGTCACCGAGCAGTAGTCGGGCTTGAGCGCGTACAGCTGCTGGCGCACCGCCGTGAGCTTGTCGGCGCCTTCGGGCGTCTTGGGCGGGAAGAACTCCAGGCTGATGGGCCAGGCGCCCTTCGGGGTCGTAGCTGTCATGTTGACGTGTCCTTGCCGGTGGGCCGCGCCCACACGAAGAATTCGCGGTTGCCGTCGCCACCGGCGATGGGGCTGTCGAAGTAATCCACCACCTGCAGGCCCTGCCCCACGCAGGCCTGCTCGATGCGCGCACGTACCTCGGGGTACAGCGACTCGTCCTTCACCAGCCCGCCCTTGCTGATCTGCCCCGGCTGCAGCTCGAACTGCGGCTTGACCAGCATCAGCAGGTCGGCGCGCGGCGCGAGCAGCGGTGCCAGCGCCGGCAGCACCAGCGTGAGCGAGATGAAGGACAGATCGCCCACCACCAGCTCGAAGCCGCCGTCGAACTCTTGCGGCGTGACGCCGGCCGCGCTCAAGGCCTCATGGCTGAGCTCGCGCGCGTTGAGCCCTTCGATCACGCGCAGGCGGTCCTGCCCTCGCAGGCGCGGGTGCAGCTGGCCATGGCCGACATCGATCCCGACCACCAGCGCCGCGCCCCGCGCCAGCAGCACCTCGGAAAAGCCACCGGTGCTCTGGCCCACATCCAGGCAGCGCGCGCCCAGCACATCAAGGCCGGCGCAGTGGTTCAGCGCCCCTTCGAGCTTGAGCCCCGCACGCGACACCCAGCGCGTCTCCGCATCGTCGGTCACGCGCAGCTCGGCCCCTTCGGGTAGCACCTCGCCGGCCTTGCGCACGGCTGTCCAGCCCTGCGGGCCCTGCCATTCGGCCGCGCCCCCATCGATCAGCCGCTGGGCGGCCGACCGCGTGGGCGCAAGCCCGTGCTTGACGAGGAGTTGATCCGCTCGAGCCATCGGCCGCCAGGTGGGCTCAATACCTATAGGTGTCGGGCTTGTAGGGACCATTCACCGGCACGCCGATGTAGGCCGCCTGCTCCTCCGTCAGCGTGGTCAGCTGCGCGTTCAGCGTGGTCAGCTGCAGGCGCGCCACCTTCTCGTCCAGATGCTTGGGCAGCACGTAGACCTTGCCGGCGGCGTACGCATCGGGGCGCGTGAACAGCTCGATCTGGGCGATCGTCTGGTTGGCGAAGCTCGACGACATCACGTAGCTGGGATGGCCCGTGCCACAGCCCAGGTTCACCAGGCGGCCCTTGGCCAGCAGGATGATGCGCTTGCCGTCCTTGAAGATCACGTGGTCGACCTGGGGCTTGATCTCTTCCCACTGGCAGTTCTGCTCCAGCTTGGCCACCTGGATCTCGTTGTCGAAGTGGCCGATGTTGCAGACGATGGCGTTGTTCTTCATGGCCGCCATGTGCTCATAGGTGATCACGTCCTTGTTGCCGGTGGTGGTCACGAAGATGTCGGCCTTGTCGGCGGCCCAGTCCATGGTCACCACGCGGTAGCCTTCCATCGCGGCCTGCAGGGCGTTGATGGGGTCGATCTCGGTGACCCACACCTGGGCGCTCAGGGCGCGCAGGGCCTGGGCCGAGCCCTTGCCCACGTCGCCATAGCCAGCCACCACGGCGATCTTGCCCGCCACCATCACGTCAGTGGCGCGCTTGATGCCGTCGACCAGCGACTCGCGGCAGCCGTAGAGGTTGTCGAACTTGGACTTGGTGACCGAGTCGTTCACGTTGATGGCGCGGAACAGCAGCGTGCCCTTGGCGCTCATCTCGTTCAGGCGGTGCACGCCGGTGGTGGTCTCTTCGGTCACGCCGATGATCTGGGCGCCCTTGCGGCTGTACCAGGTCGAGTCAACAGCCAGCTTGGCCTTGATGGCAGCGAACAGGATGCGCTCTTCGTCGCTGCCCGGGTTGGCCAGCACGGAGGGGTCGGTCTCGGCCTTCTTGCCCAGGTGCATCAGCAGCGTTGCGTCGCCACCGTCGTCCAGGATCATGTTGGGGCCTTCGCCCTCGGTGCCCTTGGCGCCGAAATCGAAGATGCGGTGGGTGTAGTCCCAGTAATCCTCCAGCGATTCGCCCTTGTAGGCGAACACCGGGGTGCCGGCCTCCACCAGGGCGGCGGCGGCGTGGTCCTGCGTGGAGAAGATGTTGCACGAGGCCCAGCGCACGGTGGCACCCAGGGCCTGCAGGGTCTCGACCAGCACGCCGGTCTGGATGGTCATGTGCAGGGAGCCGGTGATGCGCGCGCCCTTGAGGGGCTGCGTGGCGGCGTACTCTTTGCGGATGGCCATCAGGGCGGGCATTTCGCTCTCGGCGATGGCCAGCTCTTTACGGCCCCAGGCCGCCAGGGACATGTCGGCGACGACGCACTCGACGCCCTTGTGGTCGGTGATCAGGGATTTGGACACAGCGTTCATGGACAGAGCTCCTAAAGGATTCAGAAGCCGCCGTGCGCTGCCGGGGATGCGCGGATTTGACCGCCAATGACTGCAGAAGGCAGAACGGAGGCGGCAAACCCGACGCACAAAACTCACCCAGCGGGGACACATGCGGGGTGAGCGCCGTTGCAAACCATGCGTGTCGAGCCTGGGGCCCTGTCTCTTAGTTACCTCAAGCGGCCTAAAACCGCTTGAATGAGAGGGTCGGCCTTGCAACGCTCCTCGACACGAGACGGTATTGTAGGGCTTGCATGGCACGTTGTGCATGCCCGGGTGCGCTACATTTTTGAACGCACCCACCCCGGAGGCGGGGGAACCTATTCGGGTTGCCCCTGTCGTATCACAGACGCCATCCGGCGTTGAATACGAGCGGTGCACACCCCTGTGCCACCGCCGACTTGGTGGAGGCCCCTGTATGCAATCGAATCAGAGATACCGAGAGACTATGAAAATCAGCAAGCTTGCCCTGGCCACTGCGGCCCTCGTGGGCATGGCCGGCGCTGCGTCGGCCAAGAACCTGGTGTGCGTCTGGGACGTGGCCGGCAAGACGGGTGACGTCTACAACGCCGCCATCGACTATGGCGTGGCCATGCAGAAGAATGGCGTCGAGATCGAGCTGAAAAGCTACATCGACGAGCGCGTGGCGGTCGAGGATTTCCGCGCAGGCCAGTGCGATGCGGTGATGGCCACGGCCTTCCGCACCAAGGCCTTCAACTCGGTGGCCGGCTCGATCGACTCGATCGGCTCGTCCACCGTGGTGCGCAACAACAAGATCGACATCCCGGCCAGCTACGACGTGGTCCGCAAGGTGATCCAGCTGTTCTCCAGCGAGAACGCCTCGAAGATGATGGTCGAAGGCAACTACGAAGTCGGCGGCATCTTCCCGCTGGGCGCGGCCTACCCGATCGTGCGTGACCGCTCGATCAACTCGGTCGAAGCCCTGTCGGGCAAGAAGATCGCGGCCTTCGACTACGACAAGGCCCAGGGCGCCATGATCCAGAAGATCGGCGCGCAGCCCGTCTCGGTGGACGTGACCAACATCGGTCCGCGCTTCAACAACGGCTTCGTGGACATGGTCACCCTGCCGGCCGTGGCCTACAAGCCCTTCGAGCTGTACAAGGGCATTGGCACCAAGGGCGGCATCGGCCGCTTTCCGATCATGATCCCGACGGTGCAGATGGTGTTCAACAAGTCCAAGTTCCCCGAGGGTTTCGGCCTGAAGTCGCGCCAGTACTGGGCTGGCCAGTTCGACCACGCGATGAACCTGATCAAGAAGGCCGAGGCCGGCATTCCGGCCGCCACCTGGGATGATCTGCCCGCCGAGAACATCCCCAAGTACGTGCTGATGCTGCGCGAGGCCCGCATCGACATCGCCAAGCAGGGCATGTACAACAAGCAGACGCTGAACATCATCAAGCGCGTGCGCTGCAGCGTGAACGGCTCGGATGCCGAATGCGCCAGCAAGAACGAGGTCGAGTGACCCTCTGACGCGCTTTCTCTTCGTGCTTCGATGACAGGCCCGCCCCGTGCGGGCCTTTTTCATGCGCCGCAGGTGTGCGCGCGGATGCCGACGTGGCAGGCTCAGGCCTGCAACACCGGCGCTGACGCCTGGACGCCGAGCACCACGCGGTTGCGCCCCGCATGCTTGCCCTCGTAGAGGGCCTGGTCGGCGCGCGATATGGTGTTTTCGGACGTCTCGTCCGGGTGCCGGGCGCTCACGCCGAAGGTCATGCTGATGTGCAGCTCCTCATGGCCCACCTTGACCCGCAGGGCCTCGATGCGCTGGCGCAGGCGCTCGGCCACCATCTGCGCCTCCAGCGTACCGGCGCCGGGCAGCACCAGCAGGAACTCCTCGCCGCCCCAGCGCGCCAGGTGGTCCACCTCGCGCACCCCGTCGGACAGTACGCGGCTGACCGCCTTGAGCACCTCGTCGCCGGCGTCGTGGCCGTAGGTGTCGTTGACCAGCTTGAAGTGGTCCAGGTCGCACAGCACGAAGGACATCTGGGACTGAGCGCGCTGCATGCGCGATTCCTCGTCGCGGATGGCCTCGATCACGGCGCGCCGGTTGCTGAGCTGGGTGAGGGGGTCGGTGGTGGCCATGGCGCGCAGGTTCGCCTCGGCCTTGGACATGAGGTAGTGGTAATAGCCGGCCAGAAAGATCAGGATCAGCACAGTGCCCAGCACGTTGAAGTAGTGCAGACCGTCGAGCACGCTGGTGGGCAAGGCCACCAGCGGGTCGCGGCGCAGCAGCAGCATGTCCATGCCCAGATAGATCACCGTCAACGTGGACACCACCAGCACCTTCAGCGCCAGGGGGCGGAAATCGGTGATCACCGCCACCGGGATCACCAGCAGGATGTAGAAATGGAAGCCCGAGCCCCAGCCGATCACCCAGACCGCGAGGATGGCGTGGGTCAGCACCTCCAGGGCGGTGACCAGCCAGCACAGGCCCATGCGCCCCGTGTGGGCCAGCCAGAAGGTCCACACATAGCACAGCACGCTGGCCACGTTGATGATGGCCATGGCCTCCACGCCTGCCCAGTGGAACAGGGTGAGGAAAGCGACGTGGGTCAGCCCGGCGACCACCGCGGTGCCCTTGAGCAGCAGACGCAAGGCGTCGGATGCCTGGACCGGCTCGGAAGACCGAGAGGCGGGAATCGGGGATTTCCTTGGAATTTCGGACATTGGTCGGTGTGGCGGTGTTGGTGTGGCAACCCGATGCGCGTGCACACCGTCCTGTGGGAATGCAGGACGCCGCAGCGGGAACTACGCTGGATATCTCGGATATCGGCCCTCGGCAGCGGCGCTTGAATCAGGGAGGACCCTGGGGCGCGCGCCTGGTGGCCCATGCCGACAATGACCACAAAGTGGGGAAACGGCGCCCCTGGCCTAACGCACGAGCGTCCTCAGGTACGGGACGTCCCGGAGCAAGGGCGGCATGGACAATGCCAACAGCAATGCAGCCAGAGGCACGACACAGACAAATCCGGCATGCTTGAATCCGAACGCGCCAGCGATGCCGCCCAGCACGAACATGCCGACCAACCCGGCCGCCATCTTCAGACGTGCGGCGTTGTGGCGGACATGCTGGTCACGGGGTAGCCCGCGGCTGTTCCAGTAAACCAGTTTCCCGAGTTCCACGCCCAGGTCGGTGATGTTGCCGGTCATGTGCGTGGTGCGGATGCTGCCGGCGGATGTCTTGGACACCACAGCGTTCTGCAAGCCCATGATGAATGAGAGCAGGAGCACCGTGATCGGCAGCGCAAAGGGTGTGGACCATGTCAATGTGATCGCGCCCATCAGGCCGAAGGACAGCATCAGGGCCGCTTCGAGCAGCAGCGGCAACGCATAGACGCTGTGCAGCCGGTGCTGGCGTCCCCAGTTGACCAGCACGGCGCTGAGCGAGGCCCCCATCACAAAGGAGGCCAATGCGCCCAGGGCGTTCAACAGCATGGTCGTGTTGCCGAGCACCAGCCCGTCTGCCACCTGCGATGCGAAGCCAGTCATGTGGGAGGTGTACATGTGCAGGATCAGGAATCCGCCCGCGTTGATGGCCCCCGCATTGAAGGCCAGCAGCAACCCGAGTGCCCTGTTGGTGGATGGGGCCCGATGGCGGCTGGTCAGGAATTTGAATCTGCGCATGGTTGTCTTGTGAAAAGCACGGATCGCACCAGATGCCGGCCTGGTCTTGTCAAGTTCAATGCGGCATCGAAGCCGCAGTGGCCAGGGTTCTGCCTCCCCACTGTCGGGAACGGCTCGACTCATTGGACTGAACGCCCATTCCGACGGATGCGGACCTTGTACACGTCGTCCAGAGCTCGTCATCTGCGCTTAAGAGCGCGTTAACGACCTTAGCACGCGCTTAAAGCGCAGATACCGGTCGCCACGCCGGCGCCGACCTGCGCCAACCTGCGACAATGTGCGGTTGCTCCGCCTGACGCCCCTACATCCTCCCGGTTTGCGTACATCACTGCGTACATATTCGAGAATTCACTGCCATGTCCCACAGCGCTATCCAAGACGAGGTCAGGCGTAGACGCACGTTTGCCATCATCTCCCACCCCGACGCCGGCAAGACCACGCTGACGGAAAAGCTGCTGCTGTTCTCCGGCGCGATCCACATCGCCGGTGCCGTGAAGGGCCGCAAGGCCTCGCGCCACGCCACTTCTGACTGGATGGAGATCGAAAAGCAGCGCGGCATCTCGGTGGCCTCCAGCGTGATGCAGATGCTGTACCGCGAGCACGTGGTCAACCTGCTCGACACCCCGGGCCACAAGGATTTCTCGGAAGACACCTACCGCGTGCTCACCGCCGTCGATTCGGCCCTGATGGTGATCGACGCGGCCAACGGTGTGGAAGCGCAGACCAAGCGCCTGATCGAGGTTTGCCGCCAGCGCGACACGCCCATCATCACCTTCGTCAACAAGATGGACCGCGAAGGCCGTGACCCGGTGGAGCTGCTCGACGAGGTCGAGCGCGAGCTGGGCATGCCTTGCGTGCCCATGACCTGGCCGGTAGGCCAGGGCAAGCAGTTTGGCGGCATCGTGAACCTGCGCACGCAGAGCATGCGGCTGTTCAGCGCCGGCGCCGACAAGCGCGGCGAAGATGATGAAGTGGTGCCGCTGAGCGAGCGCGACAAGCTGCACGAGCGCTTCGGCCACGACTGGGAACTGGCCGAGCAGAACATGGAGCTGATGGCCGGCGCGGCGCCCGCGTTCGACCTGGAGGCGTTTTTGGCCGCCAAGCAGACGCCGGTGTTCTTCGGCTCGGCCGTGAACAACTTCGGCGTGCAGGAGATCCTGGACGCACTGGTGGACCTGGCCCCCGCGCCCCACCCGCGCCTGAGCACCGAGAAGGACGGCTCCAAGCGCGAGATCGACCCCGGCATGGAGAACTTCTCCGGCGTGGTGTTCAAGGTGCAGGCCAACATGGATCCTTCCCACCGCGACCGCATCGCCTTCGTGCGCGTGTGCTCCGGCCAGTACGTGCCGGGCATGAAGCTCAAGGTGCAGCGCTCGGGCAAGGAGCTGCGGCCCACCAGCGTGGTGACCTTCCTGTCGCAGCGCCGTGAAGCGGTGGATGAAGCCTTTGCCGGCGACATCATCGGCTTCACCACGCACGGCGGCGTGCAGCTGGGCGACACCATCACCGATGGCATCACCCTGCAGTACACCGGCCTGCCCTTCTTCGCGCCCGAGCTGTTCCAGACCGTGGAGCTGGCCAACCCGATGAAGAGCAAGCAGCTGCAGGCCGGCCTGATGCAGCTGGGCGAGGAAGGCGCGATCCAGGTGTTCCGGCCCGAAGCCGGCGGCTCGATGCTGCTGGGTGCGGTCGGCCAGCTGCAGTTCGAAGTGGTGCAGCACCGCCTGAAGGCCGAGTACGGCGTGGACATCCGCCTGATGCCCTGCCGTTTCACCGGCGCGCGCTGGATCACGGCCGACACGCCCGAGGCGCTCAAGAAGTTCACCGACGAGAACGCGTCGAAGCTGGCGCTGGATGCCGCCGACACGCTGGCCTACATGATGACCTCGGCCTACGACCTGCGCCTGACGGCCGAGCGGCACCCGCTGGTGCACTTCCACCCCTTGCGCGAGCACGCCGGGCTGAGCCTGTCCAGCCAGTGACTTTGTGGCGGCCCGCCAAGGTCTTTCACCGACCGCGGGCCGCCACAGGCTCTCAGCAATACACAGCAACACGCCAGCAACACGGGGCCCGCAGCATCGCGCGGTTGCCACTGCGTTGCCGAGGTTTCCGTGTTGCACCCATGGCGTCTTGCCGGGCCCCGGGCCCCGCGCGCTGCGTCGCGCCTGATCGTTTCATCCGCCCTGGCCCTGTGCGGTCTGTCCGGGATGGCCGGAGCCACCTGGGCGGCGGACACCAGCACGGCCAGCACCAGCACGGCCTCGGCCGAGCCGGCGCGCGTGATCGTCAAGCTCAAGTCCGGCTCCAGCCTGCTGCAGCAAGCCGGCGGCGAGCGCATGCGGCGCATGGGCCAGCGCATGGGACTGAGCCTGAGCGATGGCCGCCAGATCGGCGCACGCACCCACGTGGCCACGATGCGCGGCAAGACCTCCGCGGCGCTGGCGGCCGAACTCGCGCAGCAGACGGATGTGGAGTACGCAGTGGTCGACCAGCGGCGCAAAGCGCTGCAGGTGACGCCCAATGACCCGCTGTTCGGCAGCGGCCAGTCCAGCCCCTACCCCACCGACGGCCAGTGGTACGCCCACACGGCCGATGCCGCGCTGGTATCGGCCATCAACGCGCCCGCCGCCTGGGCCTTGAGCACGGGCAGCAGTTCGGTGGTGGTGGCCGTGGTGGACACCGGCGTGCGCTACGACCACCTTGACCTGGCGGCCAAGCTGCTGCTGGGCTACAACTTCATCTCCGAGGCGGCCATCGCGGGCAACGCGGTCGGCCGCAGCAGCGACGCCTCCGACCTGGGCGACTACCTCACCAGCAGCGAGATCAGCGCCAACAGCAGCCTGTTCTCGGGCTGCTCGGCCAGCGCGAGCAGCAGCTGGCACGGCACCGTGGTGTCCGGCATCATCGGCGCGGACACCCACAACGGCGCGGGCATCGCCGGTGTGGGCTGGAACGTGAAGATCCTGCCCGTGCGCGTGCTGGGCAAGTGCGGCGGCTACGACTCGGACATCATCGCGGGCATGCGCTGGGCGGCGGGGCTGAGCGTGAGCGGCGCCCCCGCCAACCCTTACCCGGCCCGCGTGATCAACCTGAGCCTGAGCGGCACGGGCACCTGCTCGCAGGCCTACCTTGAAGCCGTGAGCGAAGTCACCGCGGCAGGCGCGCTGGTGGTGGCCGCCGCAGGCAATGAATCGACCACCACTGGCACACCGGCCAACTGCACGGGGGTGGTCGGCGTGGCGGCGCTGCGCCATGTGGGCACCAAGGCGGGGTACTCGTCGCTGGGCTCGGCCGTGGGCATCAGCGCGCCGGGGGGCAACTGCGTGAACAGCACCGGCAGTTGCAGCTACGGCTTCGTGAGCACCACCAACAGCGGCTCGACCACGCCGGTGAGCGATGCCAGTGGCGGCTCTATCTACACCGATGCCAACAGCGCCGAGGTGGGCACCAGCTTCTCGGCGCCGTTGGTGAGCGCCACGGCGGCGCTGATGTTCTCGGCCCAACCCACGCTCACGCCGGCCCAGGTGGCCACGCTGATCAAGTCGAGCGCACGGGCCTTTCCGACCACGGGCGGCACCTCGGGCATCAGCCAGTGCCGCGCGACCAGCGGGCGCAACGGCAGCAGCACGCAGGACGAGTGTTACTGCACCACCACCACCTGCGGTGCCGGCATGCTGGACGCAGGCGCCGCCGTGGCCGCCGCACTGGGTACGGTGGTCGGCCCCAGCGCCAGCATCACCCTGAGCCCCGACAGCCCTACCGCAGGCCAGTCCGTCACCCTGAGCGCGGCCGGCTCGCAGGCGGGCTCCAGCAGCATCACCAGCTACCAGTGGAGCCTGGTCAGCGGCGGCGGCATCGTCACCAGCCTGAGCAGCGCCACGGGGCAGACCGTCACGGCCACCCCTTCAGGCGCGGGCATGTTCAGCGTCACGCTCACGGTGGCCGATGGCAACGGCCGCAGCGCCAGCACCACGCAGAGTATCACCGTGAGCGCAGTGGCCAGCGCGGTGGCCGTGAGCGAGAGCACGGCGAGCACCTCGACGTCGAGCAGCAGCGGAGGGGGCGGGGCCGGTGCGCTGGACCCGATGGGGCTGGCCGCGCTGGGCTTGACGGCGGCCACGCTGGGCGTGCGCCGTTGGCGCAAGGCTCGGCTCAGTGCCCGCCAGTCCAGTAGTCGTCAAGGTTCTTGAACCCCCAGTTGGCAGGCGACTCGCGCGACACGATCTGATCGCTGCAGCCGCGCGCGCCCAGATCCAGCAGCTCGGGCACCAGCCGCTCGTTGGCCTTGGTCGAGAAGAACACCTTGACCAGCGGCGTGAGCAGCGATCCAGCCCCCTGGTCCACCACCACGCCCAGCCGGCCTGATTTCAGCTTGACCAGCGAGCCCGTCGGGTAGATGCCGATGCTCTTCACAAACGCCTGGAACACCGGCTCGCTGAAGTGGCCATCCTTGGCCCACTGCGCCATCTTCTGCACGGATTCGGCCGGGTCCCAGCCTGCCTTGTAGGGCCGGTTGGAGGTGATGGCGTCGTACACATCGCACACCGCGCCCATGCTGGCGAACAGGCTGATCTGCTCACCCTGCAGGCGATGCGGGTAGCCGGTGCCGTTGATCTTCTCGTGGTGGTGCAGGCAGACATCGAGCGGGATCGGGCCCACACCGCGCCCCTCCACCAGCATCTGGTGGCCGGCCTGCGGGTGGCTGCGCATGATGGCGAACTCGGCCTCGGTGAGCTTGCCGGGCTTGTTGAGCACCTCCAGCGGCATCATGGCCTTGCCCAGATCGTGCACCAGCCCGGCCAGGCCCGCCTCGCGGGTGTCGGCCTCGCCGAGCCTGAGCTGGCGGGCCAGCGACACCATCAGCGCGCACACGGCCACCGAGTGCATGTAGGTGTAGTCGTCGCTGGTCTTCAGGCGCGCCAGGCTGACGATGGCGCCCGGGTTGCGTGAGACGGAGCGCGTGATGTCGTCCACCAGCGGCAGGCAGTGCTCGGCATCGACGGCCTTGCCCATGCGCACGTCCTGAAACATGGTCTTCATGGCGCCGCGAGCCTGGGCCACGATGCGGGAGGCGCGGGCCACCTCATCCTGCAGAGTGACCTGCTGCTCCACCGGGGCCAGGTCGAGCAGGTCGGCATGCACCGTGGGCGGGAAATCAGCCTGGGGCGGCTCGCCATCGTCCGGCAGGTCGATGTCGTCGAGCAGCGTGGTGGGCGTCTGGCGGGCCACGTCCAGGCCCTTGCTGGTGTCGATCCAGATTTCGCGCACAGGGCTGTCGAGCAGCTGGTCGAGCTGGCGCTGGTCCGTCAGCTTGAAGGCTTTGCGCCAGAAGGGGTGGTCGATCCACGAGCCGCACAGCTCGTGCACGTACATGCCCTGGCGCAGTTGGTGGGTCGGGATCTTCTTGAGCATGGCGAAATGGCCTGCGTGGCGGAATGGGGCGCGCGAACGTGCGCACGCCCTCCCCGGGATGCTAACGATTTCACGCCCGCGTGCGGCGAAAGTCCTGCTGCTTTGCGCACGCTTTTTGATCAATCGCAGCGTGGAATGCCGCTTCAGATTCACAAGGCTGTGGCCGATATGCCCTCTTGTAGTCGCGTCGTCGGGCCTGTCATGGACCTGGGCGGCGCCCGGCCTGGTCGCTCCCCGACACCTGGCCGTGCTGTCGTCCCGGGGCCCCGGCGCACCACCTGGCGCCATCGACAAAAGGACCACCATGGGCAAGAACCTTGGTATCGGAGGCAAGTTGTGGCTGGCCGTGGCCACTCTGGTCGTGGCCATGCTCAGCATCGTCGGCCTGGCCGCCTGGCGCGCTGCCAGCCAGCAGGCGCAGGCCGAGGCACAACTCAAGATCAGTGACATCAAGCTCAAGACGGCCAACCAGTGGGCCTCGCTCAGCGAGGTGGCCCAGGTGCGCAGCATCGCCTCGAACCTCAGCGCCGACCCCACCGTGGGCGCCACGTTCAAGCAACCCATCGCGGACGCCATCGCACGCATCACCGAACTGCACAAGCAGGTCAAGGCACTGCCGCTGACCGATGCCGACAAGGCCCAGCTGGACAAGATCGCCGCCAACCGCAAGGTGGTGCTGGACACCAGCGACCAGATCAAGAAGCTCAAGGAGGGCGGACAACTCGAAGAAGCCCGCGCCATGGTCAAGTCGGGCTTCCTGCCTGCCTCGGCCACCTACCTGGAATCGCTGCGCGAGTTCGCGCACCTGCAGCAGCGGGATGCCGAGGCCGTACGCGCCAGCATTGCCGACGGGCGCCGCTCGACCGTGCTGATCGCCGGCGTGATGGTACTGGCCGTGCTGAGCGGCGCCATCGTCGGCGCCTGGTTCCTGATCCGCGCCATCAAGCAGCCGCTGGACCAGGCCATCGGCATCGCCTCGCGCATTGCCGAAGGTGACCTGAGCACGCCGATCGACACCCGCCGCGACGACGAATTCGGCCAGCTGATGAAGGCCCTGCAGACCATGACGGGCTCGCTGGCCCGGCTGGTGAGCGAGGTGCGCCACAGCACCGACGGCATCTCCACGGCATCGAGCGAGATCGCCACGGGCAACCAGGACCTGTCCAGCCGCACCGAGATGACAGCCTCCAGCCTGCAGGAAACGGCCTCGTCGATGGAGCAGCTCACGGGCACCGTGCAGCACTCGGCCCAGTCGGCCCGCCAGGCCAACGAGCTGGCCGGCACCGCCAGCGAGGCCGCCCAGCGTGGCGGCGCGGTGGTGAGCCAGGTGGTCGACACCATGCAGGAGATCGCCACCTCGTCCAAGAAGATCGCCGACATCATCGGTGTGATCGACGGCATCGCCTTCCAGACCAACATCCTCGCCCTCAACGCCGCGGTCGAGGCAGCCCGCGCCGGCGAGCAGGGCCGCGGCTTCGCGGTGGTGGCCGGTGAAGTACGCACACTGGCGCAACGTTCTGCCCAGGCCGCACGCGAGATCAAGAGCCTGATCGTGACTTCGACCGACCGTGTCGATTCCGGCGCCAAGCTGGTGAGCGAGGCCGGCAGTGCCATGGACGAGATCGTCTCGGCCATCCAGCGCGTGACGGACATGATGCGCGACATCAGTGCCTCGGCCTCGGAGCAGAGCGACGGCATCGTGCAGGTGAACCAGGCGGTGACGCAGCTGGATCAGATGACGCAGCAGAACGCAGCGCTGGTGGAGCAGTCGGCGGCGGCGGCGGAAAGCCTGCGGGAGCAGGCGCGTCGGCTGTCGGGCGCGGTGAACGTGTTCAGGCTGGCTGCGGTCTGATCCTGATGATGAGGCCGGTTTCAGCCCATGGGCTGGCCGGCCGGCAGGCGTGACTGGAATCGCTCGGTGGCCATGGCCAGCCAAGGCCGCGCGCCATCGAGCCCCAGCTCACGGATCACCTGCGCCATGGGGTGGGCGCTGCCGCCCGTGCGCAGATGCAAGGCCGGGCGCACATGGGCCTGCCCGCCGCCCCTCACCTGCACGGGCGTACGCAGCCAACGCCCTTCATGGCGCGAGTACAGCAGCGGGCTCACCGAAGGGCCCGGCAGGCCTGTGCCCAGGCGTCCTTCCAATCGCAGGATGGCCAGATCGGCCCTGTAAGGGTGCCTGGGGTCATGCAGCACGATGCGCGCCTGGCCCGGCGTGTCCTCATAGGCGATGGGCGTGACGAACTTGGGCAGGCCCCAGATTTCGCGCCCGGCCGCACAGGCGGCCTCCGTGTCCACCGGCAGGTGCAGCACGTGGAAGCCCAGTTGCCGCGACGGGCTGTCCACATCCGTCAACGTCTGCAGCCAATGGCCCAGCGTCGGGCGCACGCCTGGCGGCAGCACGGGCACGGCCAGGCCGATCTCCCGGTAGGGGCCGATGCTGGTGTCCTGGTAGTCGTAGCAGGCCAGCGCCACCAGCGCGCGCCCTCCGATCTGGCAGCCTGGTGACAGTGCCCCTGCGCCCTTTTGCACCAGCACGCGGTTCACCCGCTCGGTGGGCACCATGAAGAAGGCGTTGAGGTTGCGCGTGCGCCGGTACAGGATGGGCAGCTGCACCGGCCCCGTGCTGGTCTGCACCGTGGTGGCAGGCACGTCGAAAAAGGGATCATCGCCCTGCGGGGCGAAGCTCAGACTGTGGCGCATGGGTTGTCTCCGTCAGGGTGAGCCGGGCGAACCGATGCCGTCAGGGCAGCGAAGGCCTCCTGGTGGTCCTCGATCACGGCCAGCCGGTTGATCTGGTTGGTGCCTTCGAAGATCTGCGTGACGCGGGCATCGCGGTAGAGCTTTTCCAGGCGGTGGCGGTGCAGCACGGCGTGTTCGCCCAGCAGGTCCATGGCCTGTTCGATCACGCGCATGGCGGTGTCGGTGTTGTGGAACTTGGCGGCCGAGGCCACGGCCTGGCGCGGCGACCAGCTGCGGGCGCTCTGCCACACCAGGGCACGGGCGGCGCTGGTGGCGGCCATCATGTCGGCCAGCGTGAGTTGCACGTCCTGGAAATCGATCAATGGGTGGCCGCCCAGACGCTGGGTGCAGGCGTGCTCCACCGCGATGTCCACGGCCGCCTGCGCCAGCCCCACCCCCATGGCCGCCACCGGCAGCCGCGACAGGTTGAGCGTGGCACGGTTGAGCGACCAGCCACCGCGCAGCCCGCCCACCACGCAGGCATCGCTCACCCACACGTTCTCGAAGACCAAGTGCGCGGCGCTGGAGGCGCGCATGCCCATCTTCAGCTCGGTGCGCGCGGCCCGCAGACCGGGGCTGGCCTGGTCGACCAGGAAGCAGGTCCACGACTCGAAGCCCTCGCCTTCCAGCGCGGCGAACACGGTGATCTGGCGGGCGATGTCGCCACCGCTGATGAAGACCTTGTGGCCGTTCAGGCACCAGCCATCGCCCTGGCGGCGCGCGACCAAGCCGGGGCGGCTGGTGGCGGCGCCATGACCATCTTCCGCATCGGAACCGGCACCCGGCTCGGTGATGGCGAAGGCGAACAGGTGCGGCTCACCGCGCAGATTGGCTTGGGTGGCGGGGCGCAGGGCGCGCCACATCAGCGGTAACTGGCCCGAGGCCAGGATCGGCCCCATGCCCAGGAAGTGAGCGCACAGCAGCAGCATCAGGCCGCCACAGGCGCGGGCAAACTCCTCCACCTTCAGGCAGGTGCGCCAGACCATGGGGTACGGGGCATCCAGCCAGTGGCAGCTGCCGATGGGGGCGGGCAACAGGTCGCTGAGCCAGCCCTGGCGGCCGGCTTCGCGCAGGATCTGGAGCGCCTCAGGCGGCATCTCGCCAACGGGCAAGTGCGGCAAGGCATCAATGTGCAAGGCTGCTGGTGCAAGATGGGTCTGGGCAAAGGCGCGGGCCCGGTGGCGGTAACGCTGCAGGCGCCATGGCAGGCTGGCGGTGTCGGTGTCCCAGGCACTGCGGGGCGCGTAGGCCAGCAGCCAGCGCACCTTGGGGTCCAGCGCCTGCAGGGCGTGGCGGGGCGACAGGGCATGGTCGGGCGGCAGGTGGCCCGCGATGGTCAAGGGCTGCGAGCCCGCGCCGAGGAGCCAGGGCGCGTTCATGCGGCCAGCCCCGTGGCCAAGGCTGCTTCGCCAGCGTGCCAGCCCGTGGGTTGCGACGCCTCCCAGGCGGCCACACAGGTACGCAGTTCAGACGGCGAGCCGCCCAGCAGGCGCAGGTGGTTCACATCACGCAAGGCCTTTTCCAGGCCACTGTCGCGCATATAGCCCTGCCCACCGAATACCTGCAGGGCTGCGCTGGCGCCATGGGCCAGCGCCACCTGGCAGCGCGCGCGGTCACGCCAGCGCGAGGGCAGATCCGGCCAGGGCGCCTGGGGCTGTACTGCCGCGGCCAGGGCTTGCGCACTGCCCTGCACTGCCTCTTGAGCCTGCTGCAGCAACTGCTGCACGGCCACGTGGCCCAGGATGGTCTGCCCGCCCTGCCGGCGCAGGGCGGCGTGTTCACGGGCCATGGCCCAGGCGCGCTGCACCACGGCCTCGCTGATGGCTTGCAGGCCCAGGCTGTGCAGGGCCTGCAGACGCCCCCACATCTGACGAGCCTGCTCGCCATCCAGGCGGAGTGACACGGTGGGTACACAGGCGATCGCCTGCGTGTGCAGCTCATCCAGGCCATGGCTGTGAGGCAGCGTGTCGACGCGCACCTCGGCGCGCGTCAGGCGGTGCCATCCCCAACCTTGCAAGGGAGACCACACGGACAGCCACAGCACCTGCCAATCGGGCAGCGCATGCAGCAGGCGAGGTGCGGCCGGCGTGGGCCAGGCCCAGTTGTCGGCCATCAGCGTGGCCTGCTCGGGCCCCAGAGGCTGCCCCTGGTTGGCGGGCCAGACAGCGCCGCGCCCCAGGCCATGCCGGCCCTGCAGCGACAGCATTCCCGCCAGCGCCGGTGCCAGGCCGATGGCACGGTCCAGGCGGGCAGCCAGGGCCTGCAGATGCAATTGCAGCGCCAGGCCCGCGTTGTGGTGCGCCACCGCACGCAGCACGTCCAGCGACAGCGCGCGCTGCACCGGGTCTTCATCGTCATCCCACAGCCCGCCGGCCGGCGCCTGGCCGCGGTTGAGCAGCCCCTGATCGGCCAGACTGCCGATCAGCGCACGCACGGTGTCGGGTGAGATCGGGTGCTCTGGCCGTTGCACCAGCGGGCCGATGAGCTCTGCCGCGTGGCGCTGCACGGCCTGCAGCCAGGCACGCGCTTCGCCTTCGTCCAGACGGATGATGTCGTCAGTGGTGTCCATGCGAAGGATGCTAGGCAGGCTCCCCAAGCACGGCCATGACCATAGCGGCAGGTGATTGACCATTGCGGCCAAACCCCGATGCCAGACCGGATCCGGCGGGCTATGCTGGCCGACGCCATGTGGCCCTCCATCGCTCCTCAACGCGCACTGTCCGTCCTGGCCGTGGCCGACCTTGTCGCCTGGCGGCGTGGGCTTGGCCACGACACCAAGGCCCTGTTGCAGGGCACCGGCATCAGCGAGGCGCAACTGGGCGATCCGGAGGCCCTGATCACCCCGCTGCAGGAGCAGGCCTTCTTCGGCAACTGGGTGGCGCAGGCCGAGCGCCCCGACTGCGGCCTGGAGGTGGGCCAGCGCTACCGCCTGATGCACTTCGGCCACCTGGGTCTGATTTTGCCGCACGCGGCCACGCGGCGCGAGGCCATGGCGCTGTTCCTGCGCTTCATCAACCTGAGCTACACGCACTTCACGCCCGAGGCCGACCTGGCCGCCGGCCTGCTGCGCTTGCGCGGCGGCGAGCACCTGGGGCCGCTGCGCCGCTTTTACCTGGACCGCGACGTGGCCTTCACCGTGGGGCTGCTGCGCGCCTTCTTCAAGGATGGCGAAGCGCCGCCGCTGCGCGTCCGTTTCGACAGCAGCGTGGCGCCCAGCGAGGTACCCCGCTACGAAGCCGTGCTGGGCGTGGCCGTCGAGGTAGGCGCACCTGTCACCGAAGTGGCCATGGACCCATCCCGTCTGGACGAACCCATGCCCGAGGCCAACGCCCTGATGGTGCGGCTGCTGCAGCCCCAGTGCGAGGCCCGCGCGGCCAAGGTGATCGGCTCACGCCCCGTGAACTGGGCAGAGCGGGTGCGCGAGGTGTTCCAGCAGCACGGCGCACAAGGCCCCTGGCCGGATGGTGGCGACGTGGCGCGGCGCCTGCGCTGCAGCGAACGCACCTTGCGCCGCCACCTGGCCGACGAGGGCCAGAGCCTGCAGGCGCTGTCCGACGCGGAGCGCTCGGGCCGCGCCGCGCAGTGGCTGCGCCAGGACAACGCGCGCCTGGACGACATCGCCACCGCGCTGGGCTACAGCGAGGCGGCAGCCTTGATACGGGCGTACAAGCGGTGGTTCGGACATCCGCCGGGGGTGGACCGGCGGTGAAGCCAGGCGTCAGAGGCTCAAGAACTTCTTGCCTGAGGTATGCCTCCAGGGTATGCGATGGACACCCCCTTCGATCAAGCGCGCATGCTCCAGCACTTGAGGCCACCACAAGATCAGACGAGAGGATTTGACCCAGAAGGGGTGACTTGACCATTGTGGGTCGAGCACATACACCGTATGCCCTGCCCTGCGAAGCGCTTCTCGCTCTGCTCCTCGGCTCTTGGCGAACTTGTCAATGCTGACCACGTACCAGCCTTTGCCCAACCCTTCGATCCAATCAAGGTCCGGCGTGCTCGGCACAAACAGGTCTGTCAGATGGCAGACCTGATCCACGTCGGGCTCACTGGCACACAACTCTCGTACAGCATGAGCCAGGTCCGGAGGAAGGTTGTTGTCAAAGAGAAAGTTCACGCAGCCAGTTTTTGCTCGAAAGCCACGGCCGCTCTGACTGCTTGCGGTGTGACCCTGTACAGACGCGCAACACGCTGCGCATCGCCCTGCTCGGCTTTGAATGCCGCCGCCAGTGTGTCCGTGGGGACCCCCGCATCGGCAATGATCGGCTCCCCGAACTGAAGCGCGGGATCCAGGACGATCAATTTGCGCTTGGGTTCAGGGTACCAGCGAAGTGCCTGAGCATCTGCACCGTACTCGATGCCTTCGATGAGGCTCGGCCTGATGACCGATTCCATCGCAAACTGGCGATTCCTCACGTCCAACATCCTCGCCTCTTCGCCCGCGCGCTCAACCGCCTCCAGGAAGATCTTGCGCCCATCGGTTACGAACCTGCGCGCGTGCAAGGGATAGTCGCCTAGGTACTCACGAGCAACATCGATGGTTTCGCGCACGACTCGCAACGAGACACCGCATTGAACAAAGCGGGCCACGGTCCGCAGTTCCAGCAAATCCTTGAATCCAAGCACCTGCTCGCTCGCCAAATCATCGTCTGCAGCGTACTGCAATGACCACAAGGGCTCCGAGTACCGTCGACCATCCTGGTGCTTCCAGGAATAGCCTTTGAGCCATCGCTTGACGGTACGCACGTCTTCTCCTACGAGGCGCGAAGCCCTGTGCAGAGGGTAAAGCCCTGTGCCGAGAAGTTGATGCGATTGATCCATGCGCCTCAGTGTAATGCTTGCCAGCAAGGCCGGCCAGACGACATAGAGTTGCGCAGGCAATATCCGCGCACGCCAATAGCAAGGCGAAAAGGGCTGGGGCGGTGCCTTGCGGTGTCACGCCAAAGCGCGACAGCCGTAGCAAGAACCTTACAGGCCAGCCGCTGCCCGCAGCGCAGCCGCCTTGTGGCTGCGGCGACATCGCTCACGCGATGCCGCCTCGCCGCAAAGCCCAGGGAGCCCCGCTGCGCGTGGCTCAGCCTTTCAGGCCTGCTGCGTCCCGCAGCACCTGCGCCTTGTCCGTCCGCTCCCACGAGAACTCCGGCTCTTCACGCCCGAAGTGCCCGTAAGCCGCCGTCTTGCTGTAGATCGGGCGCAGCAGATCCAGCATCTGGATGATGCCCTTGGGGCGCAGGTCGAAGTGCTCATTGACCAGCGCGGCGATCTTCTCGTCGGGGATCACGCCCGTGCCTTCGGTGTAGATGGTCACGTTCATGGGCTTGGCCACGCCGATGGCGTAGGCCACCTGCACCTGGCACTGCTTGGCCAGGCCGGCGGCCACCACGTTCTTGGCCACGTAGCGGGCGGCGTAGGCGGCCGAGCGGTCCACCTTGGTCGGATCCTTGCCGCTGAAGGCGCCACCGCCGTGGGGGCAGGCGCCACCATAGGTGTCGACGATGATCTTGCGGCCGGTCAGGCCGCAGTCACCCTGCGGGCCACCGACCACGAAACGGCCGGTCGGGTTCACCAGGTAGCGCGTGTTCTGCAGCCATTCCTTGGGCAGCACCGGCTTGATGATCTCTTCGATCACCGCCTCGTTGAACTCGGGCTTCATCTTGTCGCCCAGGCTCCACTCGGGGGCGTGCTGGGTGGACAGCACCACGGTGTCGATGCTGTGAGGCTTGCCGTCCACATAACGCATCGTGACCTGGCTCTTGGCATCAGGGCGCAGGAAAGGCAGGCGGCCGTCCTTGCGCAGCTGGGCCTGGCGCTCGACCAGGCGGTGCGCGTAGTAGATGGGCGCGGGCATCAGCTCGGGCGTCTCGTCGCAGGCGTAGCCGAACATCAGGCCCTGGTCGCCAGCGCCGATGTTCAGGTAATCATCACTGGCGCGGTCTACGCCCTGGGCGATGTCGTTCGATTGCTTGTCATAGGCCACCAGCACCGCACAGCCCTTGTAGTCGATGCCGTACTCGGTGTTGTCGTAGCCGATGCGCTTGATGGTGTCGCGCGCCACCTGGATGTAGTCCACATGGGCGTTGGTGGTGATCTCGCCGGCCAGCACCACGAGGCCCGTGTTGCACAGGGTTTCGGCGGCCACGCGCGAGACGGGGTCCTGCTCGAAGATGGCGTCCAGGATGGCGTCGGAGATCTGGTCGGCCACCTTGTCGGGATGGCCTTCAGAGACGGATTCTGAGGTGAAGAGGAAATCGCTGGCCACGGGTATGTGCCTCCAATTGGCAAAGTTGACGAACTGAACCTCGGCGTCGCCGGGGCTGGGAAGAGATCCTTGTCGTCACTCTGGGCAGCGGCGAACGCTTTAGCGGCATTTGTGGATCGCCCCGCAAGTTGTTCCTTTAACTCGGCGATGCGCGCAGTGTAATGGATATGCCCGGCGTCTATCACCTGAAATAAGCCTCATGCCTGTGCGACTTATCGCTCGCTGATGCACCAGTAAGATCGCACCCCATGTCCCGAGTCTTCTTCGCACTGGCCCGCTGGCCGCTGGGTGTGCTGCACCCCATCGGCAGCCTGATGGGCTGGCTGGCCTATGCGCTGTCACCCACCTACCGCCGCAGGCTGGCCGCCCATGCCAGCGCGGCAGGCCTCAGCCGCCGGCAGCGCTGGCAGGCCGTGGGCCACGCCGGCAAGATGGTGGCGGAAGTGCCTCGCCTGTGGGGGCGCCCGCGCGATCAGGCCCTGGGCAGCCGGGTACGCTGGTCACACCCGGAGGCGATCGACCAGGCCGTGTCCACCCAGCGCGGCGTGCTCATCCTCACGCCGCACCTGGGCTGCTTCGAGGTGGTGGCCCAGGCCTACGCCGAGCGGCACGGCGCCACCCAGCCCATCACCGCGCTGTACCGCCCCGCCAAGCAGGCCTGGCTGGCCGGGGTGATGGTGCACGCCCGCAACCGTCCCGGCATGCAGGCCAGCCCCGCCACCCTGGCAGGCGTGCGCCAGATGCTGCGGGCGCTGAAAAAGGGCGAGACCGTCGGCCTGCTGCCCGACCAGGTACCGCCCGAGGGCATGGGCGCCTGGGCGCCCTTCTTCGGCCGCCCGGCCTACACCATGACCATGGCCGCCAAGCTGGTGGCCCAGACGGGCTGCACGGTGGTGCTGCTGCGCGGCGAACGCCTGGGCTGGGCCCAGCGCCGCCGCCTGAACGCCGACTACGTGGTGCACGCCCAGCGGGTATCTCCCGAGGTGGAGGCCTTGCTGGCAGCGGGGGGCGATCCCGCACAATCCAGCGCCGCGATCAACCGCCTGATGGAAGACATGATCATGCAGAGCCCCGAGCAGTACCTGTGGGGATACAACCGCTACAAGGGCCCGCGGGCAGAGATCCTGACCTCGGCCGAGGCCAAGGGCGCCTCCGCGCCATGACCGGGGCCTCGCGATGATCAAGGACGCGCTGATCCGCCTGGCCCTGGGCATCCTGTGGCTGCTGCAATGGCTGCCGCTGCCCATCCTGGCCGCGCTGGGCACGGGCCTGGGCCGCCTGCTCTACCGCCTGGCGGGCTCGCGCCGCCGCATCGCGCTGCGCAACCTGGAACTGTGCTTCCCCGGCATGCCCCTGGCCGAACGCCAGGCCGTGGTGCGCGAGCATTTCGGCTGGCTGCTGCGCAGCCTGCTGGAGCGCGCCATGTTCTGGTACGGGCCGCCCGCGCGCCTCAAACGCCTGATCCAGGTCGAAGGCGACATCGGCCTGGCCGAGCGCGAGTTCCAGGCCACCGGCCGCGCCACCATGTGGCTGTGCCCGCACTTCGTGGGGCTGGACGTGGCCGGCGCCGCCATCCTGCTGTGCCAGCCGCGCCCCGGGGCCTCCATCTACCAGGCACAGAGCAATGCCGTCATCGACGCCGCGATGAAGCGCGGCCGCCTGCGCTTCGGCGATGTCGAGATCTTCCCGCGGCAGGATTCGGTCAAGCCCATGCTGCGCGCCATCAAGGCCGGCCGCGGCTTCTTCAACCTGCCGGACATGGATTTCGGCATGCAGGACGCCGCCTTCGTGCCCTTCTTCGGCGTGCCGGCGGCCACGCTGCTGGCGCCTTCGCGCATGGCGCGCATGCTCAACATGGTGGTGCAGCCGGTGATCGCCGAGCTGCTGCCCGGCGGCCAGGGCTACAAGGTGCACTTCCTGCCCGCGCTGGAAAACTTCCCCACGGCCGACGCCGTGGCCGACACCGCCCGCCTGAACGCCTTCATCGAGGACCAGATCCGCCGGCGGCTGCCGCAGTATCTGTGGGTGCACAAGCGTTTCAAGACGCGCCCGCCGGGCGAACCCAGCGTGTATTGACACCGCTGCATCGCGCCCTGTTGCGCGAGCACCGGGCAAACCCTGCCCGAACGCCTGCTCACGGCCCTCAACACCTCCCCTGCATCTGCCGATATCAAGGCCGTAGAGGCTTGCCCCGCGCTGCCCCGAGCGCCACGACGGCCCCTCTGAGCATGGCACCGAGATTGAGGAGCATACGAACATGATGAGCACATGGATCACCTGGCTGCGCGGGTTTTCGATCCGATCGCGTCTGCTGGCCTGCATGGCCCTGGTGGTGGCCATCGGCACCCTGGTGGGCACTGGCACCAGCTGGCAACTGCTGCAACTGCAGGGCAATCTGGACGATTTCGCCGAGCGCGAGTTCGCCGGCACCCAGCACGTGGGCGAGCTCACGCGCCTGCTGGGCCTGGTGCGCAGCCATGAGCAGGCGGCCATCATCAACACCGGCGATTCGGTGACCACGGCCGAGCATTTCAAGCAGTGGAAAGGCAACCTCGCCAAGACCCAGGCCACGCTGACCAAGATCGGCCAGGTGATGCCTGATCCCAAGGTGAACGAAGAGGTCAAGGCCATCGGCGCCCACCTCAAGGCCTACAGCGACAGCCTCACACCCACGCTGGAGCTGATCAATGCCTCGGCCGTCAGTTCATCGGCAGAGGCTTTCCAATCCAGCGCCCCGGCCCGCGCCGAGGCCGACGCCATGGACGCCGCGATGGCCAAGCTCATCGCCGACGTCGAGGCCAGCGCCCAGGCTCGCCGCGAGCAGACCAGCCGCACGGTGCATCAGTCCATCATCGCGCTGTGGGTGATGCTGCTGGCGCCGGGCCTGGTCTTCCTGCCGCTGATGGGCCTGAGCATTGCTTCCATCACCATCCCGCTCAAGCGCGCCGAGAGCATCACCGAGGCCATTGCCCATGGCGATCTGACCTACGACATCAGCCCCAAGGGCAAGGACGAGATCGCCCGCGTGATGCTGTCGATGCAGACCATGCAGCAGGGCCTGCGCGCCATGGTGGCCGCCGTGCGCGAATCCTCCGAATCCATGCTCACGGCCAGCACCGAGATCGCCGTGGGCAACCAGGATCTGTCCAGCCGTACCGAGCACACCGCCTCCAGCCTGCAGCAGACGGCCTCGTCCATGAGCGAGCTCAGCGACACGGTGGACAAATCCGCCCTGTCGGCCACCGAGGCCAACCGCCTGGCCGACACCGCCAGCCACCGCGCCGTGCATGGCGGTGAGGTTGTGGGCAGCGTGGTGCAGCAAATGGACGAGATCAGCGCCGCTTCGCGCCAGATCGCCGACATCATCAGCGTGATCGACGGCATCGCCTTCCAGACCAACATCCTGGCGCT
>DDJC01000023.1:30148-47998 GCA_002339015.1 Burkholderiales bacterium UBA1834
CAGGGCCGCGGCTTCGCGGTGGTGGCCGGCGAGGTGCGCTCGCTGGCCCAGCGCAGCGCCGAGGCCGCCAAGGAGATCAAGACCCTGATCGGCCAGTCGGTCGACCGCGTCGAGGTGGGCGCCAAGCGCGTCAAGGATGCCGGCTCCGTGATGCAGGAGATCGTGCATGCCATCCAGAGCGTGACCGTGGCCATGGGCGAGATCGCCGACACCACGCGCCAGCAGGCCCAGGGCATCTCGCAAGTGACCACATCCGTCAATGACCTCGATCAGATGACGCAACAGAACGCCGCGCTGGTGGAGCAATCCGCCGCCGCCGCCGACAGCCTGCGTCAGCAGGCACAGGGCCTGTCGCAGACGGTGGCCCGCTTCAAGCTGCAGGGCGCGCCCGCACTGGCTTGAACGGCAGCTTGGGCCATTTGTTTTCTCCGTGGCAACACTGAGAAGACAAATGGCGAAGCTTGCCTCACAATGAATTCACAAAACAATCGGTAGGCCGCCCGGGGGAAGCGCTTGGCGCCGGAGGCGGCATGCGCCGTGTACCGAACAACAAATAAAAAGCGAAGGCAAGGGATGGGCACATTGAAACGCCTGACGGATCTGGCCGCACAGCTGGGGCACCTCTACCGCGAGGGCCGCAGCATCGGTGTGGATTTCGAGACCATCGCAGACCAGCTGTCGGTGCACGTGGCCGTCAAGGGCCCCGACCTGCGCTACCGCTACGTGAACCTGCCCGGGCAGGTTAACCGCCTGCTGCCGACCGGTCTCAGTGGCCAGGTGACCGATGCCGACCTGCTCGGCGCCGAAGCCGGCCAGCTGCTGCGTGAGGAAGACCGCCAGGCCCTGGGCAGTGCCGGCCCCGTGGTGATCTGGTCCGAACCCGCCGCCGGCGCGCAGGGCCATACCGAGCGCATCCCGCAGGTCAAGCTGGGCCTGCGCGGCCCGCGCGGCGAGGTGCTGGGCGTGCTGGATGTGGCCCCGGCCGACGGCCCCGGCACGGAGGCCGGCCTGGAAGTGAGGCGCATGAACGAGGCGCTGGACCTCATCGCCGACATCCTGGGCCTCCTGATGCGCTGCGACGACGAGGCCTCGCTGCTCGAACGCCTGTGCAGCACCCTGGTGGTGCGCGGCGGCTACCTGGCAGCGGCCGTGGTGCCCATCGAGGCCGACCGCCGCCAGGCCGGCGTGCCCCTGAGCCTGGCCGGCGACCGTGATGAACTGGCCCTGCCCGGCGCCTTCCGACTGGATGACCCGGTGTGGGAAAGCCACCCCGTGGCCCGCGCCGCCGAGGCCGGCGTGTGCATCGTGCACAAGCAGCATGGCGCCGACGATCCCGCCCCCTGGCGCCAGGCCCGCCCCACGCTCAATGCACAGGCCCTGATCGCCCTGCCCCTGCGCGCCGACGACGATGTCCAGGCCGTGCTGCTGATGGCCTGCGACGGCCTGGAGCGCTTCGCGCCCTCGCGCGTGGTGCTGCTGCGGCGCATGGCCGACGAACTCTCGCTGGGCATCGAGCTGCTGCGCTCGCGCCAGCGCCTGGCCTCCGAGCGGCGCCAGCGCGAGATCCACCTGCGCCAGCAACTGCTCACCTCGCAGCGCCTGAGCCTGGCCACCGAATCCGGCGAGGTCGGCATCTGGGAATGGGACCTGGCGCGCGGCATCGTCTCGATGGACGAGCGCAGCGTCACCCAGCACGGCCTGCCCTCGCACACGCACACCCTGCCCGCCGCCACCCTGCAGGGCTGGGTGCACCCGGAGGACGCAGCCGCGGTCGACCAGGCCATCGCCGGCGTGATCACCCTGGGCCAGCCGGCCGACATCACCTTCCGCACGACGCCGCCCGACGGCCGCCAGCGCCGCCTGCGCCTGCACATGTCCCCGCTGCGCGACGACAAGAACACCGGCACCATCGTCGGCCTGCTGGGCGCCACGCAGGACGTGAGCGACCTGGCCCAGAACACCCGCCGCCTGCACGACCTGGATGCCAAGCTGCGCCTGGCCACGCAGGCCACGGGCCTGGGCCTGTGGGAACTCGACCTGGTTGAACAGACCCTGCTGCTGGACAACCGCAGCGCCCAGATCCACGGCCTGGAGCCCACGCAGGGCAGCCTGACGCTCACCGCCTGGCTGGGCTGGATCCACCCCGGCCAGCGCCAGGAGATGGCCGCCCAGCTCAAGGCCAGCCAGGCCCAACCCACCGTGGGCCAGCTCGAATGCGCCATCACGCCGCCCGATGGCCGGCTGCGCCGCGTGCTGATCAACTGGGCCAGCCAGGCCGACGCCACCGGCCGCGTCATCCAACTGGTGGGCACCCAGGTGGATGTGACCGACCGCCGCCGCGACGAGGCCCGCATGGCCCAGACCCACCAGCGCCTGGCCCTGATGGCCGGCGCCACCGGCGTGGGCCACTGGCGCTACGACCTGCGCGAGGGTTTCACCTTCGACGATGCCATGTACCGCCTGCTGGGCGCCACCGTGCAGCCCTACCCGGCCGCCGCCTGGCTGATGGAAATGTGCCTGCCGGCCAGCCAGCGCGAAGCGCTTGAACTGGCGCTCATCACGGCCGATGACCAGCTGGAAGTCTCCCTGCAATGGCAGGGCCTCGATGGCCTGTCGCGCCACGTGGTGTGGATGGGCACGGTCGATCGCGACGCCCGCCGCACCGTGATCCGCGGCGAGGGCCTGTGCATCGACATCACCGTGCAGCACAAGGCCGAGGCCGCCCGCCACGAACTGCAGGCGCCGCCGCCGCCGAAACCCCTTGCCGCCGGCCCGGGCCGCGCGCCCGCTGAGCCCACGCCCCACCCCGAGGCAACACCGGGCATCGAGCCACTGGCCGCCCGCATCGGCGGCGAACTGCGCTCGCCCCTGAACGCGCTGCTGGGCTTTGTCCAGCTGCTGCGCAACAGCGCCAGCGCCACTCAGACCCCTGGCACCGGCCAGCAGGACGACTACCTGCAGGAGATCGAGAAAGCCGGCTGGCACCTGATGGAGCTGGTCAACGACGCGATGGACCTCTCGCGCATCCAGTCCGGTGCCCAGAAGGTCGAAACACAGACAGTGCCGCTGCGCGAGCTGATCGGCGAGCTGCAGCCCCTGGTCGAGCAGCAGGCTGCCACGCGCCAGGTGCGTTTCGAGGCCATCACCACGGGGCCCTGGCCCACCGTGGCCGCCGACCGGCGCCTGCTCAAGCAGGCCCTGGTCTACCTGTGCGGCCATGCGGTGCACGCCAGCCCCTCGGGCACGCGTGTCATCCTGTCGATCGAGCCAGGCAGCAGCGAGGTCATCCTGCGCCTGCACGGCCAGGGCCCGGCCCTGCCCCCGGCCCAGCGCGAACAGCTCTTCGATCCGGCCGCGCAGGCGCTCACGGCGCTGCAGGGCGGCTCGGGCATGCGACTGGCCATCGCCCGCCAGTCGCTGCATGCCATGGGGGGCCACCTGCAGGCGCTCGAAGGCGAGGCCGGCCAGGGCACCACCTTCGTGGTCGGACTGCCGCATGCGCCCCAGCCCGAAGCGGCGCTCAACCCGGCGTCCGAGCTGGCGCTGGCACCGCGCCCGCCCCAGCTCACCGTGGACATCACCCTGCAGGGCCGCATCCTCTACGTGGAAGACAACCCCAGCAATGTGCTGCTGGTGCGTGAATGCCTCACCCTGCGCCCGGCCGTGGAGCTGGCCGTGGCCACCAACGTGCAGGAGGGCCTGGCCGCCATCGCGGCCGAGCGCTTCGACCTGGTCCTGCTCGATCTGCAACTGCCCGATGGCGATGGCTACGCCGTGCTCAAGCGCCTGCGCGAGTACCGCGGCCGCCCCAGCCCCTGCATCGCGCTCACGGCCGCGGCCATGCTCAACGAGCGCAACCGCGCGCTGGAAGCCGGCTTCGACGAGTTCTGGACCAAGCCGATCAAGCTGCCCGAGTTCCTGGCGGGGCTGGACCGGTGGCTCGCGCCGCGCCGCAGCAGAAGCCGCACAGTGACCTGAAGGGCTTCAGGGCGGGCCGAAGGGCGGATAATCACCGCCATGAAGCTGCGTTTCACCAAGATGCACGGCGCCGGCAACGACTTCGTCGTGCTGGACGCCACCGCCGGCCCGCTGGCCCTCAGCGAGGCCCAGTACCGCTACCTGGCTGATCGTCGCTTCGGCGTCGGCGCCGACCAGATCCTGATCGTCGAGCCCGGCTCGGCCCAGGCCGGCACCGATTTCACCTACCGCATCGTCAACGCCGATGGCAGCGAGGTCGAGCAGTGCGGCAACGGCGCGCGCTGCTTCGCCCGCTTCGTGCACGACACCGGTCTCACGGCCAAGGACACCCTCCGCGTGCAGACCATGGGCGGCATCATCGAGCCGCGTCTGCAGCCCGATGGCCGCGTCACTGTGGACATGGGCGCGCCCGTGCTCGACCCCGAGCGCGTGCCCTTCGACCCCACCGGCCTCACGCCCCGCGTGGTCAACGGGTGCGAACTGTGGCCCCTGGCCCTGGGCAACTTCCCGGTCGAGGTGGCCGTGGTGTCCATGGGCAACCCGCACGCCGTGCAGCGCGTGGACAGCTGCGAGCACGCCCCGGTCGACGAGGTCGGCCCGCAGGTCGAAGGCCACGAACGCTTCCCGCGCCGCGTCAACGCTGGCTTCATGGAAGTCGTCGCGCGCAACCACATCCGCCTGCGCGTCTACGAGCGCGGCAGCGGCGAAACACTGGCCTGCGGCTCGGGCGCCTGCGCCGCCGTGGTGGCCGGCATCCGCCTGGGCTGGCTGGACAGCACCGTGGATGTCGACACGCGCGGCGGCCGCCTGACCATCCAGTGGGCCGGTCCGGGCCAGCCCGTGCTGATGACCGGCCCCGCCCAGACCGTCTTCACCGGCGAGATCGACATCCCTGCAATCTGAAGAGCCCTCCATGACGACCCCGCTTCAAGGCATCACCGAAGACGACATCGCCAACTACCTGATCCACACGCCGGGTTTCTTCGAGCGGCATGCGCCACTGCTGGCCGCCGTGCAGCTCACCAGCCCGCACGGCCAGCGCGCCGTCTCGCTGCAGGAGCGGCAGATGGAAATGCTGCGCGACAAGATCAAGGGCCTGGAGCGGCGCATCATGGACATGATCCGCCACAGCCAGGAGAACGAGGCCATCGCCCAGCGCCTGCACCGCTGGATCCGCGCCGTGATGCTGGCCCATGACGACGCCCGCCTGCCCGAGGTGCTGCAGGCCGAGCTGCAGCACGAGTTCCTCATCCCGCAGGTGGGGCTGCGCCTGTGGGGCACCACCGAACACCCGCTCAAGCCCGAGCTGGCCGGCCTGCCCAGCGCCCAGGACATCAGCGATGACGCCCGCAGCTTCGCGCGCAGCCTGAGCCTGCCCTACTGCGGCATCAACGCCGGCTTCGAGGCCTCACGCTGGCTGGAAGATGGCCACACCGTGGCCTCTTTGGCCCTGCTGCCCCTGGTGCACGACGGCGAGGTGTTCGGCCTGCTGGTGCTGGGTTCGCCCGACCCCACCCGCTACACCGCCGACATGGGCCTGGAGTTCCTGACCGAACTGGGCGAGGTGGCCAGCGCCGCACTGGCCCGCCTGCTGGCCTGAGCGACGCGGTCGCACCGTGCAGGACGAGGCCCTGATCGAGGCGCACCTGCGCTATCTGGCCGTGCAAAAGCACCTGGCCGACCGCACCCTCACGCTCTACGGCGAAGCCTTCGACCGCCTGCGCGGCTTCCTGGCCCGCGACCGGCTTGCCCTGCCCGAGGTGCAGCCCCACCACGTGCGCGGCTGGACGGCCCGCCTGCACGCCGGCGGCCTGGGCCCGCGCAGCCTGGCGCTGATGCTCTCGGCCTGGCGCGGCCTGTTCCGCTGGCTGGGCCGCGAAGGCGTGGTCACGCTCAACCCGGTGGATGGCCTCAAGGCACCCAAGGCCGCCCGCCCCCTCCCCAAGGCCCTGTCGGTGGACGATGCCGTGGCCCTGGCCGACACCAGCGCCAGCGCGCCCGACCTGCCCGACACGGCCTCGGCCCGCGACCAGCGCGAGGCCCCGTGGCTGGCCGCGCGCGACCACTGCATGGTCGAGCTGCTCTATGGCAGCGGGCTGCGCAGCGCCGAGCTGCTGAGCCTGGACATCCACGCGCACCCGCAGGCCCTGGGCTGGATCGATGCCCCGGCTGGTGAATTGCACGTGCTGGGCAAGGGCCGCAAACGCCGCAGTGTGCCCGTGGGTACCCCGGCGCTGCAGGCCCTTCAGGCGTGGCTGGTGGTGCGTGACACGCTGGCCGCGCCCGGTGAAACCGCCCTGTTCATCGGCCGCCTGGGCAAGCGCCTCACGGCGCCTCAGCTTCGCAACCGGCTCAAGCTGATCACCCAGCGTGCCGGCCTGCCGACCCATGTGCACCCGCACATGCTGCGCCACAGCTTCGCCAGCCACCTGCTGCAATCGAGCAGCGACCTGCGCGGTGTGCAGGAACTGCTGGGCCATGCCCACATCACGACCACCCAGGTCTACACGCGGCTGGATTTCCAGCATCTGGCCAAGGCCTACGATGCCGCCCACCCTCGCGCCAAGAAGAAGTAGGCGCTCACATCAGGTGTGATCAGGTCGTTGACACCTTGAGCTCGTTGACCACGCTGGTCACCCCTTCGACCCCGCTGGCCAGTTCGGCAGCCCGGGCCATTGCGAGGGCATCCGGCACGCTGCCTCGCAAGGTGACCGCGCCTTGCTGCACGCTCACCTCGATGCGCGAACCGCTCAATTGCGCATCGGACATCATGGCCGCGTTCACCCGCGCCGTGATGGCCGCATCCTGCATGGAGGCCTGCATCTCCGCCGCGTCTTGGCGACGACCATCGGTCAGGCGCAGGCCTGCCTCGTCGACCCGGGCAATGGCCAAATCCAGCCTGGAGGCGGCCCCATCGTCCACTGCCGCCACCCGCTGCGGCGCATGGCGGTCACAGGCTGCCAAACCGCCCGCCAGGAACATCATGGCCGGCAACCACCTTGTCGTTCTCGGAAACATGTCCATCTCCTTGCTCGCCGTGGCGATCACAAGCCCTGGCCCCTGAGTGGCCCCCTGCCTTGCAGATTTGCTGCGGTGCGGCATCTTGGCCGACCTTGCCCGCACGATAGCCCCTGCTGCACCGCACAACCAGTGGACAAACGCCGAAAGCGCTGTCGGCAATGCCCGACATGGGCTGCGTCAGCGGCGACAATCACGCCATGAAAACCATCACCCTGCGCGACGGCAAGGAACGCTCCCTGCTGCGTCGCCACCCCTGGGTCTTCCAGGGCTCCGTCGCCAAAGGCAAGGCCGATCCGGGCGAAACTGTGCGCGTCGAATCGGCGGACGGCCGCTTCCTGGCCTGGGCCGCCTTCAGCCCCAGTTCGCAGATCCGCGTGCGCGCCTGGACGTTTGACGAGGCCGAGCGTGTGGACGAGGCCTTCTTCGCCCGCCGCATCGAGGCTGCGCTGGCCCTGCGCGGCCGGCTCGGCATCGACAGTGATGGCGTGCGCCTGGTGCACGGCGAGGCCGATGGCCTGCCTGGCCTCATCGTGGACCGCTATGGCGATCTGCTGTCCGCCCAGTTCCTGAGCGCCGGCACCGAGCGCTTCAAGCAGGCCATCGCCGACGCGCTGGTGGCCGCCACGGGCTGCCACGCGCTGTATGAACGCTCGGACTCCGGCGTGCGCCAGATGGAAGGCCTGGAGCCCACCACCGGCTGGCTGCGCACCCCGGCCGACGGCGCGCCCAGCACCGAAGTGACCATCCGCGAGCATGGCTGGCGCCTGACGCTGGACGTGGCCGAGGGCCACAAGACCGGCTACTACCTGGACCAGCGCGACAACCGCAGGCTGTTCGCCGACCTGGTGCGCCAGATGGGTCTGAAGACCGCGCTCAACTGCTACAGCTACACGGGTGGCTTCAGCGTGGCGGCGCTGGCCGGCGGTGCCGAGCACGTCACCAGCGTGGACTCGTCCGCGCCCGCCCTGGCCCGCGCCAGCGCGCACATCACCCTCAACGGTTTCGATGCATCGCGCCACACCGCCTTGGACGCCGACGTGAACGGCGCGCTGCGCCAGTTCATCAAGGACGGCCGGCGCTTTGACGCCATCATCCTGGACCCGCCCAAGTTCGCACCCAGCGCCGCCCATGCGGACCGCGCCTCGCGCGCCTACAAGGACATCAACCGCCTGGCCTTCAAGCTGCTGGAGCCGGGCGGGCTGCTGATGACCTACTCCTGCTCGGGCGGCATCGGCGCCGAACTGTTCCACAAGATCGTGGCCGGCGCGGGCATGGACGCCTGCGTGGACGGCTACCTGATCAAGCGGCTGGAGGCCTCGCCCGACCACCCGACCACGATCAACTACCCGGAAGGCGAGTACCTCAAGGGTCTGGCGATTGTCCGTCGTTGAGGGTTGGCGGGGCCGATGCCGGTGAGGCTGTGCCGCACCGCAGCACGTGCATTCCATTCCTCGATACGTTTGCACAAAAATTACACAGATCAGCAAGAAAGACCGGGCAAACCTACCGGTTTAGGACTCGAATCCGGACACCCATTTTTTGTTTACGGACATAATGAATTGAAGCTGTGCCAGGCGCTTCACCTCTTGAAATCCAAGACTCCTGGCCAGACAAGGAAGTACATGTCCACCAGTCACAAGCTGCCTCCGTGGGATTTCCGCCGTGGTATCGCCACTGCCCGTGTCCTCGTCCAACTGGGGCTCGACAAAGGCGCCTCGCTGGAATCCCTGCTGCACCAGACCGGCATCACCCGCGCCATGCTGGACGATGCCAAGGCCGAGATCGAGGCCACGCAAGAGATCCAGCTCATCCGCAACCTGCTGGCCAGCCTGGGCCACCCGCCCGAACTCGGCCTGGAAGCCGGCCAACGCTACCACCTGACGGTCTATGGCTTGTGGGGCTACGCGGTGCTGAGCAGCCCCACGCTGGGCGACGCGATCCACCTGACGCGCCGCATGCTCAACCAGACCTTCTCGCTCACGCGCAACATCGCCGTGCAGGAGGGTGACCAGATCATCATCACGCACATGGACGAGCACCTGCCGCCCGATGTGCGCCAGTTCGTGATCGACCGAGACCGCGCCGCCATCACCCTGCTGCAGCGCGAGATCCTGGGCCGCCCCTTGAGCTACACGGCCTTCGAGATGAAGCACCATGAGCCGGACCCGGTCATGGTGGCGCGCTACTCCGAATGGGTCGGCATCCGTCCCACCTTCGGCTGCGCCCAGCACCGCAGCATCTTCCCTGCCGCGCTGATGAGCGAGCCCCTGCCCCAGGCCGAGCCGCACACCGCCCGCCTGTGCGAAGAAATGTGCCGCAAGCTGGTCGAGGCCCGCAGCAGCCGCACCGGTGTCGCCGCCGCCGTGCGCGACCGCCTGCTGCGCACGCCCGGCCACATCCCGGACATGGAGGAGATCTCCGCCGAGATGCACATGACCTCGCGCACGCTGCGCCGCCACCTCACGGCCGAAGGCGCCACCTTCCGCGCCCTGCTCGAAGAGGTCCGCAGCACGCTGGCCACCGAGCTGATGGCCAACGCGCGCCTGACGCACGCCGAGATCGCCCAGCGCCTGGGCTACGCGGACGTGACCACCTTCATCGAGGCCTTCCGCCGCTGGAAGGGCGTGCCGCCCAGCGAGTACCGCCGCCAGCAGGGCCTGCGCACCTCGGCCACGCGCGCCGCGGCCTTCCGCACCGTGGTGCTCACGCCGCCCAGCCACACCGCGGCCAGCAGCAACGACCCCGAAGCTGACGCGGCCTGATCTGCAGCGCGTTCAACACAAGGCGGGCAAGTCCCGCCTTTTTTCATATTTGAAAACGGCGCGGAACAAATTAGACTGCGCTGCATGAGCATCGACCCCAAACTGCGGGAGCTGAACATCGACCTGCCCGCGTGTCCCGCCACGCTGGTCAAGCTGTCGTTGATGATGGCCGATGAAGACAGCTCCATGGCCCAGATCGCCGCCCTGATCGAGACCGACATGGCGCTGGCCTCGGCCGTGGTGCGCACCGTCAACTCGGCCCTGTTCGGGCTGCTCAAGCGGGTCGAGACCGTGCACGAGGCCATCCGCTACCTGGGCATGGCGCAGGTGGCCGGTCTCACTTATGAAATCGGCCTGCGCGGCGCCTTCCCGCCCACACCGCTGCTGCAGCAGCTGTGGGACCGCGCCGGCATCCGCGGTCTGGCCATGGGCCGTGTCGCGCGCCAGCTCGATGTCGACCCCTGGCTGGCCCACACCATGGGCCTGTTCGCCGAAACCGGCCGCGCGGTGCTGATCGCCTACGACGCCGCCGTCTACGCCGCCCACACCCAATCGCCCCCCAACGAGGCCGAACTCAGCGCGCTGGAGATCGAAACCTTCGGCGTGAGCCACGCCGCCTTCGGCGCCGCGCTGTGCAAGGCCTGGGGCCTCTCACGCGAGGTGGCCGACGGCGTGCGCAGCCGCACCCAGGCCCCCAGCCAGTGGACGTACGAGCGTCCGACCGTGCGCCAACTGCTCACCATCGGCGCCGCCATCGACGCCCTGCTGCTGGACCCGGCACGCGCCGCCAATCCGCAGGCCGTGTGGGCCGAGCTCGAACCCGTGGCGGGCCAGGTCGGGCTGCACTTCCAGGCTTTCCAGCTGGCCACCACCCGAGTCTGCGAACGGCTGAACATGCCTTGAGGCATCTTCGCCCTGGGGACACCCCGGATTCAAGCGCCCCACCTTTTCGCCGATACCTGAGCGACATCCCGTGATGTCGCTCACTGCTTCATGTCCCTGTTCCACCCTTCGTCGCGGCTGTCGCCCGATGACCCCCAGCTGGTCCACCTGATCAATGCAGAACGGGTGAGGATGCTGTACGCCCCCACGGCCTTGATGGTGGCGATGAGTTCCGTGTTTTCCCTGGCCCTGGCGGTCATCATGGGTCCCTCCGTGGGCTGGACGCCGGCCTTGATCTGGGCGGCCCTGTGCCTGATGGCCGGGGCGGTGCGCCTCTTCAACGACCGCGCCTACCGACACTCCCAGGACCGCGACGCCCCCCGCTGGCTGCGCAACTTCGTGATGGCCTGCGCTCTGCACGGCACCTGCTGGGGCCTGGCCGGCATCCTCCTGATGCCAGTGCAGGACATGGTCATCGTGGCCGTGGTGGTGGCCACGCTGATCGGCGCCGGCTCCATCTCCACCTTCGCGCTGCAGGCCCACGTGGCGCCCAACGCGGCCATGAATGTGCCGCTGATGCTGCCAGCCGCGCTGATGCTGCTCACACGCATGGACACCTACGGACTGTTCGGCGCCGTCGGCATCCTCAGCCTGGGCATCGTCATGCTCAACGAAAGCCGCCGCGCCGAGCGCCGCATCAGCGAGCTGCTGTGGCTGCGCTTCACCACCGACCGCATCGCCCAGGAGCGCGCCGATGCGCTCAAGCTGGCCCAGCGCCACAGCGCCGTGAAAGACCAGTTCCTGGCCACCATGAGCCACGAGATGCGCACGCCGCTGCACGGCATCCTGGGCCTGTCACAGCTGATCCAGCAGCGCCTGCCGCCCAAGCCGGGCGTGCTGGGTGATGCGCGCCAGCACGCGGGCCTGATCCAGCGTTCTGGCGAACACCTGCTCTCGCTGATCAGCGACGTGCTCGATTTCTCCCGCATCGAGGCCGGCAAGCTGGCCATCGACCACAGCGTGTTCGATCTGCGCCAGGTGCTCGACGACGTGCTGGCCCTGTCGCGCGTCACCGCCGCCGGCAAGGGCCTGCCGCTGATCGAGGATGTGCGCCTGCCCCGTCCCTGCCTGGTCGAGGGCGACGCGGCCCGGCTGCGCCAGGTGCTCTACAACCTGCTGGGCAATGCCATCAAGTTCACCGACACCGGCGAGGTGCGCCTGACCGTGGCGCGCCGCGCGGCCGCCGACGGCCATGGCGCCCCGCCGATACCCGGTCCGGCCGGCGACGATCCCAACCAGCTGCGCATCGGCTTCGAGATCGCCGACACCGGCGTGGGCATCCCGCCCGATCAGATCGACCGCATCTTCGAGGCCTTCCAGCAGCTGGACAACAGCTTTGGGCGGCGCCACCAGGGCACTGGCCTGGGCCTGACCATCTCGCGCGAGATCGCCCGCGCCATGGGCGGGGACATCACCTGCCAGAGCGCGCCAGGCAAGGGCTCACTGTTCACGCTGGGCGTGCCCCTGCGCAACGCCGCGCCCGATGCCAGACCCCAGGTGCTGCCCAACTGGACCACCGCGCCATCGGCCACGCACGACGACATCGACACCCAGCCAGCGCAGGCCACGGCCGTGGACACGCGCGAGGCTCCTGTCCTGGCGCACATGGGCAAGCCCGCTGTCAGCCAGGAAGCCGCCAGCGCGGCAGCACCGCCACCGCCGATGCCCCAGTCACTGCAGGGCCGCGTGCTGCTGGTGGAGGACAACCCCGTCAACGCCCTGGTGGCCCAGGCCGGCATGAGTCAGCTGGGCCTGGACGTGACGCTGGTGAGCGACGGCCAGCAGGCCCTGGACCTGCTGGTGCCAGGGCCTCATGATTTCGACCTGGTGCTGATGGACTGTCAGATGCCCGTGCTCGACGGCGTCGAGACCACGCGGCGCCTGCGCGCTCACGAAGATTCGATCGGCAGCCCCAATGTGCCGGTGATCGCGCTCACGGCCAATGCCATGCCCCAGGACCGCCGGCGTTGCGCCGCGGCCGGCATGGACGATCACCTGGCCAAGCCCTTCCGTCAGGAAGAGCTGCTGGCGGTGCTGGTGAGGCACCTGCATCCCCGCCAGCAGGTCACGGCCTGAACCGTTGGGCTTACTGCTTGACGGCTTCGACCTGGATCACCAGCTTGATGTCGTCGGGGATGCCCGGCAGGCCGTAGGTCATGCCGTATTCGCTGCGCTTGACCGTGGTCTCGAAGTCACCGCCGCAGACCTCGCGCTTGAGCATCGGGTTCTGGTAGCAGTTGAAGTTGCTGGCCTTGAGCGTGACCGGCTGGGTCTTGCCCAGCAGCGTCAGCTTGCCGGCGACCTCGGTCACCTTGTCGCCATCGAACTTGAACTGGTCGCCCACGAAGGTGGCCTTGGGATGGGCTTCGGCATTGAAGAAGTCCTTGCCCTTGAGGTGACCGTCGAAGGCGGTGGTGCCGGAGTTGATGGAGCCCATCTCGATCGTGATGTCGGCCTTGCCGGTCTTGGCTTCCTTGTCCAGCGTGACGGAGCCGCTCTTCTTGTCGAAGCGGCCACGGTTGGTGGAGGTGCCGAAGTGCTTGGCCTCGAAGGTCACGAAGGTGTGTGTCGGGTCGATGGTGTAGGTCACGGGCGCGGCCTGGGCGGCACCGAAGACGGCGGCCAGCACGGTGGCGGACAAGACGGACAGGATCGGGGTGCGTTTCATGTGTGAGCTCCTGGTTGGACGGGGAAAAAGCGTTGTCGGGGACAGGTCAAAAGAACAGCGGGCACATCGTCTGGCGACAGTCTGGCCTCACAGCGGCCCCAGGCCCTGCAGCTGCAGCTTGAAGCGCACCTGCACGTCGTTGGCCACCACGGAGGTGTCTGACCACTCGCCTTCACCGATCTTGAAATCCAGGCGCTTGAGCACGAAGCTGCCCGTGGCGGTGGTCAGGCCACCGGCCTGCGTGAGCGTGACGGGCACCACCAGCGGCTTGGCCTGGCCCTTGATGTTGAGCGTGCCGGTCGCCTCGAAGCGGCCGCCGCCCAGGCCCTTGATGGCCGTGGACGTGAAGGTGGCCTTGGGGAACTTGGCCGTGTCGAACCACAGGTTCTTGGCCAGCTCGGCATCGGTATCGGCGTTGATGGCCACGCTGCCCAGCTCGACGGCGAACACCACCTTGCCTGTCTGCGGCTGCTTGGGGTCGAGCGCGATCTGCGCATCGAAGCGCTTGAAGCGGCCTTCCAGCGGCACGCCCAGCTGCCTGGCCGTGAAGGTCACCTCGCTGCCTGCAGGCACCAGCTTGGCCGCGGCCGGCGCCGCGGAGGCTGCCGGCGTGGCGGCCTGGGCAGGCTGCAGGCTCAGGGCGACCAGCGCCCCCCCGGCCAGGGCCAGTGCGGCCAGCGCATAGCGCACACGCGGTCTGGAAGACGAGGCCGACAGGCGCAGGGCGCGGGCTTGAGGTTGCTTGCGAATCACGTGCTTCTCCTTGGGGCGTTGCATCATCGGTCATCCACGGCCGGGCAGCATGCGTTCGAGCAGGCCATCCCGGTCCACGACATGGTGTTTGAGGGCGGCGGCCACGTGCAGGGCCACCAGCGCGATCAGGGCATAGGCGGACCACTCGTGCACCGTCCACAGCAGCTTGGCCAGCTCATCGTTCTTGGCCACCAGATCCGGCAGCGGCAGCACGCCGAACCACACCACCGGAAAGCCCTTGGCCGAGCTGTAGGCCCAGCCCGCCAGCGGCACCACGAAGAACAGCAGGTACAGCAGGTGGTGGGTGGCGTGGTAGGCCGCCTTCTGCCAGCCCGGCATGGCCAGGTCGATGGCCGCGGGCAAACCCGGAGGCCGGTGCGTCATGCGCCACAGCAGGCGCGCCACGGACAGCACCAGGATGGTCACGCCGGCCCATTTGTGCCAATTGATCATTTGCAACTTGCGCAGCGAAAACGGCAAATCAGACACATAAAGCCCGGCGGCGAAGGTGCCGATGATGAGCACAGCCAGCACCCAATGCAGCAACATGGCGGTGCGTGTATAGCGCTTCGATGAAGGCAGGCTCATGGCGGGTTTCCTGTGGGGGACACGATGACTGCAAGGTTAGTGCAAAGCCGATCGACAAGGTTGCATGGGCTTGACCGGTCTGTTCAAGAGATTTGAAACGTGACGGAGATCTACAGCTTCGATCAGTTCTGCCGAAATCCCGAACAGCGGCTGATGATGTGCGCCATCGTCGCGTCAGTCTGAGACAGGAAGGACCCCATGACATCGTCCCTCATCAAGCGCACCGGCGACCTGATCCTGGGCACCGAGCCCCGGCAGCGACTGCGGATCTACCGATCGCTGATGGCCGCCAGTGTCTACCTCATCTGCATCGCCCTGCAAGGGTACGCCTGCATCATCGGCTTCATGCACTGGGGCGATGCCGCCCTGCTCTCCAGCCTGATCGTGCTGAACGTGCTGTTCTGGTATGGCATGCTGCGCGCCGGCATCAACCAGCGCTTCGCCGACCCGGCCCTCACGCTGCCCCAGATCCTCTCGGCGCTCACCGTGATCGCCGGCGCCTATGCCGTGACCGGGCCCGTGCATGGCTCCACGCTGATGCTGCTGGCGCTGGTGCTGGTGTTCGGCATCTTCAACATGAAGGCCCCGGACGCCAAGCTGGCCGGCATCTACACCGTGCTGCTGATGGGCCTGACAATGCTGATCAAGTCGCAGTCCGAGGCGCAGCACTATCCCATCCACCTGGAGATCGCGCACTTCGTGCTGGTGGCCGCCATCGTGCCGACGATCTCGTCGCTGGCGGCGCAGCTGTCCAACCTGCGCGCCAAGCTGCAGAACCAGAAGGAAGAGCTCACGCAGGCGCTCAACCGCATCCAGGTGCTGGCCACGCGCGATGAACTCACCGGCCTGTACAACCGCCGCCACATGATGGACGTGCTCAACCAGCACCAAAAGCGCCTGACCCGCTCAGGCCACCACCGCTTCTGCCTGGCCATCCTGGACATCGACCACTTCAAACGCATCAACGACACCTACGGCCACAACGTGGGCGACGAGGTGCTGCGCAACTTCGCACAGGCCGCCGCCACCGTGATGCGCGAGACCGACGTCGTCGCACGATGGGGCGGCGAGGAGTTCCTGGTGCTGCTCAACGACACGCAGCCAGGCGCCGCCGCCATCGGCCTGGAGCGCCTGCGCGAACACCTGCACAATGTGCAGCTCGCCGCCAACCTGCCCGATCTGAAGCCCACCTTCTCGGCCGGCCTCACCGATTACGCCCTGAGCGAGCCGCTGCACAGTTGTATAGAGCGGGCCGACCGCGCCCTGTACGCTGCCAAGAACGGCGGACGCGACCGTGTCGTGATGGTCGACGGCTCTGCGCATGCCCCCCAGACCCAGGGCAACGGACACCCCATGGCCGTGGCCTGAATCCTGCTGAAATGCACATGAAACAGATGGTGTACGGCTTGTTGTCAACCCCCGACTTGTGCGACAGTAGAACGAGCTGAGGGACGCACCACCCCGTCCAGCAGCCATAAAGAGAGGCATGCGCCACAACATCAGCGCATGAAAACTGGGGTGGGCTGCTTCGGTCCGATCGACAATGCCGAGTACCCCCCCTGCAGTACCCCCCCCATCCCTGTCGGAGCTGGTCCAGCAACTCCGCGCGGGCTATGTGCGGGGCGCGTCGTCGACCGACATCTTCGAGACCCTGCTGTCCGACCTGCTGGCCTACACCGGCAGCGCGCTGGGCTTCATCGGCCTGCCTGTGGATGGGCAGGACACCGCTCACGTGCAGGTGTTCACGCTGCAGAGCATCGACTGGTCAGCCAGTGCCTCGGCCTCGCTGATCCGCCCGGTAGAGCCGGCCCGCCTGGTGTTCCGTGAGGTGGACACCGTCTTCGGCCGCGTGCTGTCCACCGGCAGGCCCCTGATCTGCCACGAGCCGCCGCAGGATCCCCCGGGCAGCAGCCACACACCGGCGGGCTACCCGCCGCTGCAGAACTTCCTGGGCCTGCCACTGGTGCACGGCGGCACGCTGGTGGGCATGCTGGGCCTGGCCAACCGCGAAGGCGGCTTCGACGACAGCCTGGCCCAGGCCCTGCAGCCCGCCGTGGACATGCTCGCCAGCATCGTCGGCGCGGTCGAGCTTGAGCGCAGCCAGCGCGAGGCGGTCCAGGCCCGCACCGCTGCCCAGGACACCCTCAAGCGCAGCGAAGCCTATTACCAGCAGATCTTCGAGACCGCCGGCGTGGGCATCGCCCGCGTGGCGCCCGATGGCCAGCTGCTGGACGTGAACCAGCGCTTCGCCGACATCTGCCAGCGCAGCCGGCACGAGCTGCTGGGCCTGTGCGTGCAGGACTTCACCCACAACGACGACCTGACCGTGCACACCGCGCTGCTGGAGGCCACCTTGCAGGGCCACCAGGACCGCTACACGATGGAGAAGCGCTACCTGTGCCCGAGCGGCGGCCATGTGTGGGTGCAGCTCAATGCCGTGCTGGCCCGCGACGAGGCCGGGCGGCCGAGCCATTTCGTCTCTGTCATCGAAGACATCTCCGAGCGCCGCCGCTACCAGGAAGCGATCCTGAGCGCCCAGGCCGCCGAGCGTGCCAGCAAGGCCAAGACCGAGTTCCTCTCGCGCATGAGCCACGAGCTGCGCACGCCGCTGAACGCCATGCTGGGCTTCGCGCAGCTGCTGCGGGTCGACCCGCGTCACCCGCTGCACGATGCGCAGAAGCAGAAGGTGCGGCACATCGAGCAGGCCGGCGCCCATCTGCTGGCCATGCTGACCGATGTGCTTGACCTGTCGCGCATCGAGGCCGGCAGCCTGCCGCTGTCGCTCGAATCGCTCGCCGTGGCCGAGGTGGTGCGCGAAGCCGCCACCATGGTCGGCACGCAGGCCCAGCAACAGGGCGTGCTGCTGCAGCAGACACCCATCGACCCCGATCTGCACGTCAAGGCCGACCCGCTGCGCCTGCGCCAGATCCTGGTCAACCTGCTGAGCAACGCGATCAAGTACAACCGCCCGGAGGGGCAGGTGCGCGTCGAGGTGCAGCTGCTCAAGCCGCACGTGATGATCGCCATCCACGACACCGGCATGGGGCTGAGCCCGGAGCAGCAGGCCCACCTGTTCGAGCCCTTCAACCGCCTGGGGGCCGAGCGCACGGGCGTCGAGGGCACGGGCATCGGCCTGGT
>DDJC01000023.1:48013-58713 GCA_002339015.1 Burkholderiales bacterium UBA1834
GCGTCTGGCGGCCTTGATGCACGGCCGCATCGAAGTCAGCAGCGTGCAGGGTCAAGGCTCGGTGTTCCGCGTGGCGTTGCCCTGGGCGCCCAGCCCGGTGCGTGCGCAGGAGCATCGCCACGGGCCGCGCAGCGGCTTTGGCGAACTGGCGGCGCTGGGCGGTGACGCGGAAGACAACCTCACCGTGCTCTACGCCGAGGACAACGTGGTCAATGTGGAGCTGGTGCGGCAGGTGATGCGCATGCGGCCCAACTGGCATCTGGATGTGGCGCTGAGCGGCGCCGAGGCCATCGAGATGGCCATGGCCTCGCCACCCGACTTGCTGCTGCTGGACATGCACCTGGGTGACATGACTGGGCTGGATGTGGCGGACACGCTGGCGCAGCATGCGCACACGATGGGACTGCCGAAAGTGGCGCTGTCGGCGGATGTGATGCCGGATCAGCTGCGGGCGGCCAAGGAGCGCGGGTTCCTGGATTACCTGACGAAGCCGCTGGATGTGGCGCGGCTGCTCAAGCTGCTGGATTCGTTCAGTCCGCAGGAGGCGCAGGCGGGTTGAGGCTGCGTTGTCGCGTTCGACGGGTTGAGCGCTTTGTCGGGGCAGCGCGGGGCGCGGGATGTGGGGGCAGCTGGCTGGGCTTCTTTGTTGGCGGTCACGCCAAAGGCGTGACTCCCCTGCGCTGCTCACGGCGAGGTGGGGCCGCATAACTCACTCCGCGGCCTTCGGCCGCTGCGTTCAAACAAATGCGGCCAGCCAGTTCATGAAGCATGTGCTGCGCACATGCCCACCTCGCCGCTGTGCTGCTCGGCGCCAACAAGGCGCCCTGCCAGCTGCCCCCACATCCCTGTTTCGCCTCGCTGGTGGCATGCGCAGAGGCCGTGGCATGCCAAGGAATGTGCGCTGTGCAAAGCCGTTGAGACACGCCAGCCCGACGCAGTCAAAGGAGAGCAGCCTGCGCATGCGGGGAGCGGGGCATCCAAGGGCTGAGGGGGCCTCTGGCCGGGCGCCTTGTTGGCGTCGCAGGCGCGCAGGTAGGGGCAGATCTGCCCCTGGCCAAAGGCCAGGGGATGGCGAGCATGTTTGAGCCCTGCAAGGGCGAGTTGCGCAGCCACCTGTCCCGCACGAGCACCGGAGAGCAGTCCCGCTGAAAGCGGGACCGCCAACATCGAAGCCCGGCCAGAGGCCCCCTCAGACCCCGCCCCGCGTTGCCACGACAAAGCGCCCGCACCTTCGCATGCCAAAGGCAAAGGCCAGAAAACGCAAGATCAACAAACCAATGGAACAGGAAAAGCCGACGTCAAAGCGCCAGCCCTGTGAAGAACCGGCCGCCATGGAACACCAGCGGCACGGCCCCCACCCGACGGGCACAGTGCGTCACCTCACCCACGAAAATCACGTGGTCGCCCGCCTCGTGCTGACTGCGGTTCGTGCACTCGAAACTCGCCACGGCCGCATCGATCAGCGGCGCACCGCTGAACCCCGGCCGCCACGACACCCCCTCGAAGCGGTCAATGCCCTTGCGCGCAAAGCGCTCGGCCAGCACACGCTGATCGGCCGCCAGCACATTGATGGCATAGGTCTTGGACGCGCTCATCGCCGCCAGCGAGCCCGAGGTCTTCGACAGGCTCCACAACACCAGCGGCGGCGACAACGAGACGGAGTTGAAGGAATTGGCCGTGAGGCCCACCTTGCGGCCTTCATCGTCCATCGTGGTCACGATGGTGACACCGGTGGCGAACTGGCCCAGCGCGGCCCGGAAATCCTCGGAGGTGAAGGCAGACATACAGGATCAGTGTAGCCGGTACACCCAGACACTTCGCGTTGGGGTCAAGTCGATGCGGGCATGGGGCGCCAGGCCCGGCGCCTCGAACTCCAGGCTCACCAGCCAGGCCCCGGCCTTCAGTTCGCGGCGGGCCTTGTCGATGGCCTGAGGCATGGATTCAGGGCGCTGGAACAGGTAGACCAGGTCGAAGCCGTCCCAGGGTTGGGCCCACATGTCGCCCCGGCGCACGCGCGCCCAGGGGCAGCGCAACCGGCAGGCCAGGGCCCATGGCCAGCTCCATTCGGTGCCATGCAGCGCCACCTGCGGATAGGCCTGGCGCAGCGCGCGCAGGCCATCACCCAGGCCACAACCGGCATCGAGCACACGCGCGCCTGGCTTCAAGGGCGCATGGCGGGGCAGTTCGTCCAAAGCGCCTGCGGGGGTGGGAAACAGCGGTGCATCACGCCAGGCACGCACCGGATAGGCCAGCAGCAACAGGCCCAGCGGCAGCAGCCACACCCAGGAGCCGGGCGCCATCATGCCGGCCACGCCCGCCTTCTCCAGGCCTGTCACCACGGCCGATACCGGAAAGCCCGCCGCCACGAAGACCGCGCGCCAGCGTGTGGCCGCCACCGCGGGCCACTGCGCCAGCACCACACCCAGAGCCGCCGGCAGCGCCAGCACAGCCCAGTAGGGCGCACCGGCATCGGCCAGGGCCTTGCACAGCGCCCAGGCCAGCACCCAGGTCAGCAGCGCCGGCGCCGGCCACGAGCGAGACAGCAGGCGCGCGATGCTCAAGCCTGCGGCCCGCGCAGCTTGTCGATCAGGCCGTTGAGCTCGTCGAGCGAGCCGAACTGGATCGTGATCTCGCCTTGCTCGCCGCGCTTGGTGCGGCGCTTGACGTTGATCTCCACCTGCGCGGTCAGCAGGTCGGAGAGCTCTTCCTCAAGGCGCAGCACGTCGCGGGACTTGTCCTGCTTGACGCGCAGCAGCGGCGTCTGGCGCCCCGCCCCGTTCATCTTGGCGACGAGCTTCTCGGCATCGCGAACGTTGAGCTTCTTGCCCACGATCTCGTGCGCGGTGGTGATCTGCACGGCCTTGTCCAGCGGCAGTAGCGCACGGGCGTGGCCCATGTCGATGTCGCCGGCCATCAGCATGCCCTGCACAGGCTCGGCCAGGTTCAGCAGGCGCAGCAGGTTGCTGGCGGCGCTGCGCGAGCGGCCCACGGCCTGCGCGGCCTGCTCGTGCGTGAGGCCGAACTCCTGCGTCAGGCGCTGCAGGCCCTGGGCCTCTTCCAGGGGGTTCAGGTCCTCGCGCTGGATGTTCTCGATCAGCGCCATCACGGCGGCCGCCTCGTCGGGCACCTCCTTGACCAGCACGGGCACCTCGGTGAGCCCGGCCAGCCTGGCCGCGCGCGAGCGGCGTTCACCCGCGATGATCTCGTAGCGCCCACTGCCAATGGGGCGCACCAGGATCGGCTGCATGATGCCCTGCGAGCGGATGCTCTCGGCCAGTTCGTACAGCGAGCCCTCGTCCATGCGCGTGCGCGGCTGGTACTTGCCGGCCTGCATCAGGTCCAGGCGCAGGGTGGTGGGCGCGCCTTCAACCGCGGGTGCCGCGGGCGTGTCGCTGACCTTGGGGCCCAGCAGGGCCTCCAGGCCCAGGCCGAGGCCCTTGGTTTTCTTGGTGGCCATGAGAGTGGTGTCGGAAAATGGGGCGCGCGGCGGGAACCCGGGGCGCAAGTGGCCGATGGTAGCAAACCCCTTTGCCGATCGGCATCGGCGTGCAGGTACTCAATGCTCGCGGATCAGCTCCCACACCATGCGCACCAGCTCGTCCTCGAAGGCCTGCGTGCCCAGCAGCGGCGAGTTCTCCAGCGACGCCGCCCGGATCGTGCCGATCACCGCGCGCGTGGCCACGAACAGCAGGGCCGGCGTGGGCGCGCGCAGACCCGGCTCGCGCGCCTGCACCTGCGCCCACGCGATGGCGACGTGTTCCGCCCCTTCGCGCTGGGCCTGCGCCACCGTGTCCACATGGTCCATCTGCCAGGCCAGCTTGATGATGGCGCGGTTGAGCGAGTTGCCCAGCCCGAAGGCCTGGATCAACGCACGGATGCGCAGGCGCAACCCGTCCAGCGGTTCCTGGCGGCCGGCGGCCACGTCGAGCAGCACGGCCCGCATCTCGTCCATCACGCGCTGGCGCTCGTCCGCGATCATCGCCTGCAGCACCGCTTCCTTGCTGGGGAAGTACTGATAGAGCGTGCCCACGGAGAAGCCAGCCACCCGCGCGATCTTGTTGGTGCTGAGCGCGGCCAACCCTTCGTTCTCAATGATCTGAGCAGTGGCTTGATAAATCATCCGGACGGTGTGTTGCGCGCGGCCCTGCACGGGGGCCTTGCGCATGGTTTTCTGCTGGGCGGCGGTGGTCTGACGGGGGCGGGCCATGGGCTGGATCCAAAACTGAGCAGTAAGCGAGCGGCAAAGCGAGTTGCCGGAATCACAATGCCTGAATATTATTCAGTTTCAGAATAACATGCGCCCAACGTTGAGCAGGAGACGAGCATGACCGAACGCGCCACCACCGCCTCTGGACCGGTTTCCAGCCCGGATACCCCGGCTTTGCGTCGCCTGCAGGATTTGCCGGGCCCCAGACCCTGGCCCCTGGTAGGCAATGCCCTGCAGTTCGACCGCCCGCACGTGCACCAGGACATGGAAGCGCTGGCCCGGGCGCACGGCCCCTGCTTCCTGGTGAGCTTCATGGACATGCCCGTCCTGGTGGTGGCCGACCACGCCCTGACGCACCAGATCATGCGGGCCCGTCCCCACGACTTCAGCCGCTCACGGCGCCTGGAGCGCGAAATGCGCGACCTGCGTTTGAAACCGGGTCTGTTCAATGCCGAAGGCGAGACCTGGCACCGCCAGCGCCGCATGGTGATGGCCGGCTTCACGCCCCAGCGCGTGCGTGCCTACTTCCCGGCCATGCTGCGCGTGCTGCAGCGCCTGCAGACCCGCTGGCAGCGCGCTGCCACTGAAGGAGCGCCCATTGACCTGCAGGCCGACCTGATGCGCTATACGGTGGACACCATCACCGGCCTGGCCTTCGGGCAGGAGGTCAACACGCTGGAGGCCGAGGGCGACGTGATCCAGCGCCACCTGGACGTGATCTTCCCCACCCTGTTCAACCGCGTGCTGGGCGTGGTGCCCTACTGGCGCCTGTTCAAGCTGCCGTCTGACCATGCCGTGGACCGCAGCGTGGCCGAGGTGCACCGCGCCATCGCCGACTTCATGGCCCGCGCCCGCGAGCGCCTGCGGCAGGATCCGGCCCGGCGCGAGAACCCGCCCAACCTGCTGGAGGTCTTCCTGGTGGCGGCCGAGCAGGAGGGCAGCGGCGTGGGCGACGACGACGTGACCGGCAACGTGCTGACCATGCTGCTGGCCGGCGAGGACACCACCGCCAACACCCTGGCCTGGATGATCTGGCTGCTGCACAAGCACCCGCAGGTGCTGGCCCGCGCCCGTGACGAGGTGCGTGCCGCTGCCCCGAATGGCCTGGCCGACTTCACGCCCGAGCTGATGGACTCGCTGGACTACCTGGGCGCCTGCGCCCACGAAACCATGCGCCTCAAGCCCGTCGGCCCCTTCATGCCCGTGGAGGCCTTGCGCGACATGGTGATCGGCGACGTGGCCGTGCCCGCCGGCACGCTGATCTGGAACGTGCTGCGCCATGAAAGCGTCTCGGAGCAGCACGTGCCCCAGGCCGCGGCCTTCCAGCCCGAGCGCTGGCTGGCCGAACACAACCCCGCCAAGAACCTCTCGATCCCCTTCGGCAGCGGCCCGCGCATCTGCCCCGGCCGCTACCTGGCGCTGCTGGAGATCAAGATGGCCATGGCCCTGCTGCTGTCGGCCTTCGACATCGTCGACGTACGCACCGACGATGGCGGCGAGGCCCGCGAGACCATGGCCTTCACCATGGGCCCTTCCCCGTTGACGCTGGTGCTGCGCACGGCATCGCCCGTAAGCGACACCCTGCGCGCATCTTCGGCTTGACGCCATCAGCCGGCTGGTGTTTGATGACAGTTGCTCCGCTTTCGCGAGCGCCTTGCCTTGCCGTACATGGCCGCGTTTGAAACACAACAAAAAGCCGTTTCGTCATCCCTGACCAGTTCCACCCCGCGACACAGCCTGCGCGCGGTCCGATAAAGTCAGGCCCATGTCAGACTCAGCAGATTCCAGCCCCTCGACGGCCGCCATGGCTGCCGAACTCGCGGCCTTGCGGGCCGAGGTGGCCACCTTGCGCTCGGAAGCCGAGCGCTACCGTGCCGGCTTCGAGCTGAGCGCGTCCGGCCAGGTCATCTCCAGCCTGGATGGCCGGATCAAAGTGGTCAATGACCGGGCCTGCGCCATCCTCGGCCACTCGCGCGAAGCGCTGGTCGGCCGGCATTTCAGCGAGATCACCCACCCCGCCGATCTCAAGCTCAACACCGCGCTGCTGGAACAGTTCACCCTGGGCATGGTGCCCACCCTGCGCATGGACAAGCGCTACCTGCGCGCCGACGGCAGCGCGGTGTGGTGTGCCATCCACGTGGCCATGGTGCGCGATGCCGAAGGCGGTCCCCAGGCCATGCTGGCCGTGATCAACGACATCTCCGAACGCAAGCGCATCGAATCCGAGTTGCGTGAGCGCAACGACGTGCTGGCCGGCCTGAGCGCCCACATGCCCAGCGCGCTGTTCATCTACAAGGTCGACGAACGCGGCCACCGCAGCCTGCCCTACCTCAGCGAGAGCATTAGCACCATGTTCGAGCTGGACCTGCCCAGCTTGCGGGCCGACGCCACCATGCTGGCCCTGCGCATCCACCCGGACGACGTGCCGCGCCTGGCCGCCGAGGCCGAGGACAGCTACCGCCATCTCACCCCCATCCAGCAGGAATACCGCGTGCTGCTGCCTTCGCGCGGGCTGCGCTGGGTGGCCGCCCGCAGCATGCCTCACCGCATGCCAGACGGCAGCACGCAGTGGTATGGCGTGATGACCGACATCACTGACCAGAAGCTCTACCAGGAGGCGGTGGTGAACGCCCAGGCGGCCGAGCGCGCCAACCAGGCCAAGAGCGATTTCCTGTCGCGCATGAGCCATGAGCTGCGCACGCCGCTCAACGCCGTGATCGGCTTCGCCCAGCTGCTGCGCATGGACACCCAGCGCCCCATGGACGAAGAACAGCACCGCCGCGTGGCGCTCATAGAAGAAGCGGGCGCTCACTTGCAGGCCGTGATCAACGACGTGCTCGACCTCTCGCGCATCGAGGTGGGCAGCCTGCCGCTGTCAATCGAATCGCTCAACCTGCGAGCGCTGGGCGACGAGGCGCTGAACATGGTCGAGGAGATGGCCCACAGCGCGGCCATCAAGCTGCTGCCGCCCGAGATCGCCGGCGACCTGTACGTGCGCGGTGACCGCGTGCGCCTGCGCCAGGTGCTGGTCAACCTGCTGAGCAACGCCATCAAATACAACCGCCAGGGCGGCACCGTGCAGCTCAAGGCCCGTGCACAGGGCAGTGAGGTGCTGATGGAGGTGAGCGACAACGGCATCGGCATGAGCGAGGAGCAGCAGCAGCATCTGTTCGAGCCTTTCAACCGCCTGGGGGTCGAATCCAGCGGCGTGGACGGCACGGGCATCGGCCTGGTGATCGTGCGCAAGCTGCTCGAGCTGATGAAGGGCGAGGTGCGCGTCACCAGCCACAAGGGCCGCGGCACCACGGTATGCGTCACCCTGGCCAGCGCAATGCCGGCCACGCCCGCGCTGCCCACGGCCCGCGGCAGCGCCCTGCCCGCCGATGAGCCAACCCCCCTGCCCACCCGCACGGCCACCCTGCTCTACGCCGAGGACAACGATGTCAACGTGATGCTGGTGGAGCAGATCCTGGCCCTGCGGCCCGAGTGGAACCTGCTGGTGGCCGTGAGCGGCACGCAGGCCCTGGCGCTGGCCCGCGAGACCTGCCCCGACCTGCTGCTGCTGGACATGCACCTGGGCGACATGACGGGCTTCGACGTCGTCACCGAGCTGGACAAGGACGACCGCCTGTCGCAGATTCCGCGGGTGGCCCTGTCGGCCGACGCCATGCCCGACCAGATCCATGCCGCCAAGGCACGTGGCTTCGAGGCCTACCTGACCAAGCCGCTGGATGTCAGCAACCTGCTGGACTGCCTGGACGAGCACATGCGGCGCCTGACGGCCAGCGCCCAGGGTTGAAGAAGGCTTACTTTAGCCGGCCGCCCTTGACCCGCTCGACCAGTTCCTGCGCGAACTCGATGAAGGCCTGAGCCCCCTTGCTGCTGCGGTCGAAGACCACACCGGGCATGCCATGGCTGGGCGCCTCGGCCAGGCGCACATTGCGCGGAATCACGGTGTTGAACACCTTGTCGCCGAAGTGGCTCTTGAGCTGGTCGCTCACCTGTTGCTGCAGGGTGATGCGCGGGTCGAACATCACCCGCAGCAGGCCGATCAACTGCAGCTCGCGGTTGAGGTTGGCGTGCACTTGCTTGACGGTGTTGACCAGGTCGGTGAGGCCTTCGAGCGCGAAGTACTCGCACTGCATCGGCACGATCACGCCATGTGCGCAGGTCAGGCCATTGAGCGTGAGCAGGCTCAGGCTGGGCGGGCAGTCGATCAGCACGAAGTCGTACTCAGCCGCAGCCGCCTCGATGGCCGTCTTGAGGCGCCGGTCCCGGCGCTCCAGGTTGACCAGTTCGATCTCGGCGCCCGACAGCTCGCGGTTGGCGCCCAGCACATCGTAGCCGCCCTTGGGGCTGGGCTGGCGCGCCTCGGCGATGGACACATCCTCCAGCAGCACGTCGTACACCGTGTGCTCCAGCGTGCGCTTGTCCACGCCCGAACCCATGGTGGCATTGCCTTGTGGATCCAGGTCCACGATCAGCACCCGCTGCCCGATCTGGGCCAGGCCGGCGGCCAGGTTGACGGTGGTGGTGGTCTTGCCGACCCCGCCCTTTTGGTTGGCAATGCAGAAGATGTGCGGCATGCCTGAATTATGGCGGCAGGGCCTGTGGCTGGGCAGCCGGGGGCGACCGAATCGGCCCGTTCCTGCTTACAAAAAGCTGCCCGAAGTGTCGCCGGGAAAGGCCATTGCAGCGCACTGACAACGGCGCCGTGTGCCCCGATCAGGCTGCGCGGACCTCAAGGCATGCGCACCATCTGTCGGCACAACGATCGTTGTCAGTCCTTCTTTGTAGCGCTGTGGGCTTGAGGGCTCATCCAGACCAGACAGCGTTCGGCCTCCAGGCTAGGCACCTGCAAAGGCTGCCGCCGATCGATACGCACAGTCTCTGGCAAGGCCTGCAGTTCCTCGTCCGGGGCCCGCCCCTTCATCGCCATCCAGACCCCTTGATCAGGGCGCAGCAACTGCCGGGTCCAGTCGGTGAAATCCACCAATGAGGCAAAGGCCCGGGAGGCGACCACATCGAAGTGACCTTTCAGCTGCTCCACCCGGGCGTGCTCCGCGCGCAGATTGGGCAGCTTCAGCTCGGCCGCCACCTGGCGGATGAAGGCAGCCTTCTTGCCCACCGTGTCCACGCAGGTCACGGCCACGGTCGGGCACAGGATGGCCAGCACCACCCCGGGCAGCCCGCCGCCACTGCCCACGTCCAGCAGGTTGAAGCGACTGGGCACGGACTGGGCCTGGTCCCAGTCGAGACCCAGGTGCGCCAACAAGGGCTCGACCACCACCAAGCAGTCGGCCAGATGGTGGCTCAGCATGTCCTGCGGGCTGCGCAGGGCCGTGAGGTTGTAGGTCGCGTTCCAGCGCTGCAGCAGGGCCATGTAGCCGGCCAAGGCGGCCAGCTGTGCGGGCGTTGGCGACAGGCCCACGGAAGCCACTACCGGCGGCACCTGCTCGGCCCATTGCTCGGCAGACCAAGGCGGCTCTTGCTTGGACGACGGGGTTGAGGGGCGCGGCGCGGCGTGCACAGGCCGGGGCATCGACTGCGCAGTACCACTGCGCTCACGTGGTCCCGGCTTCATGCGGTGGCGCCCTTCTCCAGGTTCTCCAGCGGCGCACCGGCGTGCGACTCGTCATTCACCGCATTGCCTTCAAAGCCCTTGAAGCGGCCCTTCTTCAAGTGGATCAGCAGCAGCGAAATGGCAGCGGGCGTGACGCCCGACATGCGTGAGGCCTGCCCCAGGGTTTCAGGGCGATGACGCTGCAGCTTCTGGCGCACCTCGTGGCTCAGGGCCGAGACCTGGGTGTAATCCAGCTCGTCCGGCAGCTTCAGGTGCTCATAGTGGGCAGCACGTTGAACCTCGTCGTTCTGCTTGTCGATGTAGCCAGCGTACTTGATGCTGATCTCCACCTGCTCGATCACGGCGTCGGCCAGGCTGGCACCCAGTTCAGTCTGCAGGGTTTGGCGTGATGGCGCTTGCGCATCGGTTTCACGTGAAACATCAGCGGCCGACTTGAGCTTGGCATTGGGCTTGGCGCCCGCAATCGCGGCCACTTCCGCCACGGTGTCAAAGCTTACGCCGGGGCGACGCAGCAGATCAGCCATGCTGTATTCATGCTCCAGGGCCTTGCCCACCAAACGCTCCGCGTCCTGAGCAGGCAAGGTGGCCGGGCGCACCCAGGTGGCGCGCAGGCGCTCTGTTTCACGTGAAACAGCGTCGCGCTTGCGGTTGAAGACATCCCACCGCACATCGTCCACCAGGCCGATCTCACGGCCCAGCTCAGTCAGACGCAGGTCGGCATTGTCTTCACGCAACTGCAGGCGGAACTCGGCCCGGCTGGTGAACATGCGGTAGGGCTCGGTCACGCCCTTGGTGATCAGATCGTCCACCAGCACGCCCAGGTAAGCTTGGTCACGGCGCAGGGTAAAGGGCTCGCGGCCCAGGGCCTGCAGGCCCGCGTTGACACCTGCGTACAGCCCTTGGGCGGCC
>DDJC01000020.1:0-65571 GCA_002339015.1 Burkholderiales bacterium UBA1834
GATGAGGTGCACCGCTTCAACAAGGCGCAGCAGGATGCCTTCCTGCCGCACGTGGAGTCAGGCCTGTTCACCTTCATCGGTGCCACCACCGAAAACCCATCGTTCGAGGTGAACGCGGCACTGCTGTCGCGCGCGACCGTGCACGTGCTGCGCTCGATGGACGAAGCGGCGATGCAGGCGCTGCTGCAGCGTGGCCAGGCCGAGTTGCAGGGGCCATCGCTCACGGCCTCGGCGGCCGAGCGGCTGATCGCCTACGCCGATGGCGACGCACGCCGCCTGCTCAACACCTACGAGACGCTCGCTGGCCTGCTGCGTGGGCAGACCGAGATCGACGAGGCGGCGCTGGAGCGCTCGCTGGGCGAGCAACTGCGCCGCTACGACAAGGGCGGCGACCAGTTCTACGACACCATCTCGGCCCTGCACAAGTCGGTGCGCGGTTCCGACCCGGACGCGGCGCTGTACTGGTTCGTGCGCATGCTCGATGGCGGCGTGGATCCTCGCTACATCGTGCGGCGCCTGATCCGCATGGCCAGCGAGGACATCGGCCTGGCTGATCCGCGAGCGCTGCGCTTGGCACTCGATGCCGCCGAGACCTACGAGCGCCTGGGCAGCCCCGAAGGCGAGTTGACGCTGGCGCAGTGCGTGATCTACCTGGCGATGGCGCCCAAGAGCAATGCGGCTTATGTGGCCTACAAGGCCGCGAAGGCCTGGGTGTCCAAGGACCAGAGCCGGCCCGTGCCCATGCACCTGCGCAACGCTCCTACCAAGCTGATGAAGGAGCTGGGCCACGGCGCGAACTACCGCTATGCGCACGATGAGCCCGATGCCGTGGCCAGGGGCGAACAGTACTTTCCGGATGGCATGGCGGCGCAGGCTTTTTACAAACCGGTGCCGCGTGGGCTGGAGATCAAGATCGGCGAGCGGTTGGCGCAACTGCGCGGGGCAGGGCAGGGCGCTGCGGCTGACGACGCGGACGAGGCCTGAGCGCGACGCGGGCCTCCTGCGCCACGGGTGGGCATCGTCGTTGCTTGCACCGACCGCACGCTGGTGGCAGGCTTGAACCCTGCCGCCTGTTTGTCTGCTGTCTGGCTTGCAACGCTGGAGACCCACCCATGCCTCAGCCTGCCTACACCCACCGCGCCGGCGTGCACACGCACGCCTACCGCGACCTGAAAGACCTGATGGCCAAGGCCACCCCTGCGCGTTCGGGCGATGCGCTGGCCGGCGTAGCCGCGCACACCGCACAGGAGCGCGTGGTGGCGCAGATGGCCCTGGCCGAGCTGCCGTTGCGTACTTTCCTGAATGAGGCCTTGATCCCTTATGAAGAGGACGAGGTCACGCGCTTGATCATCGACACGCATGACGCGCAGGCCTTCGCGCCGATCGCGCACCTCACGGTGGGCGATCTGCGCAACTGGCTGCTGGCCGACGACACCGATGCGGCCCAGCTGGTGGCCGTGGCGCCGGGCATCACGCCCGAGATGGCCGCCGCCGTGAGCAAGCTGATGCGCCACCAGGATCTGATCCTGGTGGCCCGCAAATGCGAAGTGCGATCGGCCTTTCGCAACACCATCGGGCTGCCAGGGCGGCTGTCCACACGCCTTCAGCCCAACCACCCGACGGACGACGCCGATGGCATCGCGGCCAGCGTGCTCGACGGCCTGCTGTACGGCAGCGGTGATGCGGTGATCGGCATCAACCCGGCCAGCGACAACGTGCCTCAGGTGATCCGCCTGGTGACGATGCTGGCAGACATCATCGAGCACTACGCTATCCCCACGCAATCGTGCGTGCTGACCCATGTGACCAACACGATGGCCGCCATTGAGCGCGGTGCGCCGGTGGACCTGGTGTTCCAGTCCATTGGCGGCACACAGGCCACCAACACCAGCTTCGGCATCGATCTGGCCCTGCTGGCCGAGGCGCGCGACGCGGCGCTGTCGCTGCAACGCGGCACGGTGGGCGACAACGTGATGTATTTCGAGACAGGGCAGGGCAGTGCCCTGTCGGCCAATGGCCACCATGGCGTCGATCAGCAGACCTGCGAAGCCCGTGCCTACGCTGTGGCCCGCGCGTTCAAGCCGCTGCTGGTGAACACGGTGGTGGGCTTCATCGGGCCGGAGTATCTGTACGACGGCAAGCAGATCATCCGCGCGGGGCTGGAGGACCACTTCTGCGCCAAGCTGATGGGTCTGCCCATGGGCTGCGATGTCTGCTATACCAACCATGCCGAGGCGGACCAGGACGACATGGACACGCTGCTGACCCTGCTGGGTGCGGCAGGGTGCACTTACGTGATGGGTGTGCCTGGCGCGGACGACATCATGCTCAACTACCAGACCACGTCCTTCCACGACGCGCTGTATGTGCGCCGTGTGCTGGGACTGCGGCCCGCGCCGGAGTTCGAGGCCTGGCTGGCGCAGACGCGCATTTTCCGTGAGACAGGGCCAGGTTTCAGCTTGCACGAGGCGCTGCCTGCGGCCTTCCTGCCGGCCTTGTCCGAGGGGTGATGCCATGGGCGCTCATTCTGACGATGCCCATGCGCCACCCGTGCCCCGCGGCGATGCGGGGGTTGTCGAGAACCCCTGGGGCGCGCTTCGCCGTCTCACGGTTGCGCGGATCGCGCTGGGCCGGGCGGGCGTGAGCCAGCCCACCGCGCCGCAGTTGGCCTTTCAGCTGGCGCATGCGCAGGCGCGCGATGCCGTGCACCTGGCCCTGGACGCGCAGGCGCTGCAGGCCGCGCTGGAAGCATTGGGCCATGGCTGCCTGCGCCTGCACAGTGCCGCGCCGGATCGCGGCGCTTATCTGCAGCGGCCGGATCTGGGCAGGCGGCTGGACGCGGCCTCGCGTGACAGCCTGCTGGCCGCCAATGCAGCCAGGGGGCGGGCCGTTCAAGACGTGCACGCACCCCTTGCTGGATCAACCGATCCGCAGCGGGCCTATGACGTCGCCTTCGTGGTGGCCGATGGCCTGTCTGCCCTGGCCATCGCCAGCCATGCGCTGCCTTTCCTGCAGGCGGTGTTGCCACGGCTGAGTGCCCAGGGGTGGCGCGTGGCTCCCTTGGCCCTGGTGGAGCAGGGGCGTGTGGCCGTGGCCGACGAGGTGGGCGAGCTGCTGGGCGCCAAGCTGGTGGTGATCCTGATCGGTGAGCGGCCGGGCTTGAGCTCACCGGACAGCATGGGCCTGTACCTGACCTGGATGCCGCGCGTGGGGCTGAGCGATGCCAGCCGCAACTGCATCTCCAATGTGCGTCCGGCCGGCCTGCCTCTGGCGGACGCGGCGGACAAGCTGCTGTGGCTGATGACCGAGGCGCGGCGTCGCGGCCTCAGCGGCGTGGCCTTGAAGGACGAGACCACGCCGGCGGTTGCGGGGCGGGGTGCCCTGCCGCCCACGTCGTTTCTGTTGCCCGGCCAGGGGGATGCCTGAGATTGCCCGACAATCCCGCATCGATTGAATCCCCGCCGGAGCCACCCCATGAAGACCTACGACATCGAACTGCAGCGCCTGAAGTCGGCCAAGCACAACAAGGGCCTGATCGAGCTGGGTGTCGATGTGCTGGTGCAGCCCCGCCAGGCCAAGGGCGAAGATGCCGCCACTACCAGCTGCCTGTCGATCCCGGTGGACGATGCACGCACCCTGCTGATCCTGCTCAAGCAGCAGTTGACCGAAATCGACAAGCTCAATCCACGCAGCCGCCGCTCAGGGCGTTGCTGAGGACAAGCCTGGCTGGCTCATACCACCAGGTGTTCGGGGGACATGTAGTCCTGCCTGAAGGCCTCGAAAGACAAGGTGTCTGCGGACTCGATGCCGGCTTGCTCCTCGATGGACGCGGCGGCCTGCTGCGCGAACAGTGTGTCCATGCTGGTCGGCCATTCCAGCTCAAGCAGCGCGTCGCGTGCCAGGATGGATCTGGCCAGGCCAAACCCCGCGTGGCCACTGGCCGGATCCTGCGCCATGGCCGCGATCACGGCCGCCGACGGCAATCGTGAAGGATCATCCAGCGCCGCGTTCGCCGTTGCCCAGGCCTGGCGGTAGCCATCGCCGCCCAGGGTGGCGTCCAGGCGCTCTGCAATCGGCAGGCAGGCTGCCACGATCTCACGGGCCCAGTTCGTCAGCAGCACGGGCTGGCCGTCGCGCTCCAGGCGCAGGCCAGGCTCGCGGCCGCGTGCTGCAGTGCTCTGCTGGTTGCGCCCCAGGGCCGCGATTTCATCAGGTGTGTCCGGCGGGCTGTCGCTCAGCAGGCAGTGCAGCAGGAAGGTGTCGAGGAAGCGCGCCGTGGCCTCATCGATGCCCACGGGCAGGAATGGATTCAGGTCCATGCACCGCACCTCGACATACTCCACGCCACGTTCGCGCAAAGCGTGCAGCGGGCGTTCGCCTGACTTGATCACACGCTTGGGCCGGATGGTGCTGTAGAACTCGTTCTCGATCTGAAGCAGCGAGGTCGACAGCTGCTTGTAGCCGCCGGCTTCATCGCGGATGCCCAAGGCTTCATAAGCGGGGTAGGGCTTGGTCAGTGCGCCCTGCAGCGAACCAGCGTAGCCCTTGAGGCAGTTATAGCTCACGGCCAGTGCGCTCTGGGCGTCGCTCTGGTAGCCCAGGCGGCCCATCCGCAGCGAGGTGGCATGCGGCAGAACCATGGTCTGCCTGCCCAGTGGTTGCAGGCCGTGGGACAGGCCGTCGACGAAGCCGGCGGTCGTGGCAGGCGATGCGCCAAACAGCCACAGCAGCAGGAAGGACTGGCGGCGGAAATTGCGGATCAGGGCGAAGTAATCGTCATTGCTCAGCCCGGGCAGCGACCAGTTGTAGTGGATGCCCGAGATGGTCTGCATGCGCGGTCCATAGCGGTTCGCCAGGCCGATGCGGTAGACGCGCTTGGCCTGCCCGACATTGGAGGCGCCGTACTGCCCGATGGGGATGCCTGCATCGGGCGGGAGATCGCACGGCATGCTGCTGACCCACAGCTGCTCGTCACCAATGTGGCGGTAGACGAACTGGTGGATCCGGGTCAGCTCGGCCACGGCATCGGCCACGCTGGTGTGTGCACCCGTGACCAGCTCCAGCTGCGATTCGCTGAAATCGGTGGTGATGTGCGGGTTCGTCAGCGCCGATCCCAGCGCTGCGGGGTGGGGCGTGAGGGCGAGCCGGCCACGGGGCGTGGTGCGCAGGCTTTCCTTTTCGATGCCGCGGCGCATGCCTTGGAGTTGTTCGGGCGACAGGGCGCGCAGCCGGTCGGTCAGGGTGGTCACAATGCGCTCTCCTCGGGAGCCTGTCGTCGGTGTGGAGGCGCGAACATATCAGAGATGGGAAATCTTTGCAGACTGCTGCCTGTCATGAGGGCATCGCATAGCCATCTGCTGGAATGTTTCTTGCGGGGCGAGAAGAAAAAGCAGAACATCAACCCATGTGCCTGATCATCAAGAAGCCTGCGGGGCGCCGCATCACCACGGATTTCCTTGAAAACGCCTGGCGGCACAACCACCATGGCTGGGGCTTCTTCCATCTTGAGCACCCGGATCAGCGTGACGCCACGCCGCAGCGCCTGGTCTGGGCCAAAGGGCTCGATGTCGAGGCCTTGATCACGCACAACACCAGCCTGCCGCTCGATGCGAAGGTCTATCTGCACCTGCGCCGTGCCACCCACGGCGATGTCAACCGCGAGATGGCACACCCTTTCGAGGTACGCCCTGGTCTGCTGCTGATGCACAACGGCAGCATCGACTGCCTGGCTCCGCAGGACACGGCGGTGAGCGACACGGCCGAACTGGTCCGTCTGCTGCGCGACATGCTTGCAGGGCTGTCCGGGGCCCAGGCGGGCAGGTTGATCCGCTCGCAGGGCTTTCAGGCGCTGACGGCGACGCTGATCCAGGGCTCCATGGTGCTGCTGCTCGATGCGCAGGGGCCTGTCCGGCTGGGGCGTGCCTGGCATGCGGTGCGGCGCGAGGAATGGGATGAAGCCATGGCTGGCATCGAGGTGTCCAATACGCACACCTGGGGCGAACACTCGGCTGCGCAGGCGCAGAGCCCTGAAGCGGTGCACCGAGGACAGGCTGTCTTGGCCTGAGGTGGCAGCGCACCGGTGTGCGCGCGTGCTCATCGGCCTGACGCTGGCGGCGCTGGCGCCGGCGCAGACAGCCCTGCAGCCTGGTAGGTGCGCAGATAGGCCAGCAGATCGGCGATCTTGCGGTCGCTGTACCCGTAGCTGACGAAGCGCATCGACGTGCCGGGCACCACGGCCTGCGGATCGCGGATGTAGGCAGCCAGCGTCTGCTCGGTCCAGACGATGCCGGAGCGCTTCATCGCGGCGGAGTAGCGGTAATCCGTGGTGCTGCCGGCGCGCCGTCCAAACAGCGCATTGAGCTGAGGCCCGAAGGCTGCCCGTGCAGAGCGGCCCACCTGATGGCAGGAAGCGCAAGGCACGAAGGCCGTTTTGCCCGATTGGACCTGCTGGGCTGACGGCTCAGCTGCAGGGGCGGTTGGCACCATCCATATGCCCAGAAGGGTCGCCAGGAACAACGGCCGTGTGTTCATGGTGCCCATTGTCGCCGGCCGACCGCCCGCGTGCTTTGGCCTGCCTCAACAAGTCGACGCTCAGGCCTTGTCGATGCCTGTCAGCCAGCGCACCACCGCGTCGAACTGCTGCGAGCTGTGAGGGTGGGACATCAGCCCTTCGACCACGAAGGTGCCGACGGTGGCCATCAGCGCCGCTTTCGGGCGGCTCATGCCCTTGGCCGTCATGTGCTGCACCAGCAAGGTGTCGAGCATCTGGTGGAAGCGGTCGTGCCATTCGCGCACGGCCTCCGAGTGCGCCAGCCGCGCATGCACGGTGGACACCAGTCGGCTGGCCTGGTTGAACTCGCCCAGCAGCCATTTCAACTGCGCCGACAAGGGCTCTTGCTGACGCTGCGGCAGCGTTGCGAGCGCCTGGTTGACGAGACGGTCCAGCACGGCGATCAGCAGCTCGTCCTTGTTGGCGAAGTACCAGTACAGCGTGTTGGGCGCCACACCGGCGGCCGAGGCCACATGGGCCATGGACGTGGCCTCGTAGCCCTGCGTGACGAAGAGCTGGCAGGCGGCCAGCTCGATCTCGTCGCGCTTGAGCTGGCGGTCGATGTCGCGCTTGTTGCGGGCCATGGGGAGGAGTAGCGGCGATCTTGAATGCGGATCAAGACATGGTACATTGCTGATCTTGAATGGCATTCAAGATAAAGCGCAAGACCATGCTCGATGACGACAAGCCCCCTACCCGCGAGGCACTGGCACGGATGAGCTGCCGTGAGCTGATGGCCTTGTTCGCCACGCTGGACGCGCCGCCACTCGTGGAAATGAACGGGGAGTACGCCGCCAGCCTGCTGGCCCAGCCCGGCCTCCTGGCCGGCCTGATCGGGCGCGCCACCGTGGGCAACCCGGTGATGCCCGGGCGCTGGCTGTGCAAGGCCTTCCGGCCCGTGACGGACGAGCGTGGGCGGGGCTACAACGGCTTCGCGCAGTTGGGCCGCACCGTGAGCCGTTTTCCGATGCAGACGCTGATGGCGCCCTCGCGCTACGACGGCCGCCCCGCCTACCAGCTGGTCTACCGCGCCTACCGTTCGCTGTGCGGCCACATCCACATGGTCGACGAGGTGCGCCGCGTGGCGCCGGGGCTGTACCTGGGCATCGGTACCTGGGGCTTCAGCGACCGGCAGCGCCGCATCCCGCTGCCCTTTGTGCTGGAAGGCCCGGTGGCGCCCTACCGGGGCGACATCGGTGTGGCCCGCACGCGCTTCGATGTGCGCACCGAAGTGCCCGCGCTGCGGCAGGCGGCCTGAGCAGGCGCGACGGCCACGGCAACCACCGGCCCTGTTCGGCGCACGGCCGCCGGCCCTCACCCACATCCGACATCCAGCCCACCCGCACCACAAGGCACAGGCATGACCAAGACCACCCCCACCCGCAAGGCCCTCATCACGGGCGCATCCGCCGGCATCGGTGCCACCTTCGCCCGCGAACTGGCCGCGCGGAACTACGACCTGCTGCTGGTGGCGCGCCGCGCCGAACGACTGCAGGATCTGGCCCGACAGTTGTCGCGCGAGCACGGCGTGCGCTGCGAGGTGTTCTCGGCCGATCTGGCCGATCCGGATTCGCCGCGTGCGGTGGCGGCGCACGTGGCGCAGCTGGGTTGGCAGATCGACTTCCTGGTCAACAACGCGGGCCTGTCGGGCCGCCAGACCTTCGTGGCGACGCCCTGGCCGCAACTGGCCGGCGAGATCCAGTTGATGATGACCACGCTGACCGAATTGATCCACCGGCTGGCGCCCAGCATGATCGAGCGCGGCTGGGGGCGCATCGTCAACGTGTCGTCGCTGGCGGCCTTGTCGCCCGCCGGCGAGAGCCTGCTGTACTCGGCCATCAAGACCTATGTGCTGGTGATGTCCGAGTCGCTCGACATGGAGTTCAAGCGCCACGGCGTGCACGTGACGGCGCTGTGCCCCGGCTTCACCCACAGCGAGTTCCACGACGTGATGGGCACGCGCGGCGTGGCCAACAAGCTGCCGGGCATCCTGTGGCAGCAACCCGAGGCCGTGGTGCGCGCCGGCATCGCGGCCGTGATGAAGGGCAAGCCCGTGTGCGTGCCGGGCGTCGTCAACAAGGTGCTGGCGGCCTCGATGCGCCCGATGCCTGGCTGGCTGCGCTACCAGATGGGCAAGACCTTCAACCCCTTCAAGGCGTGAGCGTGGCATGTCGGCATGGATGATCTACGGCGCCAACGGCTACACGGGGGCGCTGATCGCGCGCGAGGCGGTGGCGCGTGGCTTTCGGCCCGTGCTGGCCGGGCGATCGCATGCCAGGCTGGCGCCGCTGGCGCGTGAGCTGGGGCTGGAGCTGCGTGTTTTTTCGCTGGACAACCCCGAGGCCGTGACCCAGCAGTTGCGCGGCATGCGCCTGGTGCTGCACACGGCCGGGCCATTCTCGGCCACCAGCGCGCCCATGGTCCAGGCCTGCATCCGGGCCGGCGCGCATTACCTGGACATCACCGGCGAGATCGACGTGTTCGAGCAAGTCAGCCGCCAGGATGCGCAGGCCCGTGAGGCCGGCGTGGTGCTGTGCCCTGGCGTGGGTTTTGACGTGATCCCGACGGATTGCCTGGCCGCCGCGCTGAAGGCGGCCTTGCCGGACGCGGTCGAGCTGTCGCTGGGCTTCGACACCACGGTGAGCCTGTCGCCTGGCACGATGAAGACCACGTTGGAAAGCGCCCCGCAGGGTGGCTGCGTGCGTCGCGAAGGCCGGCTGGTGCGCGTGCCGCTCGCCCACCACGTGCGCCGCATCGACTTCGGGCGCGGCGAGCGCCTGGCCATGGCCGTGCCCTGGGGCGATGTGTCCACGGCCTTCCACAGCACAGGCATTCCCAACGTCACGGTCTATGTGCCGACCACGCGGCTGATGGTCCTGGGCATGCGCATGACCCACCTCATGCGCCCGCTGCTCGGCCTGCGGTGGGTGCAGCGGGCGCTTGGCGCGCTGGTGAGTCTGGCCGTGAAGGGCCCCGACGACACGGCCCGTGCGCGCATGCCCTGCCATGTGTGGGGCGAGGCGGTCGACGCGCGCGGTGAGCGGCGCGTGGCCCGCGTCAGGACCGAGAACGGCTACAGCTTCACCATCCCCGGATCGCTGGCGGTGGTGGCGCACCTGCTGCAGGGAACCGAGGCCCGCGGCTTCGTCACGCCGTCGCGCCTGATGGGGCCGGGCCTGGTGGAGCAGATCGCGGCGGGTGGGCGCATCGTGATCGCATGAGTGCCACGCCCGTGAAGGCCAGGAAGCGCTTGTTGTAGGCCTTGTGTCCCATGCGTCGGCGACACAGACCGACGTTGCGGATCAGTCTTGCAGGATCAGCAGCGCTTCGTCCTGCCAGTAGTTGGCCGCGGCGTAGAAACCTTCCCACACGCAGCCATTGCAGCCCCGCCCGCAGCAGGTGGTGGGCTCGGGCGGGGGCGGGCGCAGGGCCACGCCCCGGCTGGCGGCGCGTTCTTGCAGGGCCCGGAAGGCCGCGCGGGCTGTGTCCAGGTCGGTGAGCAGGCCGGTCATGGATGGTGGTGGATCAGCGGTGTTGGCAAGGGACATCGCCCGGGCTGGCCACCGGGGAAGGGGATGCCATGATATAGACCTCCAAGGTCCATGGCTTAGAGTGTCTGCACGATGCCTGTCCTGCCCCCATCCAAAACCGTCACCTGGCGCACCCTCATCCTCACGGCGGCGCTGCTGTTGCTGCTGATGACGGGCCTGGCCGCCGCAGCGGGCTGGTGGGCCTGGAAGCACCTGGTCGCGCAGGTGGCGCTCCAGGAGCAGAAGGCCCTGATCAAGCTGCCCGAGCAGCTGGCAGTGCGGGCGGCCGTGAGCAACCGCGTGCAGGTCGAGGTGGATGAGCGCCTGCCCGTGCGTGTGCCCATCTCCCAGACGCTGAGCATCCCCGTCACCGACCCCATCCCCGTCAACGTGGCGGTGAACACCACGGTGCCCATCGACCTGGAGGTGCCCGTCAGGCATGTGCTCAAGGTGGACCAGGCGATCGACCTGGATGCAAAGGTGCAGACGCGCGTGCTGGGCTTCAACGTGACCCTGCCCATCAAGGGGCGCGTGCCGCTGCGCGCCGATGTGCCCGTGGACCTGGTGATCCCGGTGCGCAAGCAGATCCCCGTGGCGCTGACCATGCCGGCCGTCGTGCGCCTGCCCGAGCCGCTGAAGGCGCGGGTGGACACGGTGTTCGAGACCACCATCCCGATCAGGCAGTCGATGAGCCTGCCGGTGACCGCGCCGGTCGACGCGCTGCTGACCTTCCCGGACCAGACGGTGGAAGCCGGCTTGCAGCTGGTGCGCCTCGACCTGCCCTTCGATGCGATCCGCGTGCTGCCCCGGCAGGCGCCGCCATGGTGGCCGGCACACTGGCCGGTGGCCGGCCCTGTGGCCAGCGGCGTGGTGGCGGGTGACAAACGAGAGGAGCAGGCGCCGGCGTCCGCGGCCCTGCCGGCCCTGCCCGTGTCTTCGCCGCCATCCCACGCGCCGGTGGGGGGCGAAGGCCTGAAACTGCGCGCCCGATGAGCGACGATCTGCAGCAGGCCCTGCCGGATCCGGCCACGTCCCGCGGATGGCGCCGGCCAGTGACGCGCCGGGCCTTGCTGCTGGTGAGCCTGCTGACAGCGCTGCTGTGGCTGGCGCTGGTGGTGACGGGCTTCTTCTACGTGCGGCGCGAATGGGTCACGGTGCTGGAGATGCGCGAGCAGCCCGTGCAGCTGCGCCTGCCCGCGGGCCTGGCCGCGCGCGCCGAGGTGGTCGAGCCCGTGAGCACCCACCTGCAGGCCATGCAGCACCTGAAGCTGCCACTCGATCAGGAGGTGCGCGTGCAGGTGCAGAACAACCTGAAGGCGCGCGCCGTGGTCAACACCGTGGTGCCGGTCAACACGGTGGTCAACTTCGAAGGCGACATCCCGGTGGACACCACCGTGAGCGCCGAGGTGCCCGTGGTGTCGTGGTGGCCCAGCTTCACGGTGACGATCCCGGTGAAGGTGGTGGTGCCCGTGAAAGTCGCCGTGCCCGTATCGGCGCAAGTGCCACTGGCGCTGGACCTGGAGGTGGCCGGTGAGCTCGCCGGGCCGTTGCACGTGCACCTCAAGACGGTGCTGGACACGCGGGTGGCCCTGCGGGCCCATGTGCGCGCCCGGGTCAGCAGCCGCACGGACTTCTCGCTGCTGTCGCCGATGGAGCCCTTCGGGGTGGACATCCGCCACGCGCGCCTGCAGGTACCCATGACGGATTTCGGATGGACGGTGGCCGCGCCGAAGTGAGGCAGGCTGTGTGAGGCGATCAGGACCGTTGCCGGCACCTCGCCGCGGTTGCTGAACTTGGTGAGCGTGTCGCGGGACTGGCCCGGGGCGCCCGACACGCCTGGCAGACAGCCTGAACGAAACAAGGGCCGCTCGAAAGCGGCCCTTGGTCCATTGTCCATCTGCCTGCGGCCTGGATCGGCTTACAGCGGCTTGTCAGCCTGAGTCTTGCCCTGCGTGGCCAATGCCTGCGCGGCTGCAGGCTCACCCCAGCTGCCACCCAGCGCCCGTATCAGCCCCACCGTGGTGGTGGCCCAGGCACCACGCAACTGCACGGCCTGGCGCTCGATGGCCAGCAGGCTGCGCTGCGTGTCGATCAGCGTGAGGTAGCTGTCCTCGCCGGCGCGGTAGCGCTTGTCGGCCAGATCGGCAGAGCGGCGCGCGGCCACCACGGCCTCGTCCAGCGACTCGGTCTGACCGCGCACGGCGGCCAGGCCCGAGAGCTTGTCCTCCACATCGCCGAAGGCCGCCAGCACCGTCTGGCGGTAGCTGGCCACCGATTCATCCAGCGCGGCCTCGGCCCGCGTGATGTTGGCCTTGTTGCGGCCGCCATCGAACAGGGGCATGGACAGCACGGCATTGACCAGCCACGCACGGGCGCTCCAGTCGAACAGGTCGCGCAACTCGTACGAGGCGTTGCCGCCGTTCGCGGTGAGCACCAGCGATGGGAACACGGCCGAGCGGGCCTGGCCCACGCGGGCGGTGGCCGCCATCATCTGAGCCTGCGCGGCGGCCACGTCGGGGCGGCGCTCCAGCAGCGTGGAGGGCAGGCCGGCGGGCACGTGCGGTACCCTGGCATCCACGGCCAGAGGTTGCGCCGGCATGGTGAAGTTGGCCGGCGCCTTGCCCAGCAGCAGCGCCAGGGCGTGTTCCACCTGGGCACGCTGGCCGCGCACGCCCTGCAGTTCGGCGCGCGTGGTGGCCAGCTCGGTGCGGGCACGGGCCACGTCCAGCTCGGACACGTCGCCCGCGTCACGGCGTTTGCCGATCAGGTCGGATGTCTCCTGCCGCAGGCCCAGCGTGCGCTCCAGCACGGCCACATCCGCATCCAGCGTGCGCAGCTGGAAGTAGGCCTGGGCCACGTCGGCCTGCAGGGCCAGCAGCACCGAGCGGTAGGTGGCTTCGCTGGCCTGCGCATCTGCCTGCGCGGCGTTCACGCTGTTGGCCACGCGGCTGAACAGGTCCACCTCGTAGCTGGCGGTCAGTCCGGCGCTCCACACCGTGCCCGGCGGGAGGTTGGTGCCTTCGGCCACGCCTTGCTGGGCGGGTGAGAACTTCTGGCGTGCCACGCCGGCGTTGAGGCCCACCTGGGGCAGACGGTCGGCGCGGGCACTGCCCAGCGAGGCACGGGCGGCCTTGACCCGGGCCGCGGCGACCGCAAGGCTGGGGTTGGCGGCTTCGGCCTGCTGTTGCAGTTCGTTGAGTGCGGCGTCGTCAAAGGCCAGCCACCAGGCACCGCGGTGCGCGGCTTCCGAAGGCTGGGCGGTTTGCCAGTGGCCCTGGCTGGCCGCGCTGGTGTCGGTGGGGGCGTTGGCCTGGGCTTCCTTGAAGCCGGCCGGCACGCTGAGCTGGGCATCGCGCGGTTCGGGTGCTGTGGCGCACCCGGCCAGCACCAGGGCCAGCATCAGCGGCGTGAAGGTGTGTCGAAGAGCAATCATTGATCAAGCCTCCTGGATGACGGGGTCTTGAGACGGGGTCTGGGGTTCGTCCGTGCGGCGGCCTTCCAGGCGCACGGCCAGGAAGCGCAGCAGTACATAGAACACCGGTGTGAGGAACAGGCCGAACAGGGTCACGCCCAGCATGCCGGCGAACACGGCCACGCCCATGGCATGGCGCATCTCCGAGCCGGCGCCGCTGGAGAAGACCAGGGGCACCACACCCATGATGAAGGCGATGGATGTCATCAGGATGGGGCGCAGACGCAGGCGGCTGGCTTCCAGGGCCGCATCGACGATGCTGCGGCCATGGTGTTCCAGTTCACGCGCGAACTCCACGATGAGGATGGCGTTCTTCGCCGACAGGCCCACCAGCACGAACAGCGCGATCTGCGTGAAGATGTTGTTGTCGCCCTTGGTGATGTAGACACCCGCCAGCGCACACAGCATCGACATCGGCACGATCAGGATCACGGCCAGCGGCAGCGTCCAGCTCTCGTACTGCGCGGCCAGCACCAGGAAGACCAGCAGCACGCACAGCGGGAACACGTAGATCATGGTGTTGCCGGCCAGGATCTCCTGGTAGGTCAGGTCGGTCCATTCGAAGCCCACGCCCTTGGGCAGGGTCTCGGCGGCGATCTTCTCCATGATCTCCTTGGCCTGGCCGGACGACACGCCAGGGGCCGCACCACCGTTGATGTCGGCGGCCACGTAGGCGTTGTAGCGCTGCACGCGGTCAGGGCCGTAGCTGTCCGAGATCTTCAGCAGGCTGCCCAGGGGCACCATCTCGCCGCTGTTGCTGCGTACCTTGAGCTGCGAGATCGACTCGGGGCTGCTGCGGAAGGGCGCATCGGCCTGGGCCATCACCTGGAACGTGCGACCGAACTTGTTGAAGTCGTTGACGTACAGCGAGCCCAGGTTGATCTGCAATGTGTCGAAGATGCTGTTCAGCGGCACGCCCATCTGCTTGGCCTTGACGCGGTCGACGTCGGCGAACAGCTGCGGCACGTTGATCTGGTAGCTGCTGAACACACCGGCCAGCTGCGGCGTCTGCCAGGCCTTCATCTGCAGGGCCATGGTGGCCTTGTAGAGCTCGTCGTAGCCCACGTTGCCGCGGTCTTCGATGAAGAGCTTGAAGCCGCCGATGGCGCCCATGCCATTCACCGCAGGCGGTGGGAACACCATGATGAAGGCGTCCTGGATCGCGCCCAACCGCTTGTTGACCTCGGCCGCGATGGCATCGCCCGTGAGGGCAGGGTCCCCCTTGCGCTTGTGGAAGTCGTCCAGCGTGTAGAACACGATGCCGGCGTTGGGCGCATTGGTGAACCCGTTGATCGACAGGCCGGGGAAGGCCACCGATTCGGCCACGCCGGGCACCGACTTGGCGATGTCCGACATGCGGCGGATCACGGCGTCCGTGCGCTCGAGCGAGGCGGCATCAGGCAACTGGGCGAAGCCCACCAGGTACTGCTTGTCCTGCGCCGGCACGAAACCCGCTGGCACGGCCTTGAACACGAAGAACGCGGCCACGCACAGCACCAGGTACACGCCCATGGTGATGGCCTTGTGGTTCAGGGTGCCCTGCACGCCACCCTGGTAGCGGTGCGAGGCACGGTCGAACACACGGTTGAAGCGCTTGAAGAAGCCACCCAGCAGCCAGTCCATGCCGCGTGCCAGCCGGTCCTTGGGTGCATCGTGCGGCTTGAGCAGGACGGCGGCCAGGGCGGGCGACAGCGTCAGCGAATTGAAGGCCGAGATCACCGTCGAGATGGCGATGGTCAGCGCGAACTGCTTGTAGAACTGGCCCGTGAGGCCGGCCACGTAGGCGATGGGGATGAACACGGCGCACAGCACCAGCGCGATGGCGATGATGGGCCCGGACACTTCCTTCATGGCCTGGATGGTGGCCGCACGCGGGTTCAGCCCGTTGGCGATGTTGCGCTCGACGTTCTCGACCACCACGATGGCGTCATCGACCACGATGCCGATGGCCAGCACCAGGCCGAACAGCGACAGCGTGTTGATCGAGAAGCCGAAGCCCAGCAGCACCGCGAACGTACCCACGATGGACACAGGCACGGCCAGCAGCGGGATGATGGACGCACGCCAGGTCTGCAGGAACACGATCACCACCAGCACCACCAGGGCCACGGCCTCCAGCAGCGTCATGATCACGGCCTTGATCGAATCGCGCACGAACTGCGTCGGGTCGTAGACGATGGCGTAGTCGACATCGGGCGGGAAGTCCTTCTTGAGCTCGTCCATCGCGGCGCGCACGTCGGTCGACAACTGCAGCGCGTTGGCGTTGGGCGCCTCGAAGATGCCCATGCCCACCGCCGGCTTGTTGTTGAGCAGCGAGCGCAGCGCGTAACCGTTGGAGCCCAGCTCGATGCGGGCCACGTCACGCAGGTGCGTGATGCCGCCGTCGGCGTTGGTCTTGACGATGATCTTGCCGAACTCTTCCTCCGTGCTCAGGCGCCCGGGGGCGTTGACGGAGAGCTGGAAGGGCGCCTTGGTATCGGGCGGCGCGCCGACCACACCAGCGGCCACCTGCACGTTCTGCTCGCGGATGGCGGCCACCACGTCGGAGGCCGTCATGCCGCGCTGTGCGACCTTCTGCGGGTCCAGCCACACGCGCATGGCGTAGTCACCGGCACCGAAGATCTGCACGTCGCCCATGCCGTTCAGGCGGGCCAGGCGGTCCTTGATGTTCAAGGTGGCGTAGTTGCGCAGGTAGACGTCGTCATAGCTGCCCTTGGGCGACAGCAGGTGGACCACCAGTGTCAGGTTGGGCGAGGCCTTGACGGTCGTCACGCCGAACTGGCGCACTTCTTCAGGCAGACGGGGCAGGGCGCGCTGCACGCGGTTCTGCACCTGGGTTTCGGCCTGCTCGACGTTGGTGCCGATCTTGAACGTGACGGTCAGCGTGAGCACGCCGTCTGTCGTGGCCTGCGAGGACATGTACAGCATGTTCTCGACGCCGTTGATCTGCTCCTCCAGCGGAGCGGCGACGGTCTCGGCGATCACCGTGGGGTTGGCACCGGGGAACTGGGCACGCACCACCACCGAGGGCGGCACCACCTCGGGGTATTCCGAGATGGGCAGCTTGAAGATGGAGATCGCACCCGCGATGAAGACAAGGATGGACAGCACCGCGGCAAAGATCGGCCTGTCCACGAAGAATCGTGAAATGTTCATGGGAGAGTCCTCGCTGGTTTATTGCTTGGCGGCAGCAGCGGCCGAGGCGCCACCTTGCGGCGCTTCCATTGGCACAACCTGCGGCGCCACGGGCGCGCCGGGGCGCACGCGCTGCAGGCCATCGACCACCACCTTGTCGCCGGCCTTCAGGCCCGACGAGACCACGCGCAGCGGGCCCACGGTGGTGCCCAGCTGCACCGGGCGGTATTCGGGGATGTTGTTGGCGGCGACCACGTAGACGAACTTGCGGTTCTGGTCGGTGCCGATGGCGCGCTCGGCCACCAGGGTCGAGGGGGCGCTGTTCGAGGCGTCGGAGCCGACCTGCACCTTGGCGAACAGGCCCGGGGTCAGCAGGCCATCCTTGTTGTCGATCACGGCGCGCATGCGCACGCTGCCGGCCTGCGGGTCGATCTGGTTGTCGACGAACTCCAGACGGCCTTCGTGCGGCACGCCCTGTTCGTTGGCCAGGCCGATGCGCACCTTCAGCGCGGCGGGGTTGCTGCGGGCGAGCTTGCCCACCTGCAGGTAGGTGGCCTCATCGCTGTTGAAGCTCACGTACATCGGGTTGGCCGACACCAGTGAAGTCAGCACCGTGTTGCCGTCGACCAGGTTGCCCGCGGTGACCTCGGCCTTGCCGACGCGGCCGTCGAAGGGCGCGCGCACGGTGGTCCATTCCAGGTTCAGCCGGGCGGTCTGCAGCGCGGCGCGGTCGGCGCGCGCGGCTGCGTCGAGCTGACTCACGGTCGAGGTGCGCTCGTCGTAGTCGCGCTGGGCGATGGCGTTCTCGGCCAGCAGGCGCTTGGAGCGGGCCTGCTCGGTGCGGGCCAGTTCCAGCTTGGCCTGCGAGTTGGCGGCAGCCGCCTCGGCGCGGGCCACTTCGGCCTGGTAGGGGCGCTGGTCGATCACGAAGAGCACATCGCCCTTCTTGACCAGGGCGCCGGGCTTGAGCTGCACGCGGGCGATGTAGCCGGACACGCGCGGGCGCAACTGGGCGCGGTCGATGGCTTCGACCAGGCCGGAGAACTCGCGCTGCTCGGACACCTGGCGGGTGATCACCTCGGCGACGGAGACGGGGGCGGCGGGCGGCGCGCCCCCAGGGGCTGCCTGGGCGTTCTGCTCTTCACCGCAGCCGGCAAGGGTGCCGATGGCGAGCGCGGCGGCAACAGCGCTCAGGACGAAATGGGGTTGGACGGATTTCATGGAGATCGCTCCCGGGGTCGAAAGGGATTGGACGAAGGTGTGAAGACGAGGGGGCTGCATGGTGTTGTGGTCGATGCTTCTTGTTCTGGGGGGTGTTCTTGTTATGCGGTCTTCTTCTTGTGGAGGCTGGCGCGTGGGCTCGTTGGCTTCACTGGTTGTCGATGAGGAACTGCCTCATCGCGGTGACACAGGGGTCGTCAGCGGCCAGTGAACATCGCTCCTTGTTGTCGAGGATGTCGTCGGGCGGGGGAAGGGTGATCTGGGCCACCTCGTTGCCGGCATGGCGCAGCTTGTCGGCATAGGCGCGGCCTTCGTCGGCCAGCGGATCGCCCTCGGTGTGCACGATCAGCGTGGGCGGCAGGTTGCCCAGGCGGCTGGCGTGCAGCGGGCTGGCATAAGGGTGCAGGCGGTCGGCCGGATTGGGCAGGTACAGGCGGTAGCTGCGCTCCACGTCGCGCGCCAGCTTGCGGGTGGCGTCCTCGTCGGCGGCGCAGCGCATGGAGGGGCAGTGCAGGCTGGCGTCCAGCATTGGCGTGACCAGAATCTGGCCGGCCAGATCGGGCCCCTGGCGATCACGGCATACCAGGGCCGACACGGCCGCCAGGTTGCCCCCTGCTTCCACCCCTCCGACGAACAGATGCGTGCCCTTCCAGCCCAGCTTGGTGCGTTGCCGCACCGCCTGGTTAAGCACCGCGTGGGCGTCCTCGACCGCGGCAGGGAAGGGGCGCTCGGGCGCCAGCGTGTAGCAGGGGGCCAGGATGTTGACCTCGCAGGCATCGGCCAGCACGCGCAGGCAGGGGTCGGACGCTTCGGTATCGTCCACCACGAAACCGCCCGGGTGGAAGAACACCACCAAGGTGTCGTTGGCCTTCTTGCGCGCTGCGCCCCTGAACAGGCGCACGTGCACCTGGCCGGCATGGCCGGGCCAGTCGAACGACTCGTCGGCGCCGGAAGGTTCAGGAAGATCGGACATGGATGGCAAGGGCTGAGGGATTCGAAGGCTGTGACTGTATTGATTGCTGAATTGTCAATAAACTACCTTTAACGGAATTGACTGTTCAGGAATCCGAACAATGGACAAGATCAAGGCACTCGAAGCCTTCGTGGCGGTGGTCGATACAGGGGGGTTCACCCGAGCCGCCGAACTGCTCAATGCCCCCAAGGCCACCATGTCGACCCTGGTGCAGGAGCTGGAAACCCAACTCGGTGTCCGGTTGCTGCACCGCACCACGCGCAAGGTCACGGTCACCGCCGATGGTGCGGCCTATTACGAGCGCTGCCGCCGGATCCTGGATGACCTGCGCGAGGCCGATGAATCCGTATCGCCACGCCAGGGCCTGCCCAGCGGACGCCTGCGCGTGGACGTGCCCACCAGCATGGCCAGCTTCCTGATGTTCACGGGCATGAGCGACTTCCTCAAGACCTACCCGGACATCAGCCTGGAGATGGGCTGCAGCGACCGGGTGGTCAACATGGTCACCGAAGGGGTGGACTGCGTGATCCGGGTTGGCGATGTCAGCGATCCGACACTGGTGGCGCGCCGCATCGGCTCCATGCAGTTCAAGACCTGTGCAGCGCGCAGCTATGTGGATGCCCATGGCGCGCCCACCCACCCCGACGAGTTGCGCAACCATCGGTGGGTCAATTACTTCATGCCCGGGCGCGTCGCGGCCACCTGGGACTTCGCCAAGGATGGCCAGCGCATTGAACTGCAGCCGCAAGGCGGCCTGTCGGTCAACGACTCCAACGTGTACGAGGACGCGGTGCTGGCCGGCCTGGGCATCGGCCAGCTGCCCAGCTTCACCTTCGAATGCGCGTGCCGCGCTGGCGAGCTGGTGGCCGTGCTGGCGGACTGGACCACCGATCCACTGCCGGTGCACGTGCTCTTTCCATCCAACCGGCACCTGTCGACCAAGGTGCAGGCCTTCGTGGAGTGGATGGCCGAGTTCTTCGAAAAAACACCCGGTTTGCGACGCGTCTAGCGCCGTTCAGGCGGCCTGGGCGCCGCGCGCCACCGCGCACATGACAGTGTTGTTAAACCCGACAAAGCCCGACTGAATCTTTGGTCAAGGGCTCGACATGGCTTGGTTCGCCCTTCTAGAATGTACCAATACAATAATAATATTGTACTAATACATAAATGTTCCCGGATCACAAAACCGGGGAGGACCAGACCGAGAGCGGCTGTGCGGCAGAGGCCGAAAGACGGGCGCACCTCTAAAGCGAGGGGATCACGATGGGCAGGTTGGGCAGGGTGGACACAGTGCTGACGGGCAGGGCCATGCCGTACACGCGGCAGGGCACAGCCAGCGCGATCGCCAAGCAGGCTGTGCAGGGGCCGGCGTCGGTGGGCTTTCTGGGCCTGGAAGGCGACGAGCAGGCCGATCGGCGTTTCCATGGGGGGCCTGACAAGGCCTTGCACCACTACGCCTTCGATCACTACGAAGCGTGGCGAGGCGAGCTTGGGCGACAGCATCCGATGCTGGCGCGGCCGGGGGCTTTCGGCGAGAACCTCAGCTCGCACGGGATCACGGAATCCACCTTGTGCATGGGTGATCGGCTGCGCATCGGCTCCGTGCTGGTGGAAGTGTCCCAGGCGCGCCAGCCCTGCTGGAAGCTCAACGACCGCTTCGGCTGGGGCGGCATGGCGCGCAGGGTGCAGGACTCCATGCGCACTGGCTGGTACTACCGCGTGCTTGAGCCTGGCGTGCTGCAGGTGGGCGATGCCATCGATCTGGTGGACCGGCCACATCCGGCCTGGTCATTGGCTCGCCTGCTCGAACTGCTGTACGTGCGCACGCTGGATCTCGACCAGCTCGCGCTGGCCCTCGCCCTGCCGCTCACACCCTCTTGGCGCGCACTGGTCGAACGGCGCCTGGCTCGCGGCGAGGTCGAAGCCTGGGCACCACGATTCGATGGCCCCCAGACCACGGCTTGAACAACCCTTCAGGAGACCCCTCCAATGCAGCAATACCGATTCATCGTGTGGCGGCACGACCGTCTTTGGTGCCGGATCGATGTCGAATCGCCCTGGGCGCCGGAGGTCGCGCAGGACGTGGTCCAGCGCTTCCCGGCCAGCGAGGGCTACCGCATCGACAGCTTCGTGGCGACCCAGGAGCGTCGCATCGTCGAGAGCGGCCCGGATGGCATGAGATTGCTCTCGCGTGAACCCCTCTACCAGGCAGCGACATGAGCAGCGAGGCCCCGGTGGCGCTCCCCCATCTGATGAACACCTACGCACGGTCGCCTGTCTCCTTCGTGCGGGGGCAGGGCAGCCGGCTGTGGGACGCTGCCGGCCGCGAGTACCTTGACGCCACGGCCGGCGTGGCCGTGGCGGGGTTGGGGCATGCGCATCCTGCCGTGGCCGAGGTGCTGGCCGAGCAGGCGCATCTGCTGGTGCACACGTCCAACTTGTGGGGCATCGAATGGCAGGCGCGATTGGGCGAACGCCTGGCTCGACTGTCTGGCCTGGAGCGCGCCTTCTTCTGCAACTCCGGTTGCGAGGCCAACGAGGCGGCGATCAAGCTGGCGCGTCTGCACGGGCACCGCCAGGGCATCGAGCGGCCACTGATCGTGGTGATGGAAGGCGCGTTCCATGGCCGCACCCTGGCCACACTGTCGGCCAGCGACAGCCCCAAGGCGCAGGCGGGCTTCGGGCCACTGGTGGAGGGCTTCGTGCGCGTGCCGTTTGGCGATGCGGCCGCCGTGCGTGCCCTGGCGCGGCGACAGCCTGGCATCGTGGCGGTCCTGCTCGAGCCGGTGCAGGGTGAAAGCGGCGTCCGCCTGGCGCCGCCCGGTTATCTGCGGCAGTTGCGGGATGTGTGCGATGAAGAGGGCTGGCTGCTCATGCTCGACGAGGTACAGACCGGCCTGGGCCGCACCGGCCACTGGTTCGCCTTCCAGCCCAGCGGCATCCGCCCCGACGTGATGACCCTGGCCAAAGCCCTGGGCAATGGCGTGCCCATCGGCGCCTGCCTGGCTGGCGCGCGCGCCTCGCAACTGTTCGGGCCTGGACAGCACGGTTCGACCTTCGGTGGCAACCCGCTGGCCTGCCGGGCGGCCTGCACCGTGCTCGACACCATCGAAGGCGCGAGCCTGCCCCGGCGTGCGGCCGAACTGGGCCTGCGGCTGCTGCACCAGCTCGACGCCGGCCTTGCGGGGCACCACGATGTGCTGGACATCCGGGGCAGCGGCCTCATGGTGGGCATCGAGCTGGCGTGGCCCTGCGGCCACCTGGTGCTACGGGCCCTGCATGAGCAAGCCTTGCTGATCAACGTGACCCGCGACACCACCGTGCGCCTGCTGCCACCCCTGACCAGTTCCATCGACGACATCGATCGGACCGCCGAGGCGGTTGTGCGGCTTGTGCGCACATCGCAGGCACGCCAGGTCGCGTAGACCTTCCATTCAAAAGGAGCAGACGATGCTTGAACGACCTCGTTGAACCCTGAGGGCTTGGCCTTGCCCCGCAGGCAGCCAAAACACACACCATAAACGACGGAGAAAACACCATGCAAGCAGCTGAGGCAGTGATCGAACAACATCCCGGACAGCCCCTCCTTCATTCCCTGGCGGGTACGCCGCATGCGCCGAGCCGGTCCGTGGACCTTCTCAACCGCATCGCACGCAGTTGGAGCCACCGCGCCCAGGTCAAGAAGAATGAGCCCGACACCTTGATCGACGCAGGCACCGACCTGCCCGAGTTCCTGGAAAACCTGTTGCCGTTCCACGAGCACCCACGCTACCAGGCGCTGGACACGGACACCAAGATGCGCATCCTGTCGTGCGGCTGGATCATCTACAACGAGAAAACCGTGGCCATCGAGCTCGACATCGTCAGCCCGGTCTGCCAGGACATCCTCTACGACAACGTGCCCGGGCTCGACAACGAGCTGTCCAAGGAGATCGTCTGCGAGACCCTGGTGGACGAGGCCTACCACCTGCTGCTGGTCAAGAACGCCAACCGCATCACGCGGCAGCGGCGGCAGCTCGAGCACATCCGCATCCCGCAGTTCGCGCTGGTTCGCCAGATGCGCGAGGAGCAAGAGCGCCACATGCCCTCGTGGGCCGGTCTGCTCGTGCGCCTGAGCACGGCGGTCGTCTCCGAGATCTTCATCAGCGACTACCTGCACCAGCTCTCGGAAGAGACGTCGATCCAGCCGCTCAACCGTGCCACAGTAGCCGCGCACCGCCATGACGAACTGGCGCATTCGAAGATCTTTTCCGAGCTGACGCGCAATTTCTACCATGCGCTGGGCAGCACCCAGAAGGGCTTCTTCGCCTCGATGCTGCCCAAGTCGATCTACTGGTTCGCCGACCAGGAGCTCGACCTGTGGCTGGACGTGCTGCAGCAGCTGGGGGTGCCCGGCGCCCAGGCCATGGTCGAAGAATGCCGCGAACTCAACCGTGTGGCGCTCGACCGGCTGGATTACTCCGGCGTGGTCAAGCTGGCGTCGGATGTGGGCATCCTGGATTCTGCCGAGGGCCATGCGGCTTTCCGCAATGCCAGGCTGATCTGATGTGGTGGGGCCGGCATCCCCGCCGGCCCCGGTTTGGTATTTGCTTTTTGAGGACCGTTTCAATGACTGCACAGACTTCATCCCGCCTGCTGGAAGGCAAGAACGTGGTGGTTGTCCAGCACCTGGCCTTCGAGGACCTGGGCTCGTTCGCTTCCCTGCTGGATCTGCTGGGCGCGCATGTCCACTACCGGCAGGCGGGCGTGGACATCCTGGACCGTGACATCGCCACAGCCGACCTGCTGATCGTGCTGGGCGGGCCGATCGGCGTCTACGAAGACCAGGCCTATCCTTTCCTGACCGACGAATTGGTTGCGCTCAGAGGGCGCCTGCAGCGGGACGCGCCTACGTTGGGCATTTGTCTGGGCGCCCAGCTGATCGCGAAGGCCCTGGATGCGCATGTCTACCCAGGTGCCCACAAGGAGATTGGCTGGAGCGAGCTGACCCTGACCGGTCCCGGTGTGCAGTCGCCACTGCGGCAACTGGCCCACACACCGGTGCTGCACTGGCATGGCGACACCTTCGAACTGCCTGCTGGCGCAGCCCTGCTGGCCTCGACGGATCTTTACCCGAACCAGGCGTTCTCGGTGGGCAGCAATGTGCTGGCACTGCAGTTCCACCCGGAAGCGGAAACCGCCCGCTTCGAACGCTGGCTGATCGGCCATACCTGTGAGCTGGGCAAGGCGGGCATCGACATCCCTGCGCTGCGGGCCGACAACCTGCGCCATGGCCGTGCCCTGGAGCAGGCCGGCAAGCGCATGCTGTCCGACTGGCTGGACGGCGTGCGCTGGCAATGAGGGCGCCGTCGCCCGCCTGGCCCACAATGGGGGCCCTATGAGCGCCTTGCACATCGTCGGCAGCAATTCGGTGGAGATCGCCGAACAGTTCGTGGCCGCCATCCGTTCCGGTGCGATGGTGGCCGGCGAAGCCTTGCCCACCGTGCGCCAGCTGGCGCAACAGCTGGGGGTCAACCCCAACACCGTGGCCTCGGCCTATGCACGGCTGCGGGACGCGGGATTGGTCATCTCCGACGGGCGGCGCGGCACGCGTGTGGCCGAACCGCCCTCGCGCATCGAGACAGGTGCCCAGGTGCCCGACGGCCTGATCGACCTGGCGCAGGGCAATGTGGATGCGGCCCTGCTGCCTTGCCCGCAGCCCGACTGGCTGTCAACGCACACCCGGCCCATGACGGGCTATGACGCCGACAGCGACGAACCTGAACTGCTCCATATGGGTCGCCAGTGGATGGACTCCCAGGGCGTGCCGTCACCTTGCCTGGGCGTGTTCTCCGGCGCGCTCGATGCGATCGAGCGCGCCTTGCGCGTGCATGCTTCGCCGGGCTCGCGCGCATGGGTCGAAGACCCGTGCTGGCCACCCATGCTGGCGTTGCTGGCCCATCTGCGGCTCAAGGCCATGCCGCTGCTGGTGGACGCCCAAGGCTGCGTGCTGCCCCCCGATGAGGACAAGGCCTCGGCCGTGATCCTGACGCCTCGGGCGCACAACCCGACGGGGGTGTCCATGTCGCCTCAGCGCGCGGCTGCATGGAGCACCTTCCTGGCTGGCCGCCCCGATTGCATGCTGGTGCTCGACGATCACTGGGGCCCGATGGCCCGGCCCGACGGCGGCGCCAGCCTGCCGCATGCCACGCTCCAGGTGTATGTGCTGTCGCTCAGCAAGTTCCTGGGGCCTGACCTGCGCATCGCGCTGGCGGCTGGCGGCCCGCAGCCCCTCAGGGGCATGCAGGAGCAGCAGACGCTGGGCCCGCGCTGGGTAAGCCTGCTGCTGCAGCGCCTGGCCGTGAGCCTGTGGCGCCAGGCCCAGGCCGATGGCCTGATCGAGCGCGCCGGCCGCGACTATGCCCGCCGGCGTGACGAGCTGGCCATGGCCTTGAAGGCTCGAGGCTTGAGCGGGTTGCCGGCGCACGATGGCCTGCACCTGTGGATCCCCGTGGCCGATGAGGCGGCGGTGGTGCAGGGCCTGGCGGCCAAGGGCTGGGCCGTGCAGCCAGGCCGTGCGTTCCGCTTGCGCAGTGCGCCGGCCATCCGCATCAGCGTGGGCAACTTGGGGCGCGGACAGGCCGAGGCCCTGGCCGACGACCTGGTGATGTCGATGCGCGGCATCGGCCGAATCAGCGTCTGAATTCTCACGCCATCTCCGCTGGGATTGTTATAGTGAAAGGAGGCGGCGTCAGATCTGTCGCCGCCGCGTCGCTCGGACGGTTCCGGGCGCTTACGTGATTGGAAATACATGTCTGCATCCCCAGGCAAGCGCCGCTTTGCGCGCATTGATCGCCTGCCCCCGTACGTCTTCAACATCACGGCCGAACTCAAGCTGGCCGCCCGCCGACGCGGTGAAGACATCATCGACATGAGCATGGGCAACCCCGATGGGGCCACGCCGCCTCACATCGTCGCCAAACTCACCGAAGTGGCCCAGCGCGCCGATACCCATGGCTACTCGGCCTCCAAGGGCATCCCTCGGCTGCGGCGCGCCATCTCGCACTGGTACAAGGCCCGCTACGACGTCGACATCGACGCCGACAAGGAGGCCATCGTCACCATCGGCTCCAAGGAGGGCCTGGCCCACCTGATGCTGGCCACGCTGGACCGCGGTGACACGGTGCTGGTGCCTGATCCCAGCTATCCCATCCACATCTATGGCGCCGTGATCGCCGGAGCGGACATCCGCTCCGTGCCGCTGATCCCCGGTGTGGACTTCTTCGCGGAGTTGGAGAAGGCCATCCGCGGCAGCTACCCCAAGCCCAAGATGATGGTGCTGGGTTTTCCGTCCAATCCCACGGCGCAATGCGTGGAACTGGACTTCTTCGAGCGCGTGATCGCCCTGGCGCGCAAGCACGACATCTTCGTGGTGCACGACCTGGCCTACGCCGACATCGTGTTCGACGGCTGGAAGGCCCCGTCGATCATGCAGGTCAAGGGCGCCAAGGACATCGCGGTCGAGTTCTTCACGCTGAGCAAGAGCTACAACATGGCCGGCTGGCGCGTGGGCTTCATGGTGGGCAATCCCGAACTGGTGGCCGCGCTGGCCCGCATCAAGAGCTACCACGACTACGGCACCTTCACGCCATTGCAGGTGGCCGCCATCGCCGCGCTGGAGGGCGATCAGCAGTGCGTGAAGGACATCGCCGCGCAGTACCAGAAGCGGCGCGACGTATTGTTCAAGGGCCTGACCGAAGCAGGCTGGCAGGTCGACTGCCCCAAAGCGTCGATGTACATCTGGGCCCGCATCCCGGAGCGCTACCGGCACCTGGGCTCGCTGGAGTTCTCGCGGCAACTGCTGGACAAGGCCAAGGTTTGCGTGTCGCCGGGCATTGGCTTTGGCGACCATGGCGACGACCATGTCCGGTTTGCCCTGATCGAGAACGAATCCCGTATCCGACAGGCGGTTCGGGGCATCAAGGCCATGTTCAAGCAGGATGGCGTCACGACGCCATGATGGCGGCCTGAGGGACCGGGCGGGGCCGCTGACGGGCGCAAGAGGCTTCTGACGCCCCTTTTCCACCTTTCCCAGGGCCGCAGGCTGTGGCCGAATCACGGATGGCCCGCTGCGCTGTGCTGAGATGGTGGCGAAGGGGGTAGCCGCACCAGCCTTTCCGAAACTCCGACAGCGCTGGGCGGAACTTCAGAGATGAACTTGCCAATGGGAAGCTTGCATGTCTCGGGGCGTCAGCTGGCCGCGTTCTTCTGCGCGGTGGCAGGCCTGCTGGTGATGGGGTCCGTGTTGTCCGGGCACCAGGCCTGGCTGCGCCTGCTGCCCAGTTCCTCACCGCCGGTGTTCAACCTCGGGCTGCTGTTTCTGCTCAGCGCGCGCCTGGTCCGTGACTCGCATCGCCGCCCGAACCGGGGCACCCGGCTGGCGGCGCTGGCGCTGGTGGTGCTCCCGGCTGCGGTGCTGTTCCAGACGGTGTCCGGCATCGACCTGGGCCTCGATGAGCGCGGCCTTCACGAGACCTTCGGTGATGTGACCAACCCCGGGCGCCTGGCGCCCAATACCTGCGCGGCCTTCATCTGCTACGGGGCGGCGGTGGCCTTGTTGCACCACAAGCTCCCCGGGCGCTGGGTGCGCGGCCTGATCCTGGTGCTGATGGCCGGGGGCTTTCTGCTGGGCCTGTCCGCCCTGGCCGGCTACCTGCTCGATCTGGAGGTTCTCTACCGCGTGATGGGCTTCAACAAGATGTCCATCCTCACCTCGGTGGTGTTGCTGATCGTGGGGGCGACGCTGTGGGTGGCCATGATGGGGCGTGAGCCTTCCCGGCGCCATGAGGCGCAGGAAAACCGCATCACGGCCATGGCCGCCACCGTGCTCAGCGTGGTGGCCGTGCTGTCCGGCATGACCACCTTTGCGGTGCTGCAGGCCGGCTTCAAGGAATCCGTGGCCAAGGAGGCCGGCGACAAGGCCCGTGGCCAGGCTATCGCCTTCGAGCACAGTCTGCAGCGCAGCATCGAGTCGGCACAGGACGTGGCCCGCCAGCTGGACTTGCGCAGGGTGATGGCCCGCCTGGCGAGGGCACCGCACGATGCCCAGGCACTGGCCGAACTGCGCGAGGTGGTTGACAGCTTCAGTGTGCATGACTTCAGCGCGGTGTCTGTCTACTTGATCAATGGCTACCCCCTGATGGAAGTGGGTGACCTGCGCATGGGGTACGCCCAAGTGCGCCTGCCCATCGAGGGTGCCTTCACCTGGCTGCTGTGGGACGACGGCCTGCTGTTGCGCACCCGTACCGAGGTGGTCCATCAGGGGCGCACGGTGGGCGTGCTGGTCAGCGAGATGCGCCTCAACACCCTGACCGATCTGATGCAGGCTCTTCAAAGCGGTGGGCGCACCGATGACCTGCTGCTGTGCAGCCGTGTGGGAGACCGCGCCGCCTGCCTGCCCTCGCGCTTCTACCCGGCCAACAAGCACATCGATCTGTTCAGTCAAGCGCAGGCGGCGCAGCCCATTGCGCGGGCGCTGGCCGGTGAAGCTGGCAGCGACATCGTCAGAGACCTGCGCGGCGTGCAGGTCCAGTCCGGCTATGCACAACTTGGTACCTTCAACCTCGGCATGGAAGTCAAGACCGACCTGAGTGAACTGTACGCACCGCTCAAGGCCCGGCTGAACATCGTGTTCGGGGTGGTCGTGATGTTCGTGGTGCTGGGCGCCTGGCTGCTGCGCACGCGCGTGCACCCGCTGGCCGAGCGCGTCGTGGCCGATCAGCGCCGCATGCGCGCGGTGCTGGCCACCTCGCACGAGGCGTTCATCGCCGTTGATGGGCAGGGCTTGGTGTCGGAGTGGAATGCCGAGGCCGAACGCACCTTCGGCTGGACGCGGCAAGAAGCGCTGGGCCGTCCGATGCAGTCGCTGATCATCCCCGAGCGGCTAAGGGTGGGGGGCTCCATGGAAGAGTTCATGGGCCGCGACGGCGCACAGCCAGCGGCCGTCAACCGCCGGCTGGAACTGGTGGCCCGGCACAAGCAAGGGCGCGAGTTCCCGATCGAGATCAGCATCAGCCGCACGGGCGACCAGAATTCGCACACCTTCGCGGCCTTCATGCACGACATCTCCGAACGGCTGGCCGACCAGGCCCTGCTGGCCGACAAGGAAAAGCGCCTGCGCGACGTGACCAACAACATCCCCGCGATGATCGGCCACTTCGACATGGACGAAGTCTGTACCTTCGCCAATGACCGCGGGCTCAAGGCCCTGGGTGTTTCGCGCGAGCAGGTGCCGGGAATCACGTTGCGACAGGCCCTGGGCGAGGTGCAGTACCAGCAGCATGAACCCGGCATCCGCGAGGCGCTGGCGGGGCGCTACGCCAGCGTCGAAGGGGCGTCGTCCTTGAACGGCCGCGCGGTGTACTACCAGGCGCACATGGTGCCCGACCGCGACCGCCTGGGCGGTGTGCGCGGTTTCTACCTGATGACTTTCGATGTGACGCCGCTCAAGGAGTACCAGAACGCCCTGGCCGCCGGGGAAGACCGCCTGCGCACCATCACCGACAACCTGCCCGTGCTGATCGCCTACATCGACCGCGAGCACCGCTTCCAGTTCGCCAACGGCACCTACCGCGACTGGCTGGGGCTGGACCCTGCCTCGCTGGTCGGGCAGCGCGTGCTGGACATGGTGGGCCCGGCCCTGTACGAAGAGCGCCGCATCAACATCGACCGCGCGCTGGCAGGCGAGCGGGTGGATTTCGAGGTCCAGTCGATCACGAAGGGCGTGCCACGCTACCTGCAGACCTCCTACCTGCCGGATCGGCGCCCGGATGGCAGCGTGGCGGGTATCTACACTTTGAGCACCGATGTGACCGTGCTCAAGAACGCCGAGCAGCAGATGCGCCAGCTGGCGCGCTATGACACGCTGACCGGGCTGCCCAACCGCCTGCAATTCGAGGAAAAGCTGCCGGAAGCCATGGCGCGTTGCGCGCGCACGCGGCGGCCCATGGCGCTGATGTTCCTGGACGTCGACAAGTTCAAGACCATCAATGACACCTTGGGGCACTCTGCCGGTGACGAGGTGCTCAAGGAATTCGCGCACCGCCTGATCGCGTGCGTGCGCAAGACGGACATGGTTGCGCGGCTGGCCGGTGATGAGTTCGTGGTGATCCTGGAAGGGCTCAACGCCATCGACGAGCCCCAGTTCGTGGCACGCAAGATCATCGCCACCATCGGCGGTGAGTTCGATGTGCTGGGCCGTCCGCTGACGGTGTCCACCAGCCTGGGCGTCGCGCTGTACGAGGGCGGTGATGACGTCACGCCAGCCCGTCTGCTCACGCGCGCCGACGAGGCCTTGTACGAGGCCAAGGCGGCGGGCCGCAACACCTTCCGCGTGGCATCGCGATTGGCCTGATGGCCGGGCCGGCGCGTTGCGACGTTCGCATCCTGTAGGCGAACAAGAAACTGGCTGTCAGGCAAGCGGAGTCTGGGGGTGGGGGGGCACTGTTTTCGGGGCACGGCTTGGCCGACAGCCAACCCAGCCCAGGCTGCCAAGGGTGCAGAGGCATGCCGTTTGCCATGAGGGGATAGCCGCCCGGCTGGGACGACCCGATGTCCTGTGGGCGCGTTTTCACCCCCTTGAGGCCCCAATTTTCATGAAACGAATTGCAAATACATGCAGGCAGATGCAAATGCCTGCGGCCTTGCGGACAATGCCCGACCTGGACATCAACGCCTTGCTGCAGCACGCCGGTCCGGCACCGGCGCCCATGCCTCCCAGCCCTCCGATCCCAGAGCCAGCGCGCCCTCCAGAGCCCCTGCCACAACCCGAGCCGCCCCCGCCGGAGATCGAGGATCCGTCACCCGCAGAGAACCCTGTGCCAGTCCATGAGCCGCCCTATATGCCACCGCCGATGGCCTTGACAAGACCTGGCACCATGGTGCATGCACTGAGCGCTCATGCCCGAGGCATGGTGCTCGCCTAACATCCCCAACCACCCCCCTTTTTTCTGCGGTTTCAAGGCCTCACTGAACGTGGGGCCTGGGCTGCAGCATGTGCGCTGACCTGCAAAGATTCCAGACATGGCTCGTGATGGCTTTCTTTTTCGCCATCGCATTGGAGCCGGGAATCGATCGTAGAAAGGTCAATGATGGCGCATGCATTGGTGGTTGATGACGAGGCAGACGCGGCCGAGATGATGGCCGCGCTCATCGCGACAGAAGGGTTCACCGTTGCCACAGCGGGTTCGCTCAAGGATGCGCGGCGACAGCTTGCGCTGCAGGAGCCGGACGTGGTGCTGCTCGACCTGATGCTGCCTGATGGCAGTGGCATGCAATTGGTCGAAGATGCCAAGGCACTCGGCAATACCGAAGTGGTGCTGATCACGGGCCATGCGAGCCTGGACACCTCCATCCAGGCCCTGCGGCTGGGTGCGGCAGACTACTTGGTCAAGCCGATCAACATCAAGCAGCTCACTGGCATCCTGTCCCGCCTGATCAAGCCCTCGGCATTGCAGGCTGAGGCCTCCGATCTCATGGGCGGGCTCGAACGCGAAGGGCACTTCGGGCAGCTATGGGGGCGCTCGGCACCCATGCGCCGCGTCTACGAGCAAATTCTGCGCGTTTCCGGCACGGGCGTGACGGTGTTCATCACCGGCGAAAGCGGCTGCGGCAAGGAGGTGGTGGCCAGCACCGTGCACGACCTCAGCCGGCGACGCAACCGGCCCTTCCTGGCGGTGAACTGCGGCGCCATCTCGCCGCACCTGATGGAGAGTGAGATCTTCGGGCACGAAAAGGGCAGTTTTACCGGGGCAGACCGCCAGCACCAGGGCTTCTTCGAGCGGGCTTGTGGCGGCACCTTGTTCCTGGACGAGATCACCGAGATGCCGCTGGACCTGCAGGTCAAGCTGCTGCGCGTGCTCGAAAGCGGCACCTTCATGCGCGTGGGCTCCACGCAGGTGCAGGAAACGGATGTGCGCATCATCGCGGCCACCAACCGTCCGCCCCAGGAGGCCGTGGCCGCCGGCAAGCTGCGTGAGGATCTGCTGTACCGGCTCAATGTGTTTCCGATTCACCTGCCGCCCCTGCGTGACCGCCTGGACGATGTGCCGCTGATCGCGGAGCACTTCCTGGACGAGATCTCGCGTCGGGAAGGGCAGGTCAAGCGTTTTGCGCCACAGGCCCTCCAGCGGTTGGGGGCCTACCATTGGCCAGGAAACGTGCGCGAGTTGCGCAATATCGTTCAGAGGGCTTACGTGATGGCGCCTGATTCCATCATCGTGGATGAATGCCTGCCCTCGTCCCCCGATGCCCCTGTGCAAGGGCTCGAAGGGGCGCCCGTGCTCCAGATCCGCGTGGGCACGCCGCTGGCCGAGGCGGAGCGCCAGCTCACCCTGGCCACCCTGGCCCATTGCGGACGACACAAGGAGCGCACCGCCGCCACGCTGGGCGTGAGCCTCAAGACCCTTTACAACCGCCTCAAGGAGTACGCCACCGTACCGGAGCAGGACGCGGACGGCGGCAGCGGGGGAAGCGCGCCGCGGGTTTGATGCGCAAGGGATGCACTGGCGGCGCGGTCTGCGCCGCCGGGAACGGTACTTGCCATTTCATGCCATAGGGGCGATTCGCCACCCATGCATGAAAGGAGTCCGACATGGCCCACGATCATTCTACGAAGGCGCAGCCTGCCAACCAGGCAGTTCCGCAGGCGCAACGCGACAGCTTCGACCCATCAGGCCCTGATGGGGGCTTTGGCGGCGCAGGTGGTTCCCAAGGCAGCGTATACGAGCCAGAAAAGAAAAGTGGCCAGCAGCGCCGCGAGCATGAGGCCTGGCGACAGCAGCACAGCGAGGCTGAACGCCATGGGGGTGTCAAGCCTGGAGAGGCAGGGCCTTATGGCGACTACGGGGAAGTTCAGGGCCATGACGCCGGTTACTGGCTGGGCGGACGCGGTAAGGACCAACAAGCGCCCGAGTCGTCGAGCAGGCCGTCGGTCCAACCTTCACCCCATCCCTCAGCCAAGCGTTGAGGTGTGTACCGCGGTATGGGGGCGTGGCCCCCGGTACCGGACTTATCCCAGGCGGCGGCGTTGCTCCACCGCAGGAACCTTCATCAATTGACGGTACTTGGTGACTGTGCGGCGCGCCACTGTCAGGCCCTGTCTGGCAAGCCGTCGCGCAATTTCCGCATCCGACAGCGGCCGGACCGGATCCTCGGCGTCCAGCATGTCCTTGATCACGCCCCGGATGGCCGTCGCTGAACAGGCGCCCCCATTGGCGGTAGGCATCGGCCGCGAGAAGAAGAACTTCAGCTCGAACACGCCGGCGGGGGTGGCCATGTACTTGTTGTTGGTCACGCGGGAGACGGTGGATTCGTGCAACCCAACCTCATCGGCAATTTCGCGCAAGGCCATTGGCTTCATCGCCAGCGGGCCATGCTCCAGGAACTGCTTCTGCCGGTTGAGGATGGCCTGTGCCACCGACAAGATCGTGCAGAAACGTTGCTCCACGTTGCGAACGGTCCAGCGGGCCTCCTGCAGATGGGCCGCCAGTTCGGCGTGTCGACCGTCACGATGCTGACGGAAGAGTTCGGCATAGCGCTGGTTCAACCTTACCTTGGGCATGATGGCCGGATTGAGGGCGGCCACCCACTGGTCCTTGATTTTGCGCACGACCACGTCGGGCGTGATGTAGCGGATGTCGGCGCTGCCCATCTGCCAGCCCGGCCGAGGGTTGAGGCGGCGGATCCGATCGCACGCAGCCTCGATCTCGGCTGGTTCACGGCTCAGACGGCGCGCCAGGGCGGCCACGTCGTGCTGGGCCAGCTTCTCCATGTGGCCTTCGATGATCTGGGCGGCCAATGTGCGCAGATCATCGTCCTCGATCTCGGACAGTTGCAGCAGCAGGCATTCGGCCACGTTGCGCGCGCCTACGCCCACGGGCTCGAGCGACTGCACCAGTTTCAAGGCCATGTTCATTTCGGCCATGTCCACCGGCGGGTCCCATTCACACAATGCTGCGAGTTCCGACAAGTCTGTGCGCAGGTAGCCATCGTCGTCCAGTGATTCGATGACGCAGCCGACCAGGGCGCGATCCCGGTCCGACAGCGGGCGCGTGTTGATCTGGCGGTGTAGCTGGGGCCTCAAGCCTTCCTCGGCGACCATCAGGTCGATGGCGCTCACATCGCCATCTGAACGCGCTGAACGCGGTGTGGTGCTGGCCGACCAGGGACTCGGGTCCCAGGCATCGATCCCTGCGCTTGCCTCCGTCGCGCCGGTCATCTCCGTGGTGGCATGGGCGCCCGTGTCCTCGGCAGCGGGTGCGGCTGCGGCGGACCCTGTCTCGCCCGCATCATGCGTCTGCAAGCCTGGATCTTCCTGCGCCTCATCTGCTTCCAGAAAGGGGTTCCGGCCGAGGGCATCCCGCACTTCCTGCGCAAAGTCCAGCGAGGACAACTGGAGCAGGCGCACCGCTTGCTGCAAGCGCGGCGTGAGGGTCTGGTGTTGTCTGTGTTCCTGTCGAAGGACGGGTGTCGGCATAGGCATGACTTGTCTCTCTCCATGTTCGGGAAACCAACCGTCATCCCGCAACAAGCATGCCGTCACAGGTAACCAATCGCGGCGAGTGTTTCCAGGCCACGGGCCGTGCCGCCGCATTGTCTGAAGTTGATGAAACTTGCCTGATGCTGAACGCTGCAACGCACAGATCAAGGACCACACTGGGGCCTGACTGTCAGCCAATGCCTTCACGCTGCTTACACCAGCCCGTGTGGCTGATGCCGGCCACCCTCCGCCATTTGGCCGACCGCAGGGCATGCTTGCATGCAGGTACGCAAAGATTGCCGCAAGGATTGCCTGCGCAGCGGGCAACCAGGCCTTGCAGGCACCATGTGGCCAAACCGTGGGCAGGGCATGCGCCTTGCCATGCGTCCCTACACCACTTATGTCGCCAGGAGAATTCATGGGCCAAGATGTCATGCACTCTGCGCTTGCGCCACCCCGTCAGCAAAGCCGCGGCGCTCGGGCACACACCCATGCCCGGGCAGAGGTTCTGCGCATGCTCAGGGAAGATCACCGCATCGCGAAGACGGCTTTCAGGACGTTCGATCGCCTGGGGGAAGACGTCGATGCAGAGGCCTGCGAGCGCATCATCCGCCAGACCTGCATGGAGCTGGAGCTGCACACCAAGCTGGAGGAAGAAGTCTTTTACCCCGCCATAAGGGCGTCACTCACGCACACGGGTTTGATCGACGACGCGGAAGTGGAGCACCAGACCATGGCAATGCTGCTTGACCAGGTTCGCAGGCTGAGCCCGGGCGATGCACGACAGGCAGCCAGCTTCCGGGTGCTGGGCGAGTACATGCGGCTCCACATCAAGGAAGAAGAAGGCGACATGTTCCGGCAAATCTCGCACGCCCGCGTGGACTGGGTCCGCCTGCACGAGGACATGCAGGCGCGTCGGCATGAATTGATGGCCGATTTGGGCGAGCAGGGCAGTTTTGCGACGTTGGAGGCCCGTGAGGGCATGGGCCTGCGCCGGGCGTTCCTGGGGCCTTCGGTACGCGCAGGTCAACCGTCCTGAACGCTTTGGGAGATGATCATGAGCCTTGTCGCACTTCGCGATCGTTCAAGGGTTGGGGCATCACGCCGCCGGGCTGTCGGGGTGACCCTGTCGCTCGTGGGATGCGCAGTCTTGTTGAGTGCTTGCGAGCGTCAAATCACCCCGCCCAAGACGGATGGCAGTGACAAGGTCCAGGCCACCACGTCGACGGCGCAAGAACACGCCGCTACCGCTGTGGCAGCGGACGCGACTGCCGCCCGTCAGCTGCAGGTCAAGGCTTGAAGCTGCAGTACGTCACTGATCAGACACCCGGCATACGCCGGGTGCGGCGAGGGCGGGGTTTTGCCTACCAGGCCGAAGACGGCCATTGGCTGCGGCCGGGTGATGCCAGCGACGATGCCCATCTGCAGCGCATTCGGTCGCTGGCAATCCCGCCGGCTTACGATCAAGTCTGGATATGCCCGCTGCCGACAGGGCACATGCAAGCCACGGGGCGGGATGCGCGTGGCCGCAAGCAGTATCGTTACCATCCTCAATGGCACGCGCGGCAGGATGAGGACAAGTTCGAGCGCATGATGGCGTTCGGCGAAGCCCTGCCCCGTCTGCGACGCTGTGTCAGCAAAGCGCTGGCCACCCCGGTTGGTCCCCGTCCCGGGCGTGACATCGTGATGGCCACCTTGATCCGTCTGCTGGATACCACGCTGGTGCGTGTGGGCAATGAGGCTTATGCGCGGGACAACCGGTCCTACGGGCTCACCACGCTGCGCAGCCGTCACGCGCAAGTGCAGGGCAGCCATCTGGCGTTGCGCTTTCGGGGCAAGAGCGGCGTTCTGCACGAGGTACAGCTGGACGATCCGCGCGTGGCCGCCATCGTGAGACGCTGCCAAGACCTGCCGGGGCAGGAGCTCTTCCAGTATGTCGACGAAGACGGAGCGGTCCACCCCGTGGGATCAGCCGATCTCAATGAAAAGATACGCCAGTGCTGCGGAGAAGCATTCACGGCCAAGGATTTCCGTACCTGGCATGCCACGGTCCACGCCTGGGCGCGCCTGTCGCCTCACGCGAACGGCACAAAGGCTGAGTGGCCTTGTGAGGACCATGGCGTGGCCGCACGCAAGCGATGGGTGAACGATGCTCTCAGGGAGGTGGCCGCTCTATTGGGCAATACGCTGGCGGTATGCCGCAAGTCTTACGTGCACCCGCGCGTGCTGGATTGCGCACTGCGGGCGGATTGGCCGGAACAAGCGGTGCCTTTGCCGCCGCGGCGCGGCTTGAGCCCCCAAGAGCGGGCACTTCTGGCATTCCTGAAGGTTCGCACGTCGCAGGGGTGAGTTCACGGCAGGTCTGTCCGGCCATCGCGCATGGCTTGCTCCGCGTCGGCCTTGGCCCGGTTGAACTGCTCACGAGCCTCCAGCTTGCAGGTGCGGGATACGGCCCCGCTGCGCTGGCCGCACATCCGCAGGCCCACCTCCAGATCCGCTTGCGCGATGGACAACCGTGCCACGTGGGCTGCCTGCGGTGTGCCTTCGTAACGCGCCTGGGCACGTTGCTCCCGCTTGGTGCGTTCGGCCTTGGCCGTCCACTGACAGACATCCTTGTCGCGTACAGGCAGCCTACCGCACTGCGCCAGCGCCGCCTGATGCTGCTGCGCGGCCTCTGTGCGCGCCAGCGCCAAGGCGTTTTTGTCGCCAGCGTCCTGGGCGAGGGCCCAACCAGGCGCAGCGCAAAGAATCATGGCCAACCACACAGGCCGGTGTCGAGGTGATGAAGTCTTCCAGAGGGCGGTGTCCATGTTGTTGTCTCTCGCGCTTGTTCGTTGGAGGGTTGCGCCGGGGCACAAGGCAGGGCCTGAGTTTCCATGGGCCCTGCTCGTGTCACCTGTTCGGTCAGCGAACCTGGCTGTTACCGCTGCCGCCGCCTGCACGGTTGGGATCATCGAGGATGCTGGGATTCTTGTCAGCATCATGGTTGCGCTTGTGCTTCTTGGCAGAGTGGCCTGACTTGTGCGGCTTGCTGGCGCCCGCCTGGGTAGACGTGCCTGCAGCGGTGGGCGGCGCGTTGTCGTAATCGACCGAAGGGGCGTTGGGCGCCATGCTGCGGTCTTGAGGCACGCTGCCGGGTGCGTTCCCCGGCAGGCCGGAGGTGCCGGCAGAGCCGTGCACGGCACCCGTGGCGTTCGATGTATTGCCTTGCCCCTGGCTGGCGCTCTGAGCCATCGCCGCGCCGCTGGCCAGGATGGCCGCGGAAGCGACCAGGGAGATTCGTTGAAGGATGTACTGGTTCATGGTCGGATCTTTCAGTCGTTGGTGGATGAAAACCGACAGCGCCAGACGCTGCCTGAAGTGCCCCATGGCAACTGGTGTGCCTTCCATTGCCCGGCCCTGACCTACAGGCACGGACTTTGCCCCAGAGTGATCAATTCATCCACAAGGAGCGACACATGGCTTCCCAATTTCCAATTCCTTTCGCAAGCCCGCGCCAACTGCGCAGCTTTGAACCCTTTGACGATTTCACTCAGGAAATCGGCCGCCTCTTCGGCAACTTCTTCCCCGCGGGCAGCCTGATGGGCTTGCCGGCGCGCACGGTCGATATCGTGGCTTTGCCTCGTCTTGATGTACAGGAAGATGAAACAGGGATTAGCGTGAGCGCTGAATTACCTGGCGTGAATGCTGACGACGTCGAAGTGAGGGTAGAGGGTGACCTGCTGATCATCAGTGGGGAGAAGAAGGCCCAGCACCAGTCTTCCGCGCGCAGTTACCACGTCATGGAGCGCAGCTTCGGTCACTTCAAGCGCTCTATCGCCCTGCCTTTTACGCCTGATCCGCAAACGGTGGATGCCAGTTTCGATCTGGGCGTGTTGAACGTGTTCGTGCCGGTGCAGGCCAAGCAGGAGGCCAGCCGCCGCATCGCGGTGCGTCAGGCCCCTTCTGGGCCCGGCGCCTCCCCCGACACCTACCTCCGTGACGGGCAGCGAATGCCCGCCGGTCCGGACAGCGGCCCTGAGGCCAGGGACGACGAGCCCGCACATTGATCCATGCCCAGCGCTAGCCGGGCCATTCAGGAGCCATCATGAAAGACACCCATGCCCGTTCACGCGAAAGTCGGCGCGTAGAGGGGCGCTGTGCCAGTCCTCCCGAGAGAGTGCCTACTTACCAGGAACTGCTCGACGAATCGCTGGACCAGACCTTTCCCGCGAGCGACCCCATTTCCCCCAGCGCGGCCATGCATGCCGAGCAGGTGATCGAATCGGCGCGTGATCCGCGCGACTGGTCGTTGGCCCCGGAGGCCACCGTCCCGTGCGAATCGGGTGCGGGGGCCTGCGAGTTTGTGGCGCACGCCGATCATGGCGGATTGGTCGATGCTGCCCTGGCTCGCAGGGCGGTGGAGATGGCCTTGCCCATGATCGCTTTGGCGCTGACCGACAAGGAGGTCTCCGGCAAGGGCGTGCTGTCGATCATCGTGATGGACCCGGCGGCCCGTGTGCGCGATGGGCACTTCGACGACGCTGTGCTGCTGGAGCATGCCATCGGTGATCCTGAATCCTGGGATGTGGACCACGCGGGCCTGGCGCGGGCCAAGGCCCGGCTGAGCTGGGAGACCGGGCTGGACAGCCATGTCGTCCAGGCCGCACGGCCGCACCTGCTTCGACAGGGGGACACGTTGCTATGGGGCAGCGTTTGCCTGGATGGCATCGTCGTCGCCGCCAGTGGCGCGCACCCCTGTTTCGATGAGGCCTTTGCCATCGCCATCGCGGGCAATCTCCGTGCACTGGCCAAGCAGCGGCAGGCCATGGCGCTGCAGCAAGGCAAGCTGGCCGTCTAGCAGGGGCGGCGCGCGGAGACGGGTACACCGATTGCTCCAAGGCCCCATCCGAGCCTGTCGTGCCGGCAGGCGCTGTGTCTTCCTACAAGGAGTCAAGATGACCCAAAGCGACAACCCCCGCTACAACGCCCTCGCGGCCAGCATCACATTGACCCTGGCCTGCGCGGTTGCGCACGCGCAGATCCCCGGCGATTCACCCGGCGGCTCACCGCATTACCGCGATGCAACAGGCGTTGTGAAACCTGGCTCTGGCGCAGCCAGCCCGTCCAATCCATCCACCGGCGGTTGGGCCCCCTCCAATGCCTCCGATAACAGCACGACGGGCACGATGTCCGGCACCATGACCGCACCGACGACGCCGTCGGGCGCATCTGACGCTACCCTGCCGAACAACCAGGCCGCGCCAAACAACGATGGCGCATGGGATCCCGGCACGCGGCCTTCCAGCCCGGCCCGTCAAAGCAGCCCGTCGCCCCGCAGTGCGCTTGACAGCGAGCAGATGCCCTTGCCTTCGGAGCCCACGGCAGCCGGGTCCGCCATGCATGGAGGCTTTGACCCTGCACGTGAGTCCTGGATTCCCTACACATCGTCCGGCTACATCGGCATCTCCGGCGGCAAACCTGACCTGAAGACCGATTGCGTGGCAGGCCAGGACTGTGACGATCCTGATTCGGCCTGGTCCGTCTACCTTGGTGGGCAGTTCAACCCTTACCTCGGCCTGCAATTGGGCTATCTTCAGCTGCAAGATGCAGACCGCAACGGTGGCGACACCAAGGTGCGGGGCGTGAACATCTCGCTCACCGGCGCTGTTCCGCTGGGCAGCAATTTCAGCCTGAATGGCCGCCTGGGTGGCACTTATGGCTGGACCAAGACGTCGGTCGGTGCAGGGGTGCCTGCCGCCTCTGGCAATGAGGAAGGCTTCGGTGTGGCGTACGGTGTAGGCGCCAGCTGGGACTTCGACCGTCACTGGAGTGTCACGCTCGATTGGGACCGCCATCGCCTGAAGTACGCTGGCGACCAAAAGAAGAACACCGACATTGCCTCCATCGGTCTGCGTTATCGTTTCTGAGCTGGTGCAAGGTGTGGAAGAAGGGCCTCCATCAGGAGGCCTTCTTCTTTTTCGACGCTGCTGCCGTGGATGACGCCCGCTTGCGCGACGCGCTGGTCTTGCTGTCGCCCGCCTTGCCCTTCTTGCCCGCCAGACTGCGCTTGAGCAGTTCGGTCAGATCGATCACGTTCGATGGCGTGGCGTCATCGGTGCGCTCCTGGGGTGTCACCTCGTGGACATCGCCGGCCTCGTGCTTCTTGTCCACCAGGGCCATCACGGCATCGCGGAATTCATTGTGGTAATCCTCGGGCTCCCAGTCTTTCGACATGTCATCCACCAACGCACGCGCCATGTCCAGTTCTGACGGCTTGATGCCGGCGGCCTTGCTGCCTTCGGGCGGCAGCTTCAGTTCTTCCCAGGTCCGGATCTCGGAGGGCCAGCGCAGCGTGTTGAGCATCAGCGCGGGCCCGGCCGGCACCAGCGCAGCCAAGTGCTGTTTTGTCTGGATCACCACGCGCGCCAGGCCAATGCGACCGGCGGCCAGCAAGGTCTCGCGCAGCAGCGCGTACACCTTGTCGCCCTTGTTGATCGGCGCCAGGTAGTAGGGGCGCTCCAGGTAGACAAAGGGGATGTCGCCGGCCTTGACGAAGGACTCGATCTCGATGGTCTGCGTCGTCTTGGGATAGGCGTTGCGGATCTCTTCATCGCTGAGCACCACGTATTGCCCCTGTCCACGCTCGACCCCTTTGACGATGTGCTCTTTCGTGATCTCCTTGCCGGTGCGCTTGTTGATGCGCTTGTAGCCCACCGGGTCGAGCGTGCGCTTGTCCAGCCAATCGAAGTCGATATCGTCCTCTTGAGACGCAGGGTACAGACCCACGGGGATGTGGACCAGGCCAAACGAGATGGCGCCTTTCCATAGGGTTCTGGGCATGGCCGTTTTCTTCCGATGTAGACCGGTGCCGGCTGGCAAACGACGTGCCCATCGGGCATGCAGCTTGCCCTGTCAGGAGTCCAAGCACGTCATCAGAAAGCTTGCCATGGCCAAGGACGACAAACTCCAGCACTACCGCGCCAAGCGCGATTTCTCGATCACCAGCGAGCCTAAAGGGCAGGAAGCCCCGCGCGGCAAGGCCCTGAGCTTTGTGATCCAGAAGCATGCGGCGCGACGGCTTCATTACGATTTCAGGCTGGAGCTGGATGGCACCTTGAAGAGTTGGGCCGTACCCAAGGGCCCGAGCCTGGATCCTGCGGACAAACGCATGGCCGTGCATGTCGAAGACCATCCGTTGGCCTACGGTGGCTTCGAGGGCGTGATCCCCGCTGGCCAGTATGGCGCGGGCACCGTCATCGTATGGGACCGTGGCGAGTGGGTGCCCCATGGTGATCCGATCAAGGGCTACCGCGATGGCAAGCTGAAGTTCGAACTGCGTGGGCACAAGCTGCAGGGAAATTGGACGCTGGTACGCATGCGCGGACGAGGTCAGGAGCGCCAGGAACCCTGGCTGCTCATCAAGGAGCGTGACGAGGCCGCGCGGCCAGCCGCCGACTACGACGTGGTCGAAGCCTTGCCGGACAGCGTGCTGAAGGCCGGCGCCCAAGCCGGCTCGGCGCGCGGCCGCCAGACCAGGAGCGCCAGGCGTTCCCAGAGCGCCGTCTTGCCGCTCACGCTGGCGCCACAGCTGGCTACCCTGGTGAGCAGCGTGCCCACCGGGGGCGACTGGCTCTACGAGATCAAGTTCGATGGGTACCGCCTGCTGGCCCGCATCGACCAGGGTTCAGTGCGCCTGTTCACCCGCAACGGCCATGACTGGACCTCGCGCATGAAAGGCCTGGCCAAGGAGCTGGGCCGCTTGAAGCTGACATCGGGCTGGCTCGATGGCGAAATCGTCGTGATCGGCTCCCATGGAGGCACCGATTTCCAGGCCTTGCAGAACGCATTCGATCAGGCCCGCCCGGATGCGATCCAGTACTTCCTGTTCGATCTGCTGCATGCCGACGGTGAGGATCTGCGCGAGCTGCCGCTGCACCAGCGCCGTGAGCGCCTGCGGGCCTTGATCGAACAATCCGGCACCGCCGATGAGCACCCGCATGTCCGGTACAGCGAAGACTTCGAGGTGGCACCGTCGCACCTGCTGCACACGGCCTGTGCCATGCGGATGGAGGGCGTGATCGGCAAGCGCCGTGATGCGCCTTACCGCGCTGGACGAAGCGATGCCTGGATCAAGCTCAAGTGCACGCAGCGCCAGGAGTTCGTGATCGGCGGCTACACCGACCCCAAGGGTGCGCGGCAGGGCCTGGGCGCCTTGCTGCTGGGCGTGCACGACGATCAAGGGCAACTGCACTATGCGGGCAATGTGGGTACCGGCTTCGATGCGCGGACCCTTCAGGATCTGCATGCCAGGCTTCAAGCCCTGACCATCGAGAAGCCGGCGTTCACCGGGCTGCCCCGTGACGTGAAGGGGCATTGGGTCAAGCCCACGCTGGTGGTCGAGGTGTCCTTTGCGCAATGGACGCAGGAAGGGCGCCTTCGCCAGGCGGTGTTCCATGGGCTGCGCACCGATAAGCCGCCCCGTGCGATCACGCGTGAGAAGGCATTGGCCCCTCCGCAGGCTCAGGGCTCCACGCGCCCTGGGCAGCAGGGTGCCGCCCGGCGTGGAGCGGCCGCGGGTCGGTCAGATCTCCGTGTCGAGGGCGTGCGCATCACGCATGCCGACCGTGTCATCGATCCGTCAACCGGCGTCACCAAAGGCGAACTGGCCGATTACCACGCGCGGGTGGCGCGCCGGATGCTGCCGCATCTGGCAGGCCGGCCTGTCTCGCTGGTGCGTGCGCCAGAGGGCATCCAGGGCGAACTGTTTTTTCAGAAACACGCTGACCGCATGAGCATCCCGGGCATCGAGCGACTCGAGCCGGGGCTGGACCCTGGTCATGCGCCCTTGCTGGCTGTGCCCACCCGCCAGGCCCTGGTCGGGGCCGCCCAGATGAACGTGATCGAACTGCACACCTGGAACGCCACCACGGACCACATCGAGCAGCCAGACCGCATGACCTTCGACCTCGACCCGGGCGAGGGTGTGGCCTGGGCTCAGGTGCAGGAGGCGGCTGACCTGGTACGGGTGATGCTGGAGGAACTGTCGCTGCGCAGCTTTCTCAAGACCAGCGGCGGCAAGGGTCTGCACGTGGTGGTGCCCTTCAAGCCCTCCCTGGGATGGGACGAGGTGAAGCGCTTGTCCAAGGCCCTGGTGGAGCATCTGGCGATCACCTTGCCCGACCGGTTCGTGAGCAAGAGCGGCCCTCGCAACCGCGTGGGCAAGATCTTTGTCGATTACCTGCGCAATGGCCGTGGCGCCACCACGGCATCGGCCTGGACGGTGCGCGCCCGGCCAGGGATGGGTGTGTCGGTGCCGGTGGACTGGTCGGAACTGAAGCAGCTCACTGGCGGTGCGCACTGGACGATCCGCACAGTGGACGCCCGATGGCAGGAGGCCGACCCCTGGGCGGGTTATCGGCGGGTCCGGCAGAACTTGACCGCGGCCATCAAGGCCATGAGCTGACATGAATGGTGGACCGAAGGAGGATCGAACTCCCGACCTCTGCATTGCGAACGCAGCGCTCTCCCAGCTGAGCTATCGGCCCGTGTATCCAGTCTAGCAAAACAGTGCTGTCCAATGCCAGCACCTTTGGCGTGGGTCAAGCCTTGCACTGACGTTGCTGCAGTTCCTTGAACAGGGCTGATTGGTCCAGCTCCGCCAGACCGTGCTCGGCGGCCGACGCGTACAGGGATGCCAGCTTGCCGGTGATGGGCGCATCAAAGCCCATGCCGGCCGCCGTGTGCAGGGCATTGCGCATGTCCTTGAGCTGGATGCCCAGCGAGCCGCGCTTGGCGAAGTCGCCTTGCACCATGCGCTGCCCGTGTACTTCCAGGATGCGGCTCTCGGCGAAGCCGCCGCGCAGTGCCTCACGCACCTTGGCTGGATCGGCGCCGCCGCGTTCGACCAGCAGCAGGGCTTCGGCCACGGCGCCGATGGTGATGCCCACGATCATCTGATTGGCCAGCTTGGCCAGTTGCCCGCTGCCGGCAGGGCCCACGTGCACAGGGCGGCCCATGGCCTGCAAGACCAGGCTGGCACGCTCCACGTCGGTGGCCTCACCACCGACCATGATGGCCAGGGTGCCGGCCTCCGCTCCCACGGTGCCGCCAGACACCGGCGCATCCAGCGCGCTGCAGCCAATGGCCGCCAGGCGCTGTGCATGGTCGCGCGCCTGTTCGGGCAGGATGGAGCTCATGTCGATCACCAGGGCGCCGGGTTGCAGGCCCGCTGCGGCGGCGTCCTGTGCGGGCAGGCCCGAGCCTCCGAACAATACCTCGGCCACGACGCCGCCGTGTTCGAGCATGGTGATCACGATGTCCGCGTCGGCCACGGCCTGGGCGGGGGTGTCCGCCATCCGGGCGCCTGTGCCGGCCAGCGCATCGGCCTTGGCGCGTGTCCGGTTCCACAAAGTCAAGGGAAAACCCGCTGTCGCCAGGCGCCGCGCCATGGGTGCACCCATCAAGCCGCAGCCCAGCAGGCTGATTCGTCGCATCTTGAAACTCGCTAATCCGTTGATTGATGAGCAAAATGTCCGTCAAACGAGGCAAAGGCCATGTTGATCCCTTGTTTGAAGGACAGCCGCTGCCTTGAATTTGCGCCAACATAGCGCATGTTCGGGATTTTCGCTCCCCAGGTTGAGACAACGACAGCAATGAACGACATGGCCGATTCACTCGCGACGGTGGCCCCGCGACTGAACGGGCTGGAGGACGCCTTGGTCCACAGCCTGGAGCAGTTGGGCGCGGGCGTGCTGATCAAGCACCTGGGCACCGGCCGCTATGAGTACGCCAGTGCTGCCGCACGCGCCCTGTGGCCAGGCGCGCGTGACCCGCTGGGCGCCAGTGATGCGGAAATCTTCGATGCCGTGCAGGCCGTGGCCCTGCGCGCGGCGGATCAACAGGCCGTTTCCCTGACCAATGGTTTCGCCGCCGAGCACCGCCTGGAGCGCCAGGGCGAGCGCCGCGAGTATGTGGTGTGGCGCCATGCGCTGCGCGACGAGGAAGGCCAGCCTTCACGGGTGCTGAGCAGCTGGCAGGACATCACCGAACAGCGCAAGCGCGAGCAGCAGCTGCAGGCGGCGCTCACCCAGCTTGAACAGCAGCAACTGGCCAATGCCGAACTGCGCCGCGAGATGCAGGACAACCAGGTCCGCGACAACGTCTCCGGTTTGTACCACCGCGCCCACTTCGAAGAGCAGTTGCGCCGCGAGGCCGACCTGTCCAGCCGCGAGCAGCGCGAATTCGCCATCGTGTCGGTGTCGGTCGACACCATGGACGAGATCCGCCAGACCTACGGCGCCGACAGCTGCGAGCGCGTGGTCGAGGCCCTGGGCCGCCTGCTGCGCGCCAACACCCGGGCGATGGACTCTCCCTGCCGCCTGGGCGGCGACCGCTTCGTGGTGCTGCTCTCGGGCGTGGGCCTGGCCACGGCGCATTCGCGCATGGAGCACCTGCGCAAGCAGTGTTCGCAGCACATCGTGGCCTACAACGGCCAGCAGATCCCCTTCACGGTGAGCATGGGCATTGCCAGCTTCCCGCACACGGCCGGCTCGGTCGAAGAGCTGATGCGCAGCGCCGACCGCGCCATGGGCATCTCGCGCGAGAAGGGCGGCAACCACCTCACGCTGGCCAGCATCCAGTTCGTGCCTGCGGGTTGAACTGAACGGGATCAACGGCGCCACCAAGGCGCTGTACCAAAGAAAAAACCGGCGGGGGCTTGAAAGCACCGGCCGGTTTTTTTGTTGAATAGGTGTCCGCCGCGAACCAGTCACCGCACTCCTGAACCCAGGGGATTCAGGTGGGCGAGGTCAGCTTGACTTCGGGTTCATCTGACGCGAGACGATCGCACCAGCCAAGCAATGTTCCAGGCCCTGGCTCTATGAGCATCGGTTCAAGGAAATATTGGCTTCCGCGAACGCGACGAACACCTTCATTGTAGGCCCGCGCCCTGAACCGCAAACCCTAAGCTGCGTGTGGCTTGCGGGTTTAGTTGACAGATCGCCAACGCAGGCGCACCGGGTTTACAGCAGGTGCCCGTCGTCGTTGAGCGTGGCGTCCAGCCGGTTGATCAGGGTGTCCAGGTACTCGCTGGAGACGTCGTTGTCGCCCGCCTGGGCCGGTGTCTCTGCAGACGTCGTGGTGGCGCTTGGCGCGGGCATCGAGGCCAGTTCGTAGGCCAGGTTCAGCGCGGCAAGCACGGCGATCCGCTCGCGGGCCTTGAGCTTGCCGGCGTCGCGGATGGCGCACATTTCGCGGTCCACATGGCTGACCGCCTGGCGCAGCTGAGGCTCGCCGCCGTCCGGGCAGCCCAGCAGGTAGCTCTGCCCCATGATGGAAACTTCGATCTGTTTCATGCGCGGTCGTCAGGCGGGAGTTCGTCGTCCTCGCCGGTGGTGGCCGAAGCGGGGGCGGGCAGTTTGTCGATCAGGGTGTCGATGCGGGCGCGGGCGGCCGATAGGCGCGCGCGCAGCGAATCACGCTCTTGCGCGGTCGCCTGCAGTTGCTGCTGCAGCAGGGCGTTGGTGCGCTGCAGTTCCTCGTGGCGCAGCAGCAGGCGCTCGACGCGGTCGGTGAGGTCTTCGATCCTGGACATGAGGGTGGGCCCTCGCTCCCATGATGGCCTCGGCAGAGGCGGAACCCGAATTGTAGGCGGCGAAACCGGCGCGCAGGCTCGGGCCCGCCCTCACGTTTCCCTGACGCGCTCGGGTCACTCGCCTTACAATGCCGCCCGTTGGTGCTCGCGCCGGGGTTCACTCGGTGCAGTTAAACGGGAAGCAAGAGGGTCTGACGCACCACCGGTGCCAGCCTGACTTGCGCTGCCCCCGCAACGGTCGGCGGTCAAGCCCTGCAAGGGGCTTCGCCCGTGTTCTGCAGCCACTGGGTGTTCATGCACTTGGGAAGGCTTCACGGGTCGAACCGCCCAGCCCGGATACCGGCCAGCAGGGGGTGTGGTGGCACAGAGCCTGGAGCCGTGCTGTCGCGCCATGTCGCCTCATGCCTGGCGGGGATGCCGGCGGGGCTTTTGTCCTGTGTGTTTTTCAATCATGTTGCTCTTGAACTCGGTGCGTACGGCGCCTTGGGTGCGTTCGGCCGTGGCCGTCGCGGTGTTGTCCATGACCGCTGGTGGCGCGCTGGCCCAGGCGGAGTCCAAGACCCCGCTCGAGCCGGTGGTGGTGACCGCTTCGCGTGCCGAGATGCCGCTGCAGCATGCCCCTGTGGGCGCTACCGTGATCACGGCCGAGGATATGCGGCGTGCCGGCGTGCGAGATGCCAACGAAGCCATCCGTCGGCTGGGCGGCGTGCCTGGCCGCACGGACTTGTTCGGTGGGCGTGACAACAGCTTGAGCCTGCGCGGCTTTGGTGCCACGGCCGATCTGAACCAAGTCGTGCTGATCAACGGCATCCGCACGAACGAGGCCCAGATGGTCTCGCCTCGCCTGACGGCCATCCCCGTGGATCAGATCGAACGCATCGAGATCGTGCGTGGTGGCCAGAGCGTGCAGTGGGGGGCGGGTGCCTCGGCGGGCGTGATCAACGTGATTCTCAAAGACGAGCGCGCACAGGGCTGGCATGGCCGGGTCGCGGCATCGGTGGAGTCTTTCGATGGGCACGAGGTGTCCGGCAACGTGTCCCATGGCGGCAAGGATTGGTGGATCGATGCCGATGTGAAACGCCTGTCGACCGATGGCTATCGTGACAACGGCGACTACCGGCAGGACGTGGGCGGTATCCAGGGCTCCGTCAAGCTCGGCGCATTCACGCTGCACGGGCGCTTGCAGCAGGAGCACCAGACTTCGGGTCTGCCGGGCGCTCTGTCATTTGCGCAGTTCAGTGCCGATCCCCGTCAGACCCTCACGCCGGATGACTGGGGCCAAACGGACGAGACCAACCGCGCCGCAGGTGTGCAGTGGGCGCAGGGCGCCACGGTGGTGAAATTCGATGCGGCCTCGCGCGAGCGGGCCTCGCGCTTCTATCAGTATGGTTCTGAGCGCTTCTGGCGCAGCCACACGGACCAGGCTACCGCCACGGCCGAGCACACCGTGCGTTGGGCGCAGCATTTCTCGCTGCAAGGCGTCGTGGGCCTGGACTGGCAGCACTGGACGCTGGCCAACGCTGGCTATGGTCAGGACAGCGAGCAGACCACGCGCGCCTGGTTCGGCCAGCTCAACCTGAGCCTGCCCAGCAAGACCCGCGTGTCGGTGGGCGCGCGGCATGAGCATGCCGGCAATGTGACGGCCTACAGCGGTTTCACCAGCTACGACCGCAACGACACGCTCAAGGCCTGGGATGTCGGTGTGAGCCAGACCTTGCTGCCCTCGATCGATGTGTACGCCCGCACGGCGCGTTCCTATCGTCTGCCTACTGCTGACGAGTATGGCTTTGCGGTCATGAGCCAGCCGCTGCGCCCGCAGATCAACCGCGACTGGGAGGCCGGTATCAAATGGCTCCAGGACGGACAGTCGGCTACCTTGCGTGTTTTCCGCCAGAACACACGCGACGAGATCGACTACGACCCCATCAACGGTGCCAATGCGAACCTGGCGCCGCTGCGTCGTCAGGGCGTGGAAGTGGACACGCGTTGGGCATGGGTCAATGGCTGGTCTACGCAGCTGACGGCGCAGGCGCTGACCGCGCGCTTCACGGATGGCCCGCTCGATGGCAAGCAGGTGCCACTGGTGGCCAACCGTTCCCTGACGTGGCGTGTGGGCTACCAGTTCAATGAGCAGCACCGGGTGGACGGCGGCGCGCAGTACCTGTCGTCGATCCGCTTCAACAACGACGTCTACAACAACTGTGCACGCCGGATCCCATCATCCACCTTGCTGGATGCCCGCTACCAATGGACGGACAAGCTGTGGACCGCATCGGTGGGCGTGACCAACCTGGCGGACCGAGACACCTATAACATGGCCTACTCGTGCACCAGCGGCTCGTTGTACCCGGACACCGGCCGCGCCTGGCGTGCCACCGTGTCTCGACGCTTCTGACCACAGGCCATGCAGGCATCCCCTCCTCAGCACCACCTCATCATCGGCGGCCAGCGCAGTGGCAAGTCACGCCAGGCCGAACGGCTTGCGCGTGACTGGCTCGCCCAGGCACCGGGCCGTGAGGTGGTGGTGCTGGCCACGGCCCTGGCTTCGGATGAGGAGATGCGCGAGCGCATCGAGCGTCACCGACGGGATCGGCCTGCCGAGTTTCATACGATAGAGGAGCCTCATGAACTTGCGCGGGCATTGCGGCAAGGCTCCGCGTCGGAGCGCCTGGTGGTTGTCGATTGCCTGACCTTGTGGCTGACCAATGTGCTGATGCCCGCCATGCACGGCGATGGGGGCGATGCGCCAGGCCGATCCTTGGATGCATTGCGGTCGGAGTTGCTGTCTGTGCTGCCAAGCCTGCCCGGCCCCGTCGTGCTGGTGTCCAACGAAATCGGTTGGGGCGTGATCCCGATGGGTGCCGAGGTGCGGCAGTTCGTCGATAAACTGGGGCGCCTGAATCAAGACGTGGCGCAGTGCTGCGGTCACATCACCCTGATGGCTGCTGGTCAGTCCTGGACACGTGCCGTGGAGCACTGGGCGTGACCGCTTGTCTGCGAGGCTTGCTGGCCGCAGCCCTGTTGTGGGCCGCTCAAGCATGGGCCGAACCCATCCGCATCACCGACCAGCGCGGCACGGTGGTCACGCTGGCCGCGCCCCCGCAACGCATCGTCAGCCTGCTGCCATCGCTGACCGAGGCCGTGTGTGTGCTGGGCGCGTGCAACAAGCTGGTGGCGACGGATCGCTGGTCCAACTGGCCCGCGTCGGTTCAACGCCTGCCCAAGGCGGGTGGTCTGGATGATGCCAATGTGGAGATGGTGATGGCGCAGCGGCCTGATCTGGTGCTGCTGTCGGCGTCTTCCCGTCTGGCCCAGCGGCTGCGTGGGCTGGGCTTGACCGTGGCCGAGCTGGACGCGCAGAACCTGGCACAACTGCATCAACTGCTCAACACCGTGGCTGCGCTGCTTGGGCACCCGGCCCTGGGTGAGCAGCATTGGCAGGCCTTGCAGGCGGAGGTTCGCCAGGCCCATGCGCTGGTGCCGCCTGCAGCGCAGGGCTCGCATGTGTATTTCGAGATCAGCAACACGCTGTACGCGGCGGGCGAGTCGTCGTACATCGGTGAGTTGCTGACACGTCTGGGCGCCCGCAATGTGGTGCCTGCAGCACTGGGGCCTTTCCCCCGGCTGGGGCCGGAGTTCATCGTGCGTGTGAACCCCGATGTGATCATCCTGGCCGCGGAGGACGCCCCGGGATTGCCCGGGCGCCCTGGCTGGAACCGGCTGCAGGCCATTCAGGCCGGGCGCGTGTGCGCCGTGCCTGCCGAGGCCTACGATGTGCTGTCACGGCCTGGCCCGCGGCTGGGGCAGGCTGCTCGTTTTCTGGCGCAGTGCCTCAAGGACACGGCCCCCAGGGGTCCTCGCTCATGAGTTCCGGGCATGCAACAGCGCGCTGGGGCGGTCTGTCGATCATCCTGGCGCTGACCATCTCCATGGCCGTGCTGGGCCTGGGGACGGGCAGCATCGGCTGGCAGGCGCCCTGGGCGCCCGACCCTGATGGCATGCTGGCCGGCATCCTTTGGGACATCCGTGCGCCGCGCACCCTGGGGGCCTGGCTGGTGGGGGCGCTGCTGGGCCTGGCGGGCGCCATCGCCCAGGGCCTGTTTCGCAATCCGTTGGCCGAGCCCTACCTGCTGGGCAGTGCGGCCGGCGCGGCCCTGTGCATGGCCGTGGTGTTGACGCTGGGCGTGCCGTGGCTGGCCAGCCAGGGTTGGTGGGCGCGCGTGGGTCTGACGGGCGCCGCCTTCGTCGGATCGGTCGGTGGGGTGATGCTGACCTTGCTGATGTCTCGCGGAGCCGCTCACACCATGCGCCTGCTGCTGGCCGGTGTGGTGGTGGGCGTGGTGCTGGGCGCGATGACGCAATTGCTGATGGTGTGGTCTGCCGAGGCGTGGCGCGTGATGCAGGCCTTCATGCTGGGCAGCACGGCGCTGTTGGGATGGCAGGCCTGCGGCGTGATGGCGGCGGTGCTGCTGTTGGCGTGGCCCGTGGCGCAGAGCCTGGCCAAGGTGCTCGATGCGCTCAGCCTGGGCGAGGACACGGCCCGTACGCTGGGCATCCCGTTGGGTTTGACCCGCGCGGTGCTGGTGGCGATACTGGCGCTGGCCACCGCAGCAGCCGTGGCCCAGGCAGGCTTGATCGCCTTTGTGGGCCTGGTGGCACCGCACTTGGTGCGGCCCTGGGCGGGAGCCCGGCATGCGCACATGCTGGTGGCCGCCACGGCGATGGGTGGCGGGCTGATGATGGCGGCGGATGTATTGGCACGTTGGCTGATCGCCCCGCAAGAGCTGCCGGTGGGTGTGCTGACGGCGGTGCTCGGTGGCGTCTACCTGTTGGTGCTGCTGCACCGGAGGCGCGCATGAACATCCCAGCCGCAGCCCCAGTCATCGCGCTTCAGGCCAAAGGCCTGAGCGCTGCCCATGGCCGCCAGCCCGTGCTGCACGACCTGAGCCTGTCCGCCCATGCCGGCCAATGGCTGGCCATCGTGGGGCCCAATGGGGCAGGCAAATCGACCTTGCTGCGTTGTCTGGCGGGGCTGATGTCTCTGGCGGCTGGTCAGGTGCACCTGCAGGGCCGCCCGTGGTTCGACATGCCTGCCGCCGAGCGCGCACGCCAGTTGGCGTGGCTGGGGCAGGATGTGGCGGGCGATCCGGCCATGGCGGTGGCCGATGTGGTCGCACTGGGGCGTCTGCCCTACCAGGGATGGCTGGGCTGGCAAGGGGCTGAGGTGGGGGATCGTGCGGCTGTGGACCAGGCCCTGGCCGACACCGACATGGCCTGGGCACGCAAGCGCCCGCTGGGTGCCTTGTCCGGCGGTGAGCGCCAGCGGGTGATGCTGGCGCGCGCACTGGCTGTGCAGGCTCCGGTGCTGTTGCTCGACGAGCCGGTGTCCCACCTGGATGTGCCTCATCAGCGCCTGGTGGCCCAGGTGCTGCGCCGCGAGGCCGCGCAAGGCCGGTGCATCATCAGTGTGTTGCACGAGTTGCCGCTGGCCCTGGCCGCAGATCGCCTGGCGGTGATGAAGCAGGGACGCCTGCTGGCCGAAGGGCGCACCGATGATCCTGCCGTGCACGGCGTGCTGGAGGACGTGTTCGACCAGGCTGTGGCCGTGACACAGCACGATGGCCGCTGGACCGCCTTGCCACGGTTTTAAGCGCCGGCCGGCGCTCATCTCATTCATACTTTCGAGACCCCCATGGACCTGCAATCCCCGCCCACTGAAGCCCCGCAACAGCCCGAACGCACCGAGCGACGCGGCCTGCTCATCGTCAACACGGGTGATGGCAAGGGCAAGAGCACGGCCGCCTTCGGCCTGGCGCTGCGCGCGCATGGCCGAGGCAAGGCCGTCAAGGTCTATCAGTTCATGAAGGTGCCCAGTGCCCGCTTTGGCGAGCACCGCGCCTTCGAGGCGCTGGGCGTGCCTGTGGAAGGGCTGGGCGATGGCTTCAGCTGGAAGAGCAAGGATCTGGAGCACTCGGCCGAACTGGCCCGTCAGGGCTGGGCCCGTGCCGCTGCGCTCATCAATGCCGGCGAGCACTTCCTGGTCGTGCTGGATGAAATCACCTACCCCTTGATTTACGGCTGGCTGCCGCTGGACGACGTGGTGCAGACGCTGAGCCAGCGGCCACGCGACGTGCATGTGGTCCTGACCGGTCGCGATTGCCCGCCGGAAATCGTGGCCATTGCGGACACCGTCACCGAGATGCGCAAGGTCAAGCATGCCTATGAGGCAGGCATCCCCGCGCAGCGGGGCATCGAGGACTGAGGAGCGGACGCCCTCATGACCGCCCGTGCGGTGATGGTGCTGGGCACCACCAGCGGAGCCGGCAAGAGCTGGCTGGCCACGGCTTTGTGCCGCTGGTATGCGCGGCAAGGCCTGCGCGTGGCGCCCTTCAAGGCACAGAACATGAGCAACAACGCGCGTGTCGTGCCTGGCCTGGATGGCCAGTTGGGCGAGATCGGCAGCGCGCAGTACTTTCAGGCCCTGGCTGCCCGTGCGCTGCCCGACGTGCGCATGAACCCTGTGTTGCTCAAGCCCGAGCAGGACACGGCCAGCCAGGTCATCGTGATGGGGCAGGTGCATGACGAGCTTCGTCGCGTACCCTGGCGCGAGCGCAGCAACCATGTGTGGCCCCATGCCCGTGCCGCGCTCGATGAGCTCATGGCCACGAACGACGTGGTGGTGATCGAAGGCGCAGGTTCTCCCGCCGAGATCAACCTGCACGCCAGCGACTACGTCAACATGCGCACGGCGCTGCATGCCCAGGCCCGTTGCCTGCTGGTCACCGACATCGACCGCGGCGGCGCCTTCGCCCATCTCTACGGCACGCACCAGTTGCTGCCTGAGCATGAGCGTGCACTGATCAAGGGCTTCGTGCTCAACCGCTTCCGGGGCGATGCCAGCCTGCTCGCGCCCGGGCCCGATCAATTGCAGTCCATGACCGGCGTGCCCACGCTGGCCGTGCTGCCCATGTGGCGCGGCCACGGTCTGCCCGAGGAAGACGGCGTGTTCGATGACCGTGCCACCGGTCCCGCCGTGAGCGATGCGGGTGTGCGCCGCATCGCTGTGCTGGCCTGTCCGCGCATCAGCAACCTTGACGAGTTCCAGCCACTGCGCAGCGCGCCCGGCGTGCGCCTGGTGTGGGCCAGGCATCCGCGTGATCTGGATGGCGCTGATTGGGTGATCCTGCCGGGCTCCAAGCACACCACGGCCGATCTGGCCTGGCTGCGGGCCCAGGGGCTGGACCGCGCCGTGATCGAGCATGCACGGCGGGGTGGGGCCGTGCTTGGCATCTGTGGCGGCCTGCAGATGCTGGGGCACAGCCTGAGCGACCCCGATGGCGTGGAGGGCCGTGCTGGCGCCGTGGTGGAAGGCCTGGGCCTGCTGGATCTGCACACCCGTTTCGACGCGCACAAGCTGCTGCGTGAAACCGGCGCCACTTTCAGCAATGCGGAGACCTTTGCCGCGCTCGATGCGTCTGCCGGCCCATGGCGGCCGCTGGCGGGTGTGCATGCGCTCGGCTACGAGATTCACCATGGCCGCACGGATACCCCGTCCGTGGCGACGCAGGCGGCTCCCTGGCTCAACCGCACCGCGGCTGTCCTGCACGATGCCGAAGGGCACCCGCTCGGCTGGTGCAAGGGCCAGGTGTTGGGTCTGTACCTGCACGGCCTGTTCGAAGACGATGCCGTGATGCGTGCCCTGTTCGGCGCGCAGGCCCCCTCGCTCGACCGTGTCATGGACGGCCTGGCCGACTACATCGATCAATATTTCGCAGCCGGCGCCTTGGGCAGTCTGATCGACGGGGCCTGAAACCTTTTTCTATCTTCTTCCCGCTTCTTTCTCATGCCCGAGCCTTCTGCCTTTTCCCTGCCTTCCGTCAACGATCTGCGCGATGCCGATCTGGTCCAGCGCCTGCGCCATCGCATCGACGCCAAGACCAAGCCCCTGGGCTCGCTGGGCCGGTTGGAATCCTTGGCGCTGCAGCTCGGCTTGATCCTGGGCAGCGAGACACCCACCTTGTCGCGTGCCCAGGCGGTGGTGTTCGCGGGGGATCACGGCCTGGCGGCGCGCGGCGTGTCGGCCTTTCCCAGCGATGTGACCTGGCAGATGGTCGAGAACTTCCTGGCCGGTGGCGCGGCCATCAGCGTGCTGGCGCGTCAGCATGGCCTGGCGCTCACCGTGGTCGATGCCGGTGTGGCGTGCGACATCGACCCGCGTCAAGGCCTGCAGATCCGCAAGATCGCGCCTGGTACGGCGGATGCGTCGCAGGGCCCGGCCATGACGCTGGCGCAGTGCTACGCGGCGTTGGCGGCGGGTGCCGATGTGGTCAGGCAGTTGCCCGGCAATGCCTTGCTGCTGGGCGAGATGGGCATTGGCAACACCTCTGCGGCGGCCTTGCTGATGAGCCGTTTGACCAGCACACCGCTGGCCCAATGCGTGGGCCGTGGCACGGGCCTGGACGATGCCGGTGTAAAACGCAAGCTCTCCGTGCTTCGGCAGGCGCTTCAAGCCAATGCGGGCGCGACGCAGCCCCTGCAGGCTCTGGCCGCCCTGGGCGGCTTCGAGGTCGCGATGATGTGCGGTGCCGTGCTCGAAGCGGCCGCGCAGAACCGCGTGATCGTGGTCGATGGCTTCATCACCACCAGCGCGGTGCTCGTGGCCCAGGCCCTGCAGCCGCTGGTGCTGCAGCGCTGCGTGTTCTCGCACCAGTCCGACGAATCCGGCCATGCGCGCCTGCTGGCCTGGCTGGGGGCGGAACCGCTGCTGCACCTTGGCCTGCGCCTGGGTGAGGGCTCTGGCGCGGCCCTGGCCTGGCCGCTGATCGAGTCAGCGTGCCGTATCCTGCGCGAGATGGCCAGCTTCGCCGACGCCGGGGTGAGCGAGCGGCAGGCCTGAGTCCTGCCTACCTCACACAGCCATGCTCCGCTCCATCGCATCACGCCTGCTCCTGGAACTGCGCCTGTTCTTCATCGCGCTGCAGTTCTTCACGCGCGTGCCGGTTCCGGGTTGGGTGGGCTTCAAGCCTGAATGGCTGCAGGCCTGCGCGCGCTACTTCCCGCTGGTAGGGGCCTGCGTGGGCGTGGTCGGGGCCCTGGTGCTGGCCGCCGCCAGCCTGGCCTGGCCGCCCCTGGTGGCCGTGCTGCTGAGCATGGCGGCCACGGTGTGGATGACGGGCGGTTTCCATGAAGATGGCTGGGCCGACACCTGTGATGGCCTGGGCGGCGCCGTGAGCCGTGAGCGAGCGCTGCTCATCATGAAGGATTCGCGCCTGGGCAGTTATGGCGCCTTGGGCCTGGGGTTGATGCTGGGGCTCAAGGCCGCCGTGTTGACCAGCCTGCTGGCCCCGGTGCTGGGTGAACTCAACGAGGCCCAGAGCAGCCATGTGCACCAGGTGCTGCTGGGCTGGACGCTGATGGCCCTGGTCTGGAGCCACACCACCTCGCGCCTGGCGCCGGTGCTGCTGATCCGCTTGTTGCCTTATGCGGGCGATGTCGAGCACGCCAAGGCCAAGCCGCTGGCCACGGGTGTCTCCTGGGGCGGTGTGCTGGGGGCCGTGGCGGCTTGGGCAGTGGTCAGCCTGGCCCTGGTGGCCTGGGTGGGGCACATCGGCTGGCCGGTGCCCACCTTGTGGCAGGCCATGGGCTGGGCCACGTTGGCGGTGCTGCTGGGTACCTGGTGGCTGGTGCGCTGGCTGCGCAAGCGCCTGGGTGGCTACACGGGTGACACCTTGGGCGCGGCCCAGCAGGTCACCGAGGTGCTGAGCCTGCTGGCGTGGCTGGCCGTGGTGCACCCCGTCATGTGGGTGCGCTGGTGAGGGCCTCTACGGAAGAGGCGGGTAACTGGTGGGCCTGGCGCCACCCCCGGGCCCAAGGTGCCGAAGGCCGCTGTATCGGCCACACCGATCTCGCCCTGGATCCGCGCAAGGCGCGCAGACTGGCAAGGCGCATTCGCCATGAGGCTGCACGCCATGGCATCCCCAAGGTGGTGTGCACCTCCGATCTGCGCCGCTGCCGTGATGTCGGCCGCCTGCTGCGCCGTTGGGGCTGGCGCCATGTGGTGATGCCTGAACTGCGCGAGGCTGATTTCGGTGAGTGGGATGGGCGCCTGTGGGCCGCCATTGGCCAGGCTCCGGTGGAAGCCTGGTGCATGGATTTTGCCGATCACGCGCCGGGCGGCGGTGAAAGCCTGCGTCAGGTGCTGGCGCGTGCTGCCACATGGGCGCCGCCTGTGCCAGCCGGTGCGCTGGTGGCCCACGGGGGCTGGATGCTGGCACGCCGATGGGTGGCGCAGCACGGCCCTGCACAATGCCCGGCCTCCGCCGCGCAATGGCCCGCGCCGCCTCGCCATGGGCAGTGCTGGCGGTTCTGAGTGGGCGAACCGGTGGGCTGATGACGAGCGCCTGTATCGCGTGCGTGCAGGGCGACAGCGATCGTGTGCTTCAGTCTCGCCAATCGCGACGCCGCACACCCGCCAGCCGCAGGTACAGCTTCGCCACCCAGTTCAGCGCTCCGCGCATCCAGCGTGTCGATCGAGGCTGCGCCGCATCGCTCGAGCGTGGCACCTCCGCGCTGTCGGCAAAATCACGCGCCAGCGCGGCGCCCAGCGTCTTGGCAAAGCCCCGGTCACGCACGATCAGGTTGCCTTCCAGGTTGACCAGCATCGACAGCGGATCCAGGTTGGACGAGCCCACCGTGGCCCATTCGTCGTCCACGCACAGCACTTTGGCGTGCAGCCACGAGGGCTGATACTCGAAGATGCGCACGCCATGGGCCTGCAGCTCGTCGTACAGGGCACGTGCAGCGATGGCGGCGATCTTGTAGTCCACCTTGCCCTGTAGCAGCAACCGCACACGCACGCCCCGATCGGCTGCATGCTTGAGTGCACGCCGCAGCGCCCGGCCGGGGTAGAAGTAGGGCGTCACGATGTCCACGTTGGCACGTGCCTGCTGGATGGCCTGCAGCGAGGCCTGCTCGATGGTGCGGCGCTGGCGCAGGTTGTCGCGCAGTACAAAGGCTGCCCGCATGGGCAGGCGGATGCCCGCGCTGGCGCTGATCTGACCTTGCTCCACCGGCGGCAGGCGCAGGCGCGCCTGTTGCCAGACCCGGCGCAGCCGCTTCATGCGGCCAGGCACCTTCATCCACTCGATCAGGTCGTCGCGCCAGTCGCGGCCCAGCGTGGCGCGTGTCCACATGGCGCGGATGGTGTGCTGCACGGGCAGCGCGGCGGGGCCTTGCACCTGCACGGCGTAATCCAGGCGTGGCTGGGTGGTCCAGCCATGCACCAGGTCATGGCGGTCGTCGATCAGGTTGATGCCCCCCACGAAGCCCAGGTCCTCGTCGACCACGCACAGCTTGAGGTGCATGCGTCGCCAGTTGCGGCTGTTGAGCGCCGACAGCAGCCCGGCCACCGGGCGGTAGATCGCCAGCTGGATGCCTTGGTGGCGCAGGCTCTGCCAGAAGGCCGCCGGCACCTCGCGTGAGCCCACACCGTCCATCACCACCTGCACGGCCACGCCGCGGCGTACTGCGCGAGCCAGCGCGTCAAACACCAGGTCAGCCTGGCCGCCGGTGCCTGTCAGATAGTTGGCCAGCCAGACGCTCTCTTGCGCAGCATCGATGGCCTGCACCATCGCCGGGAACAACTCGTCGCCGCCACGCAGCAAGGCCACGCGGTTGCCGCCGGTGAACACCGGCCTGCGCTGTGCGTACCAGGCCAGCGAGAGGGACTGCGTGGCATCGTCGCCGAAGCTCAGGTGCCTGGGGGGGCCCTGCATCACGCCAGCTCGAACTCCGCCACCAGGGGCAGGTGGTCCGACAGCCGGGCCCAGGCCGTGCCACGCGGCACCAGGATGGACTGGCATTGCAGGCCGCGCGTGTAGACGCGGTCCAGCGCCAGTACCGGCACGCGCGAGGGGTAGGTGGGCACGCGCTCCGCTGTCAGGGTGCGTGCGCGTGTCAGGCCCGCATCGATCAGGATGTCGTCCAGGGCTTCATTCCAGTCGTTGAAGTCGCCAGCGACCACGACAGGTGCCTCCGGCGGCAGGGCCTCGGCCACCAGCTTGGCCACGCGCGTGGTCTGGCGCACGCGGCTTGAGTGGATCAGGCCCAGGTGCACCACGACCACGTGCACCTCGATGCCATTCCACTGCACCGGCACGTGCAGCAGGCCGCGCTGCTCGAAGCGGTGGTCCGACACATCGTGGTGGCCGATGCTGCCGATGGGCCAGCGCGAGAGCAGGGCGTTGCCATGCTCGCCGTGCTTGGTGGTGGCGTTGGTGCGGTAGGCCACGTCGTAGCCCTCGGGGGCCAGATAGTCGGCCTGGGGCTTGTCGGGCCAGCAGCCGTGGCCGAACTGTGTCACGGAGAACTTGCGCGCCTCCTGGTGGTTGAAGCTGCGCACTTCCTGGAGGCAGACGATGTCGGCGTCCAGCGCCTCGACGGCCAGGCCCAGGTTGTGGATTTCCAGGCGTTTGGTCGGCCCCAGGCCACGCACGCCCTTGTGGATGTTGTAGGTGGCCACCCGCAACCCTTTGGCGGACAGGGTGGAGGCAGCAGGCGGCAGCAGGGTCGAGTTGAACGGATTCAGCACGTCGGTGTCTCGGTGGTCATGCTGAGCATTACCTTAACGCGTTTGGGATGACCCCTGTCGGACGTCAACCCATGAAACGCGGCCCATTATCGGCGCATGGTCGACAGTTGCAGGATGGCTTCCGCGTTGGATGGCGAGAAGCAGCGATCAGCCGCCTCACGCAGCGGCAGCCAGGCGAAGGCCGTGTGTTCGCCGGGTGACAGGGTGACCGGGGTGCTGGCGGGCACGCACAGGCCGAAGACGCGTTCCAGGTTGTGTGTCACGCCCGGCGCGTAGCGGTGACGCCACACAGGGTAGATCTCGTAGACGTTCTCGATGGCCCAGTCGACGAGGGCTTTGTCGGGGATGCCAGGGCTGCCGACCAGGATGCCGGTTTCTTCGTGAACCTCGCGGATGGCGGTGGTGCGCCAGGCTTCGTCTTCCGTGTCCTTCGATCCGGTCACGCTCTGCCAGAAACCCGGCTGCTTGGCGCGCTCGATCAGCAGCACGTCCAGATCAGGCGTGTGGATGACCACCAGCACGGACTGGGGGATCTTGTGGGACGGGGCTGTGGCGGACATCGTCATGGCCTAGGAAGTGTCGCATGGGCGGGGAACACGGTCCGACAAACGAAAACCGCCCCCGAAAGGGAGCGGTGAGAGTCCATCAGCCCGAAGAGGGCCGGATCGCTGATCAGGCCGGCGTGTTGCCTGCCGCCACCTGCGCATTGCGCAGGCGGATGTGCAGTTCGCGCAGCTGCTTCTCGTCCACGTTCGACGGGGCGCCCGTCAGCAGGCACTGCGCCCGCTGCGTCTTCGGGAAGGCGATCACGTCGCGGATGGACTCGGCCTTGGTCATCAGCGTCACCAGGCGGTCCAGGCCGAAGGCCAGACCACCGTGGGGCGGCGCGCCATACTGGAGGGCATCGAGCAGGAAGCCGAACTTGACCTTGGCGTCGTCGTCGCTGATCTTCAGGGCCTTGAACACCTTGCTCTGAACCTCGGCGCGGTGGATACGGATCGAGCCGCCACCCAGCTCCCAGCCGTTGAGCACCATGTCGTAGGCCTTGGCAATGCACTTGCCCGGATCCGTGTCCATGTAGTCCTCGTGGCCGTCCTTCGGGGCGGTGAACGGGTGGTGCACGGCGTTCCAGCGGTCGGCTTCGTCGTCGTACTCGAACATCGGGAAATCGACCACCCACAGCGGGGCCCAGCGGTCCTCGAACAGGCCGCTCTTCTTGCCGAAATCGCTGTGACCGATCTTCAGGCGCAGCGCACCGATCGCGTCGTTGACGACCTTTTCCTTGTCGGCACCGAAGAAGATCAGATCGCCATCCTTGGCGCCCGTGCGCTTGAGAATCTCGGTGATGGCCGCGTCGTGCAGGTTTTTGACGATGGGCGATTGCAACCCGTCGCGGCCCTTGGCCACTTCGTTGACCTTGATCCAGGCCAGGCCCTTGGCGCCGTAGATCTTGACGAACTCGGTGTAGGCGTCGATCTCGCCGCGCGACATGGCACCGCCGCCCGGCACGTTCAGGGCCACCACGCGGCCGCCCTTGGTCGTGGCGGGGGTGGAGAACACCTTGAAGTCCACGTCCTTCATCACCTCGGTCAGCTCGGTGAACTGCAGCTTCACGCGAAGGTCGGGCTTGTCCGAGCCGTACAGGAACATGGCATCCGCATACGTCATGACCGGGTACTCGCCCAGATCCACGTTCAGCGCCTTCATGAACACGTGACGGATCATGCCTTCGAACATGTCGCGGATTTCCTGCTCGGTCAGGAAGCTCGTTTCAATATCGATCTGGGTGAATTCGGGCTGGCGGTCGGCGCGCAGGTCCTCGTCACGGAAGCACTTGGTGATCTGGTAGTAGCGATCAAAGCCGGCCACCATCAGCAGTTGCTTGAACAGCTGGGGCGACTGCGGCAGCGCGAAGAAGTGGCCGTCGTGCACACGGGATGGCACTAGGTAGTCGCGCGCGCCTTCGGGCGTGCTCTTGGTCAGCATCGGGGTTTCGATGTCGACGAAGCCGTGCTCATCGAGGAACTTGCGCGCCTCCATGGCGACGCGGTAGCGCAGCATCAGGTTGCGCTGCATGTAGGGGCGGCGCAGGTCCAGCACGCGGTGCGTCAGGCGGGTGGTTTCCGACAGGTTCTCGTCGTCGAGCTGGAAGGGTGGCGTCACGGAGGCGTTGAGCACCTCCAGCGTGTGCGCCAGCACCTCGATCTTGCCGCTGGTCAGGCCGGCATTCTCGGTGCCGGCGGGGCGGGCGCGCACCACGCCGGTAATCTTCACGCAGAACTCGTTGCGCACGTCTTCAGCGGTCTTGAAGGTGTCGGCGCGGTCGGGGTCGAACACCACCTGCACCAGCCCTTCGCGGTCACGCAGGTCGATGAAGATCACGCCGCCGTGGTCGCGGCGACGGTGGGCCCAGCCCATCAGCGTCACGGTCTGGCCCATCAGCGCTTCGCTGACCAGACCACAGTAAGTGGTGCGCATTGTTGTTCTCTCCAGGGGGAGGGGAATGTAGGAAGAGGAAATCAGGCGGCCGGGCGCGGCAACTGAATGCGCCGCCCGGCTCGGAACCCTCGATTGTCCGTCAGGAATGGGCCTTTGGCGCGGACGGCGGCGACACGACCCCCATCGAGATCACATATTTCAGGGCCTCGTCCACCGACATGGCCAGCTCCACCACCTCGGCGCGCGGCACGATCAGCATGAAACCCGAGGTGGGGTTGGGGGTGGTAGGCACGTACACCGTCAGCATGTCGCCAGGCAGGTGCTCGGCCACCTCGCCGCCGGGCTTGCCGGTCACGAAGGCGATCGTCCAGGCGCCCTGGCGTGGGTACTGCACCAGCACCGCATGGCGAAAAGCCTGGCCGCTGGACGAGAACAGCGTGTCCGAGACCTGCTTGACCGAGTTGTAGATGCTCTTGACGATCGGGATGTTGGAGAACACCCGGTTCGACTGCGTCACGATCCACTGGCCGGCAATGTTGGTCACGGCCAGACCCGTCAGCAGCAGGGCCAGCACCATCACGATCACGCTCAGGCCCTGGATCTCCCGCAGCTTGGTCAAAGCCGGCGCCAGGCTGGCGGGCAGCACGGTCTGGGCGGCCACGATCAGCCAGGCGAAGATGCCGTCGAGCAGGCCGACAACGCTGGTCAGCACCCAGACCGTGACGGCCAGGGGCAGCCACACCAGCAGGCCGGTGAGGATGTATTTTCGGAACGCGGCCGACATCAATGGCAGGCGCAGGAGCCTGCGCAACCGGTCGCGCCAGACGATCCACCCGAATCCGAGGAAGATGAAGAAGCAGAAGAACTCGACGAGGTGTCGCTCCCACCGGAGGAGGCCGAAGCCGCATCACCCGACGGACTGGCCGCCGCCGTGGCGCCACCTGTGGCTGCGGCGCTGCCCGAACCACCTCGGAAATCGGTCACATACCAGCCCGAGCCCTTGAGCTGGAAGCCGGCTGCGGTCAGTTGTTTCTTGAAGCTCTCTGCGCCGCAGGCGGGGCAGGTGGTGAGCACAGGGTCGGACATCTTCTGCAAGACATCCTTGGCATGACCGCAGGCTTCACAGCGGTAGGCGTAGATCGGCATGGGTACCCTCGGGTTTTCCCGTTACTTCGGCAAAGATGCCATTCTAATTGGGGGCGGCGCCGGGCCTTCTCAAGAGATGAACGGCAGGCGCCCCCTCAGGCGCGGGACAACCGTGCGAAAAGGCAGGCGTGACCATGCCCGGCTCAGGCCGGCGAGCCACCTGCCTTCAGCGTGTCGCGGTGCTTGTGGTGGTGGTCGCCGATCAGCTGTGGCCCCAGCGAGCCAGCCACCATGCCGACGATGGCCGTCAGCAGCCCTGCCAACTGGCCCGGGAAGGCTTCGCCCCAGGGGGCATGGAGGGTAAAGGCCACGAGCGTGCCGATGCCCAGCAGGATGGACAGCACCGCGCCCTGGGTGGTGGCACGCTTCCAGTACAGACCGGCCACCAGCGGTACGAAGGCACCCACCAGCGGCACCTGGTAGGCGGCCGACACCATCTCGTAGATCGAGGTGCCCTGCATCTGGATGGAGTAGCCCAGCACCAGTGCCGTGAACGCGAAGATGGTGACGCGCAGCGACAGCAGCACCTGGCGGTCCGTCATGCCCGGCCTGATGTTGCGCAGGATGTTCTCGACAAAGCTGGTGGAGGGGGCCAGCAGCGTGGCCGACGAGGTCGACTTGATGGCCGACACCAGCGCGCCGAAGAAGAAGATCTGCGCGATGAAGGGCATGTGCGTGAGGATCAGCGTGGGCAGCACCTTCTGGGCGTCGTTGGCCAGCAGATCCTTGGTCTCGGCGGGCATGATGATCAACGACGAAGCCACGATGAACATCGGCACGAAGGCGAACAGCAGGTAGCTGAAGCCGCCGATGATGGCGCCCTTGCGGGCCGTCTCGGCATCCTTGGCCGACATCACGCGCTGGAACACGTCCTGCTGGGGGATCGAGCCGAACATCATCGTGATGCCCGCCGCGATGAACCAGATCCAGCCGTTGGCGGTAGCTTCGGGCAGGATCTTGAACCAGTTCTGTTCGCTGGCCAGGGCCAGCACATTGCCTGCGCCGCCGGCCTGATCGGCCGCCAGCATGGCGATCAGCGACAGACCCACCACCAGCACGATCATCTGGATGAAATCCGTCCAGGCCACGGCCAGCATGCCGCCGATCAGCACGTAGACCAGCACCAGCACCGTGCCGATCGTCATGCCCCACGCCGGGGTGAGCTCGCCGCCCGACAGGATGGTGAAGACCAGGCCCAGCGCGGTGATCTGCGCGGCCACCCAGCCCAGGTAGCTCAGGATGATGGCGATGGAGCAGAAGATCTCCACGCCCTTGCCGAAACGCTCGCGGTAGTAATCACCGATCGTCAGCAGGTTCATCTTGTACAGACGTGCCGCGAAGAAGGCGCCCACCAGCACCAGGCACATCGAGGCGCCGAACGGGTCCTCGATCACGGCGTTCAGCCCGCCTTCGACGAACTTGGCCGGGATGCCCATCACCGTCTCGGCGCCGAACCAGGTCGCGAAAGTGGTGGTGATCACCATCACCAGCGGCAGGCTGCGGCCGGCCACGGCGAAATCGGCCGTGTTCTTGATGCGGGTGCCGGCATACATGCCGACGCCCATCGTCACGAGCAGGTACAGAACCACGAAGGCGAGCAGGGTGGTGTTCATCGCGATGACTTCCGGAACGTCAAGGGACAGAAGGGAGGGCGAACCGGCGCGCAGTGTATGCGATCCGATACGCCTGCCAGGCGCAGACGGCTCAGAAAATGCCGAGCACGTGCAGGCGCATCAGCACCTGGGCGGACACCAGGCCGAGCACAAAGCCCAGCGCCACCCACACCACGGCCGACAGCAGCCGGTTCGTCTTGCGCTGCTCACGCAAGATCGCGGCCAGGTCATGGCGCAGTTCGTTGTCGCCCACCTCCAGGCGGTGGTGGATCAGGCGGGGCAGTTCGGGCAGCAGCTTGGCGTAGCGGGGTGCCTCTTTCTTGAGGCGCTGCAGCAGGCCCCGCAGGCCCACCTGCTCGTGCATCCAGCGCTCCAGGAAGGGCTTGGCCGTGGTCCACAGGTCCAGATCCGGATCGAGCTGGCGGCCCAGTCCTTCCACATTGAGCAGCGTCTTCTGCAGCAGCACCAGCTGAGGCTGGACCTCCACGTTGAAGCGGCGCGAGATCTGGAACAGGCGCATCAGCACCTGGCCCAGCGAGATCTCTTTCAGCGGGCGGTCGAAGTAGGGCTCGCACACCGTGCGCACGGCGCCTTCCAGCTCGTCCACCCGCGTATCGGGGGGCACCCAGCCGCTTTCGATGTGCAGTTCCGCCACGCGCTTGTAATCGCGGTGCAGGAAAGCCATGAAGTTCTGCGCCAGGTAATCCTTGTCGACCTCGGTCAGCGTGCCGATGATGCCGAAATCCAGGGCGATGTAGCGTCCGAAGGTTTCGGGCGCCAGGCTGACCTGGATGTTGCCCGGGTGCATGTCG
>DDJC01000020.1:65587-72300 GCA_002339015.1 Burkholderiales bacterium UBA1834
GGAACACCTGGGTGAAGAAGATGGTGACGCCGTCGCGGGCCAGCTTCTTGATGTCGACGCCGGCTTCTCGCAGGCGTTGCATGTGGCTGATGGGCACGCCCTTCATGCGCTCCATCACCATCACGGTGGTGGTGCAGTAGTCCCAGAACATCTCGGGCACCAGCACCAGGTCCAGGCCCTGCATGTTGCGGCGCAGCTGGGCGGCGTTGGCGGCTTCGCGCACCAGGTCGAGTTCGTCGTGCAGGTACTTGTCGAACTCGGCCACCACTTCGCGGGGTTTGAGGCGCCGGCCGTCGTCGGACATGCGCTCGATCCAGCGGGCCAGCTTGCGCATCAGGGCCAGGTCATCGTCGATGACGGACAGCATGCCGGGGCGCAGCACCTTCACGGCCACCTCGCGGCCATCGTGCAGCACGGCAAAGTGCACCTGGGCGATGGAAGCGCTGGCCACTGGTGTCGGGTCGAACTCGCGGAACACCTGAGCCAGGGGACGGCGGAAAGCCTTCTCGACCAGGCGGATCGATTCCTCGCTGGGGAAGGGCGGCACGCGGTCCTGCAGCCTGGCCAGTTCGTCGGCCACGTCCGGCGGCAGCAGGTCGCGCCTCGTGGACAGCATCTGCCCGAACTTGACGAAGATGGGGCCCAGGCGTTCCAGGGCGATGCGCAGGCGTTCGCCGCGCGGGGCGTCCAGCCTGCGGCCGATGGACAGCACCCTGCCCAGCAGGGTGAGCATGGGGTGGCGCAGGCTGCCCAGCAGCAGCGTGTCCAGCCCGTAGCGCAGACCGATCAACCCGATGTAGAGCGGGCGCAGCGATGTACGCAGCTTGCGTCGCATGCGGGGCCCGGTCAGTGGCCGGAGCCGCGGGGCGCGTCGGCGGCACTGCCGGGCCGCAGGCGGCTCAGAGCCTGCTTCACGCCATCGGCCACCGTCTTGAGCAGTTGGGTGGGTGCCACGCCCAGCCAGCGGGCCAGGTCGTCCTCAATGTCCCAGCGCAGGTTCTTCATCAGCCAGGACACGGCTTCGGCCAGGGCTGCATCACCTTCGATGGTGACGGGGGGGCGCTGGCGCTTGAAGGCCAGGCGAACGGCCTGAAGCGGATCGGGCAGATCGAGCGTGACGCTCAGGCCACCGCTCGGCGGCACGGGGGTATCGGCGGCGATGGTCGGTTCTGCCAGTTCCAGCAGGCCGGCCGGCGTGATCAGCAGGCCGACGTGGCGGGGCAGTGGCTCGGCCAGCTTGTTGGCCCAGGCCGTGCTGTCCGGCAGGCGCAGGTGCAGGTCGATGCGGCGCCCGGCGTGGGGCCTGAGCTTGTGGACCGCGGCCGGCTCGCTGGCGATGACGTGGTTGGCCAGCAGCACCAGACGGGCCGTGGCGGCGTTGCTCAGGGTTTGAAGCAGGGGAGGCAGCATGAGGGCATTGTAGGTGGCGCCAAACCCCTTGCTTGGGGGTGAGGAGAAGGCCGTACCAGCAGTCGGCACAAGATATGCTGCGGCGCAACAGACAGATTTGTAGCAGGGTGAATCATGTCTCTTCTGTCATTTTTTTTGATCCACAATCGCCCATTCAGATCTTACGGCCGGCCGAGCCGGGGGGCAGCCAGCGGTTCTCATGTTCAATAACCGAAACTACAACCGGACATTCTTCAACGCGCCGCAGTCGGTCACCTCTTTCGTCGCTGCCTTCCTGGAGCCGACGATCACGGTGGTGACGTTCCTGGCCGTGATGGCCTGGCACGGCGAGCCTGTGTTCCGCGCCTCCATGGCCTTGTGCCTGCTGGTGTTCGCGCTGACCTTCCCCGGCCGAAACCGCTTCTATGACAACCGCCTGGAGGCGGCGGTGGACATCACCACCTCGTGGGTGTCGATGCTGGCCATCCTGTGGCTGTGTGGCTACGCCACCAACAGCCTGCATTTCTTCGATTCCGATGTGATGCTGACCTGGGGCGTGCTCACGCCCCTGCTGCAGTGGGCCGCCGTGCTGATCGGTAAATGGGTGTTGTCGCACCGCGCGGCCCAGCCGTTCGCGCGTCGGCGTGCCATCGTGGTGGGCGCCGGTCCGCTGGGCGGCAAGGTGGCGCGGGCCCTGCAGGGCAACAGCGAGCGCGGCACCGAGTTCGTGGGCTATTTCGATGACCGCACCGACAGCCGTGTGTTGCCCGAGGCGGTCAACATGCGCCTGGGCGGGCTGAGGGACGTGGCCAACTACGTCTACGCCCATGGCATCCACGAGGTCTACATCACGCTGCCGCTGGGTTCCCAGCCCCGCATCGTGGAACTGCTCGAGGCCGTGCAGGGCACGACCGCCTCTCTTTACTTCGTGCCGGATGTCTTCGGCATCAGCATCATCCAGGGGCGCCTGCAGGACATGAACGGCGTGCCCGTCGTGGGCATCTGCGAGACGCCCTTCACCGGCACGAACGCGCTGGTCAAGCGGGTGTCGGACATCATCCTTGCACTTGTCATCCTGGTGATGATCTCGCCCATCCTGGCCGCGCTGGCCATTGGCGTGAAGCTCAGCTCACCCGGCCCGATCATCTTCAAGCAGCGCCGCAATGGGCTGGATGGCGAAGAGATCATGGTCTACAAGTTCCGCTCGATGCGGGTGATGGACAACGGCGCCGTGGTCAAGCAGGCCACCAAGGGCGATCCGCGCATCACACCCTTCGGCGCCTTCATCCGCAAGACATCGCTTGACGAACTCCCACAGTTCGTCAACGTGCTGCAGGGGCGCATGAGCATCGTTGGTCCGCGCCCGCATGCCGTGGCCCACAACGAAGAGTACCGGCGCCTGATCAAGGCCTACATGGTGCGCCACAAGGTCAAGCCCGGCATCACCGGATGGGCCCAGGTTAACGGCTGCCGTGGGGAAACCGAGACCATCGAGAAGATGCAGGCTCGGGTTGAATACGACCTGGAGTACCTGCGCAACTGGACGCTGGCGCTGGACCTGCAGATCATCATCCGTACGGTGCGATTGATGGTGTTTGATCGTAATGCTTATTGAATTTTTGAAGGTGTCGCGTGATGACGAAGAAGGATCAAAGCCGTTTCTTGATTCCCGGCTTGGCGGCCGTTGCATGTCTGCTGATGGCTGCTGTAGCACACGCTGAGACACCGCTCAGCTTGGTTGTGAGTGAAGAGCTGACTTATGAAAGCAACGTTTTCAAAGACAATGCCAATAAGCGGCGCGATGCCATTTCAACCACAGGTGTTCAAGTGGGTTTTAATAAGGAATACGGTCGACAAACTTACAAGGCTTCAGCCACTGCCGTCGCAAAAAGATATAAAAATACAAAAGATTATGATAATGATGGTTATAACGTTGTGTTGGGCGCTTCTAGTTCACTGCTGTCCAATTGGTATGCGACTGTCGACTACTCCAATGTGAGGCAGCAACAAAATCCAGAAGATCAGGGGAATCTGCGATATCTTGAAACAGTTAGTCTGCAGAGTGGGTCCTTGTTTCTTCAGTACGGCCTATATGGTCGTTGGTCAGTTAATGGGACGCTGGATAAGGATAAAATTACTTATGATGTGCTCGACTATAACGATCGAGACTCATTAGCGTATCGCCTTGGGGTGCGTTTTTCGCCTACCGATCTGATTTATATCGATGGAAGCGTCAAGCGTTCGGATATTGATTACGATAAATACCGCCTTGCTGGCGGTACTGGCAACAAGGTTAAGCGGACTGATTATGATTTGAGTTCGCGGTGGATTGTGACTGGATACAGTCAATTGAGTGGCCGCATCGGTTGGACTCAGGAAAAGAATGATGGCGATTCTCGGCGTGATTTCAATGGCTTGACTGGTCGAATTTCTTGGAACTATTCGCCGGCAGGGAAAATGACTTATGCTCTAACATTTGACCGGGATACCAATAATGCTGGTGGATTCACCAGTCTCCAGTTTGCAAATCTGTCTCAATACACCAGCCAAAATAGGGTTACCACAGGTCTGTCGCTGAGTGCCACTTGGGCGGCTACTTCAAAGATTTCACTGAATGCTAGCACCTCATACCGGAGGATTCGCGAAGAACTTGCCAACTCCATCTCCGATGGGGCGAATACAGGTGTCACGGGATCAAGTCGTGCTAATGGTAGATATAATAGTTACTCGGTAGGGGTTAAATATAATCCCATTAAATCCCTCGCCTTGGGATGTGATGTTGAGAGATACAGCCGTTCTCAATCCATCCTGACCAGGGAGTTCGATGGGGATTCAGTAAGTTGCAACGCTGTCTTCTCAATCGACTGAATGTTTGTGCAGATTGGCAAACCCTCTGCGGGGGTAATACTGCTCACAGGGGCCGCCGGCTACATTGCTTCGCACACCTGGCTTGCGCTGCTGGATGCGGGCTATCAGGTATTGGGTATTGACAACTTTTGCAATAGTTCGCCCCAAGTGCTGGAGCGCATTCAGGCACTGTCAGGCAGATCTCTCGACTTTGTGCGGGGGGATGTATGCGACGTCTTGGCATTGGATGAAGCCTTCAAGTTAGCTGCCCGTCAGGGCGGGCGGGTCTCTGCTGTGGTCCATTTCGCTGCGCTCAAAGCTGTGGGCGAATCCGTCGAGAAGCCACTTGAGTACTTCAACAACAATATTGGCGGTCTGATCTCCGTGTGCCAGGCCATGGAGCGCCATGGCGCCACCAATCTGGTGTTCAGCTCGTCGGCCACGGTCTATGGCCAGCCCAAGCAACTGCCAATCAAAGAAGGCGCAGATCTGCAGGCCACCAACCCTTACGGCCAGACCAAGCTGATGGGTGAAGAGATGCTGCGTGAACTGGAGCGCTGCAACCCTGCCTGGAAGATCGCCTACCTGCGCTACTTCAACCCTGTGGGCGCCCATCCCAGCGGCCAGATCGGTGAAGACCCTCGTGGCGTGCCCAACAACCTGATGCCCTACGTGGCCCAGGTGGCGGTGGGCAAGCGCGCCCACCTCAACGTGTTTGGCAATGACTACGACACGCCAGACGGCACCGGTGTGCGTGATTACATCCATGTCTGCGACTTGGCTGAAGGCCATGTGGCCGCTCTGCGTTATCTGGATGAGCGGCGGCAATCGCTCACCGTCAACCTGGGCACAGGGCAGGGCTACAGCGTGATCGAGGTGGCCAAGGCCTATGAGCGGGCCAGCGGCAAACCCATCCCCCTCGTTTACGCGCCCCGCCGCGCTGGCGATGTCGCTGCCTGCTATGCTGACCCGACACTCGCACAAACCCTGATGGGCTGGAAGGCCCGCCGGGGCCTCGACGACATGTGCGCCGATTCCTGGCGCTGGCAATCACTCAACCCGCAGGGTTTCGAGGGCTGACCGATCTGCGATTGGCCCTGATCTCAGGCTTCAAGCACTTACCACTGTCATGGCTGCTTTCGACGTTCTCCCCGTGATCATGGCCGGCGGCTCCGGCACCCGCCTGTGGCCGCTCTCGCGCGAGACCTACCCCAAGCAGTTCCTGCCGCTGACCGGTACGCTGACCATGCTGCAGGCAACCTGGCACCGCGCCGNNCGCCTGTGGCCGCTGTCGCGCGCGCTTTACCCCAAGCAGTTCCTCGCGCTCAACGGCCCGCAGACACTGTTCCAGCAGGCCCACCTGCGCCTGAAGGGCTTGGGTGCCGATGACATCGCCGTGGCGCAGCCTTGCATCGTGGGCAATGAAGAACACCGCTTCCTGGTGCTCGACCAACTCCGTGAGGTCAAGGCCGAGCCTTCGAGCCTGCTGCTCGAGCCCGTGGGCCGCAACACGGCGCCGGCAGTTGCTTTGGCTGCCCTGCAGGCCACGGCCGGTGGCCAGGATCCGATCCTGGTCGTGACCCCGGCTGATCAGACAGTGGTCGATGCGGCCGCCTACACGGCCGCGCTGCAGACCGCCATCCGCGCCGCTGCCGGTGGCGACATCGTCATCCTGGGCATCACGCCTGATCGCCCCGAAACCGGCTTCGGCTACATCCACGCCGGCGATGCCGCGGCGGATGGCGCCCACCCCGTGCAGGCCTTCGTCGAAAAGCCCGACCGCCAGACCGCCGAAGGCTACCTGGCTCAGGGCGGCTACTACTGGAACAGCGGCATGTTCGTGATGCGCGCTTCGCGCTGGCTGGCGGCGCTGGCGCACTTCCGCCCGGACATCGCCCAGGCCACGGAGGCCGCCTTCCAGGCCCGCAGCACCGATGCTGCCTTCGTGCGGCCCGACAAGGCTGCCTTCGGCGCCGTGCCCTCCGAATCGGTCGACTACGCCGTGATGGAGCAGTGCCCCCGTCAGCCGCAGGCCGGCTTCACGGTGCGCATGGTGCCGCTGGATGCGGGCTGGTCCGATCTGGGCGCCTGGGATGCCGTCTGGCAGGTCAGCCCGCAGGACAATGCCGGCAATGCCAGCGAAGGCGATGCCCTGATCCACGACAGCCGCAACACCCTGGTGCACGCCACCTCGCGCCTGGTGGCCACCGTGGGCCTGGACAACGTGGTCGTGGTGGAAACGCCCGATGCCGTGCTGGTGGCTGACCGCAGCCGCAGCCAGGACGTCAAGAGCATCGTGACCGCACTGAGCCAGCAGGAGCGCTCCGAAGGCAGCCTGCACCGCCGCGTGCACCGCCCCTGGGGCTGGTACGACAGCATCGACTTCGGCCCGCGCTTTCAGGTCAAGCGCATCATGGTCAAGCCCAAGGCCAAGCTGAGCCTGCAGATGCACCATCACCGCGCCGAGCACTGGATCG
>DDJC01000094.1:0-26973 GCA_002339015.1 Burkholderiales bacterium UBA1834
AAAATTCGGTCGGCGCCAACATTCATGGAAGACCCGGTGGTGCTGTATGGGCAAGTGCGGGCGGGTGTTGACTACTGAACAGCCAAGAGGCCGGTGCCCGTGCTAGAACGAGGCTTGGTTGTATGAAGGACGCCAAACCTTCCTTGAACGATTTTGTCGGAGTCCCCCTCTGACTGGATTAGTCTTGGGCTTCAGATGATTCGTCAACTGCGAAATCTCTGACACTTTGAATCAACATCTGACCAAAGCCAGCCTCTGCGACTACGTACAAGATCACCGATACAAAGAGTATGAAGAGGACCAAAGCCTCAGAGCGTTCGCTGATCCAAAGTGACGCCGCTGCAGAAAAGGCCGCTCCGGCTCCCGCACTCACAAAGATCGTAGCCAGCAACAATCGTCGCGTTCTCTTTCCTGCTTGAGACCTCAGCTGGTCAGCGCCATTTTTCATAAAGCTACCAATGCTCAATCAGGGCGCATCAGTGAAAACTGCTGCATGGGTTAGGCGGCGATTGACTGATGCCATCAGCTGTCGCTCCGATAGGCGAGCAAACGGAGCGCGTTGAAGACCACAAGGAGCGTGGAACCTTCGTGAACAGCGACTGCAGCTCCGATGCCAAGGCCCATGATGGTTGCTGGCACCAGGATGGCCACGACGCCAAGGCTCACAAAGACGTTTTGTCGGATCACTGAGCGCGTATGGCGGCTGAGGCCGACAGCAAACGGCAAATGACGTAGGTCATCGGCCATCAAGGCCACGTCGGCGGTCTCTAGCGCGACGTCGGACCCCGCTGCTCCCATAGCGATGCCCACAGTGGCATTGGCCATGGCAGGAGCATCGTTGACGCCGTCTCCTACCATGGCCACCTTGGTCGTCTCTCGAAGCTTGCGAATCGAGGTGACCTTGTCTTCAGGCATCAGGTCACCCCAAGCCTCATCAAGGCCTACATCCTTGGCCACCGCCTCTGCCACCTTCTTGTGGTCGCCTGAGATCATGATCATCCGCGTGATGCCAAGCTTTCGGAGACTGTCCAGGGCCTCGCGCGCTCCGGCCCGTGGCGTGTCAAGAAGGCCAATGGCGCCGAGATCACGATCCCCTAGGCGAACAACCATCGTCGTGCGGCCCGCGTCGCGAAGCCGCGCGATTGCCGCCTCTGCGAAATCGCCCAGTTTAGGAACACCATCGACACCGAACATTTCGGCTTTGCCAATCCAGACGGGCTTGCCTTCAAAGCTGGCTTTGACGCCCCGTCCGATGAGGTTCTCAAGTGCGCCTGCCTCTGGGACAGGACGGTTCCCTATGCGCTCGCGCCCGTCGCGAGCGATGGCTGCTGCAAGCGGATGATCGCTAAGAGACTCCACTGACACGGCAACGGTAAGCAACTCCTCTTCGGAGACGCCTTCGGCCGGTATGACGTCGGTGATCCTTGGGCGCCCCTCCGTCAAGGTTCCGGTTTTGTCGAACGCCATTGCGCTCAAGGATCCGAGCTCCTCTAAGGGGGCTCCGCCCTTGATGAGGACGCCCCCGCGAGCTGCGCGAGCGATACCAGACAACACCGCGCTGGGTGTGGCGATGGCCAACGCACAAGGGCTGGCGGCAACCAGCACGGCCATGGCCCGGTAGAAGCTATCGCGGAAGGGTTCATCAACAACCACCCATGCGAAGAGCAGGACGAAAGCCAGCGTAAGGACTGCCGGCACGAAAATCTTCTCGAACTTGTCTGTGAACCTCTGCGTAGGTGACTTCCTGGCTTCAGCTTCGCTGACCATCTTCACCACGCGCGCAAGTGCTGAGTCAGACGAGCGACGCGTCACCTCAACCTCAATGGCCCCAGATCCATTGATAGTCCCGGTAAAGACCCGGGAAACTGCCTCGACAGCATCAGGGCGATTTCTTGCCGCTGCTGGGTCCGCAACTGGACGCTTGTCGACAGGAATGCTCTCTCCGGTCACAGGTGCCTGGTTGACACTCGATTCCCCTGCAACCAGAAATCCATCTGCGGGGAGTCGCTCGTTCGGCCGAACCAGAACCACGTCACCTACAACAAGTTCCTCTACGGGAATCTCTACAGCTTGGCCATCTCTACGTATGGTGGCTGTGTCCGGCGCAAGCTCTGCCAGAGCTTCAATGGCTCGCTTTGCTCGACCCATGGCGTAGTGCTCAAGGGCATGACCAAGACTGAAGAGGAACAGCAGCAGCGCACCCTCAGCCCAGGAGCCTAGGGCTGCGGCACCAGCCGCTGCAACAAGCATCAGGGTGTCGATCTCGAAGCGCTTCAACCGAAGGTTGTCCAGGGCTTCTCGGAGGGTGTAGAAGCCGCCGAAGACATAGGCCAGGACATACAGGCTTGTCGGCAGCCAGGCTGGCAAGCCGGTAGCAAGTTTCTCGATGCCGAAACCAACACCTAGCAACGCACCACACGTCAACGCGAAGATCATTTCGGAGTTCGGGCCTAGGAGACCTCCCTCTCCATGGCTGTGCCCATGCTCTCCCTCGTCCTCGTCTTCTGCGTGGCGATGCCCAGGTTCGCCATGACCTACGTGCTTCGGTTCGGCACCGAGTGTCGAAGGCTTAACACCTAGCTTGGCCAGCTCGCCGAGAACGCCTGACTCTGTCGCCCGCTCCCTGTCGAACTCGACTGACACTTGGCCCGACGGGCTAGCCGTGGCCTCAAGAACCCCCGGAATGGCCAGCAAGGTCTTCGCAACCGTGTCTGCCCGACGCTGGTGGCTGATGCCTTCTGTCTGCCAGCTCTTGTGCCCGTAACGAGCAGTCAGCGCGGCACCTGAGGCCTTCGCCAGCTCTCGTATCCTTGCAAGGGGAATCTGCTCGGGATCAAAGTGAATACACAGCTGCGGAACTGCTCCGCCGTCATCCGTACGAATGTGTGCCTTTTCGACTCCTGGGCGTCCTTGAAGCTCTCCGATTAGCCTTGTCGTACATGTGTCCGCCGCGTCAGTGACGTCGGGGAGGACCAGGGAGAGCTCCAAGCTTGTTTTTTCTGTCATAGCCAGTCGTTATGGTTGAAGCGCGTGGGCCTTACCTCTGTTGGTCAGGCACAGGGCCCGCGAGGCTCATCGCATGCCACCGATTCAACCGCTCGACACAGGTCCGATGGACAGACGGCAGTCCCCGGAAGAACTCCTGCGCAATTTCGCTGCCAAACCTGAAAGCATGTGGAAGGCAGTTCTAACGCAAGAAGGTGCATGGGGCAACGCCGGAAAGGCTCACCACAAAAGCTGTAGGGAGGACCTACGCTATAGGCTAGTCCTCCATCCCCGTCAGCTCGCGGACGCCAAGATTACAAATTCGTAATCTTGGCAGCCTGAATGCCACTCCAAAAGCCCTGAACAAGGCACTTTTCTACTTGGATCACATGACTCGGGATACCCTTGTTTCATAGGGGAAACGGGCCAAAAACTGACCCTTGGCTCGCTCGCTTTGCCTTCTAGAACTGCTCATCAGGCGTGCGCACTAGTGCCTTGACAGTGACCGCTACTGCGATATCCAATGCAGCTGCTTCTACGGCAAAGCTTTTTGCCACAGTAGCTTCCATCCATCCGAGCCTCTCGGAAGGAATCGTCTTCAGACTTGTTCCATGCGCCGACTGCTGAACATCCTGCTGCTTCTGGTCCTGCCGCTGCAATTTTGCTATGCGGTGGCGGCGACCTATTGCCAGCATGAGAATGGACAGAGCGCAGGGCACTTTGGTCATCACGTTCATGTTCACAAGGACGCGGACCAAGACAGCGGCCCCAGCAAGTCGAAGGCAAAGCTGAAGCTCTTTGCCGACGCCGACTGCGTCAGCTGTCATCTTGCCAAGCCAGAGTTGCTTGGCGAGCAAGTGAAGATCCCCACGTTCATGCGTGAATCGGCAGCTCCTTCAGGAGATGCCTCGTTCTACAGCTCGGCCGACCCGAACAGGATCGAACGCCCCAACTGGCTGCAACTGCTCTAACCGACGAGCGGACAGTCTTCCCCTTGCTGTATCACCGGGGTGCACCACTGTAGTAGGTGCATTGTCCCTCGTCGAATTGCATCCAACTTCCACTGGAGAATTCGATGAAATGCCCTCGGGACGTGCGGCCCAATGCCAGCACGCAGACGCTTCCCTTTGTTCCTGGTCTGATGGCATTGGCCATCGCCTTGCCCGCCCTCAGCTGGGCCCAGACCGCCACGCCTCAAACCGGCCTGCCGCCGGTACTTGGCGCTACCTCGACGCCTGTGGCTTCGACAGCCCCGGCCCCCAAACTGACGTTGGATCAGGCGATTGAGCTGGCACTCAATCGCCACCCAGACCTTTCCGTGGCTCGTCGAGAGGTGGAGGCCGCGTTGGGTGCCACTCAACAGGCAGGCGTGTTGCCCAATCCGTCGCTGTCGATGTCCGTTGAAGACACTCGCAAGGCGACCAGGACCACCGCATACCAACTGAGCCAGTTGATCGAGTTGGGCGGCAAGCGCTCCAGCCGCGTCAAGGCCGCCCAGTTGATGGAGGACCTGAACCGCGCCCAAGTTCAGGGCCGCATAGTTCAGATCCGCGCATCTGTTCGTATTGGCTTCTGGGACCTTCTGACGGCTCAGTCGCGCATGGAGCTGGCCCGTCAATCTGAAGAGCTTGCGCAAGCGGCGGTCGATGCTGCATCCAAGCGTGTCGCGGCTGGCAAGGTCTCTCCGGTTGAAGAAACCCGTGCGCGCCTGGCTCTGTCTGGTGTGGGCCTTGAGAGCGCCCAGGCGCAGCAGGACTTGGCGGCAGCCAAGTCCCGTCTCGGCGCGATGCTCGGCATGGCCCCTGAGCAACTGCCGCAACCCGCCGGCGAGTTGCGTGCTCCAGGACAGGCGCCGGCACCAGCCGAGCTCACCAAGTACATGGAGACCGCCCCCGAGACCGTGCAGGCCGAACTGGAAGTCAAGCGGCGAGATGCTTTGGTCGAAGTGGAGCGCAGTCGTGCCGTCCCCGACGTGACCGTGGGCGTTGGTATGCAGCGCAACAACGAGATGGGGCGCAATCAGACATTGCTCGGTGTCTCCATTCCCTTGCCTGTATTCGACCGCAACCAGGGCAATCTCCGTGAAGCCATGGCGCGTGCTGATCAAGCAAGGGATGACGCCCGCAGCAGGCAGATGCGTCTGACGACAGATGTGCAGGTCGCAGCCAGCCAGCTCGAAACTGCGCGGCACCAAGTGCTTCTTGCCGAAGAGAAGCTGCTGCCCGATGCCAGCCGGACCTACGAGGCGGCTACTCAAGGCTTTGCCCTTGGTAAGTTTGGATTCCTTGACGTCCTGGACGCTCAACGCACCTTGTTCCAAGCCCGCTCCCAACATCTGAAGGCCCTGTCGGATGCGCAGAAGGCCGCTGCTGATCTTGAGGCCCTTCTTGGCGCGCCGGTTCCGAACCAGTCGAGCGTGATCAACAGCACTGCATCGAGCAACACGGCTCGTGCAACGCAAAAGTGAGTTTGCAATGAACAACCAACAAAAGATCATCGTCGCGGCCATTGCCGCCATCACCATCGCCGCAGGTGCAGCCGTCTGGGTGTTCGGCGGTTCGTCCTCCACTACAGCCAGTCATTCGGAAGCCGAAGGACACGACGACAAGGAGCACCACGAAGAGGCGCCAGCCAAGCCAGATGCGGGCAAGGAAGGCAATGCCCAAGCAGCCGCTGATGACAAGGGCCAGGCTGGCAGCGATGGCCATGGTGACCACGGTGAAGAGGGTGAAGAAGAGGTCGTCAAACTGACGGACGAACAGATCAAGCTCAGTCGCATCAAAGTGGAAAAGGCCCAGGCTGGCACCGTCATGTCCGGGGCGGAGTTCCAGGGTGAGGCCAAGTTTGATGCTGACCGTACTGCACAAGTCGTGCCTCGCGTGGCGGGCGTTGTCGAACTGGTCAAGGCAGACCTGGGTCAGCGTGTCAAAAAGGGTGACGTGCTGGCGGTCATCTCCAGTCCAGACCTGTCTGGCCAGCGCGCTGCGTTGCTCGCTGCACGTGAGCGGGCCTCGGCCGCACGCGCTACATACCAGCGCGAGAAGAGCCTCTGGGAACAAAAAATTTCGGCACAACAGGACTACCTCATTGCTCAGCAGCAACTGCGGGAGGCGGAGATCGAACAGCGCAACGCTGAGCAGCGCCTTTCCGCCCTTGGCGCCAGCGCCACAGCGACAGGAGACAGCCTGAGCCGCTTCGAGATTCGAGCCCCCTTTGACGGCACCATCGTTGAAAAGAGCCTGGCGCTCGGTGAGACAGTCGCCAGCGATGCTAAAGTTTTCGTGATTTCTGACCTCACCAAGGTTTGGGTCGAGTTCTATGTGCCAGCCAAGGACATCGAGAAGGTCCAGGTAGGTGCGACCGCGAGCGTCAAAGCCACAGGCTCCGACCAAGTGGTCACTGGTACGGTGAACTATGTGGGCTCACTGCTTGGGGCGACCACACGCACAGCCACGGCACGCATCACCATGACAAACCCCGCTGGCGCATGGCGACCAGGTCTGTTCGTTGCCGTGAACGTCTTGAGCGAACGCAGTCAGGTGCCACTGGTCATCCGCAACGACGCCGTGCAGTCCGTTGAGGACAAGCCGAGTGTCTTTGTCCGCACACCTGAGGGCTTCAAGGCTCAAGTTGTGAAGCTGGGGCGTTCTGATGGCACCTACACCGAGGTGCTCAGCGGTCTGAGCGCCGGGGCAGACTACGCCACGGAGAACAGCTTCATCCTGAAGGCTGAGCTCGGCAAGGGCAGCGCCGAACACAGCCATTGATGCGGGAGATCAACATGTTTGAACGCATCATCAAGTTCGCCATCGAGCAGCGATGGCTGGTTCTGCTCGCCGTGTTGGGCATGGCCGCCATTGGCGTCTTCAGCTACACCAAGCTGCCCATCGACGCTGTTCCGGACATCACCAACGTTCAAGTGCAGATCAACACATCTGCGCCTGGCTACTCCCCGCTGGAAACAGAGCAGCGCGTTACCTATCCCGTCGAAACGGTGATGGCTGGGCTCCCGAAGCTGGTCCAGACTCGCTCCATGTCGCGCTATGGCCTGTCCCAGGTCACTGTGATCTTCAAGGACGGAACCGACGTCTATTTCGCCCGCCAACTCGTCGCAGAGCGCTTGGCGCAGGCTCGTGAGCGTCTCCCCGCAGGCGTCAGCCCCGAAATGGGCCCGATCTCCACTGGCTTGGGGGAGATCTTCCTCTGGACGGTGGAATCCAAGGAGGGGGCAAAGAAGCCTGACGGGACGCTCTACACACCGACGGACCTCCGTGAGATCCAGGACTGGATCATCAAGCCTCAGCTGCGCAACGTGCCTGGCGTCACCGAGATCAACTCCATTGGCGGCTATGCAAAAGAGTACCTGGTGGCGCCGGACCCCGCCAAGCTGTCGTCTCTTGGTCTCAGCCTGGCTGAACTCATCAAGGCCATCGACCTGAACAATGCCAACGTCGGCGCTGGCTACATCGAGAAGCGTGGCGAGCAGTATCTTGTTCGAGCCCCTGGCCAGGTGAGCAGCCCGCAGGACATCTCCAACATCGTCGTGAAGAGCGTCAACGGCCAGGTCGTGCGCATCGGTGACGTTGCCACTGTCGGCATCGGCAAAGAGCTCCGCACCGGCGCTGCCACGGACAACGGTCGCGAGGTGGTTCTGGGCACGGTATTCATGCTGATCGGTGAGAACAGCCGCACCGTGGCCCAAGCTGTGTCCGAGAAGATGGTTGAGATCAACCGCTCTCTGCCGGAAGGTGTTCATGCCATCACGGTGTATGACCGTACCAACCTGGTGGACAAAGCCATCGGCACAGTTCGCAAGAATCTGGTCGAGGGCGCCATCCTTGTGATCGTGGTGCTGTTCCTGTTCTTGGGCAACATTCGGGCGGCCATCATCACTGCGATGGTGATTCCCCTTTCCATGTTGTTCACGTTCACAGGCATGGTCAACAGAGGTGTCAGTGCGAACCTGATGAGCCTGGGTGCTTTGGATTTCGGGATCATCGTTGACGGGGCGGTCGTGATTGTTGAGAACTGCGTCCGCCGACTTGCGCACGCTCAAGCTCACCACGGTCGAGAGCTGACATTGAAGGAAAGGTTTGAAGAGGTCTTCGCCGCTGCGCAGGAGGCTCGCCGGCCGCTAATCTTCGGTCAGCTCATCATCATGGTGGTTTACCTGCCCATCTTCGCCCTCAGCGGCGTGGAGGGAAAGATGTTCCATCCCATGGCCTTCACGGTGGTCGCGGCTCTCATTGGCGCCATGATCTTGTCTGTGACCTTCGTGCCCGCTGCGGTCGCCCTGTTCATTGGCCGCAAGGTTGATGAAAAGGAAAACCGCTTGGTCACGGCCAGCAAGCGGTTGTATGAGCCTATGCTGGAGAAGGCTCTGCGCAATGTGCCGGTCGTTGTCGCAAGTGCCATCGCCATCATCTCGATCTCGGTGGTGGTTGGCTCCAAGATGGGCAGTGAGTTCGTTCCCAGCCTGAATGAAGGCGACTTTGCGATGCAGGCCCTGCGGGTGCCAGCCACGAGCCTTACTCAGTCGGTTGAGATGCAAAAGCAGATCGAAACGACGCTGAAAGCGAAGTTCCCGGAAATCGACCGCGTGTTTGCTCGAACCGGTACCGCCGAAGTGGCCTCGGATCCGATGCCACCAAACATCTCGGACGCGTATGTGATGCTCAAGCCCGTAGACGAGTGGCCCAAGCCGCGCAAGACGCGTGATGAGCTCATGGCCGCTGTCCAGGAGACGGTGGAGAAGATCCCGGGGAACGCCTACGAGTTCTCTCAGCCGATTCAACTGCGCTTCAACGAATTGATCTCTGGCGTTCGAAGTGACGTTGCGGTCAAGGTGTTCGGTGACGACATGGATGTGCTCAACGCCGAAGCGACCAAGATCGCTGCCACCTTGCAGGGAATCAAGGGTGCGGCTGAGGTCAAGGTTGAGCAGACAACCGGTTTGCCTATGCTGACGGTGGCCATCGACCGAGCTCGCGCTGCCCGGTATGGGCTGAACGCTTCGGACATCCAGGAGACCCTTGCGACCGCATTGGGTGGCAAGGAAGCCGGAACGATGTTCGAAGGGGACCGTCGCTTTGACATCGTCGTTCGTCTGCCTGAGACACTGCGAGGCGACCTCGATGCGGTGAGCCGGTTGCCCATCCCCATACCGGCTCAGGCAGATGCTGTCGTGCGCTACATCCCTCTTTCCGAAGTGGCAGAGCTGAAGCTGGCTCCCGGGCCGAATCAAATCAGCCGCGAGAACGGCAAGCGTCGTGTCGTCGTCACCGCCAACGTCCGAGGCACTGACCTTGGTTCGTTCGTGCAGTCCGCACAGGATGCTGTGAACAAGCAGTTGAAGATGCCGGCTGGCTACTGGATCGAGTGGGGGGGGACCTTCGAGAACCTGCTTTCGGCCACACAACGTCTGCAGATCGTGGTTCCGGTGGCCTTGGCCCTGGTGTTCCTCCTGCTCTTCATGATGTTCAACAACGTCAAGGATGGTTTGGTGGTGTTCACCGGCGTTCCGTTTGCCCTCACGGGCGGCGTGCTGGCACTTTGGATGCGCGGAATACCGTTGTCGATCTCGGCCGCAGTTGGATTCATCGCTCTTTCCGGGGTGGCCGTGCTCAATGGCCTGGTGATGATTTCCTTCATCCGAACGCTGCGGGAGGAGGGTAAGTCACTCCATGACGCGGTGCTCGAAGGTGCTCTGACACGGCTACGGCCTGTTCTGATGACAGCGCTGGTTGCTTCACTTGGATTCGTGCCAATGGCCTTGGCTACCGGTACAGGTGCCGAAGTGCAGCGCCCGCTCGCAACGGTCGTCATTGGCGGGATCATCTCGTCAACGATCCTGACCCTGCTGGTCCTGCCTGTTCTGTACTGGCTGATTCATCGCAAAGAAGAAGCCAAGCGGGAGAGTGCGCCGGTCGAAGCCACCGCCTAACGCGATACATACAGGCGTCACCGAGAGGTGGTGCCTGCCTCTCGAAAGCGCCTGAAGTTCCCTGGCCGGCTCGAACGATCCTTCGCGCCGATCCAACGTATGACATCTGAGCATCCCGACGGGATGCTTGGGCTCTGCCATGGAGCCTCGCCATGTTTAGCTCGTTGTCTCATTTCGATGAAGGCGTATTTGCCGTGTGCAATGCGCTGATCCTCGTTGCAGGCATTCTGCTCTTTGCCTGGTGGATCTCGCGTCGCCCTCCGTTACCACCGAAGCCTAAGAAGCTCAAGTATGCGCAACGGCTACGGAGTCAGTTCAAACGTGGTAGCGGTGTAAAGCAGAGTTCTACGGCGGGGGGGGGCTTATCGCCGGATGAGCCAAAGAAGAAGCCTCGACACGCAGGCGATCCTGGAAAGAAAGTAAAGCAGCGAAAGTCCCGATAGCGGGCATCGCGGCTTCATCACGAATCAAAATGGCCGTGAGCAGCCGCATCTTCATGACGAAGATGTAATGCGCGGCCCACTTCTGTGAAGGCATGATCTCAACATGCGACGCACATCAAAGTTTGCTTTGCTGGCCCTGCTTATAGGCACATCCGCGCTAGTCGGTTGTGCGCAGAGGCCCATCACTGCGGAGCCGCATCGGTTCTGCTTCAAGTCTCTCAAGATCAGCTCGTGTACAACGGCGCCGGGTGTCGTTCCAGAAGATGACAGGGCTATACGTATGTTGTCGGCAGTAAATGGCACAGGTAGGCTGGTCATCGTGAGGCACATGTGGCCCGACCTTCAAGGGGTTTCCAACCTCTTGGTCAATGGAAAACCTGTGCAACGGATGATTCCCGCCTCGGTTATCGCAGTAGATGTTCCACCTGGTCACCACGTGGTCAGGGCGGATCCGATGGATGAGGGGGGAAGCCTCGCGGTGGACGTTCAGGCAGGTCAGGTCATTACTCTTGAACTGCGCAAGACTGGCTGGAGACCAAGGCTGTTCGTGGTGCGAGAAATCAAACCCGATTTCGCAAAAACATTGATGCGGGGCGCGGATACCTTGGGTGTTTTTCAAGTACCGCCCACCGTAAGCGCGCTCGATCGCCCGTCTTGAGCTCATCGACGAACCGCTGCTGTCACCCAAACATCTCTGATCGAGAGATTACACAACTGTAATCCCACGGTAGGACGCTTGTCAGCAGCACCTCACTACAGTGACCAGCTAGCGCAGCTTGCTGCGATCTGCCGTGACGATGCGGCATAAGACGAGCCGCGCCACTGGCTGCGTGAGCTCGACCACGAAGCGCTCCGCCCCTTACGGCGTTAGAGACAAAATGAGCAATTTCACTGAAGCATGCTGGCCGAAGAACGACTTGGCCACATGTAGCCTCACCGTGGTCGTTCCTGTATTGAACGAAGAGGCCGGTCTTGCAGAGTTTCATCTACGGCTGATGATGGCTCTCCAAGAAATTCAAATTACGCATGAGATCCTCTACATAGACGACGGAAGCACTGACGGCACTGAGGCTCAGCTGAAGAGCCTGCAGCGTTGCCACACATGCGTCTCCATCGCCAAGCTCAGCAGAAACTTCGGAAAAGAAGCGGCCATGACCGCGGGGCTCCAGCTTGCCAAGGGCCAGGCCGTTGTGATCATCGATGCGGACCTCCAGGATCCGCCCGAGCTCATTGGGCAGATGGTTGACGCATGGCGCCAAGGAGCAGACGTGGTCAGCATGCGCAGGCGCTCACGGGCTGGAGAGTCCTGGTTCAAGGAGGCCTCAGCGTTTGCCTTCTACCGGGTTTTCAATGCCCTGGCTGATGTTCACATGCCAGCTGACGTTGGTGACTATCGCCTCCTGAGCCGACGCGTGGTGAATGCCATCAACCAGCTGCCTGAGCGAAACCGCTTCATGAAAGGCATCTTTGCCTGGGTCGGCTTTCGAACGGTCACCATAGAGTACGACCGACACGCTCGTGCAGAAGGGGAATCGAAATGGCCATATCGGAAGCTGTGGCGCTTTGCCGTTGAGGGAATCACGGGGTTTTCCGTCGCGCCGCTCAAGCTTGCCACCTACACCGGCGTGGTCAGCTCTCTGCTCTCGTTCGGTTACGCAGCACTCTTCCTGATCAAGACACTTCTTGTTGGCGAGGCTGTGCACGGCTTTCCAACGCTGATCGTCAGCATTCTGCTGCTGGGTGGCTTGCAGCTCATGGCCATCGGCATACTCGGTGAGTACATAGGACGCATCTTCCTGGAGTCCAAGCGTCGACCACTGTTCCTGCTGGACGAGTATGAGCAAGCAACTTCGCTGTCTTCCGAGGCCAAGCATGTTCGGTTCAGCTCACCGCAGGCGGTGCTTCAACAATCCAACCCAGTAGAGCATGAGCACCGCGTTGCCTAAGGTGGTACCCGCCACCGTAGCAGTGGGGACCTCAACGCGCTTCGTCTTGGCTACGTTGCTGCTGCTCATCACGTTCCGAGCATTGAGCTTGGGTCTGTACCCCTTGTCTGACAACACCGAGTCTCGCTACGCCGAGATTGCTCGAAGAATGGCAGCGAGTGGGGATTGGATAACGCCGCGTATCGCCGATAACACGGCGTTCTGGGGGAAGCCGCCCTTGTCCTCATGGCTCTCTGCAGCGAGCATTCAGCTACTCGGTGTGAACGAGTGGGCCGTGCGCTTGCCCAGTTTGTTGCTGGCCCTTGCCGTCACCGCCTTGGTGTGGCGCTGGAGTGCTCAACGTAGCGCTCGATGGGCAGCGCTAGCCTCGGCCGTACTGTGGGGTTCGGGAGCATTCTTTGTTGCGGCCGGAGCCGTCATGACCGACATGGCGCTTGTAAGCGCCGTGATGTTGGCGATGTTCGGATTTTGGCATGCTCAAGCTGCAGAATCAGGTCGCCGCAGGCGCTTGCACGGATATCTGTTCTTTGCCGGGCTCGGGCTGGGCATGCTGGCAAAGGGGCCCGTGGCGTTGTTGCTGATTGGTCTGCCGATAGCAGCCTGGGCGGTTCTGACACGCAGCCTTCCTCGCATCATCAGCAGCATGCCGTGGCTGGCTGGGGCAGCCATCGCTGCCATTGTCTGCCTGCCATGGTACGTCTTGGCGGAACTGAAGACGCCGGGGTTTCTTGAGTACTTCCTGGTCGGAGAGCACTGGCTGCGGTTCACCAGGCCTGGCTGGGCGGGTGACTTGTATGGCTCGGCCCACCTCCAGCCAAGGGGGATGATATGGGTCTACCTCCTCGCGGGCATGCTACCTTGGACTCTGTTGGTGGGGGCTCTACTGCTCTGGCGCCGGACGGCTCGCCAGACAAAGATCCAGCCCTCCCTGCTGCCCAGTCATGAAGGCCTCTATCTCCTTCTTTGGGCTCTGGCGCCGGCATTGCTTTTCATGTTGGCCAGAAACATCCTTTGGACATACGTTCTCCCTGGCATTCCTGCGTTGGCCATTCTGGTCGGGCACATCCTGGCCACCGATCCCCGAGAGAGGGTCGTTGATGCCCTAACTTGCGCCGGGACTTTGCTTACCGGAGCCCTCTTTGCAGTTGTTCTGGTCGCCCAAGGCACCTATGGCGGAATCAACTCGACAAAGGGCGTTTTGGAGGCTTTCAGGCAAGGTCATCAGGACCAGGAAGGGCTGCTCGTTGTCGGTCCTCCGACGTACTCATCGTCCTACTACACGGGGGGTAAGGCCCGGACCTTCAGGGACTTCGAGTCGCTGGACATCTTCATGTCTGCACGTGCTACAGCTGAGGGTAAATGCTTGGAGCGGGTTCACCTTGCAATCTACAAGAGAGAGTGGGACAGGCTTTCCGTGGATCAGCAGCAGAGCTTGCACATAGAGGGACGCTTTGGCGACTACCTCCTTGTGACCCGTGACTGGCACGATGAGTCTGACCATGAACAGGACAGTCCGAGTGCCCCGAACCCCATCGTGCTGGGCCCCTTGGCTATCGATGGCCATCAGCCTTCGTGAGGCACGCACGTGACCCGTCTTGAGCGCTCACGAGTAGAGGTGCAAGGGCGGGAGCTGTGTCGCGTTGCGCGGTTTGGTGCGGTCGGGCTGGTGGCCACTGTTGTGCACTGGCTTGTCACCGTTGCGCTGACTGAGTCTCTTCAGTTGGCCCCGCTGATAGCCAACGCTGCCGGATGGGGCGTTGCCGTTGCAGTTTCGTTCACAGGGCATTGGTGTGTGACGTTTGGAGATCACGGAGGCTCGCTGGTCCGATCGGGCATTCGATTCCTGGGGGTCTCAGCCTTGGGATTTGCTGCGAACTCGGCCCTTTTTGGGGCACTTGTTGCAGTCAATCCGGCGCTGTATGCCTTCTGGCTCGGCCTGACGCTGGCCTTGGTCGCGATCATGACTTACCTCCTGAGCAACCTCTGGGCGTTTCGATCCGACTGATAGCGGTTCCGCAACCCGCGAAGGTTACGAACTTGTCATCTGCCTGTTGGTGATTTGACGGAGGCGCTTGGCTAAGCTCCATTCTCAAATGGGCCTAAGCCAGTCGATGCGTAGGCTCCCCAGAGCTTGAGACTCGGCACAGCCCCCAGGCAGCTGGGCATGTTCGAAACCCAGAGCGATCCGTAGGAGACTTGCATGACCCTCCCGAGCCACATCAAGGTTGGCGCTCAAGCGGACGATGAGTGGCAAGGTAGAGCTTTGGTGCTCCGGTCACATCGGCAGAAGCTTCTGGCTTCGAACATTGCCAACGCAGATACACCACGCTATCAAGCCCAGGACTTCGACTTCTCAGAGGCCATGCGCAGTGCTCAGAGGAGCCAGGAGACAGCAAAACTGGCCACAACGTCTGAAGCGCACGTCGAAACCAACATGTTCGCGTCCAAGCTGAACACTCTCGACTTCATCAGGTATGCCCAGCCTGCTCAAGCTTCGCTAGACAACAACACTGTTGATATGGATCGCGAGCGGGCGTCCATCGCCAAGAACGCCATACTTTATGAATTGGCCTTGAGCAGCGTCGGTGATGAGGGCTCCGAGATGAGGCTGGCTACATCAGACCCGTTGAAGGGTTGACGCAGGATCCCGCCAAAGCATGGAGAATGAAAATACCCACGGGGCCGTGAGGCCGCCGTGGGTATGTTTGTTCTGGGGTTAACCGATTTCGAGGTCGTTCCCCGCCACGTAGACCTTGATGGGCGAAGCAACGAAGCCTTGGGGGGCGACCTTTGCCAGATCAAAGGTGCGGTGTCCCTTGACGTCAAACTTCCAGGTGAATGACTGGTCACCGTTTCGGAAGACCACCACATCGCCACAGCGCACGTTGATGTAAGGACGCTTCAGGCTCGAAACGTCCACGGTTTTTGTGGCGGTTGCCGTCGAGTTCACTGCAACGCCGTAGTGGGCCGCAGAGTTTCCAGCGAATGCCGGGGCCGCGAAAGCGATTCCAGCTGCCAGAGCCAACAAGGCGGCGATGCCAGTTTTGGGAGTGGGGTATTGACGCATATGCATCTCCTCAGTAAGAACGGGATGGGCACACTGCACAAGGCAGACGAGGGCAGGAGGCCGAGTGGTTCCGCGAGAGGGTTCCACCTGTTTACGCTGTATCACGGGCACCAGTTGCGAGGCTGGCAACCAGCCCTCGACAGTCCCACTCCACCAGGTCACTTGCGATGACCACTCGGCTCTGCCAGTACCCAAATCTACAGAACGTGAGTTTTCATTCCGCCAACAGGAAGATGACAAATTCGTAATGCCCGGGAAACCCCACTGGCCTCAAAATCCCACTTATGAAGCTACTGGTAGTCGAAGATGAGCTCAAACTAGCCGGGTACCTGCACAAGGGCCTTACGGAAGAGGGCTACGTGGTTGATCTCGCCCACACGGGCGTGGATGGCCTTCACCTGGCAGTGTCTGGTGACTATGACCTCATCTTGCTCGACGGAATGCTGCCGGCCATCGATGGCCTCACCGTACTGGGGACCCTGCGATTGAGCAAGCAGACACCAGTCTTGATGCTCACAGCCCGAGGTCGGGTGGAGGACAGAGTTCAAGGGTTGACCGCTGGAGCGGACGACTACTTGGTCAAGCCGTTCGCCTTCTCGGAGCTGCTTGCCCGGATCCAGACCATTCTCAGGAGGGCTGGCACGATTCGCCCCAGCCCGGAATCGACACTTCTCAAACTTGCCGACCTTGAACTCGACCTGCTGCGGCGCAAGGCCACCCGTGCCGGCCAACGGCTCGATCTGACGCCTAAGGAGTTCAACCTCCTCAGCTTGCTCATGCGTCGGGAAGGCGAGGTGCTCTCGCGCACAGAACTGGCCGCTCAAGTGTGGGACATGAACTTTGACAGTGAGACCAACGTGGTGGAAGTCGCTGTGCGCAGGCTCAGAACCAAGCTGGATCAGCCCTTCGAGACATCACTGCTTCATACCGTCAGAGGTATGGGCTATGTCCTTGAGCGCCGGTGAGGCTTGACGTGGGGGCTTGGTCAAAGGGCAGCCTAGGCACGACGCTTTCAAAGTGGCTGGCCATACAAGCCTTCGTTGGGCTGAGCCTCATCTGTATTGGCGTGTACATCGTGATTGCCTTGGCGTTGTCGCAGCGTCAAGACATCACGCTGGATCAAAAACAAGATGCCGTTCGCAGCATCTTGATGGAGGGCAGCCGCCGTCACTCACCAGAAGAGCTGCAGCATCTGCTCCGCGATGTCCTGGCTGGACACGCTGAAATGTCGTTGTGGATCAAGGAAGATCCTGGTGGCATCTTTGCAGCACCGGCGCATGGCGCAGCCGCTTCGGAACCGGATCGTTCTAGCAGGCGGCTGAAGCTGAGGAGCTTTGATGTTTCTGTCGAGGCGAGTGCTGACGGACAGCCCCCGGGCAAGGTGTCGCTTGAACTCATCCTTGACCCGAAGGCCGATGACGCGCTTCTGTCCTTCCTGGCTGGAACGCTGGGGTGCGCAGCCTTGTTTGGCTCCATTGTTGTCTCGTACGGCGCATTCAGGCTGGTTCGCAAAGGCATGCTGCCTATCCATCGGCTTGTCGAGCAGACACGCTCACTTACCGTGAGCGAACTTGAGCGTCGCCTTGATGGAACCGGCCAGCCAACCGAACTGCAACCACTCATCGAGCAGTTCAATGAGCTTCTGCACCGTTTGTCCGATGCATACAGGCAAATGGAGGCCTTCAACGCAGACGTGGCGCACGAACTGAATACGCCGCTTTCAAACCTCATCAGCAGCTGTGAGTTGACTCTTCGGCGTGAGCGCAGTGAGGAAGAGATGCGAGAGGTGCTTGGGTCTAATCTGGAAGACCTGCGCAGGATGGCTGGGATTGTGGGGGACATGCTCTTCCTGTCGATGGCTGACAGGGCGCCCAACATTCGCCGAGCTCCCATTGAGAGCCTGGCTGCACTGGTCCACGAGGTGATCGAGTATCACGAGGCATCTATTCAAGAGGAAGGGCTCAAGACCGAAGTGCACGGTGACTGTCCCGCATCGGTCGATGAACGGCTGCTCAGACGGGCGATCTCAAACCTCCTTGGGAATGCCACCCGATATGCAGAACGTGATTCGACCATCACCATCGAGATTCGGCGTTCGGTCGATGGCGTGGTGTCTATCGGTGTCTCGAACCTCGGCCCTGCTATCTCAGCAGAGCATCTTCCAAGGCTCTTTGATCGCTTCTATCGCGTCGATCCAGCCAGAGCGTTCGCAGAGCGCAACCATGGCTTGGGTCTCTCTATCGTCGCTGCCATAGCCCGGATGCATGGTGGTAGCACCTTTGCCAGATCTGGATACGGTGCGACGTGTATCGGTTTGACGTTGAACGAGTGAATAGGTGTTCAGGTGACTCGGCACGTTAGGCATCCACGCGAATACCTTGCACTTGTGTTTGCCGTCACCTCTTGGCTTGAGCGAGGTTGGCTTGCAGGCTTCACACGGTGGGCCTCAGTTCGTCGGTTAATCGTCTCTGCTGCGCTGCTCTGCAATATTGGCCAGGTGCTTGGGCACGAGGGACTGCGAGACGCCTCCGCAGGGTATGCGCGCTCGTTCGCGATTCCACAGTTCCATCACCTTGAACTGGCGGGCGCTGTTTGTCATTCAGACGACTCCAACGCGTCAAAGCAACATGCCTTGAGCGAGGCCTCATTGCATGCGCCTGCGCTTCTGTATGGAAGCGTTCCCCCTCGATTCGAATCTCCTTCGGAGCTGGTTGCTGTCGCCAGTCGCAACAGACTGGCCCGCATCAATCCAGAGGTCCCTGAGCGGCCACCGAAAGCCTAGCGTTCGCCCTCAAGCAGGCTGATGCCCCATCAAAAAGGGGCAGCTCAGCACCCGAGCTTCCCTTCCAAGCACTTCGTGTCTTGCTGCAGGTAAAAGCTCTTGGGCCGACGTCACTGGGTCAAGCACCTACGCATCCCTCGATACCGGATGGAGCAAGTCCATACGTCGGCGTTTAGCCCGCTCATCCATATGCCTTACGGCTTGGATGCTCTGGAAGGCTTAGGACATGAACAGCATCTTTTTGGCTTGCCGATAGCCCCATGGAGGGCACGCTTGAAAGCGGCGTAGTCATGCGGGAGCACAAGATGGCCTGGTGCACTTTCCTGACCGACGACGGGCGCCGGCATATCGTCAAAATTCCGCTGACAGATGAAGAGCTGCGTGCGCATGCTGAGCATCCAAGCACGTTTTTTGGCGTGCTTGATCGCAACGCCGGGCGCAAGCCACTGAAAACTGCCATGGACTGCTTTGAGTTTCTCTGGGAGGCCAATAAGGACACCACCCGCGAGAGGCTGTTGGAGCGCCTGGCGAAGGTGCCAGACTTCCAGAGTTTGAAAGAGGCCTCCCGAGATGAGCTCGCGACGCACTACTGTGCTTTGATGGCCAGCCAGATGATGGCGAATCGCCAGGCTGGAGGGCCCCCGACAGGGCGGCCGGAGACTGGGGCACCCTCCAGCTAGCCCCAAGAGAATGGTCATGCCAATTGCTCGGACAGCTGTGACTCGCGACGTTGGCTCGCTACAGCCACCACTGGCCCAAAAAAGCGTGCCAGCACTACCTTAGGGCGTGTTCGGTCACCTCACTGCTTGACGAATCCGATGAGCCTCTGTGAGCAAAGGCTCTTCGCCCTGGTGCTCCGGGGCGGGCATTTTCCATTTTCGTTAGGCGTTTTCCATTTCGTTTAGGGAAGCGCCGTTCATTTTCCATTTGCCGTTAGGGTGCCCACAGCTGGCCCCCGGGATCCCCCCAATGGGGGCGTCCTTCTCAACATTCACTTGCATACCCCCGTGCAAGTGCTTCATTTTGAACAACTTTTTTTATGAGGGCGGTGTTTGAAAGTGCGTGTAAGTCTTTGATTTCATTCAGATTTTTTTGTCTTTTCCGCTTGTTTCGGGGGTGTGCATGGTTTAAAGTGTTGGAAAGTGCACTTAAGTGGAGTTTTGTGTGAGCTTGGTTTTTCAAGGGGCATCAGCGCTGTCGCTGGACGCAAAGGGGCGTATGGCCGTCCCTGCGCGCCACCGCGACGCCCTGCAAGCCCTTTGCGAGGGCCAGATCACCATCACCAAGCACCCGGAGGGCTGTCTGATGGTCTTCCCCCGTCCCGCCTGGGAAACCTTCCGCGACAAGGTCGCCGCGCTGCCCATGTCGGCCGCGGGCTGGAAGCGTGTCTTCATGGGCAATGCCATGGATGTCGAGATCGACGGCGCCTCGCGCGTGCTGATCTCCCCCGAGCTGCGCGCCGCTGCCGGTCTGGGCAAGGAGGTCATGCTCCTGGGCATGGGCAGCCACTTCGAGCTGTGGGACGCCGAACGCTACGCCGCGCACGAGGCCCAGGTCATGGCTCAGCCCATGCCCGAAGCCCTGCAGGACTTCACCTTCTAGCCGCATGCAAGAGGGGAGCACACCTTGGCAGCACACCACCGTCTTGCTGCACGAGGCCGCCGGGGCGTTGTGGGATCCGGCGGTCGGCCCGGTGCCGGGCGGCGTCTACGTAGATGCCACCTTCGGCCGGGGCGGGCACTCGCGCCTGATCCTGTCGCAGCTGCCGGCCAATGCCACCTTGCTGGCGCTGGACCGCGACCCGGATGCCATCGCACACGCCACCAAAGGCCCGCAGGCGATCACGGATCCGCGCTTTCGCATCGCGCATGCGCCCTTCTCGTCGTGGGCCGATGTGGCCTTGCTGCAGGGGCTGCGGCCGGTGCATGGTCTGCTGATGGACATCGGCGTGTCATCGCCGCAGATCGACAACCCGCAGCGCGGCTTCAGCTTCCGCTTCGATGCGCCGCTGGACATGCGCATGGACACGACGCAAGGGGAGAGCGCGGCCGATTACCTGGCCCGCGCGAGCGTCGATGAACTCGCCCACGTCATCCACACATATGGCGAAGAACGGTTTGCTCGCCCGATTGCAAAGGCGCTTGTGGCTCGCCGCGAATCCGGACAGCCTGTGCGGACCACGGGCGAGCTGTCCAACGTCGTGGCTGGTGCGGTCAAGACCCGGGAGGCCGGGCAAAACCCAGCCACCCGTACCTTTCAGGCCCTTCGGATTCACGTCAACGGCGAGCTCGACGAGCTTCAAGCCGCTCTGGAGGCTGCCTTGAGCGCGCTGGCGCCGGGCGGCCGCCTGGCCGTGATCAGCTTTCACTCGCTGGAAGACCGCATCGTCAAGACTTTCATCGCCACGCACAGCCGCGAGGTGGTCGACCGCCGCGTGCCCTTCGCCGAGCCCAAGGCCATGCCGCTCAAGGCCATCGAGCGCATCAAGCCCTCCGAGGCCGAGGTGGCCGCCAATCCGCGCGCCCGCTCCGCCGTGCTGCGCGTGGCCGAACGCACCGACGCGCCCTATGTGCCGCCGGCCGCTGCCGCGCCCGCCCGGGGCCGCCGCCAGGGAGGCCGCCGGTGAGCACGCGCCTGAACATCGCCCTGACCATCGTGCTGTTGCTCAGCTGTTTCTGGCTGATCCGCTCCAGCAACGAGGCACGCAGCCTGTTCGTGCAGCTCGAGCGCGCCCAGGTGCGCGAGCAAGAGTTGCAGGTCGATTTCGAGCGATTGAAGATTGAACGCCGCACTGCGGCCACGCCCCTGGTGGTCGAAGACATGGTGCGCCAGAAGCTGCGCATGTTCAATGCCACGCCGGCCGTCACGCACTACGTGAGCGATGGCGCGGCGCCTGCCGCGTCGGCCCCGTCTGCGGCGGGAGGTGCCCGGTGAGCGGCTGGTCCGACATGTTCCGCAAGGACAAGGGTGGCGCCCGGTCCCACAGCGGTCGGGGTTCGCGCAAGCAGGGCAACACGCCGATGCCGGCCGTGCGCTATGCCACCAGCCCGCTGCTGGCCTCCAAGACGCCGCCGTGGCGCATCAAGTTCCTCACCGGTGCCATCGGCCTGGCGTTTGCGGTGCTGATCGGCCGCGCCGCGTGGATCCAGATCATCCACACCGAGTTCTACCAGCAGCAGGGTGCCAACCGCTATGAGCGCCGCATCGAGCTGCCGGCCAACCGTGGCCGCATCCTCGACCGCAATGGCGAACTGCTGGCCTCCAGCGTGCCGGCGCCTTCGCTGTGGGCCATCCCCAAGGACATGGATGCCTCGCCGCAGGAGCTGCGCAAGCTCGCGCGCCTGCTCGACATGAGCACGCCCGAGCTCAAGAAGCGCCTGGGCGGCAGCAACAACTTCGTGTGGCTGCGCCGCCAGGCGGACGAGACCACGGCCCAGCAGGTGGCCGCGCTCAAGCTCAAGGGCGTGCACGAGATCAAGGAGTCTCGCCGCCAGTACCCCGAGGGCGAGGCCGCCGCGCACGTGGTCGGCTTCACCAACGTGGAAGACAAGGGTCAGGAAGGCATCGAGCTGGCCTACGACCGCGACCTGTCAGGCCGCGACGGACAGCGCCATGTCATCAAGGACCGCCTGGGCCGCGTCGTCGAGAACGTGGGGGATCTGGTGCCTGCCGCCGATGGCCGCGAGATTCGCCTGTCCATCGACGCCAAGATCCAGGCCAATGCCTACCAGCGCATCCGTGATGCCGTGGCCGCCCACAAGGCCAAGGCCGGCAGCGTGGTCGTGATCGACACGCTCACGGGCGAAGTGCTGGCGCTGGCCAACTTCCCCAGCTATTCGCCAGGCAACCGCCGCAACCTGACGGGCGCGCAGCTGCGCAACCGCGCTTTGACCGACACCTTCGAGCCTGGCTCGACGATGAAGCCTTTCATCGTGTCGTGGGCGCTGGAGACCGGCCGGGTCAAGCCCGATACGCCCATCCAGACGGCACCGGGCCGCATGACGATTGCCGGCTCCACCATCAGCGATTCGCACCCGCACGGCGTGTTGACCGTGGCCGAGGTGATCCAGAAGTCCAGCAATGTGGGCACCGTCAAGATGGCGATGGAGATGGCGCCGCGCGAGATGTGGGAGCTCTACACCGCCGTGGGCATGGGCCAGAAGCCGCAGATCGGGTTCCCGGGCGCCGTCACCGGCCGCCTGCGTCCCTACAAGAGCTGGCGGCCCATCGAGCAGGCCACCATGAGTTATGGCTACGGTCTGTCGGCCAGCCTGTTCCAGCTCGCGCATGCCTACACCGTGTTCGCGCACGATGGCGAGCTGATCCCGCTGACGTTGATCAAGCGCGATAACCCTGCGGCTGACGAGCCGGCGCTGCACACCTCCAGTGGCGGCCTGGGCTGGTCGCAGGCCGTGGCGGCCAGGCGTGAGCAGGCCAGCAGCCTGGTGCCGGTCAAGGGCACGCGCGTGCTGTCCGTCGAGACGGTGCGCGAGATGCGCGAGATGCTGCGCATGGCCGCCGGCAATGGCGGCACCTCGCCGCTGGCCCAGACGGTGGGCTACAGCGTGGGCGGCAAGAGCGGCACCGCGCACAAGCAAGAGGGCAAGGGCTACGCCAGCAACAAGTACCGCTCGTGGTTCGTGGGCCTGGCGCCCATCAACAAGCCCCGCATCGTGGTGGCGGTGATGGTGGACGAGCCCTCCAATGGCAAGTACTTTGGCGGGGCGGTCGCCGGCCCGGTGTTCAGCCAGATCGTGCAGAACACCCTGCCGCGGCTGGGTGTGGTGCCCGACCTGGATGTGCAGACCCACATCGTGGCCCAGCCGGCCGTGGAGGAGAGCTTCTGATGAGCACCCTGCCCACCTTGCTGAACGATGTGTCTTCCATCCTGGCCTGGCTGGCTGGCCGCGGCGTGGACCAGCTCACGGTCGACAGCCGCGAAGTGGCGCCGCGCGTGGCCCAGGGCCAGGCGCCTGGCTTCATCGCCTGGCCTGGCGCAGCCCGCGATGGCCGCGCCTTCGTGGCCCAGGCCCTGGCACAGGGCGCCCGCGCCTGTCTGGTCGAGGCCGAGGGCGCCGAGGCCTTTGCATTCGATGATGTGCGCATCGCTGCGGTGCCGGGCCTCAAGACCCGCCTGGCGCTGATCGCCCATGCCTTCAACAGCCGCCCCAGCGACAAGCTGGACGTGGTGGCCGTGACCGGCACCAACGGGAAGACCTCGACCTCGTGGTGGACGGCGCAGGCGCTGAGCGCGCTGGGCCGCCCCTGCGGCGTGATCGGCACCCTGGGCGTGGGCCGGCCCGGCGCCGGCGATTTCGAGGCCACGGGCCTGACCACGCCCGATCCGGTCACCCTGCACGCCACCTTCCGCCGCTTTGCCGACCAGGGGCTGGTGGCGGCCGCCATCGAGGCCTCGTCCATCGGCATCGAAGAACACCGGTTGGACGCCACGCGCATCCGCGTGGCGCAGTTCACCAACTTCACACAGGACCACCTGGACTACCACGTCACGATGGAAGCCTACTGGCGCGCCAAGCAGGCCCTGTTCGAATGGGACGGCCTGCAGGCTGCGGTGGTGAACGTGGACGATCCCCGGGGCGATGACCTGGTGCCGCTGTGTCGCCAGCGCGGCGTGCAGCTGTGGACCACGGCCGTGCGTGAGCCGGCCCGCCTGTGCGCCGAGGATGTCGTCACCCAGGCCGACGGCCTGCGCGCCCGCATCGTCGAACGGGACGAATCGCTGGCCCGGGTGATCGACCAGGCCGAGCTGCAGGCCGCGCTGGTGGGTGATTTCAACGTGTCCAACCTGCTGACGGTGATCGGCGCCCTGCGCGCGCTGGGCGTGCCGCTGGCCGACGCGGTCCGCGCCTGCGCGGGCCTGAGCGCCGTGCCCGGCCGCATGCAGCAGGTGCGCCTGGAAGGCGCCGATGCGCTGGCGCTGCCGCTGGCCGTGGTGGATTACGCCCACACGCCCGACGCCTTGCTCAAGGCCCTGCGCGCCTTGAAGCCCCTGGCGCAGGCCCGCGGGGGCCGCCTGTGGTGCGTGTTCGGCTGCGGCGGCAACCGCGACCCGATCAAGCGCCCGCTGATGGGCGCCATGGCCGACCAGCACGCCGACGAGATCGTGCTGACCAGCGACAACCCCCGCGGCGAGGCCCCCGGCTACATCCTCTGCCAGATCCTCGCTGGCGTGGTGCGCAGCGAGCCCGTGGCCGTGATCGAAAACCGCCATGAAGCCATCGCCCATGCCATCACCAGCGCCGATCCGCGCGACGTGGTGCTGATCGCCGGCAAGGGCCACGAGACCACGCAAGAGGTGGCCGGCGTCAAGACACCGTTCTCGGATGTGGACGAATCGCTGAGCGCCCTGCGCGCACGGAGGGCTGCATGATGGGCACCCCGATGATGATGACGCTGGGCCTGGCCCATCAGTTGCTGCCGGGCTCCGTGCTGGTCGGCGATCCGGCCACGCCGCTGATGCGCGTGCACAGCGATACCCGCAGCCTGCAGACCGGCGATTTCTTCGTGGCGCTGCGCGGCGAGCGCTTCGATGCACACGATTTCCTGCCGCAGGCCGCGCAATCAGGCGCTGCCGCCGTGCTGGTGCAGCGTGGCATCGAGGCCTCCGGCCTGCCGGGCCTGGTCGTCCCCGACACGCGTGCGGCCCTGGGCTGGCTGGCCTCGGCCTGGCGCGCGCGTTTCGACATCCCGCTGCTGGCCGTGACTGGCAGCAACGGCAAGACCACCGTCACGCAGATGGTGGCCAGCATCCTGCGCGCCTGGGTGGCGCTGCAGGGGCGTCCGGAAGGCGCGCTGGCCACGCAGGGCAATTTCAACAACGACATCGGCGTGCCGCTGACCCTGCTGCGCCTGCGTGAAGGTCAGCACCAGTGCGCCGTGGTCGAGCTGGGGATGAACCACCCGGGCGAGATCGAGCAACTCGCCGCCCTGGCCGCGCCCACCGTGGCCCTGGTCAACAACGCGCAGCGTGAGCACCAGGAGTTCATGCACACGGTCGAGGCCGTGGCCCGCGAGAACGGTGCCGTGCTGGCCTCGCTGCCGCGTGACGGCGTGGCCGTGTTCCCGGCCGACGATGCCGAGCACACGCCGATCTGGCGCGAGTTGTCCACCGGCCGCCGCGTGGTTGACTTCGCGCTGCAGGGCGATGCTGCCGTCACGGGTACCAGCGTCTGGGTCGATGCGCCTGCTGATGGCCAGGGGCCGCACTGGTCGATCCGCCTGGCCACGCCGGCGGGGGTGGCAGTGACGCAGTTGCACATGGCCGGCGAGCACAACGTGCGCAATGCCCTGGCGGCCACGGCGGCCGCACTCGGCGCCGGCGTGCCGCTGCCGGCTGTGGCGCAGGGCCTGAGCAGTTTCGAGCCCGTCAAGGGCCGCTCTGCGCTGCGCAGCATCCAGCGTGGCGGCCGCACCGTCACCCTGATCGACGACAGCTACAACGCCAACCCCGATTCCGTGCGCGCCGCCATCGACATGCTGGCCGCGCTGCCTGGCCCGCACTGGCTGGTGCTGGGCGACATGGGCGAGGTCGGCAACCAGGGCCCCGCCTTCCACGAGGAGGTCGGCGCCCATGCCCGCGCGATGGGCATCGAGCGGCTGTGGACGGCCGGCACCCTGTGCCGCCACGCCGCGCAGGCCTTTGGCCCCGAAGCTCGCCATTTCGAATCGGCTGCAGAAATCGTCGTGGCCCTGGGCGCGTCGGCCAGCCCGGCCGACAACAACGCGAACAACAACACGAACAACACCCCGGATGGCGCCCCCGAGGCCGCTGCCATCCTGGTCAAAGGATCCCGATTCATGAAGATGGAAACCATCGTCGCCCAACTGGCCGGAGGTGAGCATGCTGCTTAGCCTGGCCCTGTGGCTGCAGGAGCTCAACCCCGAATGGGGCTTTCTGCGCGTCTTCCAGTACCTGACCTTCCGTTCCGTGATGGCGGCCATGACCGCGCTGCTGATCGGCCTGGCGCTGGGCCCATGGCTGATCCGCAAGCTCACCGAACTCAAGATCGGTCAGCCCATCCGCGAGTACGGCATCCAGGACCACCTCACCAAGCGCGGCACGCCCACCATGGGCGGCGCGCTGATCCTGCTGGCCATCGGCCTGTCGACCTTGCTGTGGTTCGACTGGGGCAACCGCTTCGTGTGGATCGTGATGATCGTGACCACGGGCTTCGGTGCGATCGGCTGGGCCGACGACTGGCGCAAGGTGGTGCACAAGAACCCCGAGGGCATGCCCTCGCGCGAGAAGTATTTCTGGCAATCGCTCATCGGCCTGGTGGCGGCCATCTACCTGGCCTTCAGCGTGTCCGGCAGCGACAACCTGGCAGTGGTGGAGCTGTTCATCCGCTGGGTGGGCTCGGGCTTCTCGAACGATCTGCCGCCCAAGGCCGACCTGATCGTGCCCTTCTTCAAGACCATCTCCTACCCACTGGGCGTGTGGGGCTTCATGGTGTTGACCTACATCGTCATCGTGGGCACCAGCAACGCCGTGAACCTGACGGACGGCCTGGACGGCCTGGCCATCATGCCCGTGGTGATGGTGGGCTCGGCGCTGGGCATCTTCTGCTACGTGACCGGCAACTCGGTGTATGCCAAATACCTGCTGTTGCCGCACATCCCCGGCGCCGGTGAACTGATGGTGTTCTGCGCGGCCATGGCTGGCGCGGGCCTGGCCTTCCTGTGGTTCAACGCCTACCCGGCGCAGGTGTTCATGGGCGATGTCGGCGCGCTGGCGCTGGGCGGTGCCCTGGGCACCATCGCCGTGATCGTGCGCCAGGAGATCGTGC
>DDJC01000094.1:26993-63040 GCA_002339015.1 Burkholderiales bacterium UBA1834
CCCTGTCCGTGATGATCCAGGTCAGCTACTTCAAGTACACCAAGAAAAAGTATGGCGAGGGCCGTCGCATCCTCCTGATGGCGCCGCTGCACCACCACTTCGAGAAGTCCGGCTGGAAGGAGACGCAGGTCGTGGTCCGCTTCTGGATCATCACGATGCTGCTGTGCCTGGCCGGCCTGTCCACCCTGAAACTGCGTTGATCGCTTCGACTCCACATGCGTTACCTGCGTGATCTCACCGTGCTGATCCTGGGTCTGGGTGACTCGGGCCTGGCCATGGCGCGCTGGTGCGCCCGGTGTGGCGCCAGCGTGCGCGTGGCCGACACGCGTGCGAAACCGCCTCAGGCGGCCACGCTGTTGAACGAGGTTCCGGCTGCCACCGTGCACCATGGGCTGGACGCAGCCCTGCTGGACGGTGTGCAGCTGGTGCTCAAGAGCCCCGGCCTGGCACCCAACGCGCCCGAGGTCGAACGCCTGCTGGCCCGAGCCGATGAACGGGGCATCCCCGTGCGTGGCGAACTGTCGCTGTTCGCATCGGCCCTGGCCGATCTGAAGGCCGAGCGTGGCTATGCGCCCAAGGTGCTGGCCATCACCGGGACCAATGGCAAGACCACGACCACGTCGCTCACAGCCCAGTTGGTCGAGCGTGCGGGCAAGCGCGTGGGCCTGGCTGGCAACATCGGGCCGACCCTGCTGGACACGCTGGCGCAGGCGCTGGATGCGGAGCCGCAAGCGGCGGGTGATGAACCCGCGGCTGACGTGACCGTGACACCGGATACCGCCGACGATGCCGGCGCTGCATCTCAAGCCGCCGAAGCCGCATCCTCACCCGCCGCGGCTGAAGCATCGAGCGCCGATCTGCCGGCCGATGCTGCGGTCGACAGCACCGAGCCCGCCGCAGAATCGACAGAGCCCACCGATGGCACGCCGCTGCTGGCCGAAGACGCCGAGGCCCCCCTGGTGCAACTGGCCCCGCCTCCCCCGGCCGAGCCTGTGTTCCAGGTGCTGCCCGAGGTCTGGGTGCTCGAGCTTTCCAGCTTCCAGCTCGACGGCGTCGGCAACTTCGAGCCCAGCGCAGCCACGGTGCTCAATATCACGCAGGACCACCTGGACTGGCACGGCACGATGGCCGCCTATGCCGGTGCCAAGGCCCGCATCTTCGGCAAGCAGGGCGTGATGGTGATCAACCGTGACGACGCTGCGGTGGAAGCCATGGTGCCGCCGCCCGAGGTGATCAAGTCCGGCGTGAAGGGGCGCCCTTCGTGCACCGTGCACCGCAACGTCGTGCGCTTCGGGCTGGATATGCCGCGCCACCCTGGTGACTTCGGCCTGGTGGTCGAGGCCGGGATGGCTTGGCTGGTGCGTGCCCGCGAGGCCGATCCCACCCTCAAGCGCAAGAAGGGTGATCCGGAAGAAGACATCATCCTGCAGCGCCTGATGCCCGCGGATGCGCTGCGCATCCGCGGCCGTCACAACGCCTCCAATGCCCTGGCCGCCCTGGCGCTGACCACCGCGATCGGGCTGCCGCTGGCCCCCATGCTGCATGGCCTGCGCGAGTACCGTGGCGAGCCGCACCGTGTCGAGGTGGTGAGCCATGTGGCGGGGGTCGATGCCATCGACGACAGCAAGGGCACCAACGTGGGTGCCACCGTGGCCGCGCTGCTGGGCCTGGGCGCTGATCTGGGCAGCGGCAAGCTGGTCGTGATCCTGGGGGGCGATGGCAAGGGCCAGGATTTCTCGCCGCTGGTCGAGCCCGTGGGCCGCTTCGCGCGCGCCGTGGCCCTGATCGGCCGCGATGCCGAGACCATCGGCCAGGCCCTGGCCAGCGGCGATGTGCTGCGTGACCCGCTGGGTGAGCCGCTGCCCGTGCAGCGCCACGACACGCTGGAGCAGGCCACGCGCTGGTGCTTCGAGCAGGCCCGCGCTGGCGATGCCGTGTTGCTGAGCCCGGCTTGCGCCAGCCTGGACATGTTCCGCAACTACGCGCACCGCGCCGAGGTCTTCATCGACACCGTGCGCGAGATCGCGATCGATCGGGGAGAGCTGGTATGACCGATGCGGGTATCGACGCCAGCCCTGGCCTGTTCGCCCGTCTCAAGACTCGCCTGTTCCAGCGCGAAGGCGGCAGCCTGCCCGTGCGCGACTGGGTCAGCGTTTCGGGTCAGCCCACCCGCGTGATGGGCTTCGATCAGGGCCTGGTGTGGGTGGTGATGGCGCTGCTGCTGCTCGGCCTGGTGATGGTGTACTCGGCCTCGATCGCGCTGCCGGACAGCCCCAAGTTCGCCAACTACGCCGCCACGCACTTCTTCAGCCGCCACATGTTCTCGCTGAGCCTGGCGCTGGCCACGGCCTGCATCGTCGTGCAGATCCCGATGTCGGTGTGGGAGCGTGCTGCGCCCTGGTTGTTCGTGGCCTCGCTGGTGCTGCTGATGCTGGTGCTGATCCCCCACGTCGGCAAGGGCGTGAACGGTGCGCGCCGGTGGCTGCCGCTGGGCGTGATGAATTTCCAGCCCTCCGAACTGGCCAAGCTGGCCATCACGCTCTATGCCGCCGACTACATGGTGCGCAAGATGGAGGTCAAGGAGCACTTCTTCCGTGCGGTGGCCCCGATGGCCGTTGCCGTGGGGGTGGTGGGCCTGCTGTTGCTGGCCGAGCCCGACATGGGGGCCTTCATGGTGATCGCGGCGATCGCGATGGCGATCCTGTTCCTGGGTGGCGTCAATGGCCGCATGTTCTTCCTGATCACGGCCGTGCTGGTCGGTGCCTTTGCGCTGATGGTGTCGCTCAGCCCCTGGCGGCGCGAGCGCATCTTCGCCTATCTGGATCCGTGGGACGAGAAAAACGCCCTGGGCAAGGCCTATCAGCTCACCCATTCGTTGATCGCTTTCGGCCGTGGCGAAATTTTCGGCGAAGGCCTGGGCTCCAGTGTCGAGAAACTGCACTATCTGCCCGAGGCCCATACCGACTTCCTGCTCGCCGTGATCGGCGAGGAGCTGGGGTTCCTTGGGGTGGCCGTCGTGATCTTCGCCTTCTTCTGGCTGGTGCGCCGCCTGTTCCACATCGGCCGCCAGGCCATCGCGCTGGACCGCGTCTTCTCGGGCCTGGTGGCGCAGGGTGTGGGCGTATGGATGGGCGGCCAGGCCTTCATCAACATGGGCGTGAACCTGGGCGTGCTGCCGACCAAGGGCCTGACCCTGCCTTTGATGAGCTACGGTGGTTCAGGCATCTTGCTCAACTGCGTGGCCCTGGCGATCTGCCTGCGCGTGGACATTGAAAACAGACAGTTGATGCGCGGAGGCCGCGCATGAACTGGCTGTTTCACCAAAACCGGCAGGCCACCGCGCAGCGGGGGCAGGGCGCGAAGCGACCGTTGATGCGCGGAGGCCGCGCATGACCGCCTCCAAGCATCTGGTGATCATGGCCGCCGGCACGGGCGGTCACGTCATGCCCGGCCTCGCCGTGGCCCGCGAGATGCAGCAGCGCGGCTGGGCCGTGAGCTGGCTGGGCACGCGCACCGGCATGGAAAACCGCCTGGTGCCACCCAGCGGCATTCCCATGGACAGCATCGGCTTCAGCGGGCTGCGCGGCAAGGGCCTGTTGCACACGCTCACCGGCGGCCTGCGTCTGGTCAAGGCCTTCGGCGAGTGCTTCAGCATCCTGGGCAAGCGCAAGGCCGACGCCGTGCTGGGCATGGGCGGCTACGTGTGCTTCCCCGGTGGCCTGATGGCCTCGGCGCGCGGCCTGCCGCTGGTGCTGGTCAACGCCGATGCCTCGCTGCTGATGAGCAACAAGGCACTGTTGCCCGTGGCCGATGCCGTGGCCTTCGGCTTCGACAGTGAGGATGTGGCCAAGGTGGGCACGCGCCACCGCGCCGCCCGTGTCACCGGCAATCCGGTGCGCGCTGAGATCGAGGCCATCGCGCCGCCCGCCACGCGCTTCGCCGGCCGCCTGGGCCCGCTGCGCGTGCTGGTGGTCGGCGGCAGCCTGGGCGCCAAGGTGCTCAACGACACGCTCCCCCGCGCGCTGGCCCTGCTGGCGCCAGAAGAGCGCCCACGCCTGACGCACCAGACGGGACTGGACCAGTACGAGGCCGTCAGGGCCACCTACGGTCAGCTGGGCATCGATCCCTCGCGCGAGGTCGAGGTGCTGCCCTTCATCAACGACATGGCCCAGCGCCTGTCCGATTGCGACGTGATCATCTGCCGCGCCGGCGCCATCACTGTGAGCGAGTTGTGCGTGGCCGGCGTACCCAGCATCCTGGTGCCGCTGGTGGTCTCGACCACTGCGCATCAGCGCGACAATGCCGCCTACATGGCCCAGCATGGCGCTGCCATCCACCTGCCGCAAGGCGAGCTGAACCCGCAAAGCCTGGCCGAACGCCTGCGCGCACTGCACCGCGACGACCTGCGCGCCATGGCCGACAAGGCCCACGCGCTGGCCCGCCGTGGTGCGGCCGCCGCCGTGGCCGACGACATCGAACGACTGACTTCTTCTTCCCGAAAGGGGGCCGCAGCATGAAACACGCGGTCAAGCACATCCATTTCGTGGGCATTGGTGGCGCCGGCATGAGCGGCATCGCCGAGATCCTGCACAACCTGGGCTTCACCGTTTCGGGTTCCGACCAGTCCGACAGCGCCACCTCGCGCCGCCTGGCCTCGCTGGGCATCCAGGTGTTCACGGGACACGATGCGGCGCACATCGAAGGTGCCGAGGCCGTGGTGACGTCCACCGCCGTGAAGGGCGACAACCCCGAGGTGATCGCCGCACGTGCCAAGCGTGTGCCGGTGGTGCCGCGTGCCGTCATGCTGGCCGAGCTGATGCGCCTGAAGAAGGGCATCGCGATTGCCGGCACGCACGGCAAGACAACCACCACCTCGCTGGTCACCTGCATCCTGGCCGAGGCGGGTGTGGACCCGACCTTCGTGATCGGCGGCAAGCTCAACAGCGCCGGTGCCAACTCGGCGCTGGGCAAGGGCGAATACATCGTCGTCGAGGCCGACGAGTCGGATGCTTCCTTCCTGAACCTGCTGCCCATCCTGTCGGTCGTCACGAACATCGATGCCGACCACATGGACACCTATGGGCACGATTTCGCGAAGCTCAAGCAGGCTTTCGTCGATTTCCTGCACCGCATGCCCTTCTACGGCTCGGCCATCCTGTGCGCTGATGATCCTGGCGTGCGCTCCATCATCCCGCTGATCTCGCGCCCGGTGATCACCTACGGCTTCGGCGAAGACGCTCAGGTGCGCGCCGTCAACGTTGAGGCCCTGGCCGGCGGTCAGATGCGCTTCGTGGTGCAGCGCCGCAATGGCACCGTGATGCCCGAGATCACCGTCACGCTGAACCTGCCCGGCGTGCACAACGTGCTCAACGCGCTGGCCGCCATCGCCGTGGCCACCGAGATCGAACTGCCCGATGAGCCGCTGATCAAGGCCCTGGGCGAGTTCACCGGCGTGGGCCGCCGCTTCCAGCGCTATGGCGAACTCAAGACCAGCGACGATGGCACCTTCACCCTGATCGACGATTACGGCCACCACCCGGTGGAAATGGCCGCCGTGATCAGCGCCGCACGCGGGGCCTTCCCGGGGCAGCGCATCGTGCTGGCCTTCCAGCCGCACCGCTTCACCCGAACGCGTGATTGCTTCGAGGACTTCGTCAAGGTGCTGGGCACGGCCGACGCGGTGCTGCTGACCGAGGTCTATGCGGCGGGCGAGGCCCCGATCGTGGCCGCCGACGGTCGTGCGCTGACCCGCGCGGTGCGCGTGTCCGGCAAGGTCGAGCCTGTCTTCGTGGATGACGTCGCTGCCTTGCCGCAGACCATCGCCGACACGGCCCGTGCAGGCGACGTGGTGATCTGCATGGGCGCTGGCTCCATTGGCGGCGTACCCGCCAAGGTCGTTGAACTGTTGAAGGATTGAGGACCGACGCCATGAATGCGCCCCTCCAGATTGCACCGCCCACCGTGGACCCGAAGTCCCTGGGCAAGGTCGCCGTGCTGTTCGGTGGTGATTCCGCCGAGCGCGAAATCTCCATCATGTCGGGCACCGGCGTGCTCAAGGCCCTGCAGTCGCAGGGTGTGGATGCACACGCTTTCGACCCTTCCGAGCGTCCGCTCGAAGACCTGCGCAAGGAAGGCTTCACGCGCTGCTTCATCGCCCTGCACGGTCGGGGTGGTGAGGATGGCACCGTGCAGCGCGAACTCGAATGGCTGCAACTGCCCTACACCGGCTCCGGTGTGAAGGCCTCGGGCCAGGCCATGGACAAGGACGTGACCAAGCTGATGTGGCGCTACAAGGGCGTGCCCACGCCGGCCTGGCGCACTGTCAAGAGCGCGGCCGAATGCGAAGAGGCCTTTGACTACCTCGAATGCTCCACCATCATCGTCAAGCCCGCGCGCGAAGGCTCGTCCATCGGCCTGACCAAGGTGACGGACCGCAGCCAGTGCGCGGCGGCCTATGCGCTGGCCGCCCAGCACGATGACGAAGTCATGTGCGAAGAGTTCATCGATGGCGACGAGACCACCTGCCCGGTGCTGGAGATCAATGGCGAGCCGGTGGCCCTGCCCGTGATCCGCATCGCCGCGCCCGATGGCAACTACGACTACCAGAACAAGTACTTCACCGACGACACCCAGTACCACTGTCCGTCCGGCCTGCCGGAGGATGAGGAAGAGCGCATCCAGAAGCTGGTGGTCAAGTCCTTCAAGGCCCTGGGCTGCCGCGGCTGGGCGCGTGTCGACGTGATGATCGACAAGGTCACCCGCGAACCCAGCCTGCTCGAGATCAACACGGCGCCCGGCATGACCTCGCACTCGCTGGTGCCGATGTCGGCCCGCGTGGCCGGCCTGAGCTACGAGCAGCTGTGCGTGCACCTGCTGACCACCGCTGCGCTGGACCGCGAGATCCCCGGCATGTACGAAGCCATGAGCGGCACGCCTTCGGCCTGACGCGCAGCAACGCCCACCACTGGTCCACGTCACACCATGCTCACCGCCCAGGCCCTGCAACCCTCCAGCGAGATGCCGCAAGACATCCGCTGGATGAACGCCGCCACCGCCGCACTGGCCGTGGTCGCGGTGTTGCTGGTGCTGGCGGCGGGGTTCACGGTGTTCAGTCGCCAGCCCTACTTCGTGATCCACAAGCTGAGCATCGATGGCGAGATGCAGCGCAACAACCTGGCCACCGTGCGGGCCAACGTGGTGCCGCGTGTGGAGGGCAGCTTCTTCATGGTGGACCTGGCCCGCGCCAAGGCCGTGTTCGAGGCGGTGCCCTGGGTGCGCCAGGCCCTGGTGCGGCGTGTGTGGCCCAACGAGCTGCGCGTCACGCTCGAAGAGCACAAGCCCGCGGCCTACTGGCGCCACGAAGACCGCGACGACCAGCTCGTCAACCAGCAAGGCGAGGTCTTCGATGCCAACCTGGGTGATGTGGAAGACGAGCCGCTGCCCACCTTGCAAGGCCCGGTGAACGCCAGCGCTGGCCAGGCGCGCCTGATGCTGACCATGCTGCGCAAGCTGCAGCCGGTGCTGGTGCCGCTGGATTCGAGCATCGAATCACTGAAGCTCACGGACCGCGGTTCGTGGACGGTCAAGCTCGACAACGATGCGGTGATCGAGTTGGGCCGTGGCGAGACCGATGAGCTGGTGGCGCGTGCCGAGCGTTTCGTGCGCACGCTGCCTCAACTGCGCCAGCAATACCCCGAGCCACTGGCCTATGCCGACCTGCGCTATCCCCATGGCTATGCCGTGCGGCTCAAGGGCCTGAGCACTGTTCAGAACATTTCGAAAGAGCGTGTGGCCACCGCTCGTCAAACGCCTTAAACTCGTCAAAACCCGCACCAACATGCCCAAGGAATACAAGGACCTTGTCGTCGGACTGGACATCGGCACCGCCAAAGTGATGGCGGTTGTCGCGGAGGTCCTGCCGGGTGGCGATCTCCGACTCGCCGGCCTGGGTGTCGCGCCCAGCCATGGGCTCAAGCGCGGTGTGGTCGTCAACATCGATGCCACCGTGCAATCCATCCAGCAGGCTTTGAAGGAGGCCGAGCTGATGGCCGACTGCAAGATCAGCCGCGTGTGGACCGGCATCACCGGCAGCCACATCCGCGGCCAGAACAGCACCGGCATGGTCATCGTGCGTGACAAGGAAGTCGCGCCCATCGACGTGCAGCGCGTGGTCGAGACCGCCAAGGCCATCAACATCCCGAACGACCAGCGCCTGCTGCTGGTCGAGCCTCAGGAGTTCATCATCGATGGGCACGAGGTGAAGGAGCCCATCGGCATGAGCGGTGGCCGCCTGGAGGTGAAGGTGCACATCGTGACCGGCGCGCAGAGCGCGGCCGAGAACATCGTCAAGTGCGTGCGCCGCTGCGGCCTGGAGGCCGAGCAACTGGTGCTGAATCCCAGCGCATCGAGTGCCTCGGTGCTGACCGATGACGAGAAGGACCTGGGCGTGGCCCTGGTCGACATCGGCGCTGGGACGACCGACGTGGCGATCTTTGCCGACGGCGCCATCCGCCACACGGCCGTGATCCCCATCGCCGGCGACCTGATCACCAGCGACATCGCGATGGCCCTGCGCACGCCCACCAAGGACGCCGAGGACATCAAGGTGGACCACGGCGTGGCCAAGCAGCTGCTGGCCGATCCGAACGAACAGGTCGAGGTGCCCGGCCTGGGTGACCGCGCCCCGCGCATGCTCTCGCGCCAGGCCCTGGCCGGCGTGATCGAGCCGCGTGTCGAAGAGATCTTCTCGCTGGTCCACCAGGTGATCCGCGAGTCCGGTTACGAAGAATTGCTGTCCTCGGGCATCGTGCTCACCGGCGGCTCGGCGGTGATGCCGGGCATGGTCGAGCTGGCCGAGGACATCTTCCTGAAACCGGTGCGCAAGGGCGTGCCGCTGTATTCAGGCGCTCTCCACGACATGGTGGCCAGCCCTCGGTCGGCCACCGTCATGGGCTTGCTCGAAGAAGCAAGGTTGTCCCGCACCCGCGGCATGAAGGCCGCTCAGAAGGCCGGGTCCGTGCAGACCCTGTTCGGACGGGTGAAGGACTGGTTCATTGGTAATTTCTAGAACGTTTTTTCCCCATTCACTGGCAACTGCTGATTGAGACTACTAGGAGGTATGACATGCCTATCGAGATGATTGAAAACTTCGACCTGGGTACGCAAATCAAGGTGATCGGCGTGGGCGGCGGTGGCGGCAACGCCGTCGACCACATGATCGCCCAGGGTGTGCAGGGCGTGCAGTTCATCAACGCCAACACCGACGCGCAGGCCCTGAGCCGCTCCACGGCCGAGCAGAACCTGCAACTGGGCACCAGCGGCCTGGGCGCCGGTTCCAAGCCCGAAGCCGGCCGCGTGTCGGCCGAAGAGGCCACCGAGCAGATCCGCACGGCCCTCGATGGCGCCCACATGGTGTTCATCACCGCCGGNNGCATGGGCGGCGGCACCGGCACGGGCGCTGCACCCGTGATCGCCCGCGTGGCCAAGGAGATGGGCATCCTGACCGTTGGTGTGGTCACCAAGCCCTTCGAGTTCGAGGGCAACCGCCGCATGAAGCAGGCCGAAGCCGGCCTCGCCGAGCTGGAAGCCAATGTCGACTCGCTGATCGTGGTGCTCAACGAGAAGCTGCTGGAAGTGCTGGGCGACGACATCACCCAGGAAGAAGCCTTCAAGCAAGCCAATGATGTGCTGAAGAACGCCGTCGGCGGCATCAGCGACATCATCCACATCCCGGGCCTGGTGAACGTCGACTTCGAAGACGTCAAGACCGTGATGAGCGAGCCGGGCAAGGCCATGATGGGCACGGCCACCGCCTCGGGCCCTGACCGCGCTACCAAGGCCGCAGAGGCCGCCGTGGCCTGCCCGCTGCTCGAAGGCATCGACCTGTCGGGCGCGCGTGGCGTGCTGGTGCTGATCGCCGCGAGCAAGGCGACCTTCAAGCTGAGCGAGTCGCGCAATGCGATGAACACCATCCGCCGCTATGCCGCCGAAGACGCTCACGTGATCTACGGCACGGCCTACGACGAAAGCCTGGGCGACCAGCTGCGCGTGACCGTGATCGCGACTGGCCTGAGCGCCGCCAAGCGCATGACCGTGGTGCACAGCGCGCCGCAGGCTCATTCGCAGATCTTCGCCCGCACCGGCACCGACAACCTGCCCATCCTGAACAACCCGGTGCACCCGGGCGGTCACCAGATGGCCCACGGCCACGGCAATGACTTCAGCGGCCTGAACACGCCCAGTGTGTGGCGCAGCGGCCGCACGCAGGCGGCCCAGAAGGTCGATGCCCTGGCCAGCAACGGCATGGACGAGCTGGAGATCCCGGCCTTCCTGCGCAAGCAGGCGGACTGATGGCCCGCGCCCGGGGCAGGCGTGCTGCCCCGGCATGTCATGACCGTTGACCAGTGAACCGAAGGCCCCGGCTGTGCCCGCCGGGGTCGGGATTTGCGCCCTCCGCATGTGCGTGCGTGCGGGGGCGCTTTTTCATGCCTGCCTGACATCCAGGCGCATGGCCACGTCGGCCATCATCGGGCTGTCATGGAAAAGCGAAGCGGATGGGCAGGGCGGCAAGCCCTGCTCAGGGGCGCCAGATGCGCTCGAGGTACACCAGGCAACCGAGACCCACAACGATCAGCAGCGGGGTCAGGGTGGCGTCCAGCAACGCGGCTGCACTGGCCGATCCGGCGGCCGTGAGAAGGGCCAGCACAGCCCAGCCGATGGGCGGGCGGGCGCCGCCGCTGGCGGGCAGGCTCAGGGCGTCGTCGGGGGTGTCATGCATGGCGGTGGTACGGCGGTCGGACTGCTGAACGAAACGCCATTGCACTCGAAAGCGCTTTCCCGAGTCCATAACCCGCAGGGGTTAGGTGTGGCGCTACACCTTCCTTGAAAGCGTGTCCAAGGCCTGTTGCAGCTCGGCCGGCGAGAGTGGCTTGCGCCGAAGAATGACACCAGCGTCCGCGGCCCGGGCACCGAGTGTCGGGTCCAGGTCGCCAGTGAGCAGCAGGACGGGCAATTCGTGGCCGAACTCGTGCCGTGCCTGGTGGGCCACTGCCAGGCCGTCGTCGGCGGTGCCCAGGCGCAGGTCCGTGAGCAGGGCCTGGGGCCACGCATCGGCACGGGCCAGCGCTTCGATGGCTTCGGCCAGGGTGGACCCTGCAAAGCACCGCCAGCCCAAGGCCTGCAACACCGTGCGGGTGGTTTCGCGCACCTCGTCGTCGTCTTCCACCAGCAGGATCGCCCGGGTGGGGGCATCGGGGCCGGGGGCGAAGGGTTGACCACCTGACGGCGCGGCCTCGGGGGCTGCAGCAGGGGCCTGTGCAGCCCGCACGAGCGGTACCCACAGCGAGAATGCCGAGCCCTGCCCGAGGCGTGAGCGCACGCTCAGCCGGTAGTCGCCGGCCTCCACCAGGCGACGCACCAGGCTCAGCCCCAGGCCCAACCCTTCGCGCAGATGGCGCGCGGGGTTGTGCAGCTGCACGTAGTCCTCGAAGATCCGGGCCCGGTCGGCGGGGGCGATGCCAGGTCCCTGGTCCCACACTTGCACCACCAGCCAGGGGCCCCGGGCGCGCGTGCGCAACTGCACCGTGCGGCCTGGCGGGGTGTAGCGCAAGGCGTTCTCCAGCAGGTTGCGCAGGATGCGCTGCAGGAACAGCGGGTCCGCCAGCACGGTGGCAGTGGCAGGCACGCCGCGTGCGTCCAGGCGTTGCCAGCGGAGCCCCTTGTCCTGGCACAGCAGCTCGAACTCGTCGGCCAGCTGCGACAGCAACGGTCGCAGGGCGATGGCGTGGGGCTGGTGCACCAGCTTCTGTGCATCCACGCGGGCGATGTCGAACAGCTGCTCGAAGATGCCGCGCAGACCATCGACCGCGGCACTGATCTTGACAGCCAAGCCACGCGCTTGGGGCTCCTGCAGTTGCGTGGTCAACAGGCCTGACAGCAGCGTCAGGCTGTGCAGGGGCTGACGCACGTCGTGGCTGGCGGTGGCAATGAATGCGCTTTTCTGGCGGTTGGCCTGCTCGGCGGCCTCCTTGGCCAGACGCACCTTGCCGACCTCGTCGGCCAGTTCGGCCACGAGCTGTTCGTTGCGGATGCGCAAGCGCTCTGCCTCCAGCAGGCGCACCTCGATCAGGCGGCCCACGCCCAGGCACGTCACCATGGACAGGGTCAGGATCAGCGCGATGGTGGCCGTGCCTTCGGCCGGGTCGAACAGCAGGCGCGTCAGCACGATCAGCAGGATGGGCAGGTTGGCGGCCGTGGCCACGCCCGAATCGTGCGTGCTGAAGAACATGGCCGTGTAGCCGAAGATGATCAGCGCCGTGAGGATCAGCAGATGCCATTGCGATGGCAGCGCGCCCCACAGCATGGCGGCCAGCAGCGCCCAGCCGGTGGCCTGAGTGACCTCGCGCATCAGCGTGATGGCCCGCCAGCGCGGGTAGTTGCCGGCATCGAGCACCACGCGGCGCAGGCGCCAGATCGACAGGCTGCCCCAGGACCACGTGGCCAGCAGCAGCGCGATGGGTGGCCCCCACTCCCACGGGGCCAGGCCGCTGCGTTGCACCACGGGGATGAGGGCCAGCAGCGCGATGAACTGCCCGGGAATGGCCCAGACATCCAGGCGCCAGTGGTCGCGCAGCTGTTCCAGGTAGATGGCCTGGTCGGTGGGCGTGAGGTCCCGCAGGGTCAGGCGCAGGAACTTCATGCGGTTCAGCGGGCTGGGGCGGTAGTGTCTGCCCACCCGTCGCGCGCGCAGTTGAGCAGCAGTTGCACGCGGTTGCTTGCGCCATGCGCGCGCAGGATGGCACGCACGTGCAGCTTCACGGTTTCTTCGCTAATGCCGAGCTGGTTGGCGATGAGCGCATTGGCCAGGCCATGCAGCAGCAGGGCGCGTACCTCGATCTGGCGGGGCGTGAGCCGCGGGGGTGCCCGCTGACCGGATGCGGCTTCACACCGGTCCGCAGGGGCGTGGCCATCCTCATCGGTGCCTGCGGCGGCATGGGCCTGTGCCAGCAACTCGCGTGGGAAATACACGCCGCCATGGGCCAGCGTGCGCAGCCCTTCAGTGAAGTGCGCCAGGCTGCCGGCCTTGGGCACGAAGGCGCAGGCACCTTCGCGCACGCATGCCAGCGCCAGCCCCAGGTCATTGCTGCCGGAGACGACGCCGATGCGGGCGCGCGGGGCATGGGCACGCAGCTGCCGCAGCGTCTCCAGACCCTGGGCGTCGGGCAGGTTCAGGTCGGTGATGATCACCTCGATGCCTGGGGCCGGGGCGCTCTCCAGGCAGCGCAGGGCCGCAGCCAGATCATCGGCCTGGTGCGTGGTGAGGTCGGGCCAGCGGGCGGTGACCACCTTGAGGATGCCTTCGCTGACCAGGGCGTGGTCTTCCACCACCAACAGCGTTCGGGTCACTGCGCCTTGTCCTCGTCGTGCGGTTGCGGCTGTGGCCGCAGGGCGGCCAGGGCCTGTGTGCGAGCCTGCTGGATGACGTCGGCGATGGCCGCGCCCTTCTGGCCACGCGCCATGGCCTGGGCGGCCAGTTGGGCGGTGTCGATCGACTGGCAGGCCCGCAGGGCCAGCGGCAGGGCCGTGGCGGGTTGGTAGGCGCTGTCCTCGAAACCCAGGCGGCCGCGGGCATCGCATTCGCAGGCCAGCAGGATGTCGGGCAGGCGCTGCGGTTTGCGGAAGGCATCGAGCCGTTCCAGCAGGCGTACCGTGGCCGCGGCAGACAGGTCCGCGCTGCGGTGGATGTTGCCATGCTCGCGCGCCACCACATCGGCCAGCTCGCGGCAGTCGTTGGGCACGCGCAGGCGCTCGCAAACATCCTTGAGCAGTCTGGCGCTGCGGCCCTCGTGGCCCAGGTGGCGAGGCAGCACGTCGGCGGGGGTGGTGCCTTTGCCCAGGTCGTGGCACAGGCAGGCGAAGCGCACGGGCAGCGAGGCCTGCAGGCGCGCGCTCATGTCCAGCACCATCATCAGGTGCACGCCGGTGTCGACCTCGGGGTGGTAGTCGGCGCGCTGGGGCACGCCCCACAGGCGGTCGACCTCGGGCAGCAGGCGGGCCAGCGCACCGCAATCGCGCAGCACCTCGAACATGCGCGAAGGGCGTACTTCCAGCAGGCCGCGCGCCAGTTCCTGCCAGACTCGTTCGGCCACCAGGTGGTCGGCTTCACCCTCGTCGACCATGCGGCGCATCAGGGCGGCGGTGTCCGGTGCCACGGTGAAGTCGGGCAGGCGGGCGGCGAAGCGGGCCAGGCGCAGGATGCGCACCGGGTCTTCGCCGAACGCCGGTGAGACGTGGCGCAGCACCCGGGCGTTCAGGTCCTGCTGCCCCCCGTAGGGATCGACCAGCGTGCCGTTTTCCGCCTGGGCCATGGCGTTGATGGTCAGGTCGCGACGGGCCAGGTCTTCTTCCAGGGTGACCTCGGGTGTGGCCTGGAACACGAAGCCGTGGTAACCCCGCCCGGATTTGCGCTCGGTACGGGCCAGCGCGTATTCCTCTTTCGTCTGTGGGTGCAGGAAGACGGGGAAATCGCGGCCGACAGGTAGAAAGCCCCGGGCGACCATGGCCTCGGGTGAGGCGCCCACGACCACCCAATCGTGGTCTTGCGTGGGACGGCCCAGCAGCCGGTCGCGGACGGCGCCGCCGACGAGGTAGGTTTTCATGAGGCAAAAGTATGGGGGCGATGCGCGAAGACGGGGCGCCTGAACATTGTGCATTGCACCATGGTGGCGGCCCAAGTAAGGGCAGCAGCGCACTGGATGCACCTCAAGCAGGAAAAAAAGCCGCCCTCATGGGGTGTGACATCTGGCACGGAGTATGCGTGAGGGGGCTCAGGTTCTGTGTCATTTGTCATTCCCCCCAGGGAGGTAGGTATGAGCATGCAAACGAAGAAATGGGTGCTGGCCGCGGTAGCTGCTGCGTCCATGGCGTCCGCCGGTACGGTCAGCGCCATCGAACTGACCGGCACGCTGGATCCCACCATGGTGCCCATGCTGGGCACGGTGGGGCTGGATGTGCTGAGCCTGTCGTTCACGGCGGGAGACTACGTGGTGAGCGTGGTGGGACCGGCTGCCCCCAGCCTGTTCTTGGATCCTTCCAATACCTTCGTGAACTACACGTCGAGCAGCGGCCTGGGTTCGCTCTACTCCTACCTGTACAGTGGCCTGTCGGGTACCTACAAGCTCAGCCTGCTGGGCACGCCCGGCGCGGCCTACAAGGTCAGCGTCTTCGGCACGGGCACGGTGACGGTGGTTCCCGAGCCTGAATCCCTGGCCTTGGCCCTCGGCGGTCTGGGTGTGCTCGGCCTGCTGGGCCGTCGCCGCCTGACCAGCGGCGCGACGCAGGGCTGATCACCAGCGCAGGGGCTGGCTGCGCCACCAGTTGCGCAGCCGTTCCCACCAGTGAGGGCTGCCGACGGCCGGGCCCTGTTCGCCGTCATCGAACCACGTGCGCGATGTGCACTGCTGAGTGGTGTGGTCGACGGCCAGCAACTGTGCGGGCTGTGCCGCATCTGCTTCCTGCCAGCAGAAGCTGCTCCGGTACAGGCGGATGCTGCTGATCTGCAGTGTGTAGGGCTGACCGGCTTTCAATAGTCGCGTCGGAATGCCTACGCACTGTGCTGGCGCATCCGGCCAGCTGCGGCTGGCGTTGGCCCCTTCTTCCGTGTCCTGCTGCCACAGCGGAGCGCTGGCGTCGTCAGGCGCGATGCCCGTCCACAACTGGACGGTCCACCCCTGCTGCCCTTCGTTGGGCGAGCTCGCGTTCACGTGGGCACACAGCGGGGTGCTGGGCACACCTTGTGCCCCCACCGCCAGTTCCACCGGACCGCGCACCTCGGCCGAGGTGCCCCATGCGGCTTGCATGCCGGCCAGTGCCGCCCACAGGCTCACCACGATCTGGCGTGACCACTCGGCGTGGAACGTGGATGGTGCGCGGCAACGTTCTGGCATCAAAGGGATCCTTCAAAAAGTCGGCGAGGACAGCCCCCGCGGAAGGCCGCCGTGACTGGCGAGGCTCGTGCACCTTGTCGCCAGATGACAGGTGCTTGACGCCAGCGAGGCGAGCGATCAGCCCGCCTTGCATTCGCCGGCCAGACGGGCCAGCGCCAGGTAGTGGTCCACCGGCACTTCCTCCGCACGGCGCTGCAGGTCGAAATCCGCCTGGAGGCCACGCTCCTCGAGCCAGCGGCCCAGGGTGTTGCGCAGCATCTTGCGGCGCTGTGAAAAGGCCACGGTGACGATTTCGCCGAGCAGGGGCACGTTCAGGTCGGCCTGGGCCGCCGCAGGGTAGGGCACCATGCGCACCACGGCCGACTCCACCTTGGGTGGTGGATCGAAGGCCTCGGGGGGCACGTCGACGATGGATTCCATCTCGTAGCGCCATTGCAGCATCACGCTCAGGCGCCCGTAATCCTTGCTGCCGGGCGAGGCCACCATGCGGTCGACCACTTCCTTTTGCAGCATGAAGTGCTGGTCTTCCACCCGCGCGGCGAAGGGCAGCAGGTGGAACAGGATGGGCGTGGAGATGTTGTAGGGCAGGTTGCCGATCACGCGCAGGGGCTTGCCGGCCTGCTCGGCCAGGGCCGCGAAATCGACATTGAGCACGTCGGATTCGACCACCGCGAGTTCGGCGCGCTTGCGCAGCCGGGCGGCGAGGTCGCGGTCCAGCTCGATCACAGTGAGTTGGCCACTGCGCTGTACCACCGGGTTGGTGAGGGCGCCCAGGCCGGGGCCGATCTCGACCAGGGGCTGGCCGGGGCGTGGATCGATGCCGCGAACGATCTCGTCGATCACGCCCGGATCGGCCAGGAAGTGCTGGCCGAAACGCTTACGGGCGCGGTGGTTGTCACCGGCCCCTGCGCCGCGGTCAGGTCGCCGTTCAGGGCGCATCGCGCATGTCCACGTAGGCCGCGGCACGCAGCTCGCGCGCCCAGTCTTCGTAGGCCGATTCGAAGCGCTGCTCGCGCAGCACGCTGCGTGCGGCTTCACGCTTTTGCTGCTCGGTAAGCTGTACTTCGCGGCGCTCGATCAGCTGGATCAGGTGCACGCCGAAACGCGTGACCACGGGCTCGGAAACCTGGCCGGGCTGCAGGGCGATCAGCGCCTGCTCGAACTCGGGCACGAACTGGCCGGGTGCCGCCCAGCCCAGGTCACCACCTCGGGTGGCGCTGCCGTCTTCGGAATTCTGACGGGCCATCTGGGCAAAGCTGGCCTGGCCTCCGACGATCTGCTTGCGGATGTCTGCCATGCGGGCGCGGGCGGCCTGGATGCTTTGCTGGGGCGTGGTGCGCAGCAGGATGTGGCGGGCGCGCTGCTGGGTGTAGGTGGCCTTGGCGGCGTTCTCGCGCTCGATCAGCTTGAGCACATGGAAGCCGGCGCCGGAGCGCACGACCTTGGAGACCTGCCCCACCTTCAGGTCCTTGACGGCGTCGGTGAACAGTTCGGGCAGCCGGCTGGCCGGACGCATGCCGAAATTGCCGCCGTTGTCGCGCGTGCTGGCGTCATCGGTGTTGTCCTTGACCAGCTGGGCAAAGTTGGCGCCGGCGGCGGCGCGCTCGCGCAGGGCCTCGGCCTTGGCGGCCAGCTGGCGCACGCGGTCGGCACTGGCCCCTTCGGGCACGCCGATCAGGATGTGGGCCAGGTTCAGGTCAGTGTCGCGGCCGGCAGCCGCGGCCTGCGCATTGAAGGTGTCCAGGTCGCTGTCGGAGATCTGGATGCGGGCATTGACCTCGCGGGCGCGCACGCGTTCGAGCAGCATCTGCTCGCGCAGGCTGTTGCGGTAGCGGTCGTAGTCCAGGCCATCGGCGCGCATGCGCTGGCGCAGCTCCTGCAGCGAGATCTGGTTCTGTGCCGCGATGTTGGCGATGGCGTCATCGACCTCGGCATCGCTCACGCCCATGCCGATGGCCTTGGCATGCTGCAACTGCACTTTCTCATCGATCAACGCCTCGAGCACCTGCTCGCGCAGCACGTCGGGCGAGGGCAGACGCGCATTCGGGTTGCGGCTGGCCGCGTCCATGATGCGCCCCACGCGCTTGTCGACGTCGGTGTGGGTGATGGGTTCCTGGTTGACCACCGCGACGATGTAGTCGGCGGTGGTCTGTTGACCCTGCAGCTTGAGCTCGGTGCTCAGGCTCGGCACGCCAGGAATGCGTGGCGACACGGAGGGTGTGCCCCCCAGGCTGAACTGGGCCAGCGCCGAGCTGGTGCCCAGTGCGGCCAGGCTGGCGGCCGCCAGCAGGCGCGCCCATCGGGGCGAGGTGCGCGGAGCGCATTGCAGACGGGCGGACATCAGGTCATTCATCATTCACGTAGGCTGAGGGCGGCACGGAGGGCGCGGTCAGCAGACCGGTGTCCTCGCGCAGCAGGCGGTAACCAGGGATATTGTCCCTCAAGGCGCCCAGGGGGCTGGAACCCAGTCGGGACAGCCCCACCAGCTCCAGCTGGAACATCAGGCGTGTGGCGGCTTCGGCGCGCCCGATCGACGTGCGCTCGGCCACCACGCGGGCGATCCAGCAGCCGCCGTCGTATTCCAGTCCCACCAGGGCGTCGCTCAGGCGGCTGTCCTTGAGGCTGTAGTTCAGACGCCCCACGCTGTACCAAGTTCCCCCGCAACCCGCATTGGAGCCCATCGGCTTGGCGCCCACGGCTTGTGCCATGGCGGAAGCCACTGCCTCGGCCGCGGGCGATCGGCCAGCGATCGGCCATTGCCAGCCCACATCGAGCTGCTCGCTGCTGTCACGCGTGTAACGGTAGTTGGCGCTGATGGTGCGGAAAGCGCCAGGGTTGTAGCGCACGCCCAGCAGGGAGCGTTCGATGCGCTTGTCGCGGGCACTGTACTGCGCGGTGGTGTCGAAGTACCAGTGCGGTATGACCGAGGTTGAGCCCAGCAGCAGCAGATCGGACCAGCGCTGCGTGTTCACGGGGCCGTCGTCGGCGGTGATGCGCTGGTCGGCGAACTGCACCTTCTGCACCACGCCCAGGCGCATGATCTCGCCGCCGTTGCTGGCGCTGAGGATGCGGGTGGTCAGGCCCATCGTCAGCTGGTTTGCGTCGGACACGCGGTCGACGCCGGTGAAGGCGTTTTCGCTGAAGATGCTGTACTGGTTGAAATCGCGGATGGCGCTGTCGAACTGGGGCAGATCCGACTGCTTGCGGTAGGGCGTGTAGACATACTGCACGCGCGGCTCGAGCGTCTGCACCAGGTCCTGGCCGAACCAGCCGATGGGCCGCTCGTACACCAGGCCACCGTCCAGGCTGGTGGTGGGAATGAAGCGTGACTGGCTGCGCGGCGTGTTGACACTGGCTTCGTTGCGGTCCAGCGTGTAGCTGGCGGCGTTCAGGCTGACCTTGGGCGTGAAGTGCCAGCCTGCGTTGCCGAAGGGGCGCGAGATGGTGGCCAGCGCATGCACGCGGTCACCTGTGACGCGGCTCTTGTCTTCGTTGCCGAAGCGGTTGGCCTCGGCCTCGAAGTTCCAGATCAGGCCGGTATCGGAGGCGCTGCGGCTGCGCAGACCGATCTGGGGCTCGCGGCGGTAGGGCGTGATGATGCGCGCATCCGGGCTGGCATCGGGGTCCAGATCCTGCAGGGTCTGCCAGGACTGCACGCGTGCGTACAGCGCGGTCTGGCTGTTGCCCAGGCCCCAGACGCGCGTGTTGATCTGCCGTTCGATGCTGGCGTGGCTGTCGTACAGGCGCGGCGTGATCAGGTTGCGGTTGCGGGTGAAGTCTTTCCAGTAGTCGTCGTCGGAGACGCGGTTCCACTGCAGCTCGTAGTTGGTCAGGCTGGGCGATCCAGGCTGGATCAGCTCGCCGGTGTGGCGGGCGTTGACCATGCCGCGGCTGCGGTCGGCCACGCGGTCATTGGGCAGGGCCATCACGTCGATGGTGCCGCGGTCGCTGTCGGACAGGTAGCGGAATTCGCCTTCCATGCCTGCGCCGCGGCGTGTGGACACCGTGGGCGTGATGGTGGCGTCGCGGTTGGGCGCGATGTTCCAGTAGTAGGGCACCGACAGTTCAAAACCGCTCTTGTTGTCGATGTCGAAGCTGGGCGGCAGGAAGCCGGATTTGCGCTCGTCGCTGAGCGGGAAGGTCAGCACCGGCGCGGCCAGGATGGGCACGCCCATGAATCGGATCACGGCGTTCTTGGCGCGGCCTTCGTTGGCCTCGAAGTCCATGTAGACATCGCTGGTGGTCAGGACCCAGTCCAGATCCTGCGTGTTCTCGGGGGTGCAGCTGGTGTAGGTGGCGCCGATGGCGCGCAGCTTGTTGTTGCCCAGGAACTCCACCTTCTCGGCCTGCCCGCCAGCGCCGGTGCGGGCAAAGCGGTAGATGGGGTTGGTGAACTCGCCTTGCAGGGTGTCGAGCTGCAGGGTCAGCGCTGGGCCTGCGAACAGATCGCCCCGGCGGGTGATGCGCACATTGCCCGCCGCATCGGCCACATTGGTGTCTGCCGTGTGCGTGACATCGTCGGCGCGCATGAACAGGTCGCCGCGCTTGAGGCGCACATCGCCGCTGGCATGGGTTTTGGTGCCTGGGGTGCCATCGAGCCGATCGGCCTCGAAGTAGATGGGCAGGTCCTTGGCATCGGTGCCGCCCACAGGCGCTGCCAGCGACGAGGAAATGCGCAACGGTGCCGCGGCGGCTTCCAGTTCTTCATCACCCAGCCGGGGCGCGCTGGCCGCAGAGGCAGCGCTCAGTGCTGCGGGGGGCGGGGCGGTGGTCTGGGCGTCGGCCCGGTCAGCCAGCCAGGGGTGGCACAGGGCCAGCGCCGCCGCGCAAGCCACCGGCGTCGGGCTTGGCAGTGGCAGGCGCCAGGCGTTGAGCCGTGAGCCTGCGGCGCGGCGGGTGGTCAGGGCGGATGGCGGCACGAAAAGTGGAGGGGTGGGACGTCTAAAATTGTGGGGGATTATTCCATGCGCCTCTGCGCGTTCCTTGCCGCCATGTCATCGCCTTCCGAATCTTTGTCCGCCGCATCGCCTTCTTCCGGCCAGGATGGCCTGTCCGTGCCCTGGGCCGACCCTGCGCGCCGGGAGGCTTTCGAATCCTGGTTGGCGGGCGTGGCGGGCCGCCACGGCCTGCGCCCCGGCACCGTGCGCGCCGCCAGCTCGGACGCCAGTTTCCGCCGCTACCTGCGGGTCGACGCAGATGGCTGCCCCGCATCCTTCATCGTGATGGATGCCCCTCCGGACAAGGAAGACTGCGGCCCGTTCGTGAAAGTGGCCCGGCTGCTGCAGGCCGGCGGCGTGGCTGCACCGGCCATCCTGGAATGGGACGAGGCACAGGGCTTCATGCTGCTGAGCGATCTTGGCGGGCACACCCTGCTGTCTGTCCTGGTCCCCGAGGCCGAGGCCCTGTCTGCGGCCGACGCCGACAACCGCGCCCGCTACGCCGCCGCACTGGACGAGCTGGTGCGCCTGCAGGGCATTGCCGCTGAAGACCAGGTGCCGCCGTACGACGATGCCCTGCTGCAGCGCGAGTTGGACCTGCTGCCGCAGTGGTACCTCACCCAGTTGCGTGGCCTGACGCTCACCGACGCCCAGCAGCAGGTGCTGGAACGCAGTTTCGGCCTGATCAAGGCCCAGGTGCTGGGCCAGCCGCGGGTGCTGGTCCACCGTGATTACCACTCGCGCAACCTCATGGTCAAACAAGGCGATCCCCGCGCCACCCCGGGGGTGATCGATTTTCAGGATGCGGTATGGGGCCCGGTCACGTATGATCTCGTGTCCTTGCTGCGTGATGCCTACGTGGTGTGGGACGAGGAAGTGCAGATCGATCACGCCGTGCGCTACTGGGAAAAGGCCCGCAAGGCCGGTGTGCCGGTACCCGACGATTTCGGTGATTTCTGGCGTGACTTCGAATGGATGGGCCTTCAGCGCCATCTGAAGGTGCTGGGGATCTTTGCGCGTCTGGCGCTGCGCGATGGCAAGCGGCAGTATCTGGACGACATCCCGCGGGTGTGGCGCTACGCCCACCGCGTCTGCACACGGTACAACGGCCTGGGTCCCTTGGCGGCCCTGCTCGAAGTGGCCGAAGCCGAGACGCTGGGCATCCAGCGCCAGGCCGGCTACACCTTTTGATGTTTTCAGTTGCCAGGCCACCGGTCTGGCGCCCAACAGGGGCTCTATGACCTCGACCACGCCCACGGGCGATACCTCCCTGACGACCGCCGCATCTGCGGACCCCGGCGCAGCCTCCACACCAGCAGCGCCTGAAGCGCCGGCGCGCTTTGACACCCTGCCGCTGCACACCAAGCTGCTGGCCGCCATCAAGTACCCCACGATGACGCCCATCCAGGCCAAGGCCATCCCGGTGGTGCTGGCCGGCCGTGACGTGATGGGCGCGGCCCAGACCGGCACCGGCAAGACCGCGGCCTTCTCGATCCCGCTGCTTCAGAAGATGATGAAGCACGAGAACCCCAGCATGTCACCCGCCCGTCACCCGGTGCGTGCGGTGGTGCTGGCGCCCACGCGCGAGCTGGCCGACCAGGTCGCCGTGAACGTCAAGGAATACGCCAGCAAGACCAACCTGCGCGTGGCCGTGGTGTTCGGCGGCATGGACATGAAGCCGCAAACCGCCGAGCTCAAGGCCGGCGTCGAGGTGCTGATCGCCACGCCGGGCCGCCTGCTGGACCACATCGAGGCCAAGAACTGCAACCTCGGCCAGGTCGAGTACGTGGTGCTCGACGAGGCCGACCGCATGCTGGACATCGGCTTCCTGCCCGATCTGCAGCGCATCCTGAGCTACCTGCCCAAGCAGCGCCAGACCCTGCTGTTCTCCGCCACTTTCTCGCCCGAGATCAAGAAGCTGGCCCAGAGCTACCTGCAGGACCCGGTGCTGGTCGAGGTGGCCCGCCCCAACGCCACCGCCACCAACGTGGAGCAGCGCTTCTACAAGGTGTCTGAAGACGACAAGCGCGCCACGGTCCGTCAGATCCTGCGTGATCGCGGCATCACGCAGAGCATCGTCTTCGTCAATTCCAAGCTGGGTTGCGGCCGCCTGGCCCGCGCGTTCGAGCGTGACGGCCTCAAGACGGCGGCCCTGCACGGCGACAAATCACAGGACGAGCGCCTGAAGGCCCTGGCCGCCTTCAAGGCCGGCGAGATGGACCTGCTGGTGGCCACCGACGTGGCCGCGCGCGGCATCGACATCGCGGCCCTGCCGGCGGTGTTCAACTTCGACATTCCCTTCAACGCCGAAGACTACGTGCACCGCATCGGCCGTACGGGCCGCGCTGGTGCCTCGGGCCTGGCGGTGTCGCTGGTCACCGGCGCCGATGCCCGCCTGATCGCCGAGATCGAGAAGCTCACCAAGAAGAAGCTGGACATCGAGCCCTTCGAGCTGGAAGGCGGCGGCGAGCGCCGTCCGTCCTTCCGCCGTGAGCGCCGCGATGACGATGACCGCCCGGATCTGGCGCCGGCCACCCATGGCCATGCGCCGCGTCCGGCCGACACGCGCGGCGCGGTGCGCCCAGGCATCCGCCGCCCATCGGCCGATCCCTTCTTCGACAAGCCCTACGAAGCCCAGAGCGATGCCGATCCGTCCTGGGACAAGAAGGGCGCTTCGGCCGCCCCGTCGGCGTCGGGTTCGAGCGGCAGCAGCGGGCTGTCGCGCTTCATCAAGCCCAAGCGCAAGGTGGCCACGCTGCTGGGCGGCTCCGGCACGGGCAGCGGCGGGTCAGGCACCACGCGCTGACCCACGGCACCCCGCCGCCATGACAAGGCCCCAGGCACTGCCGGGGCCTTTTCTCTGGCGTGTGAGCAGGCGCTGCTCCGGGGCGCAATCAGGCCGCGGCTACTTCGGGCCTGTCGCCTTCGGCACGTGCGGGCTGCGCCTGGCGCCAGGCCGAGGGCGATTGCCCATACTCGCGCTTGAAGGCCTGACTGAAGGCTGCCTCCGAGGCATAGCCCACCTGATCGGCCACGCGGCTGATCGGTGCGTTGCTGCTGGCCAGCTGGCGCGCGGCCAGCCGCATGCGGTGGCGCGTCAGGTAGGTCAGGGGCGGCTCGCCCAGGGTCTGCGTGAAACGGTCGGCAAAAGCTGAGCGCGAGAGACAGGCGTGCTGGGCGAGCTCGGGCACTGTCCAGTTGTGCGCGGGCGTGCGGTGCATGCAGGCCAGGGCGGTGGACAAGGCCCGGTCTTTCAGTGCGGCCAGCCAGTTGCCCGATTCTTCCGTGAGCGAGCTGACGTAGTCGCGCAGGCACTCCATGAACAGGATGTCGCCCAGGCGGTTGATGATGGCCTGCTGACCGGGGCGCGGGCTCATCAACTCTTGGGCCAGGAACTGCAGCCCGATGGCCAGCCACGGCGGCGGGGCTTCACCCAGCCCGTGAATGTGCATCAAACCCGGCAGGGCGGACACCAACGGCGCGGCCATGTGCACGTCGAAGCGTGCGTGGCCGCTGATCAGCTGGGTCTGCGCACTGCCGCTGCCGCCCAGCCTCAGGGGGACCAGATCGGGGCGCTGCAGGTGCGTCGACAGATCGTGGGACTGTGAGGCTGGCGTGGGGCGGTCCTGCACCAGGTGCGGCACGCCGGCCGGCAGCACGACCAGATCGCCGGTTTGCAGGGCGACGGGCTCATGCCCTTCACGCAGCAGCCACGCCTGCCCCTCGGTGAGGATGTGGAAAGCGGCCAGGCCGGGGGTGTGCAGCTGCAGGGACCAGGGCGCGCTCAGTTCGGTGGCCACGAACACGACGCCGTCGAAGCGCATGTCGTCGATGATGAGACTCAATGGGTCCATGGTGCCGCAGGATGCCACGCTTGTGGGGGCCTTGTCATCGTGGAAACGCCGACACCCGAGCGAGATTCACCGGATCCAGGCCGTCGCGGGTTTTTCCGGGGCGGCCCCCGGCGTCTGACTGAACTGAGGCGGCTTTGCAGGGATTCTGTTCATACAAGTGTCTGAGCACACTGACGGCCATCGGCGCAGCTGCGCCAGTCGCACATGGAAGGAGTACGAGACATGGCACAAGCCAGCGTGGCCCAGGCGCCCTGGGTGGATCACAAACGTTACCTTTGGCTGCTCGGCCCTGCCGTGCCTGTCATCGGGCTGACGGCGCTGGGGCTGTTCCAGCAGATGCAATGGCACTGGGTGGTGTGGCTGCCCATGCTGATCGTGCACGGCGTGCTGCCGCTGCTGGACTGGATTGTCGGCGAAGACCGCGAAAACCCGCCAGACAGCGCCATCGCTGCGCTGGAGGCCGATCCCTATTACCGCTGGCTGCTGTTCGCCTTCGTGCCGCTGCAATGGGCCGTGACGCTGTGGGGCGCCTGGTTGTTCGTGAATGTGGAGATGGCCTGGTACACCCAGCTCGGCCTCGCCTTGAGCGTGGGCCTGGTCAGCGGCATCGCCATCAACACCGGCCATGAACTGGGCCATAAGAAGAACACGCTGGACCAGTGGCTGGCCCGCATCGCGCTGGCGCCTTCGTGGTATGGCCACTTCTATGTGGAGCACAACCGCGGCCACCACAAGAACGTGGCCACGCCCGAGGATCCCGCCAGCTCGCGCATGGGCGAGACCTTCTGGGCCTTCCTGCCACGCACGGTGATGGGCAGCCTGAAATCGGCCTGGGAACTTGAGGCCGAGCGCCTGGCCAAGCAGGGCAAGGGCGCGTGGAGCGTACACAACCAGAACCTGCAATCGTGGGCGATCTCGCTGCTGATGTTCGCGGCCGTGGTGGCCTGGCTGGGCTGGGCCGTGCTGCCCTTCCTCGTCATCCAGGCGGTATATGGTTTCTCCCTGCTGGAGGTGGTGAACTACCTGGAGCATTACGGCCTGCTGCGCCAGAAAGGCGCCGATGGCCGCTACGAGCGCTGCCAGCCCCGCCACTCCTGGAACAGCAATCACATCGTGACCAACTTGTTCCTGTACCACCTGCAGCGCCATTCAGATCACCACGCGTTCCCGGCGCGGCGCTTCCAGGCGCTGCGGCACTTTGACGAAGGCCCTCAACTGCCTTCGGGCTACGCGGCCATGCTGATGGTGGCCTACATTCCGCCGCTGTGGTTTGCCTTGATGGACAAGAAGGTGCTGGCGCATTACGACGGCGACATCTCGCGTGCCAACCTTCACCCCTCCAAGCGCAAGGCCCTGCTGGCGCGCTATGGACGCATGGCCCGGGCTTGATGCTTGACGGGCAGGCCTCAAAAGAAAACCGTCCCTGAGGACGGTTGAAAGCGAAGAGGGTTTGGGCTGCCTTGCGGCATCCGGCGAGGGCTGCATGGGCCCTCGCGTTTTCAGGGGTGTGATCAGTGGTGAGCGGCAGCGCGAGCCTGGTCGCGCAGCGAGCGCACCAGATCGTGGTTGCGCTGCACACCAGCGCGCTGAGCCACCAGCACCGAGCGGATCTCGTCGGGCAGGTCCTTCTTCAGTGCCTTGTCGTAGCGGGCCAGCGCGCGGTCCTCGCCGCGTTCGCACTCTTCCAGCACGGCCTTGTCATCGGACAGCGACAGCGCCGCCTTGATGTTCAGCCAGCCGCGGTGCAGCGCACCCGAGGCGGTACCGCCCGTGGCAGGTTGTTCCTGGTTGGCGTACACGATGCGCTGCAGCTCGGTGGCTGCAGCCTGGCATTCCGTGGCACGGCGTTCGAACATGGTCTTGAGGGTGGGAGAGTCGGCGTGTTCAGCACACTCCTTGAAGCCGTACTCGCCATCCTTGCAGTTTTCAATGACATCGTTGACGGTGTCGATCACTTCGGTTGCGTAGCTCATGGGGGTCTCCTTTTTGAGATCCGGCCAACCTTTTTTCATGGCGGTTGGCAAAACCGAGACTCCAGCGTAAAAGCACGGCCGTTCAGGGGCAGTCAGTGTGGCCTGAACTGGAGGTCAGTGATGCCTGACGCTGGCGCCGTGGTGCCGCACAGCCGTGGGGCATGGATGTCACATGGTGTGTCAGCACTTCTTGACAAGGGGGTCGGAGGGCGCTGATAGGCCAGGGCCATGGGTATGGTCACAATCCCCTGTGTCTGGACGGCGCAGCTGAGGTGTGGCGTGATCCCTTCCCCAAAACAAGATGGACGACCGAGGAGACCCGCTGCCGGTGCCTGTTTGGCGTTGGCAGGCGGTCGCGGGAGGGCGGGCCCGCGCCGGCGCACCGTCCAGACCTTTTGTGTCCTGGCGAGTGTGGCGGCATTGGCAGCCTGCAGCTCCCTGGCACCTCGTCGCGCGCTGCCTGCTCCTTCTGCGAGCACGGCGCATCTGGCAACCCTGGTGCAGGTGAGCACTGCCAGCGACGATCTGCGCCGCGGCGAGCGGGCTCGACTGCTCAACCATGTGCAATCCGAAGGGCGGCCGGATCTGGTCAAGCGCCATCTGGCCGCCATGACCTCGCAGAAGCGTGTGCGCCTGTCGGCGGACAACGATGTGCATCTGCTGGTGGATGGCCCCCAGACCTTCGCTGCCATGTTCAAGGCCGTGGAGTCGGCACGCCGCTCGATCTGGCTGGAGAGCTACATCATCGAGGACGAGGACATCGCGGTGCGCCTGCGGGATCTGCTGATCCGCAAGCGGGCTGAAGGCGTGACCATCCACGTGATCTACGACGCCGTGGGCTCGATCGGCACCTCGCGCGAGTTCTTTCAGAGTCTGCGCGATGCAGGTGTGCATACGTGTGCCTTCAACCCCATCAACCCGCTGACCCGGCCAGGCTACTGGGGCATCAACCACCGCGATCACCGCAAGATCCTGGCGGTCGACGAGCAATGGGCCTTCACTGGCGGCATCAACATCTCCAAGGTGTATTCGTCGGGCTCGTCCCTGTTCAGCAAGAAAAGGAAGGGCAAGGACCCCGACGGCGATGGCAAGGACAATGGTTGGCGTGACACGCAGGTGCAGATCAATGGCCCTGCCGCGGCCGAGATGGCCCGCATCGTTCGCCAGACCTGGGATGCACAGGGCTGCAAGCCGGTGATCAATGCCTCGGTGATCACGGGCGCTGATCCGAAGGGTGGCCAAAAGCGCGGTGACAAGGTGCTGCAGGTCATCGTCAGCGGCCCCGACGAAGCAGGCATGGATACTTATGTGTCCCTCCTGACGGCACTGGACGCGGCACAGGAGAGCATCCACATCACGATGGCCTATTTCGCGCCCGGACAGGACATGGTGCAGGCCCTGTGCGACGCAGCGCAGCGCGGTGTGGAAGTGCAGATGATCCTGCCGTCCATCAGCGATTTCAGTCCGGTGCTGTATGCGGGGCGTTCGTACTATGAGCAGTTGCTGTCGGCTGGCGTGAAGCTGTATGAGCTGGACAGCGCGGTACTGCATGCCAAGACGGTGGTGGTCGACGGGGTGTGGTCGACGGTCGGCTCGAGCAACATGGACTGGCGCAGTTTTGTGAGCAACAACGAGATCAATGTGGTGGTGCTGGGCCGCGATTTCGGCCAGTCCATGGAAGCGCTGTTCCAGCAGGATTTGCGCTCGTCCACCGCCATTGATCCCCAGGCCTGGAAGAATCGATCGCTGTTTGAAAAGCTCAAGGAAAAAAGCGCCCGGCTGTTCGAGCGCCTGATGTGATGCAGCAGGCCAGGCCTGGCGACTCAGGCCAGGATGGCCGAAGCCCTGACGGTGTCGTGCACGAAGCGCAGCTTGTCGCGCACGGGATCCGACAGCGTGAAGGGGTAGACATCGTCCATGCCCATGCTGCGATTCAAGGCGTTGAGCGCAAGGCTCAAGCGCATCCAGCGCAGGATCAACTGGTCGAAATCGAGCCCCCGAGCCATCATCAGGGCATTCTCACGGGCCTGCCGCGCGGCTTTCGGATCCTGCCCTGGCAGCCGCACTGAATCCGCGAAATCATCGGCTGTCTCTATGGTGGCGCGCATGTGCATGTAGTGCGCCCAGGTCTCTGCCCAGCCTTCCCATGGGTGGGCGCTCGCATAGGTCGAGATGTGCTGGTCCGCCCACTGGGGATCGGGCTGTTCATAGTGCCGCTTGAGCGCTTCGGCGTAGTCCTCGCGCTCGTCGCCGAACAAGGTACGGAAGGCATCGAGCCGCTGTTCCTGTGGGGCGATCAGCTCATCCCAATAGAAATGTCCGATCTCATGACGAAAGTGGCCCAGTACAGTCCGGTAGGGTTCGCCCATCTCATTGCGCGAACGCACCCGCTCGACATCGTCGGCCTCGGACAGATTGATCGTGATGTGACCGTGGTCATGGCCCGTGATCACATGAAAGCCTGCTTCCGGCAAATTCTCCAGAAACGAGAAACGCAAGGGGTTGAGGGTTTCATGCTCGAACAGCGGCAGACCCAGCTCCCGCAGGTTGAACACCAGGCGGCGCTTGGCCTGTTCCATCTTGTAGAGCGAAGCCTGCCGCCCCGGCAGTGACAGATCCGGAATCTGATGGGTGAGCCTGCATGATACGCAAAGCTCCTGGCTGTCCGCGGCTTCCACGGCCCAGTTGCAGGTGTCCGTGCTCACGTAATGGTGGCACAGCCGGTAGGCGGGTTGCCCCTCCGTCTGCCCACCCGCAACGCGCCACAGGCCATCGTCGGAGCGCTCCAGCGCCGCCAGGCGGAACTGGTCCGGCAGGAAGGCCAGGGTATGGCCACAGGCCACGCAGCGGGGGTTCTCGAAGTAGACAGGGCTGTCGCAGTGATCGCAGCGAAAAGTCCTCATGGGGTCCTCTTGACGCCTCCAGGGCGTTCACATGTGGTCATGGAAGGCACCCCCGTCGTGCAGTGCTGCTCGCGCCTTCAGGGCGAGGCAGCCATCCCGTCCAGCAGTTTCTGAAGCTCGTCGACATCGAAGGGCTTGGACAGGATGTGGACGCGCTCGGGCAGATGGGGGCGGTACATCTCGGCGCGGTGACCGGTCAGCAGCAAGCCGTGCACATGCCCGTTGTGACCCATGACCTGGCGCATGAGCTCCAGTCCCGACATGCCTGGCAGCTCAAGATCGCTGATCAGCAGGTCAACCCCTGCGGCCTGCAGGGCGTCGCTGGCGTCCTCTGCGCTCTCGAACGAGCGGACATCATGGCCCCACGATTGCAACAGAAGTTCAACCATGTCCCGCACGTCGGGCGCGTCTTCGATGTAAATGATGTTCATCCGGTCTGAGTCAGGGCGGCGCGGTGGCCTGGCGTCAAGGAGCTGTCCGAAGTGCCCCCGGCCCCAAAAGGCTGCTGGCAAGTGGTCCATGGTATCCCATGGCCCCGATGGCCCAGGCACGGCAGGGACATCATCCGGTGGCATCCTCAGGCTGCCGCAGCCTGCATGGCGGGGTGATGGGAGAGGGGGTGATCGACAAAGCGCGTTGAAGTCGGCAGCGAGCGCTCAAGGGAGCGGCGCAGGCGCTGCAGCATGGTTTCACGCTGTTCCAGATAGAACTCGCAGGCCAGCGCCTCAGCCTGGGGAGACACATGCCACAGGGAGACCAGAATTTCTTCTGCCATCAATGCAGCCTCGACCTTGGTGTGCACGACGTCAAACATGGTTGACCAGTGATGGGCCGAAGGATCCATGGCCACCAGGCGCGGCAGGATGGCGTGGTAGCACTCGCGTTCAGTGAAGCGCGGGTCCTCCGTCATGCTGCGGCCACCGATGTCAGTGCGGCCCAACGCGCTGTCGCGGGCCATCAGGAAGCACATCAGTTCGGCCAGTGCCTCACGACGCAGCTCAGGGTTGAGTTCGCCCATGCGCTTGATGGCATCCATGTACAGTCGCACGGTGGTGTGGTCGTCGGTCATCAGTCTGTGGAACTCACCCATGTCGCACTCCAGGCTATCGGTCGGTCAAGGGCGCTGGTGGCGCCCGGGGTTTTTGATCTGGTCCAGCCCGCGCATGCCGTGCAGGTCGGTGTCCAACTGGCCGGACTCAATGTCTTGTCGGGCCTGTTCGATGACGCCTTCCTTATCAGGGCCGACGTCGTGGTGGTCTTGATCGCGTTCATGAGGCAAGGGAGCGTCGGACGCGGAATGAGGGGCTTTGTTCTGTTTCATGGTGATTGGCTCCATGGTGTTCGATCCTCATTCCGCGCCCGGCATCGCCGCCGGGCTGGGGGAGGGGCGATGTGGTTGACTGTGCGGGGCATTGCCATGTCTCCTCCCACACGGTTCGCTGTCACCTCCCCGGGACCGGGCGGATCCGTTGCCTTGAGGCCTCAAGACGTCTTGTCGACGGTCAGACGGTTGACGACATTGGTGACGCCATCAACAGCCTGGGCGAGCTCGGAAGCACGGGCCAGCGATTGAGCGTCAGGGGCCACGCCAGTCAGTGTCACCTGGCCAGCCTTGGTGTCCACGTTGATCTTCGTGGCCTTGAGCTGGTCGTCAGCGGCCAGGGCGGCATTGACCTTGGTGGTGATCGTCGCGTCGGCCACGGTGGCTTCGATCTTCTGGCCCATTTCCGTGGCCTTGGCGCTGGCCTGGTCAGCCGTGTTGGCGCTGGCTTCGCGGGCATCGTTCATGGCCACCTGGGTGTCAGCCTTGAGGTCGGCAGCGCCTTGGCGGGCATCGGCTGCAGCGTTGTCCATCGCGCTGGAAGCGCTGGCCACGGCGCTGTCGAGCTGCTGGCCGGCGGTGCGCTCGTCGTGGCGGTCACAGCCGCTCAGCGCCACGGCGCCCAGCAGGGCCAGGGTGGCGGGCAAAATGATACGGTTCTTGGTGGTGTTCATGCTGTTCTCCTTGGGTACCGCGGCATCGGTGCCGCGCTAGGGTGGTCTCTGGTCGGGCGGGCTGCCGGCCAGACCGGCTTTCCGCATGCTCAGAACGATAAGCGCAGGCCTTTCAGCGCACCAGTCATCACAGGCCGATTCCCATGTCGGTACATGCTGACAAGGGCGAAGCCGGTCGAGCCGTGGCCTGGCCCGCCAACTGACTGCGAGCGTGGCCGAGCGCAGTGCGAACCGCTTCTTCCACCACCGGGTGGTAGATCGGGCAGTCGAGCAGCGCATCGATGGTCTGCCCCTGATGGATGGACCAGGCAAGCAGATGGGCAAGATGTTCTGCGCAGGGGCCGATCATCTCGGCCCCCAGCAAGATGCGGCGCTGAGGGCACACGTACACACGCAAGGCGCCCCGGTTCATGTCCTTGATGCGGCTGCGGCCCTGGTCGGTGAAATCGGCCACGCCTGTCACGAAGGGTTGCGGCTGGTGAGAGAGTTCGTCATGCGACCGGCCCACGGCCGCGATCTGTGGATCGCTGAACACGATGCGCAACGGCGTACGCCTGCCGCCTTCCGGCGGAGGCTCGGGCAGGTGGGTCGGTGGGCCGGGTTGGGATACCGCCTGGGTGGCGGCGCGGCGGCCGTCGCGCACCGCTTCGTGCAGCAACGAGTGCATGCCACTGACGTCGCCCGCCAAAAAGACGCAGCTTTCCCCAACGCGTGTGCTGCGGTCCTCATGGCCCTGCAGCTTGTTGTCCTTCAATGTGAGGCTTGCCTTGTCCAGGTCCAGGCCATCGAGCACCGGCTCACGGCCGATGCACACCAGCACCTTCTCCACCACGGTGCTGCCTCGCTCGCCGCGCGCGACGTCGAATTCCACGCGGGCCTGACCCCCATCGACCTGGGTCATGCGGCGCACCTCAGCCTGCGTGATCAGCGTGATGCCTTCCGAGAGCAAGGGAATGGCCAGGGGCCGCAGGGCCGGATCCTTCAGGCTGCCCGGGGCGTCTTCACGCATCAACCACACCACCCGAACTCCCAGGCGACTCATGGCCTGGGCCATCTCCGTGCCGATGGCCCCTCCGCCGATGATGGCGATAGAGCGAGGCAGGGTGGGCAGCTCGAACACTGTGTCGGTGGTGAGCAGCAACGCGCCCAGGCCATCTCGCCATTCGGGCGGGACGACAGGGCGTGAGCCGGTGGCCAGCACCACGCTGCGGGCCTTGATCCGGGTGTGATCGTCCACCTGCAGCAAGCAGGGACCAATGAACCGTGCGCGGCCGGTGATTCGGTGCGCGGCGGGCCAGGCTTCGACTTCGCGGATGACACTGTCGACAAAATAGTCGCGCAGTTCTCGCAGACGTGCCATCACGGCAACGCCATCAACCCGCGCACCCACCGCCTGTATGCCGAACCGGTGTGCATGGCGCACCGCGTTGGCGCGGTGTGCTGCCTCGATCAGCAGCTTGCTGGGCATGCACCCTGCGCGGGCGCACAGTGTGCCGTAGCCGCTGGCTTCGATGACCACGATGCGGCTGGTATGGCGGACGGCGGCCTTGTAGGCCGCCATGCCCGCCGACCCCGCGCCAACAATGGCGAGGTCGACGTCCACGTCAGATGTGGCCCAGCAGGACCAGGATCACCAGCACCACCACGACCAGACCCAGACCGCCTGTGGGCCCATAACCCCAGTTGCGGCTGTGAGGCCAGGTAGGCAGGGCGCCGATGAGCATCAGCAGCAGCACGATCAGAAGGATGGTTCCCAAGGTCATGATGTTCTCCTCGTTGTGGTCCGATGAAGGTCACTCTAGGGGGCTGTCCGGATGTCCGGCATCAGCGGAGGGCGCGATCGGCTGTAGTCCCTGGCCTACCCCCGACGCCGGGTGTCGGCATCGCCCTACAGGGCTATCAGCCAATGCTGCCTGGATTCTCGGCATCCGCCCCCGTGTTCTCCTGTGGGCAGGCCTCCACACTTCATGGAGTGCCTTATCCGACTCCACTGCTGAGGAAGTCATCGATGAAGGCGCCTGGCCCTTGACTTGAAACCACACGGAGATACCCATGAAAAAAACATCCCACTTCGCCCGTACCGCCCTGCAATCGCTGGCTTTTGCTTCTGGCGCCCTGTTCCTGGCCTCGGCCGCGCAGGCCGACATGCATGCCAACAAGGGCAGCAAGCAAGCCTATGAGCAGACCAAGGCTGAAGCCAAGACCAAGTACGACGCCGACAAGGACAAGTGCAAGTCGCTCAGCGGCAACGCTGCCGACGTGTGCAAGGCCGAGGCCAAGGTGCAGCACGTGACGGCGGTGTCCAAGGCAGAAGCTGCCTACAAGAACACGCCGAAGGCTTCGTACGATGCCCACAAGGACATCGCTGAAGCGCAGTACGACCTGGCCAAGGAGAAGTGCGACGACAAGACCGGCAACGACAAGGACGTCTGCAAGAAGGAAGCGGAAGCTGCCTACACCGCGGCCAAGGCCGATGCCGAAGTCCAGCTCAAGACTGGCAAGGCCGTGAACAACGCCATGGAAGACAAGCTCGATGCAAAGTATGCTGCGGCCAAGGAAAAGTGCGATGCCCTGAACGGCGACGCCAAGGACGCCTGTCAGGCCAAGGCCAAGGCTGACTTCGCCAAGTAAGGCTCAAGCGGTCTTTCCTTCGTTCTTTGGATCTGATTTCTTCGTTTGAAGCGGGCGGCAGGCCTTCGGCCTCGCCGCCTTGGTTCGTCATAGATGACGTATGGCTGGTGGTGCACCGTGAGTGGTTCGTTGTTTCCCACAACCTTGGCTCAACCTTTGGCCGCTGGCAGTGGCGAGCCCAGCGCTGATTCAGTGCGTCTGGAAGTGTTGCAGCGCGTCGTGCCTTCGATGCGGCATGACCTGATGAACCAGCTCATGGTGATCGAATTGCGAACCACCTTGCTCAAGGCTTCCATGGCCAAGGGGGATGACGCGGCTGATTCGGTGAACGAATCTGTGACAGCCTTGTGCGATGACATCCGCCAAGCCATTGATGTGGGACGCGGGCTGGCGCGCTGGATGCACAGCCTTGAGCCCGTGAGCCTGGACCAGGTGCTGCAGGTGTGCCAGGGCTGGGTGGGGCTGGCCTTCAAGTGCCGCGAACTGGCCCTCGAGATCCAGCCACCGGCGCCCGCGCCTGAACGTGCAGGCTTTCCGTGGCCCTTCGCGGCCTCTGTCGAGGCCTATTACGGTGTGCTGGCCGCGCTGTGGTTCTGGTTTGACCATGAGGACTCCGCCGGTGCGCAACTCACTGTGCGTTCCGATGGCGCACGCGGTTGCTTCTGGCGTCTTGAGCCCGGTGTGGCCCGCAATGATGTGGATCCGGCGCAGGGGTGGGAAATGGCACAGCGCCTGCGCATCAGCCAGGCCAGCCTGATCGCCCTGTTGCGCGCCCAAGGATGGGACGTGCGTCTGGAAGGGCTGGAGCTGTGGACGGGTTGCCCGGCTTCCGGGGTGTGAGCCCAGGTCTTTCTTCGGGGCAGGGTCAGTGGCAGTCGCCTTGCGCGACCAGCGTGGCTCCGGCGGCGGTGCCCACCATCTCGTGCTTGTCGTTCAGAGGGGAGCGGGGCAGTCGCACCACGAAGGTGGTGGTGTCCTCCTGCGCACTGCACTGCACATCGATGGTCCCCTCGTGCGCCCGCACGAACTGGTGGACGATGTAAAGCCCCAGCCCCAAGCCCTTGGTACGTGGCTTGAGCGGTGCGTTGGGGCAGGGCTTGAAGGGCTGAAACAGCTCGGGCAGCTTTTCAGCGGCGATGGTGCCGCGGTTGCTCACTTCCAGCACCACCATGTGGGCGTTGCGGCCGTCGAGCGATACCTTGATGGGCGAACCCGCATGCCCGTGCGTCATCGCGTTGCCCAGCAAGTTGGTCAGCACTTGCTGCCAACGGTCCAGGTCTACGCGGGCCAGAGTGTTGCCCATCACCGTGAGAGTGATGCGGCCACTGTTGGTGGGGTCCAGCTCGTGCAGGGCCTGTTCGGCCAAGCCTGCCAGATCCTGGTTGCGCAGGGCCAAGGTGAGCTGGCCGCTGCGAATGCGTGACAGATCCAGCAGCTGTTCGATCATGCGGCCCATGCGTGCGGCGCTGCCTTCGACCCGGTCGAGCAGGGCAGAGGCGTTTGGCGCGGTCACATTGTCCCGCAGCAGCCGCACGCCCAGCGACATCGCGGTCAGCGGCACGCGCAGATCATGGGCCAGCACGGCCACGAACATTTCGTTGAGCTGAAGGGTCTCGCTCAGGCGAGCGTTCTGCAGGCGAATATGGCGCTGCTGCCGGTACAGTTCGATGAACACGTTGACCTTGCTGATCAGCACGTGGCTTTCAACCGGCTTGTGAAGGAAGTCGACCGCGCCGTAGTCATAACCCTGGAACTGGCGCTGCTGGTCAGCCGCCGCGGCCGTCACGAACATCAACGGGATGTGGCGGGA
>DDJC01000093.1:0-942 GCA_002339015.1 Burkholderiales bacterium UBA1834
CGAACAGCGAACGCTTCCAGCCTCCGAAGCTGTGGAAGGCCACGGGCACCGGCAGCGGCACGTTCACGCCCACCATGCCGACCTTGATGCGGTCGGTGAAGTAGCGGGCGGCCTCGCCGTCGCGCGTGAAGAGGCAGGTGCCGTTGCCGTACTCATGCGCGTCGATCAGGGCCATGGCCTCGTCGAGCGACGCCACGCGCACCAGGCTGAGCACGGGGCCGAAGATCTCGTCGCGGTAGATGCTCATCTGCGGCGTGACCTTGTCGAACAGGCAGCCACCGAGGAAGTAGCCGTCGCCACCGTCCTTGACCTGCACCTCGCGGCCATCGACCACCAGGCTGGCGCCTTCGCGCACACCAGCATCCACATAGCCGCGCACCTTGTCGAAATGCGCGCGCGTGACCAGCGGGCCCATGTCATTGCCGGCGATGGTGCCGGGGCCGACCTTCATCTGGCTCAGGGCCGCGCTCAGGCGCTGGCTCAGCGCATCGCCCACCTCGTCGCCCACGGCCACGACCACAGGGATCGCCATGCAGCGCTCGCCGCACGAGCCGAAGGCCGCGCCCATCAGGGCCGACACGGCGTTGTCCAGATCGGCATCGGGCATGACCACGGCGTGGTTCTTGGCGCCGCCCAGCGCCTGCACGCGCTTGCCCTTGGTACAGCCGCGCGTGTAGATGGATTCGGCGATGGGCGTGGAGCCGACGAAGCTCACGGCCTGCACCACGGGGCTGTCGATCAGCGCGTCCACGGCTTCCTTGTCGCCGTTGACCACGTTGAGTACGCCGGGTGGCAGGCCGGCCTCCAGTGCGAGCTGCGCCAGGAACAGCGTGGACGAGGGCGTCTTCTCGGAGGGCTTGAGCACGAAGGTGTTGCCGCAGACCACGGCCAGCGGCCACATCCACAGCGGCACCATGGCAGGGAAGTTGAACGGCGTGATGC
>DDJC01000093.1:984-23483 GCA_002339015.1 Burkholderiales bacterium UBA1834
ACTCGACGTTCTCGATGCCGCGCTGCAGCTCGCCCAGGGCATCGCTGAGCACCTTGCCGTGCTCGGACGTGATCAGGGCGCAGATGTCGTCGGCGCGGTCTTCGAGCAGTTGCTTGAAGCGGTACATCACGCGGGCGCGCTTGGCCGGCGGCGTGTCACGCCAGGCCGGGAAGGCGGCTTCTGCGGCGGCGATGGCCTGCTCGACGGTGGCCTTGGAGGCCAGGGCGACATGCTTGGTGACGCGGCCCAGGGCCGGGTCGACGACCTCTTGCGTGCGGGCGGTGTCTGCGGTGGTCTGGCCGTTGATGAAGTGTCCGACGGTCTGCATGGTGTGTTGTTCGGTGCGTGGGTTCTTGTGGGGATTGTCAGGCTTGCTGGTCCAGCGCGTCGCCCAGCACGGCGACGAGTTCGTCGATCTGGGCTGGTGTCGAGACGAAGGGGGGGGCCAACTGGATCGTGTCGCCGCCGAAACGCACGTAGTAGCCCGCTTTCCAGCAGCGCATGGCGATCTCGAAAGGACGGCGGGCCGGATCGCCCGGCAACGCGTCGATCGTGAAGCCGGCGGCCAGGCCGATGTTGCGGATGTCCTTGACGTGACGGCGGCCCTTCAGGCCGTGCACGGCGTTCTCGAAGTGCGGTGCCAGCGCGCGCACCAGGCCGGGCGCATCGTAGTGCGCCAGCAGGTCCAGCGTGGCCAGGGCGGCGGCGCAGGCCACCGGGTGGGCCGAGTAGGTGTAACCATGCGGGAACTCGACCAGGTGCTCGGCACCCCCCGCGTTCATGAAGGTGTCGTGAATCTCGCCCTTGACGACCACGCCGCCCATCGGGATCACGCCGTTGGTGACCTGCTTGGCGAAGTTGAGGATGTCGGGTGTGACGCCGAAGGCCTCGGCCCCTGTCCAGGCGCCTGTGCGGCCGAAGCCTGTGATCACCTCGTCGAAGATCAGCAGGATGTTGTGCGCGGTGCAGATCTCGCGCAGGCGTTGCAGGTAGCCCTTGGGCGGCACGACCACGCCCGCCGAGCCGGAGAAGGGCTCGACGATCACGGCAGCGATGTTCGAGGCATCGTGCAGGGAGATCAGCTCCAGCAACTCGTCGGCCAGGTGCGCGCCTTCATCGGGCAGGCCGCGTGTGAAGGCGTTGCCGGGCAACTGCGTGTGCGGCAGGTGATCGGCCTGCAGGCCTTCGCCATAGAGTTTGCGGTTGCCGACGATGCCGCCCACACTGATGCCGCCGAAGTTGACGCCGTGGTAGCCCTTGAGCCGGCCGATCAGGCGCGTCTTGCTGGCCTGGCCCTTGAGGCGCCAGTAGGCACGGGCGATCTTGAGCGAGGTGTCCGCTGCCTCGGAGCCGGAGCCGGTGAAGAAGACGTGGTCCAGGCCATCAGGCATGTGGCGCACGATGCGCTCTGCCACCTGGAAGGACAGCGGGTGTCCGAACTGGAAGGCCGGGGCGTAATCCAGCGTGCTGACCTGGCGCGCCACGGCCTGGGCAATCTCGTCGCGGCCATGGCCCAGGCCACAGGTCCACAGGCCGGACAGGCCATCGAAGATCTCACGGCCGTCGGCGTCACGGTAGTGGCAGCCCCGGGCGCTCACCAGCAGCCGCGGATCCTGCTTGAACTGCCGGTTGGCGGTAAAGGGCATCCAGTGCGCGTCGAGCTGGGCGGTGCTCAGCGGCGCAGGGGCGGGGGAGGGCAGGTCGCTCAGGTCCATGGCAGTGTGCGTGTCTGGTATGCAAGGTGGGTGCTTCAGCGCATTGTGGCAATCGCTTCTGTTCTAATAAACAGGCGTCTATCGCCGCTTGCTTGCATAAGATTGAAACTTTCATGGTCAAGAAGGCCCTGCTTGGACAGGTCAGCGATTCGGAGATCCGCCTGCTGCGCATCTTCAAGGTGGTGGTGGAGAGCGGCGGACTGTCGGCCGCCGAGCTGGAGCTCAACATCGGCCGATCCACCGTGAGCCGGCACCTCAAGGACCTGGAGACCCGTCTGGGCCTGGTGCTGTGCCGTCGCGGGCGGGCGGGCTTTGCCCTCACGCCCGATGGCCAGCGTGTTTATGACGGCGCCCAGCGCCTGCTCGACGCGATGGATGGCTTCCGCAATGACGTGCGCGAGATGCACGCCGAGCTGGTCGGCACCCTGGCCATCGGCCTGTTCGACAAGACCATCACCAACCCGCAGGCGCGGCTCAGCCAGGCCATCGGTGATTTCCGGGCGGCGGCGCCCAGCGTGTCGCTGGACATCACCGTGGCCTCGCTCAACGAGATCGAATCCGGCGTGATCGATGGCCGGCTGCATCTGGGCATCGTGCCGGATCATCGCCGCTCCGACAGCCTGGACTACCTGGAGCTGTTCGACGAAGCCATGTACCTGTACTGCGGCCGCGCGCACCCGCTGTTCGGCCGGGACCATGCGCGCCTGAGCTGGGACGAACTGCAGGGCTGCGACCACGCGGCCCTGGCCTTCCACTCGCCCAACATGGAGGCCACGCACCGCCTGAACCTGCGCCGCCAGGCCACGGCCAGCGACCAGGAGGCCATCGCGCTGCTGATCCTGTCCGGCCGCTACGTGGGCTTCCTGCCGGATCACTATGCCGATGATTTCGTGCGCAAAGGCCTGATCGAGCGCGTGGCGCACCCGGACTGCCGCTACGGTGTGCGCTTTGTGGCGATCACCCGCCGATCGCCCGGGCCCTCGCGCCCTGTGCGGGCTTTCCTGGACGCGCTGGCCGCCGCGCATCGCCCTGGCGCGGTAGAATCGACGGTCTGACGCCCGCCCACCGCCCCGGCCGCATTGTTCCTTCGCCCCCTCGAGGCGATACCGGCCCTGGCACCACGGTGCACCCGGGCAGTCCCCGAAAGGAAACCCCCATGTCGATGGACGACCGCGACGGCAAGATCTGGATGGACGGCCAAATGGTGGAGTGGCGCGACGCCAAGATCCACGTGCTGACCCACACGCTGCACTATGGCTGCGGCGCCTTCGAAGGCGTGCGCGCCTACAACACCCAGCAGGGTCCGGCCATCTTCCGTCTGCAGGATCACACCGATCGCCTGTTCAACAGCGCCAAGATCCTGCGCATGCAGATTCCCTTCACGAAGGAGCAGGTCAACCAGGCCCAGCTCGATGTGATCAAGGCCAACAGGCTGGACAGCGGCTACATCCGCCCCCTGGTGTGGCTGGGTTCCGAGAAGATGGGCGTGAGCCCCAAGGGTGCCAAGGTGCACCTGATGGTCGCCGCCTGGCCCTGGGGCGCCTACCTGGGCGAAGACGGCCTCAAGCGCGGCATCCGCGTCAAGACCTCCAGCTACACGCGCCACCACGTCAACATCACGATGACGCAGGCCAAGGCCGTCAGCAACTACAGCAACTCGATCCTGGCCAACATGGAAGCCACGGAAGACGGCTACGACGAGGCCCTGCTGCTCGACAGCGCCGGCTTTGTCTCCGAAGGCGCTGGGGAGAACATCTTCGTGGTCAAGGGCGGCGTCATCTACACCCCCGACCTGTCGGCCGGTGCGCTCAACGGCATCACCCGCAACACCGTTTTCGCGATCGCCAAGGACCTGGGCCTGGAGATCGTGCAAAAGCGCATCACCCGCGACGAGATCTACATCTCCGACGAGGCCTTCTTCACCGGCACGGCCGCTGAAGTGACACCCATCCGGGAACTGGACCGCATCGAGATCGGCCAGGGTTCGCGCGGCCCCATCACCGAGAAGATCCAGACGGCCTTCTTCGACATCGTCAATGGCCGCAACCCCAAGTACGCCGAGTGGCTGACCAAGGTCTGAGGAGCCCGAGATGAATGCGAACGTGCAAACCCCCAAGGCCGTGGTGGAAGTGACGGCCGCTGATCTGCAGGGTCCCGGCGTAGTGTTCTGCCCCAACCCCAAGCAGGCCCTGTGGAGCAACCACCCCAAGGTCTACCTGGACGTGGCCACCACGGGCCAGGCGGCCTGCCCCTACTGCGGCACGGTGTACAAGCTCAAGGCCGGCGAGAAGGTGGGGCACGGGCACTGAGGCCTGATGTCGAGGCACTGCCGTGAAGCGAAAGGGCCGCCCAAGGGCGGCCTTTTTCATGTCATCGGGATGAACGCCAGCCCCTTACCCAAGGTGTGTTCGGGTCACGACAACTCAGCAAATTTCAGGCGAATGAATGTGAGCCGATGTGACAGACTCGCCTCGCCCCCGGCACGAGACTGGGATATTTCAAGGGAATGATGAGTATGAAGAAGATGGTTCTGGCTGCCGTTCTGGCCGCCATCGCAGGCTCTGCTTCCGCACAGGGCTACGTCGGCGCCGTGACCGGGCTGACCCGCTACAGCGTGGATTGCACCGGCACCACCCGTTGCGACAAAAGCGATACCGGCTACAAGGTCTATGGTGGCTACCAGATCAACCCCCACTGGGGTGTCGAGGTTGGCTACACCGATTTCGGCAAGACCAAGGGCACGGTCGGTGCGTTGGATCTCGAGGTCGAGGCCAAGGCCTTTTCCGCCGTCGGTGTGCTGCGTGGACAGTTCTCCACCGACTGGTCCGGGGTTTTGCGCCTGGGCATTGCGTCGGTGAAGAGCAAGTTGTCGACCGCGTTCGGGAGCAAGTCCGAGTCCAATGTCAAAGCCTATGCGGGCATTGGCCTGGAGTACGCCCTCACCAATGAGCTCAAGGTCACGGCGTCGGGCGACTTCACGGATGCCGAGGTGGAAGATCAGAGCGGTGGTGTGAAGATGCTCAGCCTGGGCCTGCAATACGGTTTCTGAGTCTCTTCACTGTAGGCAGAAGGCCGTCCTCCGGGCGGCCTTTTCATTTGTCTGAGGGCACAATCACGTTCCCATGAGCGCTCCCTTCCTTGCTGGCCTGTTCTGCACCCTGACCAGTCTCTTGGTGACATCCTCGATCGGCCTGTACGCGGGTCACGCGCGGGCCGACGATGACGTGGCGACCGTTCGACCCCGCATCGGCCTGGTCCTGTCCGGAGGTGGTGCGCGGGGCCTGACGCACGTCGGCGTGCTCAAGGTGCTCGAACGCGAACGCATCCCCGTGGACGTCATCGCCGGCACCTCCATGGGCGCCATCGTAGGCGGTCTGTACGCCACCGGCATGACCGCCAAGGAGGTCGAGCAGGAGGTGCTGCGCCTCGATTGGGACAATGTGTTCGCCGCACGCGTGGAGCGCCGGGAGCTGTCGCAGCGCCGCAAGGAGCAGGATTTCGAGGTCTCGCCGCTGTTCGAGTTGGGGGTGGGGGCCGATGGCGTGCGTGCACCGCTCGGCCCGGTCTCCAGCCGCGGCCTGGAAGCGCACCTGCGGCGGCTGACCCTGCCGGCGCGGCAGACCACCGATTTCGACCGCCTGCCCACCCCGTTTCGCGCGGTGGCCACCGACATGGAGACAGGCCAGCCGGTGATCCTCAAGCAGGGGGATCTGGCCACCGCACTGCGCAGCAGCATGTCCGTGCCCGGTGTGTTCGCGCCGGTCGAGGTGAACGGGCGCATCCTCGGCGACGGCGGCCTGGTCGACAACACCCCGGTGGGTGTGGCGCGGGCCATGGGCGCCGAGCGCCTGATCGTGGTCAATATCGGCACGCCGCTGTCCAAGCGCGACACGCTCTCGTCGTTCACCGGGGTGACGGCGCAGATGATCAACATCCTGACCGAGCAGAACGTGCAGCGCAGCCTGGCCACGCTCACCCCGCGCGATGTGCTGATCGCGCCCACGCTTGACGGCCTCACCGCGGCCGATTTCAACCGCGCCCGCGATTTCATGGACCAGGGTGAGATCCAGGCCGAGGCGCTGGTGCTGCGCATGCAGGACCTCAAGGTGAGCGAGGCCGAGTACGCCCGCTGGCAGGCGCGCCGCAAGGGCCAGCCCGCCGCCAAGCCCGGTCCCTTGCGCGAAGTGCGTTTCGAGGGTTCTCGCAACACCCACCCCGAGGTGCTGGCCGATACCTTGGAGACCCGCTCGGGCGAAGATTTCGACGTGGCCAAGGCCGAGCGCGATGTACGCCGCCTGGCCGCCACCGGCGACTACCTGCGCACCGACTACGGCATCGAACGCCGCCCAGATGGCGAGGGCCTGGTCTTCAGGCTCGAGGACAAGCCCTGGGGCCCGGACTACGTCCAGCTCGGGCTGGATTTCTCGGCTGATTCCGAAGGGCGCAGCGCCTTCAACCTCAAGCTGGTGCACAACCGCCACTGGCTGGACGACAGCGGCGCGGAATGGCGCAACTTCATCCGCGTGGGATCCACCCCCTCCATTCAGACCGAGTGGTACCGCCCCGTCGGCTGGGCCCTGCCCAGCGATGGCCTGCGCGCCTTCGTGGCGGTCAGCAGCGGGTTGATGCGCCGCACCAGCGATGTCTACAGCGACCCGGCGGACAAGCCGGCACTCTCGCTGTCGCGCCGCTCCGGCATGCTGGGAGCCGACCTGGGCCTGACCTGGCGCGAGTTGGGCGAGATCCGCCTGGGCTGGTCCGGCCAGCGAGGACGCGACGAGCCGGATCTGGTGTCCTCACGCTGGCCGGGGCCGCAGGCCACGCAGCGCTGGACCGAAGTCGGCTGGCGCTTGCGCACGGTGTTCGACCAACTCGACAGCGCCAACTTTCCGACGCGGGGCTGGCGTGTCGACGGGCTGTACTTCAATGGCCACCGGCATGGTGATGACCTGGGCGAGGGATCGACCGGTGCCATGAGCCGCTGGGATGTCAACGCGCAGGCGGCCACCAGCGTGGGCCCGCACATCTTTCAGGTGGGGGCACGGGTGGCGGGGGCCACGGGGGCCTTGCCCGAGTTCCCGCGGTACGGCCTGGGGGGGTTCCAGCAACTGTCGGGCTATGCGGCTGACCAGCTCAGCGGTCAGCAGGTGGCGCTGGTGCGGGCAGGCTATGCGGTTCGCCTGGCCACCGCGCCGCTCACGCGGGGGGTGTACCTGGGTGCCAGCATGGAGGCCGGCAACGCTTGGCAGCGCTGGAGTGAGCCCGAGCAGGGCCAGTGGCGCCACGGCATGAGCCTGTACCTGGGTGCCGACACGGCCATCGGGCCGGTGTTCCTGGCCGTAGGCGCTGCCCAGAGTGTGCGGCCCGTCGTGATGCTGTTCGTTGGCCGGCCCTGATGAATCCTGGAGGCCATCTGAGCCCCAGCCTCAGACGCGGCTGAGCAGGGCGCCGGCCGTCTTGCGCAGGTGGTCCATGATGTGGCCTGCGATCTTGGTCAAGGGCAGCACCTCGTGGACCGCGCCGGCCGCGATGGCCTCGCGGGGCATGCCGAAGACCACGCAGGTGGCTTCATCCTGGGCCACGCAGTAGGCGCCCGCATCGCGCATCTCGCGCATGGCCGTGGCGCCGTCCGCGCCCATGCCGGTCAGCATGATGGCGATCGCATTGGGCCCCACGGTGGCGGCGGCCGACTTGAACAGCACCTCCACGCTGGGCTTGTGGCGGTTGACCGGGTCACCATCGCGCACGCGGGCCACGTAGTTGGCGCCTGACTTCTCCACGCTCAGGTGCAGGCCGCCGGGGGCGATGTAGGCATGGCCCGGCAGGATCCGCTCGCCGTCCTCGGCCTCTTTCACGCGGATCTTGCACAGGCCGTCCAGGCGGGCGGCGTAGTTGCGTGTGAAGCCGGGGGGCATGTGCTGGGTGATCACCACGGCGGGGCAGTCGGCCGGTAGGGCGGTCAGCACTTCCTTGGTGGCCTCGGTGCCGCCGGTGGAGGCGCCGATGAAGAAGATCTTCTCGGTCGACAGCCGGCCCAGCGAGGCCAGCGTCACGCGCGGCGCGGCCGGTGCATGGTGGCCGTGCGATGCGGCGCTGCCATGAGCGCCCGGCGCATGGGCCGTGGGCACCGCATGCGCGCCTGTGCTCATCATCGAGGCCGGCGCGGGCGGCGGACGGTGGATGCGCGCCTTCGAGGCCACGCGGATCTTGTCGGTGATGTCGTGGGAGAGCTGTCGCAGGCCATCGGCCACACCGATCTTGGGCTTGGCCACGAAGTCGATCGCGCCCAGCTCCAGCGCCTTGAGCGTGACGTCGGCGCCACGCTCGGTCAGCGTCGACACCATCACCACCGGCATCGGCCGCAGGCGCATCAGCTTGGACAGGAAGTCGATGCCATCCATCTTGGGCATTTCCACGTCCAGCGTGATCACGTCGGGGTTGAGGTTGCGGATCATCTCGCGCGCGGCCAACGGGTCGGCCGCCGCGCCGATGCACTCCATGTCTGGCTGGCGGTTGATGATCTCGGCGAGCAGGCTGCGCACCAGCGCCGAATCGTCCACCACCACCACTCTTGTCTTTGCCATGGTCGGCCTCCCAATTCGTCAGAACAGGTCCACAGAGCCGCCGCCGGTCGAGGCCGGCGTGGTGGCGGCCTTCTGCAGGGCCGCGCGCTCCTGGGCCACCAGGGCTTCGGGGTTGCTGGGGGCCAGGCGCTTGACCATGGCCTTGCCGCTGTGCGGGAAGAAGCACACCTTGCGAGGGTACACGTCCATCACGTCCTTGGAGACGATGGGGATGCGCTCCGTTTTCAGGTAATCCATCACGAAGGCGGTGTTGCGCTCGCCCACGTTCAGGCTGTTCATGCCCGACAGCACCGCGCCGCCGCCAAACACCTTGGCTTCCAGCGACATGCGGTTGGCACCCATCTTCATCAGCTCGTTGATGAGCAATTCCATCGCGTAAGAGCCGTAGCGGCCCGACTCGTTGCCGCTGCCGCCGCCGTCGGGCAGCATGAAATGGTTCATGCCACCCACATGGGCCTGGCGGTCCCACAGGCACACGGCGATGCACGAGCCCAGCGTTGTCATGATCAGCAGGTCTTCGTCGAACACGAAATATTCGCCGGGCAGGATCTTCACCGCGTCGGACTGGAAGTGCGCTTCATAGAAGAAGAACGAGGCCTCGCCGGGCTTGGGCGTGCGCGCCTTCAGGCGGGCCAGGCGGTCGCGCTTGTGCGCGGCGATGGCATTGCCACCCACCGAAGACACGCCGGGATGCAGCCCCGACCCACCGTTGCGGGCTGAACTGCTGGAGGATGGGCTGATCATGATGCTGTCGAGCTCCGGCGGGGGTTAGACCTTGTCATACACCGTCTTGCCGCGCAGCTTGAACAAGTCGCGCGAATCGGTGAAGTTTTCAGAGTGGCCCACGAACAGGAGGCCGTGGGGGCGCATCACGCCGTGCATGCGCTCGAGGACCTTGCGTTGCGTCGCATGGTCGAAATAGATCATCACGTTGCGGCAGAAGATCACGTCGAAGGGCTCGCCCATCGACCAGTGTGTCTGCATCAGATTGAAGGGCTTGAACTCGATCATGCGCGCCAGTTCGGGCTTGACGCGGATCTGGCCTTCGTTGCCCCCTTTGCCCTTGAGGAAGAACATGCGCAGGCGCGCTGGCGACAGGCCTCGCGAATCGGCGTTGTACACGCCTCGCGAGGCCGTTTGCAGCACGTTGGTGTCGATGTCGCTGGCCATGATCTTCACGCTGGCGTGCAGGCCCAGGGTCTCGGCCACTGTCATGGCGATGGAATAGGGCTCCTCGCCGGTGGAGGCCGCGCAGCACCAGATGCGGATGCTCTTGCCGGTGCCGTGCGCCTTGAGCCAGTCGGCGAAGGTGTGGAAGTGGTGCTCCTCGCGGAAGAAAGCGGTCAGGTTGGTCGTCAGGCAGTTGACGAACTCCTGCCATTCGCGCTGGGCCGTGTCGCCCGAGGTCTGCTCCAGCCACTGCAGGTAGCTGTCAAACGATTGGTGCTGGGTGTCCCGCAGGCGGCGCGACAGCCGGCTGTAGACCATGGCCTGCTTGCCTTCATGCAAATGGATGCCCGCACGTTGGTAGATCAGGGCACGCACCCGGTCGAAATCGCGTGTGCTGAAGCTGAACTCGCGGTCCTGGGCGGCGCCGATCGGCTCACGTTGCTGGGCGTTCATCATGCTGGGAACAGACTCTCTGCGGAGGAGCATGCAGGGCGATTCCTGCACGTGTTCACATATCGACAAATCGGACGAACCCTTGAGCGCCGTGTGCGATGGTGGCCACATTGCATCAAGAAAGGGGATTTACTCCTTTAATTCACGCCTTGAGTTTTCCGGGCACTGTTAGACTTTCTTTCATTTTCCGCCCCTCGCCCGGAGCGCCATTGCCTCCATGCCTTCAGTTGTTTCCTCTCCAGCCGATCTGCTCCAGGTTGCCGCGCAGGATCGCGCCCTGAGGCTTGATCTGGCCCTCAACCTGCTTCAGCAGGCGGGATGGGTGCTTCCTGAAGGCTTGCAGCACAACTCCGTGGAGTGGCTGCAGGCGATCATTGATGGCCTGTGCGATGTCTCCAGCCGCGACGCGCTCACCGGGCTGGTCAACCGCCGCCAGTTCGAGGTGGCCATTGGCCGAGAGGTCGACCGCGTGGCCCGCGCCGGCGAGCCCGCCCTGCTGCTGGTGCTGGACATCGACCACTTCAAGCGGGTCAACGACACCCATGGCCATGCGGCCGGCGATGTCGTGATCCAGAGCGTGGCGCGAACCCTGCTCGAATGCGTGCGCCCCATGGACACCGTGGCGCGCGTGGGCGGCGAGGAATTCGCCATCATCCTGCCCAATTGCCCCCCCGCCTTCGGGCAGGCCGTGGCCGAGCGGATCCGCACGAAAGTGGCTGCCCAGCCGGTCGCCCTCATCGGCGGTCAGGCATTGAACATCACTGTCAGCGTTGGCGGCGCGTTTGCGCCACAGTGGGTACGCTCGTCAGCGGCCTTGTGGACCGAACGGGCCGATCAACAGCTCTACCGCGCCAAGGCCGAAGGGCGCAACCTCACCTGTCTGGAAATGCCCCCGCTCACCGTCGTCAGCGCCGAAGAAAAAGGCCTGCTGTTCGGCGCATTTGGGCAATCTGACGCACTCTCTGGTGCGCAAGAGGGCTTAGGTTCGGCCGAAGAACTGCCGAATACCTTTCCATGACTGTGACCATGACCGAACCCGAGCTGACTTCCGCCCCGCCGACTGTGCGACTGGCGCGCACGCTGGCCGTGACCAGTGGCAAGGGTGGTGTAGGCAAGACCTTCTTCAGTGCGAACCTGGCGGCGGCCCTCAGCAGGCAAGGCCTGAAGGTGCTGGTGCTGGATGCCGACCTGGGGCTGGCCAACCTGGACGTGGTCCTGAACCTGTATCCCAAGATCACGCTGCATGACGTGTTCACCGGCAAGGCCCAGCTGGAAGAAGCCATCCTGCCGGCGCCCGGCGGCTTCTCGGTGCTGCTGGCCGGTTCGGGCCTGGTGGAGTATTCCCGCCTGACGCCCGAGGTGCGCGAGCAGCTGATGGACATCATCGCCACGGTGTCGCCACGCTTTGATGTGCTGCTGCTGGACACCGGTGCCGGCATTTCCGATGTCGTGCTGTTCGCGCTGTCGCTCGCGCACGAGATCATCGTGGTCGCCACGCCCGAACCAACGTCCATGACGGATGCCTACGCCACCATCAAGGTGCTGGCCGCTCAGCAAGGCCGCGAGCAATTGCACATGGTGATCAACCAGGTGGCGCGTCCAGGCGAAGGCCGCACCATCTGCCAGCAGTTGCAGCAGGTGGTCGAGCGCTTCGTGCTGACGCCCTCGGGCACCTCGCCCAAACTCAACTACATCGGTGACATCCCCCTGGATGTCAGTGTGCGCGGTGCCGTGCAGCGCCGCGCGCTGCTGCTGGAGCTGCATCCCGGGTGTCCCGCCTCGCAGGGCGTGGTGCAGATCGCGACCAAGCTCAACAGCCGCGGCTGATCACGCTGACGGCCACAGGGCGCTCGTGCGTCCTTGTTCTCAAACGGGTCTTAGACAGGCGTGCTTGCAGCTACAGTGCAGCCCATGACCTCCCCTGACGACGACACCACCGGCGATGGCCAGCAACCGGCCACCGCCTACGACTGGGTGGGCGGCGACAGCGCCGTGCGCGCCTTGGTCGACCGCTTCTATGACCTGATGGACCTGGAGCCGGCCTATGCCGAGCTGCGCGCCGCGCACCCGCCGGATCTGGCTTCGGCCCGCGACAAGCTTTACTGGTTCCTGAGCGGCTGGCTGGGCGGACCCAACCACTACATCGAACGCTTCGGCCACCCGCGGCTGCGGATGCGCCACATGCCGTTTGCCATCGGCATCCTCGAGCGTGACCAATGGCTGGCCTGCATGGCCCAGGCCATGAAGGAGCTGGCGCTGGATCCGGTGCTTCAGGCGCGCCTGAGCAAGGCCTTCTTCCAGACGGCCGACTGGATGCGCAACAAGGGTGTCTGATGGCGCCTGTGAAGGCGGCTTGAGCGCTCAGGCTTCCTGGGCGGCCTGCACGGGCGTGGTGCCCGACTGCAGCAGAACGATCAACGCGCCGGCCCCGCCTTCGTCGCCACGCGCCTGCACGAAGGCCAATACCCGGTCGCTTTGCACCAGCCAGCGCTTGACCTTGGCCTTGATGACAGGAATGCGGCCAGGCGAGCCGAGCCCTTTGCCGTGCACCACGCGCACGCAGCGCCAGCCGCGCACCTGCGCATCGCGCAGGAAACGGCCCAGGACCTGGCGGGCTTCTTCGCTGCGCAGACCATGCAGATCGACCTGGCCCTGCAGGGCCCACACGCCGCGACGCAGCTTGCGCAGCACATCCGGGCCCAGCTCGGGGCGGCGGAAGGCGAGGGATTCATCCGTCTCCAGCAAGGTTTCGACATCGAATTCGTCGGACAGAGACTCCTGCAGCACGGCCTGCTCATCCTGCTGTCGGTGCTGCGGGATGGGCGCGGGGGGCGTGCGGCGGGCCTCGGCCCGGTTCTTGTCGGGCAGCCGGTGCACGGTGCCTACGGCCTGCTGGAACATGGCCTGATCCTGCACACGCTGCGCCTGGGCCTTCTCACGCTCGGCGCGCGCGGCCCGCTCGGCCTCGGCCCGTGCCGCCGCTTCACGCGCGGCCGAACGCAATGCCTTCTTCAAGTCGGCAAAGTCGTTCAGCGTGGTCGGTGATGCGGGCTTGGAACGAGGTGGGCTCACGGCCCCAAGCCTACAACACCTTCAGAGCAATCCGCGCTCGGCGAACGAAACGACGCCGGTGTGTCCCACCACGAAGTGATCCAGTACACGCACATCCACCAATGACAGGCTGCTCTTGAGCGTCTGCGTGAGCAATTCGTCGGCGCGCGAAGGCTCGAGCACGCCCGAGGGGTGGTTGTGCGCGAGGATCACGGCGGCCGCATTGTGGGCCAGGGCGCGCTTGACCACTTCCCTTGGATAAACGCTTGTTTGATTCAAGGTGCCCCTGAACATCTCCTCGTCGGCCACCAGGCGGTGTTGCGCATCAAGGAACAGCACGGCGAACACCTCATGGGGCAGGGTGCCGATGCGCCATTGCAGGTAGTCGCGCACCGCCTGTGGCGATTCGAACACGGGGGCCTCACGCAATTGCCCGTTCAGGCCGCGCCGTGCCATTTCGGCCACGGCCAGCAGCTCGGCACGCTTGGCGGGGCCCAGACCGCGGATGCGGGTCAGGCTGGCCGGCGGTGCCTGCAGCAGCCCGGCCATGCCGCCCAGATCATCCAGCATGCCCTGGGCCATCTGCAGCACGCCGCGGCCTTGCACGCCGGTGCGCAGCAGCAGGGCCAGCAGTTCGGCATCGGCCAGCGCCGAGGCACCCATGGACAGCAATTTTTCGCGTGGCCGCATCGCCGCAGGCAGGTCTTTCATGAGGCGGTATCCCTGGTTGATGATGTAAACCTAAAATTGTGCTTTCGCTTTCCTTTTCAGCCCATCCTTCCAAAGGGGGTGGGTGTGCCTTCATGACCACTGCCGTCCCGACCGTCCAGCCCGGATCCTTCCTGACCCTGCACTACCGTCTGGCCGGTCCCGACGGGGCCGACCTGGTCAACACCTTCAACGACAAGCCCGCGACGCTGTCGCTGGGTTCCGGTGAGCTCTCGCCTGACCTGGAGGCGCGCCTGATCGGCCTGGCCGAGGGTAGCCGCACCACCATCGAACTGGCCGCTGGCGAAGCTTTCGGCCCGCGCAACCCCGAGCTGCTGCAGCGTGTGGGCATGGGCCTGATGCGCGAACTGGGTGACCCGGATGAAACCTGGCACGTGGGCGATGTGGTGCAGTTCCCCACACCTGATGGCCAGGGCCAGTTCGCCGGCGTGCTGCGCGAGCTGGACCCGGCCGGCGCCTGGGCCCTGTTTGACTTCAACCACCCGCTGGCGGGCCAGAGCGTCACCTTCGAGGTGCAGCTCATCGGCGTGCTGTGAGCCTGCGCAACATGACCGAGACGACCACCGCCACCCCAGCGCAGGACACCACGCCGCACCAGGTGCAAGACGTGCTGCTGGCCGAGCCGCGCGGCTTCTGCGCCGGGGTCGACCGCGCCATCGAGATCGTCGAGCGCGCGCTGGCCCAGTTCGGCGCGCCCATCTACGTTCGCCACGAGATCGTGCACAACACCTATGTGGTCAACGACCTCAAGGGCAAGGGCGCCATCTTCATCGAGGATCTGGCCGACGTCCCGCCCGGCGCCACGCTGATCTTCAGCGCCCACGGCGTGAGCCAGGAGGTGCGCCGCGAGGCTGATCGCCGCGGCTTCCAGGTGTTTGATGCCACCTGCCCGCTGGTCACCAAAGTGCATATCGAGGTGGCCAAGCTGCGCCGCGAGGGCTTTGAATTCATCATGATCGGCCACAAGGGCCACCCCGAGGTCGAAGGCACCATGGGACAACTGTCGGACGGCATCTACCTGGTCGAAGACGAAGCCGATGTGGCCCGTGTGCAGGTGAGCGATCCGACCAAGCTGGCCGTGGTCACGCAGACCACGCTGTCGGTCGATGATGCCGCCGCGATCATGGCCGCCATCAAGGCGCGCTTCCCGCAGATCCGCCAGCCCAAGCAGCAGGACATCTGCTACGCCACGCAGAACCGCCAGGATGCCGTCAAGCTGATGGCGCCCCAGGTGGACGTGGTCGTGGTGGTGGGCAGCCCGACCAGCTCCAACAGCAACCGTCTGCGCGAGCTGGCCGAGCGCCTGGGCACGCCGGCCTACATGGTCGATTGCGCCGAGGACCTGCAGGCCGGCTGGTTCGAAGGCCGCCCCCGCGTGGGCCTGACTGCTGGCGCTTCGGCCCCGGATGTGCTGGTGCAGCGCGTGATCCAGCAGCTCAAGCAACTGGGCGCGGTCTCTGTGCGCCGCATGCAGGGCGTGGAAGAGCACGTGCGCTTCCCCTTGCCCAAGGGCCTGGGTGGCACCGGCCTGGACCGTCCCCTGCCCACCGAGCGATCCGCCTCCTGATCCGGCCCGATCGGCTCATCCCGCGCACCCGCCGATGAGCACGGGCCGTCGCGGGCGCGCGGCCCCCTGCGGCCCATTCCCTACAATCGCTGCTCGAACCCAGAGAAACACACCATGCTCGACATCGCCCTGCTGCGCAAAGACCTCGACAGCGTGCTGGCCCGCCTGGCCCTGCGCAAGACCCCCCAGCCCTTCCTGGACGAGGCCCGCTACCGGTCGCTCGAAGCCGAGCGCAAGCAGATCCAGACCCGCACCGAAGAGCTGCAGGCCCAGCGCAACAGCCTGTCCAAGCAGATCGGCCAACTCAAGGGCCGGGCCGCCAAGGGCGAAGACACCGCGGCCGAATCGAACGCCCTGATGGCCCAGGTGGGCGGCATCGGCGACGAGCTCAAGACCAGCGCCGAGCGCCTGGAGGTGATCCAGGCCGATCTGCAATCGCTGCTGCTGGCCGTGCCCAACCTGCCCCAGGAATCGGTGCCCGTGGGCAGCGACGAGTCCGGCAACGTCGAGGTGCGCCGCTGGGGTACACCGGGCACCTACGACTTCGCCGTGAAGGACCACGTGGACCTGGGTGAAGCGCTGGGCCTCGATTTCGAGACGGGCGCCAAGCTCTCGGGCGCGCGCTTCACCTTCATGAAAGGCCCCATCGCCCGCCTGCACCGCGCACTCGCCCAGTTCATGCTGGATGTGCAGACACAGGAGCACGGCTACACCGAGTGCTACACGCCCTACCTGGTCAAGGCGCCTGCGCTGCACGGCACGGGCCAGTTGCCCAAGTTCGAGCAGGACCTCTTCCACGTCACCTCGGGCGATGGCGAGGCTGCCGACAGCAAGTGGTACCTGATCCCCACCTCGGAGGTCACGCTCACCAACACCGTGGCCGACACCATCGTGCCGCTGGAGCAATTGCCGCTCAAGCTCACCGGCCACACGCCGTGCTTCCGCAGCGAGGCGGGCAGCGCCGGCCGCGACACGCGCGGCATGATCCGCCAGCACCAGTTCGACAAGGTCGAGTTGGTGCAGATCACCACGCCCGAGCAGAGCAACGCCGCGCTCGAAGAGATGGTGGGCCACGCCGAGGCCGTGCTGCAGAAGCTCGAACTGCCTTACCGCGTGGTGTCTCTGTGCACCGGTGACATGGGCTTCGGCGCCGCCAAGACCTATGACCTGGAAGTGTGGCTGCCCGCGCAGAACACCTACCGCGAGATCAGCTCGGTGTCCAACTGCGAAGCCTTCCAGGCCCGCCGCATGCAGGCCCGCTTCAAGACGGCCCAGGGCAAGAACGAGCTGGTGCACACGCTCAACGGCTCCGGCCTTGCCGTGGGCCGTGCGCTGGTCGCAGTGCTGGAGAACCACCAACAGGCTGACGGCAGCATCAAGGTGCCGGTCGCGCTGCGCTCCTATGTGGGCGGCGCAGACGTGCTCAAGGCCTGATCGCACCAACGGAGAAACCTGAAAACGCTGCTATACTCGCGGGCTACGCCGTTGACCACGGTGCACCGAATTGGAGAGGTGGCAGAGTGGTCGAATGTACCTGACTCGAAATCAGGCGTACGTGAATAACGTACCGTGGGTTCGAATCCCACCCTCTCCGCCAGAATGACGTTTCACAGCGTCTCAGTAAGTCTCAGAACCCGCATGGAACCCAGTGTTCATGCGGGTTTTGCGCTTCTGGAGGTGTCACGAGGTTTCTTGACAGCCCAATTGGGTGGGGGTACGTTTAGGGGTACGGATTCCGGGAGGTTCCATGCCCAAAAAGCTCATCGACGCCCTGACGGATGTGGCGGTGCGCGGCGCCAAGCCTTCGATGAAAGACGGCGCGCCGGTTGATCGGAAGTTGCACGATGGCCGGGGCCTGTACCTGTTGGTGCGTGCCAGCGGGGTAAAGCATTGGCGCTTGAAGTACTACATCGGGGGCCGTGAGCGTTTGCTGGCGCTGGGCGAATACCCAGATGTTCCTCTGGCTCGGGCGCGGCAGAAGGCCGGAGAGGCCCGGAATCTCGTGCGCGAGGGCGTTGACCCGGTGCAGCATGGCCGTGAGCAAAAAGCGACCCGGGTGAATGCCACCCAGCAGACCTTTGCCGTGATCGTGGAGGAATGGCTGGGCAAGAAGTCCAAGAAGTGGACTGAGGGGCATCTGGAGCAGAACCGCCAGAGCTTTCGGGACTACGTGCTGCCCAAGATCGGCACGCGTGCCGTGGCCAGCTTGACCGCGCAGGACATCATGCGTGTTTTGGAGCCGCTGGAGGCGGCGGGCAAGCTGGAGACGCTGCGCCGGGTGCGTCAGCGCGTTGGCGCTGTCCTGACCTACTCGGTGCAGACAGGCCGACGCACCGACAACCCGATCCGCGACACACAGGGGGCGTTTGCAGCCCCTACACGCGAACATTTCGCCAGCATTGGGCCCAAGGGCCTGCCAGAGTTTTTGAAGGCCTTGGAGGCCTATGCGGGCCATCCCAACACGCTTGGGATCATCCGCATGATCCTGTGGACGGGCAGCCGTACAGGCGAGGTGCGTGGCGCCACGCCCGATGAATTCGATTTGGACGCCGCTGTGTGGCGCATTCCGGCAGAGCGGATGAAGAAGCGCCGGGTGCATGTGGTGCCATTGCCCAAGCAGGCCATCCCTGTGCTGCGCGAATTGATGAAGCTGAATGCCGAGTCGCGCTACATGTTCCCTTCGCCCATGAACCAGTCCATGGCCAGCGAAAACATCGTCTTGCAGGCGCTGAAGAAGATGGGATACGGCGGGAAGCTGACCGGCCACGGCCTGCGGGCTGCTGTTTCGACGGGGCTGGAGGAAATGGGTTACCCCATCGAAATCATCAAGACCCAGCTTTCGCACGCCAAGGACAACTTGACCGATGCGGCCTACCTACGGGGCGTCCACTTGGAGCGCCGGGCCGACATGATGCAGGCCTGGGCCGACAAGCTGGATGTGATGCTTATGGGCGCCAAGGTGTTGCCATTCAAGGGTGCCAGTGCTTCGTAGTAGATTTGTCTCTTATTGCGCAGGGTGATCGGCTGGCAGAGAAACGGCATCCGGTGGATGAGCTTTCGGTTGCAAAGCACCATTGATGAGGCCGCCCATGGCGCTCAACTTGTGATCGCAATTAAACTGTGACCACCGTTCGGAATGTCCGTGCGGAAAATTTAATGATGGATTGAGGAGACGTTGTGAAAACAATCAGTTTTGTGAACATGAAGGGCGGGGTAGGCAAGACAACGGTCGCGCTGAATGTCGCTGATTGTTTGGCTCGAACGCACGGGAAAAAAGTCGCTGTATTAGACGTAGATCCTCAGTTCAATGCAACACAATGCCTCTTCACTCCGGACGCATATGTCAAAATGCTTAAGGCTGGCGAAGAAACTATTCTTGACGTCTTTGACACGGACGTGAAGACGTTAGCAAGCGTTGTATCGGGGGCGGCAACCGTTGAGCCAAAAGAAATATCAGAAATTCAGTTACGAAAAAGCGGTTTGCTTTGGACATTGCCTGGGAATATTGAGCTCTATCGCCTTGAGATGGTTGCGGGTGAAGGACGCGAATTTTCACTTAAACGTTTTATCGAACAAGCAATAGCCCCCAAGGATTTTGATTATATTATTATTGACACTCCACCTACTCCCTCGATTTGGATGAGTAGTGCTCTTATTGCATCAGACTATTATGTTATTCCCGTGCGCCCCGATCCACTTTCAATGATTGGGATTGATTTATTAAGGTCCATTATTGAGCGCCGCAGAAAAACTTACGGTCTAAAATTGAATTGTCTTGGTGTGGTGTTTACGATGGTTGAGCGTCCCGACAGTGTGAATTATTCAACGGCGCGTCAGAATTTGAAAGAAAATGCCCTTTGGAAGGATAAAGTTTTCGCTAGCTATATTCCAAAGCGTACGGACCTTGCTCGTCAGCAGTTGGAGCAGCCTTTCATGCTGAAAATGGATGATTTTGACCTTCGTACAAACTTGAAGAATTTTGTGAGCGAAATTTTGGAGAAAATAGATGACAAATAACAAGCGAACAAACGCGCCGCCGCCGACAGATAAGCTGAAGAAAGCTGCGGTCGCTCTCGACGATTTTTTGTTGTCACTCCGTCAAGCCAAGGTTGATAGTCTTGAAACAGCTCTTGAGGCAATCACGTTTTTGGTAAGCAATCCAAGCGGAGTTGCAACTACATCTGCTGTAGCGCGGAGCTATCAGTCGTCAGATCCAAATAAACACTTTCTTATTGGTGCACTTCCAAGGCTCTTGCTCGACAAAGATCTTTTCCCTACAAATGACGATATTGTTGATTTTGCAAAGGCCGCATTACGTATAGAAATGAAGGTCGAAAAGCGAGCGCGTTTTGACATTATAGGAAAAATTGTTTGTGAAACGGATACTTTTGATGAGCAACAATTGACCGACCTTGTGCGAGCGCTTGAACGCTTGGTTGGTGATAAGTCAAGAATTGCCGTGATGGTGGAAAAAAAGAAGGAAGGCTCTTTCTCCTGGAATGAAACTCTCCAAGAGTTGATGCGAAGCTGAGTATGATTCGTTTTGTAAAACAAGATTATGAGCGATTGCAGGCATATCTTGAAAATTACAGCCTGGCTGCTGATCTTGGGGCAAAAGCGCGTGAGGACTTATTAAAAAGAGTTCATAGGCATTCCCTTGCGGCCCTTCAAATATTAGCTGCTATGCAACGGTTAGCGGCAGCAGATGCTTTGCATTTATCAGGTCAGCATGTTGCCGCTAATTCCCTCTGTTTCTTTCGTGTTGCGGAATGTTTTTCAGACTTGATAAGCGCATTTTTTGCAAGTGTGCATGGGCTTTATAAGCCGGCGCATATGTCTCTTCGGAGTGCAATTGAGAATATTGTGCGCGGTCTTGCGGGTTTGTCTTCAGAGGAGGCGGGGGCTACGACAAGTGTATATCGCTTGTTTGAATTGGCTGCTCTTGAAGATTCATTTAAAGGTTTGGGTTCTATTCATTTTGTAAAGCTTCATGAGCAATACGGTGAACTTTGTCTCTTTACTCATAGCGCAACACCCGCCCATATGGTTCGAACCTTTGCCTTAGCAAACTTTCCCAAGCACGATACACATCAACTTAGAGGTTTTGTTCGGCATTTTGAATTCGTTGCGACGGCTTCGCTATCCTTGCTAGTTTTAGAAAATCGCGATTTGTATTTGCAAGTGCCCCCACTGGCGCGTGAGCTGCTTGACGAAGTGTTGCCCACCCCCGTAAAAATTCGAGCTCTGGGTGGTAAGGCGTAAAAAATTTAAAAGACTGCCTTGACTTGGTTGAATGAAGCTCGCGCCAATTCAACGTCCAAGATAAATCGCGGTGATTTGCTCCCGCTCGTGTCCCAACTCGTGCGAGATGGTGAGCCGGGCTTGGCGGTCGATGGCCCTCTGTTCCGGGCTCAGTTGTTTGGATGTCGGCCCGCCTGCGGCTGGCGCCTTCCAGCCGGTCAGTTCGGCATAGCGCGCTTGCGCATAGGCATGCCGGAAGCCGTGAACGCGGTCAATGCCCGCGAATGCCGTCTGTGCCTTGAAGCGGTTCAATTGATTCTTGTAGCGCATCTCGGTCGGGATCAAGCTGCCTTTGCCCGCAAGCGCCTTGGCTTGGTTCAACAAGTCCCGCTGCATCTCATTGCGGATCGGGATGTCACGTTCCTTGCCGCCTTTGGTCCATGTTGACTTGAGGGTCAGCACGTCGCCTCTGTCGGCCCAGTCTGGCTGGATCTTGATACTTTCCTCACGCCGCAGCCCGAAGGCCTCTTGAAGTCGCAAGGACATGGCCGTGTACGGGTCAGACACCCTGTCCAGTTTGCCTTGGTCCAACTCCTTCGCCTTGGACTCGTTCGTCACATAGCGCCTATCGGCGATGCCATAGGCCGCGTTGTCGCGGGCGACGATGTTTTCCTTATCGATCTTCTCGGCCACCCAGCGCAGTGCCGACATGCGGTTCTTCATCGTGCCGCTGCTGGCGCCTTCCGCTTGCCAGCGGCTCACGAGGTGCTCGACGTGCTTGGTGCGCAGGCCCTGCGCCCGCAGGTTCTTGAAGCCGTCTTCGTGGAGCTGGTTCGCCATCATCGTCAGCAGTCGTTCGCGGTCATGCTGCGTGGCGAAGGAGCCATCGCGGTTGCGCTGGCACATGAGCTTGAAATCGCGGTTGAGGGTGCGCATGCCGAGGCCTTTCAAAAACTGTTCATCGATCCGTTCGCCTTACCTCGTGTCAGTGGAGGTGCGGGCTTGTGCATGGTGTAGAGAGATCTGGTAAGTGTTTCTGTCCGCCCTTCGCGCCGCAGCGCGACAGGGACTACAAGGGACGCGGGACACCATTCCCGGTTTGTGCAAGGTTGTGACTGCTCGCCTGCGTTGCACGTCGCTGTGGCGTTGCGCTGGCTTGCCTGTTGGCATAGCCGATGCGCAAGGACCATTGACCCAGGGTCCAAGGGGTGTGCGTCTCACACACGTCCAGGGGGCGGCCATCTGACGGGTGGCCTGACGGTGCCTTGCGGTCGGGCCGCAAAGGCACGGCACAGTCATGCACGGCGGGTTTGAAACTCGCTGCAAACGTGCTGTCGGGAACATGGGCTCGGGGCCCATTGGATCGGCGAAGGTGGTCTGGCCATCCTTCGATCCACTTCGATCAACACGCCTTGACGTGGCCTGCTTTGCTGGCATCACTGCGCAGCGTCACGGGGCCATGCCACGGTGGTTGACAAGGCGCTCGGTCGTGCTACTGGCGTCGTCACTGTCAGCAAGCTGCCAGTAACGACGCTGGCGACGAACCTGCTCTATGGCGGTTCAACGGCTGCTCCGCTTTGCTGCATGCGAACACCAGGCGGTGATCGATGCCATCAAGCAAGCAGCAGCAGTTGCGCTTCCACGGCCAAGTGTGGTTGCTGCACGGGCATGCCGTCGATGCGGCACGCGGTGAGACGGCGCGCTGGTCTGGCCAGCGATGGCCTCTTGAACGAAATGCGGCAGGGCCGCATGAAGGACACCTGCAGCCCTTGACGGACTGCGGTGGTGCAGTGACTGCACCTTCTTTGAAGGCAGGTAACGACTGCGACGCCTTTTTCTCCACGATGGATGAGGACAAGGAGCCCAAGGGAATCTTCAGTTGACCTTGCGCCCACGTCAGCGTCAAGCGGGATGCAACTGCCGCCAGCCGAAAACGGTCGGATATCAGGCACTTTCTGGCTGGGGTCTGTGGATACCACCCTCGATTTC
>DDJC01000115.1:0-30244 GCA_002339015.1 Burkholderiales bacterium UBA1834
GGCCGGCATGGCCGCCGAACTGTCCCAGCGTGAAGGTGCTGCGGCTGCCCAGATAGGTGGGCACGTCCAGGCCGCCCTGCACAGCCAGATAGGTGCGCGCGCCGCCTTCGCTCAGCGGCACCGGGCCCAGCTTGAGCGTGCTGCCGGCGGGCAGGCGCAACGGGCGGTTGAAGGCCTGCGCGAAAGGCAGGGGCTTGCCGTCCAGCGTGATGGCCATGGGGGCGCCACACAAGGCGATCACCAGCTCGCTGTGCAGCTTCAATGTGGGACCGGCCACGGTGCATTCCAGGGCCGCGGCATCTGGCGCGTTGCCGACCAGCGTATTGGCCAGGCGCAGGTGCAGGTCGTCCATGGGGCCGGAAGGCGGCACGCCGACGTCCCAGTGGCCGATGCGGCCGGGCCAGTCCTGCACCGTGGTCTGCACGCCGCCATCCAGCACCTCCAACGCGCGCGGATGCCAGGAGAAGCCTCCCAGCGTGCCGGTGACGATGCGCCCCTGCGCAAACACCTCGGAGCCGCTCACGGCACGCAGGTAGCGCAGGTTGGTTTCGATACCGGCCAGGCGTGTAGCCTCCAGCGCCTCGCGCAGCTCGAGCACGGCTTGTTCGCGCGTGTCGGCCGTGCACGATGAGCTTGGCGATCATCGGGTCGTAGTACGGCGGAACGTCGCTGCCGGTGTCCACCCAGCCGTCCACGCGCACGCCGTCGGGAAAGACCACCTCGGTCAGCACGCCCGCGCTGGGCTGGAAGTTGCGGGCCGGGTCTTCGGCGTACAGGCGTACCTGGATGGAAGCCCCCCTGGGAGCCGGCGCATGCAACGGCCATTGGTCGCCGCGCGCCAGGCGCACCATCCACTCGACCAGGTCCACGCCGGTCACCTGCTCGGTCACGCCGTGCTCGACCTGCAGGCGCGTGTTGACCTCCAGAAAGTAGAAGGCGCCGGTGTCCGCGTCCAGCACGTATTCCACAGTGCCGGCGGAGCGGTAGTTCACGGCCTGGCCCAGGCGCCGGGCCGTGTCCAGCAGGGCTGCGCGCGTGTCGGCCGGCAGGTGGGGCGCGGGGGTCTCCTCGATCACCTTCTGGTTGCGGCGCTGGGCCGAGCAGTCGCGCTCGCCCAGGGCAACGACGGTGCCGTGGCCGTCGCCGAAGAGTTGCACCTCGATGTGGCGCGCGCGCTCGACGAACTTCTCCAGGAACAGGCCGGCGTCCTTGAAGTTGGTGCGGGCCAGGCGCTCAACGGCGTCATAGGCCGCATCCAGCTCGGCCTCGTTGCGCACCAGGCGCATGCCGATGCCGCCACCGCCGGCCGTGCTCTTGAGCATCACGGGGTAGCCGATGCGAAGGGCTTCCTCCCGTGCGTGGGCCGCGTCCTTCAGCAGGCCACTGCCGGGCAAGAGCGGCACCTGATGCTGCTCGGCCAGCGCGCGCGCGGTGTGCTTCAGGCCGAATGCCCGCATCTGCCCGGGCGTGGGCCCGATGAAGGCGATGCCCGCGTCCTCACAGGCCTGGGCGAAGGCGGGGTTCTCCGAGAGGAAGCCGTAGCCGGGATGGATGGCGCCCGCACCGGTCTCGCGCGCGGCGGCCAGGATACGGTCCACGTCCAGGTAGCTCTGCGCGGCGGGCGCGGGGCCGATGCACACGCTGGCGTCGGCCAGGGCCACGTGGCGCGCGTCGGCGTCTGCCTCGGAGTAGACGGCCACGGCCTTCAGGCCCATCTTGCGCAGCGTGCGGATGATGCGGCAGGCGATGGCGCCGCGGTTGGCGATCAGGACGGTGTCGAACCGGGCTGCGGGCAGGGCGGTGGTGGCGGTCGTGCTCATGGACGGGCGGGCGCTTTCGTCGGCGTGGAGCAGGTCGTCCTGCGGGTCATCGGGCATCGCAGCGGGTCGTCCCGCTGGGGCTGCGTGGCGGCAGCCAGGGTCTCAACCTGGGTATGGGCGTGCCGGTGCGTGGCGCAATGCTCGTCTTACGCGGCATCCCACAGCAGGAAGCGCGCGGGCGTGGGGTTGTAGGCGTTGCAGGGGTTGTTGAGTTGCGGGCAGTTGGACACCAGCATCAGGATGTCCATCTCGGCGCGCAGTTCCACGTACTTGCCGGGGCCGGAGACACCATCGGCGAATGTCAGCTCGCCGTCTTCGGTGACGGGCACGTTCATGAAGAAGTTGACGTTGGGCACCAGGTCGCGTTTGCCCAGACCGATGTCGGCGTGCTGCAATGCGATCAGGTAGTTGTCACGGCAGCTGTGCATGAACTTCTTCTGCAGGGCGTAGCGCACGGTGTTACTCTCGGCCGCGCAGGCGCCGCCCAGGGTGTCGTGGCGGCCGCAGGTGTCGGCCACGATGGTCAACATGGGCCGGCCTTCGCTGCTGGTCAGCACGGAGCCGGTGGTCAGGTAGATGCCGCCCTGCGCCAGCATGGTGTCGGTGGCGCTGTAGTGCTCGGCCGGGTCGTTCGCGTTGTAGAAGATCACGTCGACGGCCTGGTTGCCTTCGAGGTCGACGATGCGCAGGGTCTGGCCTTGGTTGAAGCGCAGCAGGTAGGGCTCGCCGGAGGGCAGGAAGTGGTCGAGCACGGCGGCATTCGGGTCCAGCGGGCTCTCTTGGATGCGAATGGCGCTGGCGGTGCCGTTGGCCGCAGATGGCAGGCCTGGATCGGTCATGGCGTTCATGGCGGGTCCTTGGGGTCAGATGTACTGCATGTCGGCGTTGTGGATGGCGCGCGCGCACTCCGGGCGGAAGGCGCGGTTGAAGTCGTCCTTGGGTGCAGGGCCCGATTTCCAGGCGGCCAGGCCGATCTTTTTCGGCGCGTAGTCAGGCGATGGGTCCAGCGGGTGTGGTGCGGTGGAAAACGCGATCAGTGTGTCCATGTCGAAGCGCAGCTCGACCATGCCGCCAGCCGGCGTGTGGCCTGGCGCGAACTGGAAGCGGCCCTCGGCGTCCACCGACACCTTGCTGAAGAAGTTCACTGGCGCGATCAGGTCGCGTCGCGCCAGGCCGTACTTGCCGATCTCGATCAGCAGACCATCCTTGCCACTGCGGTGCATGGCATTGCGGTGGGTGTGGAACGTCTTGGGATCGCTGGCGTACTTGGTGCGCATCCGCTCGGCATCGAGCAAGGCGCCCAGCGGGTCGTGCCAGCCGACGGTGTCTTCCGTGATGCTGGCAAGGGACCTGCCCATGTCGCTCATCAGCGTATGGCCACGGGTGATGTGGGCCGTGTGCTGCGCCTTGAGCGAATCGGGCATGTTGTAGCGCTCGAGCTTTTCGCGGGCATGGTAGAGCACCATGCTGAGGTTGGCGCCACCCTCCAGCGCGACCATGCGCAGGCGGCTGCCGCGCGGCATCACGCAGGACCAGTGGCCACCGCCGGGCACGATCTCGGACCACATGACGCGGTCTTCCGGCAGCTCGGGTGCGAAGCGTTTCCAGTGGGCGATCGCATCCACCGGGTTGGTGACGGGCGGGTTGTCGGGGATCTCGGTGAAGTGTTCCATCGTGGTTCTTCTTGAGGTGAGCAGGTTCATTCGATGGCACCGGTGGCCACGCCTTCGACTGACCGGTTGAGCTTGTCGAGCAGGTCCAGGTCGGTCTTCATGCCGGAGGTGTCGCGAATGCGGTCCAGCAACTGGCGCTTGAGCTGCAGGAACTCGGGCGAGAGCTTCATGTCGCGATGGCGCTCGGCCGGCAGCGGCACTGGGACGATGCTGTCGATGCGTCCGGGGCGCGGCGCCATGAGCACCACGCGGTCGCCCAGGTAGATGGCCTCGTCCACGTCGTGCGTCACGAAGACGATGGTGGTGCGTTCCAGCTTGTGCACGTGCTTGATCAGGTCGTGCATCACCTCGCGCGTCTGTGCATCGAGCGCGCCGAAGGGCTCATCCATCAGCAGGATGGGCGGGCGGCTCATCAGGGCGCGGGCAATGGCCACGCGCTGCTGCATGCCGCCCGACAGCGCCGCCGGGTAGGCCTTGGCCACGTGCGTCAGGCCCATCAGGCGCAGGAGCGCATCGGCGCGGCCTGCGGCATCTTCCACGTCGGCGCTGCTGCGGTCTTGCGTGTGGGCCTTGAGCTGGCGGCAGAACTTGATATTGTCCAGCACCGAGAGCCAGGGGTAGAGGCTGTAGTGCTGGAACACCATGGCCCGGTCCAGACCCGGTGCGGTGATGGGCTGGCCGGCGACGCGCACGCTGCCCTGGCTGTAGCTCTCCAGCCCGGCGATGGTGCGCAGCAGTGTGGATTTGCCACAGCCCGAGGCTCCCACGAAGGTGACGAACTCGTTGGGGGCGATGTTGAGCGAGACGTCGCGCAGTGCGGGTGCCGTGGCGCCGGGGTAAGTCTTCCAGACGTGGTCGCAACGGATACCGAGGGCTTGGGTCAAGGCGATCTCCTCAAGGCGGCTCAGCGCGTGTGCATGTAGGGGAAGGCCTTGCGGTGCGCCAGGCGCAAGAGCTGGTCGATCACCAGCCCGATCAGGCCGATGATCAGGATGCCCGCGAAGATCTTGTCGGTCTGCAGGAAGCGCTGTGCCTTCAGGATGGAATAACCCAGCCCGGAGTTCGCCGCCACCAGCTCGGCCACGACCAGGTAGGTCCAGGCGCAGCCCATGTTCACGCGCAGGGTGTCCAGCAGCGCGGGCTTGGCCGAGGGCAGGATCACCTTCTCGACGATCTCCCAGCGCGTGGCGCCCATGGTCTGCGCGGCCTCGATCTGCGCCATCGGTACACGGCGCGTGTCCTCGGCCACCATCAGCACCATCGGGAAGAACGTGCCGATGAAGATGATGGCGACCTTGGCGCCTTCATCGATGCCCACCCACACCATCACCAGTGGCACAAAGGCCACGGCTGGCATGTAGCGGATGAAGTCCATCATGGGTTCCAGCAGCGCCTGCACCACGCGCCATGAGCCGATCAGGAGGCCCAGCGGCAGCGCGATCAGCGAGGCCAGCGCCCAGCCCACTACCACGCGCATCGTGCTGATGCCGATGTCGCCGAGCAGACCATCGACCCACCACATCTGCACGCGCTCGATCACCTGGGCCGGGCCTGGCAGGAACACCGGCTCCACCCTGCCACTGGCCACCGCCAGCATCCACAGCGCGATGGGTGCGAGCAGGCCCACGGCCGCCAGGCCCCAGTACACGCTGGCTGGGATGCCCTGGCGCAGCGCGAACAGCGGAGATGGGACGACTGCAGGCGCCGGATCGGTCAGGGGCTTGGGCGGGGCAACACTGTCGGCGTTGGCCGCCAACGGCAGCGCGATAGAAGGGGGTGATTTGGACATGATCGGGCTCCAGTCTCAGCGCGGCATGGGGGCGGCAGCGGGCGCGCCTGGGCGGGTGGCCCAGGCCGCGAAGGCCTTACTTCAGCGCCTCGGCCAGCAGCGATGCGTCCACACCCTTGGCCGCATCGGGCTTGCCGTCGATCAGCTTGTGCTCCAGCAGGAAGCTGGAGATGGTCGGTGCCACGCCCACGAGGGATTGCGGGCCCTTGCCTTCCAGTGCGGTCTTGTTGGCGGCGGCATCGAAGAACTTGGTTCCCGGCAGGAACACCTTGTACTCATCGGGCTTGAGGCTCACGACCTTGCTCATGATCTGCGCGGCCTCATCAGGCTTGTCGGCGATGAACTTCACTGTCTCGAACCAGGCCTTGATCATGCCGACCAGCTCCTTGCGCTTGGCCTTGATGGCCTTGTCCTGCGCCACCAGCAGGTCGGGGATCAGGCCGGGCATGTCCTTGGACGTGAACAAGGGCTTGCCCTTGCCGCTCTGCTCGATGGTGTGGATCCAGGGGTTCCAGACCACGGCCGCATCCACACGGCCGGCCATGAAGGCCGCCGCCGCATCACCGGCCGACAGGTTCACGATCTTCACGTCGGAGGGGTTCATGCCGTTCTTGGCCAGCGCCGTGGCCAGCACGAAATGCGACACGCTGAACTCTTCGAGCGCGACACTCTTGCCTTTCAAGTCCTTGATCGACTTGATCTTGGGCGAGGCCACCACGGCATCGTTGCCGGCGGAGTTGTCGTTGACCAGGATGGTCTTGAGGGGCAGGCCCTTGGCGAGCGGGCCCATGGTGTCGGACCAGGTCTGCGAATTGGCGTCGAGCTGGCCGGACGACAGTGCCGCGATGGAATCGGTGTAGTTCGCAAACCAGACGAGCTTGACGTTGGCGCCGTGCTTCTTGAAAAAGCCCTTCTGTTCGGCGACGTACCAGGCAACCCAGCCGGGCCAGTCGGAGACACCCACCTTCACCTCGGCCGATGCAGGCAAGGGTGCTGCTAGCGCCATGGCGGCGGCGACCGCGACCATGGCGCCGAGCACTTTGCCTTTCAGTGTGTTGAACACCGAGGGCCTTGCAAGGGGTGGCAGTACTTGTGCTGCTGTGTGCTGGGCCGAGATGGTGGCGTGAGACGTGCTCGGCACGGGGTGGAAATCGACACGACGCATGTAAGGGCTCCTGGGCTGGGGGGGACGCGCGAGAGGACACTTCTGTCGAAGCGAACCTCCCGGGCTTTTGTCCCGCCGTGGAGCCTGCGTCGGTGAATGGCCGACCCGGGCCGGCAGCTCTCGGACCAGACACTTCATCACCGGTACTGCTGGCGATGGAAGCCGGAACCCTAGCCACCATTTCGAAGAAACGACTGCGACATCGTTCCTCTCAGGGCAAGATGCATGCAAGGTCGGTGCCAGGTGATTCAGGCCGCGTTTGCATTGTTGTGGTGCGCATGGCGGCCTGCGACGCGCCATGCCCGTGCCGCATGCACCACCGTGCATGCAAAAGGGGACGAAGCCTCGTCCCCTTGTCTCATCACGGGCACCGGCCGTTCTTGATCAGATCGGCTTGGTGCGCTCCTGCAGCCAGCCGAGCGTGTCACCGCTGACCAGGGGGCTCAGGCGGCGCAGCACCTCGGCGTGGTAGTCATTGAGCCACTGGATTTCATCGGCGCGCATCAGGGCCAGGTCCACGCAGCGCGTGTCGATCGGGCACAGGCTCAGCGTCTCGAAGGCCAGATAGTGGCCATGCTCGGGCGTACCAGGTTCTGCATCAGGGACGGCGGGGGGCACGGGCACGTTCAGCACCAGATTCTCGATCCGGATGCCCCATTGGCCCGGACGGTACAGCCCCGGCTCGATCGAGGTGATCATGCCGGCCTGCATCGCCATGTTGGCATCGGGAACCGCCTTGGAGATGGACTGCGGCCCTTCGTGCACGTTCAGGAAGTAGCCCACGCCGTGGCCCGTGCCGTGGCCGAAGTCCAGGCCCTCGGCCCACAGGGGCGCGCGGGCGATGGCATCCAGCATGGGCGCCAGCGTGCCGCGGGGAAAGCGCGTGCGCGACAGACCCAGGGTGCCCTTGAGCACCAGGGTGTAGTCGCGCTTCTGGGCGGGGCTGGGCGTGCCAATGGCCCACACGCGGGTGATGTCGGTGGTGCCGCCCAGGTACTGCGCGCCCGAGTCGATCAGCAGCAGGCCTTCGGCCGTCAGGCCCTCGGGCGTGCTCAGCACCGCATAGGCCTCGGGCGTGGCGCGGTAATGGGGCAGGGCGCCGTTGGCGTTGAAGCCGGCGATCGTCGGGAAGCTCAATGAGATGAACTCGGGCTGCTTCTCGCGCTCGGCGGTCAGACGCTCATCGATGGTCAGCTCGCTGATGTGCTCATGGCCCAGGGCCTTGTCGAACCAGGCATAGAAAGCACACATGGCGGCGCCATCGCGCTCCATCGCCTGGCGGATGAAGCGGGCCTCTTCCGGCGTCTTGCGGGATTTGGCCAGGGTGCTGGGGTTGATCGATTCGATCACGCGTACGCCATCGGGCACCGCCTCGCGCAGGCCCCAGGTCACGCGCTTGGGATCGAGCAGCAGCACGCTGCCCGTGGGCAGGGCGGCCAGCGCGTCCAGGGCCAGGCCATAGGTCTGTACGTCCACACCATCCTGGGCCAGGCGATCGCGCAGGTCGGCGTTGACCTTGCCGTCGGCCACGAACAGGGTGGCGCTGTCCAGCCCGAGCATCAGGTGGCCCAGGAATACCGGGTTGTAGTCCACATCGGCGCCGCGCAGGTTCAGCGCCCAGGCCAGGTCGTCCAGCGTGGCGATCCAGTGGTGCGTAGCGCCCTTGTCGGCCAGGGCCTTGCGCAGCAGGGCCAGCTTGTCGGCCCGGCTGGTGGCGGCATGCGGGGGCAGGTGCTCGAACACGGCAGCATCCGGCAGACCTGGCCGCGCGGGCCACACGGCGTCCAGCACATCCAGGTCGGTGCGCAGCTGCCAGCCTTCGGCCTTCAGCGCATCGTGCAGCGCCTGTGTCTGGGCCAGGCCCATCACATGACCGTCCACCGCCAGCGCGAGCGGGCCGTCGGCCGGTGTGTCCAATCCCAGATCCTCAAGCCAGGCGACATAGGCCGGCGTGGCCGGTCCATCAAGCTTGACCAGGTCCACGCCGCTGCCAGCCAGTTCAGACTCGGCTTGCTCCCAGTAGCGGCTGTCGGTGAACAGCGCGGCCCGACCTTGGGCGACCAGCAAGGTGCCGGACGAGCCGGTGAAGCCGCTCAGCCAGGCGCGGCCTTGCCAGCGCTCGGGCAGGTACTCGGACAGGTGCGGATCGCTGCTGGGAACCAGAACCGCTTGCAACCGGCGTGCGGCCAGCGCAGCGCGCACAGCGCTCAGGCGGGAGGGGATGTCAGCCGGGGCGGCCGGGGTGGGAGGGATGGTGGCGGTCGTGGTCACGATGGCAAACGGGCGCGGGCAGTCGACAGGCGGATCAGACGCTGTCTGTCATCGGAAGGGGATCCGGTGGGCGACAGGCCATGGCCAATCCTGCCATGGAACGGGCAGCCCGTGCGCCTGGGGTGTTTCCGGCAGCGCACAAGGCCTGTCCAGCGGCGTTGGGCCCGGCAGGATGGTCAGGCAGCGCTGGAGGTGCCGTCCTTGGCCGATGCCAGGGCCTCACCTGTGGCCTGGGCGGGCGCGGCAGCGGTGCTGCTGCCTGCGGGAGCCGCCACCGGGGTGGGCGGCGGCATGCGCACCAGCATCGCATTGGGCTCCAGCGCGTGCGGGTCCGGGAAGACACGGGCGTGACGCTGCGAGGTGAAGTAAGCCCAGGCCCAGTCCCACATCACGACGATGCGGTTACGGAAACCGATCAGGAAGTACACGTGCACGAACAGCCAGAACAGCCAGGCCGGGAAACCGCTGAACTTCACCTGCTTCTTCGTGAACGGCAGGTCCAGCATGGCCACTGCAGCGCGCCGGCCAATGGTCGCCAGCGAGCCATAGTCGAAATAACGGAAGGACTGGGTTTCCAGTCCCCGGCGGCGGCGGATGATGTTGAACGCGGCCTTGCGCCCCATCTGCTTGGCGCCGGGGCTGATGCCGGGCACGGGCGTGGGATTGGCCGGATCCTGGTAGCTCTTGGCGCTGGCCAGGTCGCCCACCACGTAGATGTTGGGGTGGCCGGGCACGGTCAGATCCGGCGCCACGATCACGCGGCCGGCGCGGTCCAGTTCGCAGCCCGTGCTCTTGGCGAGGGAGCGGCCCAGCGGTGAGGCGGCCACGCCGGCGCCCCAGACCACCGTGCGCGAAGGCAGAAAGTGTGAGGTGGGGGTGCCGTTTTCCATCGTGTCGAAGTGCACGCCGAAGGCTGTGATGTTGGTCACCTTGGCACCCACCAGCACTTCCACGCCCAGTTCCTGCAACTGCTCCTTGGCGCGTTGGGAGAGGTCTTCCGGGTACACACCCAGCACGCGCGGCGCACCTTCGATCAGAATGACGCGCGCGCGCCGCGAGTCGATGCGGCGGAACTCCTCGCGCAGGGTGTGCTGGGAGATCTCCGCGAGCGTGCCGGCCATCTCCACGCCGGTGGGGCCCGCACCCACCACGGCGAAGGTCAGCCAGGGCTCGCGCGCGGCCGGGTCCGTCTCGCGCTCGGCCTGCTCGAAGGCCGTCAGTACGCGGCGGCGGATCGTGAAGGCGTCGCCCAGGGTCTTGAGGCCTGGGGCGTACTTGGCCCACTGGTCATTGCCGAAGTAGCTGTGCGTGGCGCCGGCCGCGATGATCAGTTCGTCATAGTGCAGGTGCTCGCCGCCATCGAGCACGATGCAGTTTGAGGCGGTGTCGATGCTCGTCACCTCGCCCATCAACACGGTCAGGTTGCCGTGTGCGATCTGCTTGCGCAGCACGTGGCGGATGGGCGCGGCAATGGCCGGTGCGGGCAGGCCGGCGGTGGCCACCTGGTAGAGCAGGGGCTGGAACAGGTGGTGGTTGGTGCGGTCCACCACCACGATCTCCACATCCGCGCCGGACAAGGCCTTGGCGGCCTCGAGCCCGCCGAAGCCGCATCCCACAATGACCACCCGGGGGCACTGCTTGTGGGCAGCGGCTGGGTTGGCGGGGGCGGTGGGCTGGCTGGCGTGTTGGGACATGCGTGGGGGCTCGATCTCTTGTTGTGGGCAGCGGCAGATCTCCAGCCAATTAAATGCCGGGGAGATCAGCCAGGCTCGTGGTTTATACCAGTGACCGTTCCGAAAATGTGGTTTTGCACCACCGTGGTGCCTCCCCGGATCGTGGGGGAGCACTTGTGCGCGTTGACGTGTCCGGTCAAGCGACAGCCTGGGCGCTGTCCTGCGGAATCGTCGGCATGTTGCTCATCACCAGGCGCCCCTTGCCGCCGTGCTTGGCGGCGTACATCGCAGCATCGGCGCGTTCGATCAGTCGCGTGTCCGGCTCCTGGCCATCGTGAACCACGGCGCCAATGCTGGGCGTGACGGTGATGTGGTGACCTTCGATGGCATAGGCCTCGCTCAGACAGGTCAGCAGCCGCTGGCCCATGCGCTGCACATCGTGGACCGCTCCTGCACCTTCGAGGATCAGCATGAATTCGTCACCACCCATGCGGCACACGATGTCGGTGGTGCGCATGCAGGCCTGAAGGCGGCGGGCCACCTGTACCAGCAGTTCGTCGCCCACATGGTGGCCGTGCCGGTCGTTGACCCCCTTGAAGCCGTCCAGGTCCACGCACATGATGGCCAGCGTCTTGGGATAGCGCCGCGTGCGCGCCATGGCCTTGAACAGATGCTCGCCAAAGGCCCGGCGGTTGGGCAGCCCGGTCAGGCTGTCATGGCGGGCCTGGTCGGCCATGGTCCGCAACTGTTCCTTGAGCGGATTCACGTCCTGGAACACGCGGCAGTGGTGCGTCACGCGCTGGCGCTCGTCCCGCACGGTGCTCACATTGAGCCACAGCGCCAGTTGGTTGCCCTGGGCGGTGGTGAGCGAAGACTCACCGCTCCAGCGCTTGCCTTGGCGCAGCGTCTGCTCCAGTTCGGGTAAATGGGTGCCCCGCAGCGGGGCCATGCCCATGAGCTCGGCGTTCTGGCCCAGCATGGTGTCCAGCGGGTACCCGGACAGCTCCATGAACGCCGGGTTCATCATCACGATGCGGTCCAGGCCATCCGTGATCAGAATGGCAGCCCCTGATTGTTCGAAGGCGGCCTCCAGCAGCCGCAGGGCCTGAGCCGATGGCTTCTCGCCCTTATTGATCGCCTGGGTGATGGGGCCGGTCACTCCCACCACATGAGCCTGCTGCATTTGCTGCACCCACTGGCGCCAACCTTGCCAGGCCGAACCGCCCGTGAGCGTGGCAGCGCCTGCGCTCAGCAGCCCCCAGGGCCAGGAGAGCCGTCCCTGCAGGGCCAGGAGGCACAAGACCCCTGTCAAGGCCGCCAGCACGGCGAAAAGCGAAACGACGAACGGCAGGAACGATGCACCTGGGAGGTTGGGCGTTCCCATGATCGACTGCGACGTAGGCAAGGACATGGACACCCCGGGCGATTTCACGCAATGGATGTGAGAATTTCGGACGATGCCGACGTAACTTGAATGACGCGGCGGGTGGCTGCGGTAAGCTCTCAGCGTGACTCAAGCATCTGCTCCTTCCCGTGACGCCTTGCCCGTGGGCACCCGGTTGATGGACTACGACATCGAAGGCCTGCTCGGGGTGGGTGGATTCGGTCTGGTTTACCGTGCCCGCGACGCGGTATTGCAGCGCACCGTAGCCATCAAGGAGTATCTGCCCTCGTCGCTGGCGCTGCGGGGCGAGGCGGGCGAGGTGATCCTGAGATCGCCGGCGCACGAAGAATCCTTTGCACTGGGCCTGCGCTCCTTCGTCAACGAGGCACGCTTGCTGGCCCGTTTTGACCACCCGTCGCTGGTCAAGGTGTTCCGCTTCTGGGAGGCCCACGGCACGGCCTACATGGTGATGCCCTGCTACGAGGGCCCAACCTTGTACGACGCGCGGCGGGCGCTTGAAGGCCCGCCGGACGAAGCCTGGCTGCGCGCCCTGATGGACCCGCTGCTTGGCGCCCTGGACTGCCTGCACCGCGAGCAGGTCTACCACCGCGATGTGGCACCTGACAACATCCTGGTCGTCAGCGATCCGGATGCGCCCCAGGGCATGCGGCCGGTGCTGCTGGATTTCGGGGCTGCGCGGCGGGTGATCACGGAGACCTCGCAGGCGCTGACTGCCATCCTCAAACCCAGCTTCGCCCCCATTGAGCAGTACGCGGAGACCTCCCAACTGCGGCAGGGCCCCTGGACAGACCTGTACGGACTGGCCGCGGTGCTGCACTACTGTGTCACCGGGCGTACGCCTGTGCCGGCCACGGCCCGTGCCGTGCACGATGACCTGCCCATGCTGCGGCGGATGTCGAGCGCGCTGGCGCAGGATTTCGGACGGCACTACAGCCCGTCCCTGCTGGCCACCATCGACCGTGCTCTTGGCGTGCGGCCCGATGCCCGGCCGGCGTCGGTGCTTGCCTGGCGTGAGTCGTTGCTGTCCGAGCCGGGTCCTGAGCCCGTGGCTGAGCCGTCCGTGGTGGGTGCAGCCGGGGGGGCGGTCGTCGACCCGGCCACCGACGCATGGGCTCAGCGCACCGTGATGGTCTCTCCGGGGCAAGGCCGCAGTCGTCCAGGCGATGGCGCCACTGATTTCCCGACCACGCACTCCCTGGCGGCCAGCGGGCTTTTTGCCGGCGCCCCCGTGGCTGGCCAGCGGCTGTCCCGCGGCGCTCTGTGGGGGCTGGGCGGCCTGTTCGCGGTCGGCATCGTGGCCTTGTCAGGCTGGTCGCTGCAGCGTGACCGGCAAGCCGCGGCCCTGGGTTCTCCAACAGTGTCTCTGGGCGCACCCATCCCGGGAGCCGGCGCCTCTGCTGCTGCTGCGCCACCGGCCGTTTTGCCAGCGCAGGCAGACATCGTTGAAACAACGGCTGACAGCCAGTCCGCGCAAGAGGCGGTAGAGCGCAAGGCGGCTGGCGGTGCGATCACCCAGACATCGGCCCGAGGCGGCGACGGTGTCGTGGAGCGGGCGCCCCGCGAGCGTCTGCCGCTCAATCCCCGGCAGGCTTGTGGCGGCCGGGTGTTCATCGCCATGGCCATCTGCATGAAGCAGCATTGCGGACGACCACAATACAGCGGCCATTCGGAGTGCGCACGCATGCGCCAGCAGGAAGAAGCGCAGCGCAACCGCTACGATTTCCACTGAAGCGGGCGGTTGGCTGTCGTCAGGCCGCAGCGTGGTGGCGTTCGCGCATGGCCACCAGTGTCATCTGCAGCAGGCGTGCATCGCTGCTGGCGCGGTGACGGGTCAGGTTGGCCCGCTTGGCCACGGACAGCTTCAGGTCATGCCAGCGGTTGGCTTCGTTGTCCGTCAGCAGGGCGCGCAGGTTGTCCAGCCGAAAGCTGGGCACGCTGTCGGCCGCATCGTAGAGCTTGTTGAGCCAGGTGTAGTCGTGGGCCCAGGCATCGGAGTAGACCACCATGCCGTGCAGCCATTCGTTGAGCGCGCGGGCCACCTCGATCGGGCCACGCCCGTGCTGCTGCAATTGATCTCGAGAAATATGGTGGATGGCGGCCGCATTGGGATCCCAGTGTTGCCAGGCCGGCTCGGGCTTGACCAGTGAACACCAGCTGCGACCGTCCGGCATGATCACGCCCACCTCGATAGGGTAGCTGCCCAAGCCAAAGCCCGACGCTTCGATGTCCAAGATGGGGGGCGGCAGCCCCGGCGCGAACGTCTCGGATGTCATGGGACCCTGTTGTCTGAAATTGAGAGGTGTTTTGGCGAGTCTCGCACCACTGCGCCACTGTGGGTCTTAGGGTTTGAACGGCATTCCCATGGCTTTGTTGCGAGATGTTTAACGGTTGCGTCCCATCAGAGCCCAGTTTTCCATCAGCATGAAACGGGCCATCGTGCGCCATCCCTGTGCCAACGCCGTGACAGCGTCTGGCCTGCGAGAACCGGACAAGGCGGGGGCTTCCACCCGCTCACGGGACGGACACGCCGGCGAACCGTGCTTAAATTAGCGACTGAACCCTCAAAACAACGTCCGTCTGTCTGGCAGACCGCCTGGAGCTCACCTTCATGAAACAAATCACCGCCATCATCAAGCCCTTCAAGCTGGAAGAAGTCCGTGAGGCCCTCGCCGAGGTCGGCGTCACGGGCCTGACCGTGACGGAGGTCAAAGGCTTTGGCCGTCAGAAGGGGCACACCGAGCTGTACCGTGGTGCCGAGTACGTGGTCGATTTCCTGCCCAAGGTGAAGGTTGAAGTGGTCGTGAAGGGTGATGACGTCGATCGCTGCATCGAGGCCATCATCCGCGCGGCCAAGACTGGCAAGATCGGCGACGGCAAGATCTTCGTGACCCCCGTGGAACAGGTGGTGCGCATCCGCACCGGCGAGACCGACGAATCCGCGGTCTGATCCTGTGATCGATCAGTGGCGATAGAAGAGCCCGCCCGATTGGCAGGCTCAGGTCGACCAGGGGCTCAGGTGCCCCGAGCCACGCCGCCCGGCGCTGCCGTTTCGAGCAGTTCTGGCGGCGTTTGTGCTTTCAGGGCGACCGAAGCGTCGTGCAGGCGAGGCAGCAAGCGCTCGATCTGGTCGTCCACCAGCAGCAGCTCTTGCACATCCGGCCACAGGAAGCCTGATTCACGGCTGCGCTCGATGAAGCGCAGCAGGTCGTCGTAGTAGCCGGCCACGTTCAGCAGGCCCAGTGGCTTGGCGTGGTAGCCCAGTTGGCGCCAGGTCCAGATTTCGAAGATTTCTTCCATGGTGCCGATGCCGCCGGGCAGCGCCACAAAGGCGTCGGACTGCTGGGCCATCAGATGCTTGCGCTGGTGCATGGAATCGACCACCTGCAGCTCGGTCACGCCGCCATGGCCCAGTTCGCGCTGGATGAGGCGCTCCGGGATCACGCCGATCACGGGTGCCCCGGCCGCCAGGGCTGCGTTGGCCACTGTGCCCATCAGGCCGGTGCTGCCGCCGCCATAGACCAGCCCCCAGCCTTGCTGGCCAATGAAGGTGCCGCAGTCGCGGGCGGCCTGGCCATGGGCCGGGTCCAGCCCGTCGCGCGAGCCGCAGTAGACACAGACGGAGAAGGCGGCGCGGGAGAGGGTGTTGCTGTTGCTCATGGTCGGGTGTCGATCACGCGTGTGCGGCACAGCACGTCGTGCAGGAACTGCCGATGAGGCAGGATGAAGCTCAGGATGGCGTAGGCCACCATCCACAGGGCCAGCAAACCGCCGATGGACTTGCCATGGTGCCATTGGGCCACCCAGGCCAGCGCCAGGGCGGGCGCGAACCACAGCCATGACAGCACGGCGCGGCCGGCGGCCTGGAGCAGGGTGGGCGGAAGGCCGTCGTGGCGCACCAGGCGAACGTGCCAGGTCTTCATGGCGAGCGTCTGCCCGCCATGGGTCCAGAACCAGATGAAGTACAGGGACAGGGCCAGGAACAGCATGGCCTGCAGCCCTTCACGGCCCTGCAGGGCGTGCCGCTGCTGCGTGGCCATGCCGAACACCAGGCCTACCAGCATGACCACGCCGAACAGCAGCACACCTTCATACAGGAAGGCGGCCAGGCGGCGCTTGAGGGGAGCCGCAGTGCCGGCGGCGCGCTCGGCGCACTGGGCCAGGGTCAGCGGAGGAACAGCGGGAGGTCGGAACATGCCCGGGAGGATAACCGCACGGCGGTGGTCGACCGCCTCAGGGCTGCTGAGTTTTGGCGGGCGGTTTGACGCGCGTCACGGGGGTCATGCCCGCCCCCTGCGAGCCCTTGCGGGGCAGCAGCGTGTCCGGATCGACAAAATTTTTGGTGGCGGCGATCTTGGGAAGCCCCGTATGCTGGTGCAGGGGCGGCGTGGCCGGCTGGGTGACCAGGGAGGTGGTGGCGCCTGGGCCGGCCTTGACCACCGCGGGCGCTACAGCCTCGGGGGAGCGACTGTTGCGGGCTGGATTGGGCACCAGGTTGGTCTTGCCATCGTCAGCGCGCTGGCGGCCCTTGAGCCGGGCCTGCTGCGCAGCCTCACGCGGGCCGGGTTCGGCATCGGGCAACATCACGGGCTTTTGCTTGCGGCGCGCCTGCTGGGCCAGTTTCTGCCTCTCTTCGGGTGACAAGGCCTGGTAGGCCTCCCACTTCTGCTGGCGTTCCTGAGGCGTGAGCTGGCGTGTGTTCTGAAAGCGCAGCCGAGCCTCGCCGCGTTGCTGGGCCGGCAATAGCGACCATTGCGTCATGCGGTCCTGCATGCGTTTCTGATCGGCGGCAGACAGCCGAGGGAAACGGTTGGCCACGTTGATCCACTTGTCACGGCTGGTGCCGTCGAGGCTGTGCCACTGCGCGGCCAGCGGCATCAGGGCCTTCTTCTGGGCAGGTGTGAGCGTGTTCCAGCTGCTGTCAACTGCTGGTGTCGCGGCCGTGCGCGGGATGCCCGGCTGTGCCCAGGCGGGTGGCGCGGCCAGCAGTGTCATGGCCAGCGCGGCCGCGGCCCAGATGGCTGTGCCGGATTGTTTGAAGGCGTGCATGCCGGGCCTCAACGTGATGCCGGGGGCAGAGCGGGCACACCGTTGTCGACACCGGGCATGACGTCGGCGTGGGCGTCCGACGACACGGCGGGCGCCAAGTCTTCTGCGGCGGCCTGCTCGGCCTCTTGCAGGGCGGCGCTCTCGGTGGCCGGGGCTGGCTGATCGGTGTCGGTCTTGAGGTATTCCTCGAAGCCAGGGTCGGCGTAGGCCGAAGGCGGCAGGTCGTCGGTCAGCAGGGACATGTCCACGTCCGCGGCGGCCTGCACCTGCTCGTGGCGTGTCCAGTCACTCACCCCCCACAAGCCTGCCACCAGAGCGACGGCGGGCAGGGCCGAGGCCAGACGCCAGAACCAGGGCGTGGGGCTGTCGTCCAGGCGACGGTGCTCGTGGGGCGTATGGACCCGGCGCGGAGCGTCGAAAAAGGGAGGGGCCGAGGCGTTGCCGCGAGCCTGGCCTGCGCCGGCCAGGGAGAGTTCAGGGGATGTGACCGCCACGACGCCGGTTTGCGTGGCTGGTGCGACCAGGGGCGCCAGCCGTGCCTGAGCGGCGGCTGTGACGGCCTGTTGCCGGGCGATGCGCAGGCGCTCGCTGATGTCGTGAGGCAGCTGGCGAGCGCCCTCGTCCAGCCGCGCCGTGACGCGCAGCGCGAAGCGGGCCTGCAAGGCCTCGGTCTGCGCGGGAGTCAAATGCTTGGTGGACGACATGATTGCTTCTGCCTGAACTGAAAACCGAATGGATGTCACAAACCGATGCCGCGGGCCTTCAAGGCCTTGGCCAGCGAAGCCACCGCCCGGGAGCAGTGCGTCTTGACGCTGCCCTCGGAGCAGCCCATGGCCGCCGCCGTCTCTGAAACATCCATTTCCTCCCAGTAACGCATCAGGAACGCTTCCCGTTGACGCCCGGGCAACTGGCCGATCTCTTCTTCGATGATGGCCAGGATTTCGGTGCGCTGCGCGGAGTCCTCAGCACCTTCCGTGCCGCCGTTGTCGATCCGCAGGATTTCCAGCAGGTCCAGATCGCCATGGTCGTCGCCCTCGACCGCGGCTTCCAGGTCTCCCATGTTCTGAAAAAGCGCGTTGCGCACCTTCTGGCGGCGGAACCAGTCCAGCGTGGCGTTGGACAGGATGCGCTGGAAAAGCATGGGCCATTCGTTGGCGGGGCGCTCCGAGTAGCTGGTGCACAGCCGGATCATGGCGTCCTGCACGATGTCCAGTGCCGCATCCTCGTCGCGGACGGCATACACCGTGCGCTTGAACGCCCGGCGCTCCACGCTGCTCAGGAACTCGTTGAGCTCGTTGGCGGTTGACAGGGGAACGTCGGTCAAGGAAATGCGGGGGCGGGCTGCGAAGACGCGCGATTATGGCATCGCCCAGTTCACGGAGAGTATTCACATCGGTTATGAGTGATGCGATAATCTTCGTCTTTGCGCCATCCCGATCTGGCCTGAGCCCGCGCGCCGCAAGGCATTCACAAGCGTTGGTGGCAGGCCGCGCAGGCTTCGAATCCGCCTCACAAGGGCGAGCCCGGTGTCGATCCGTCGATGTCGGGCTGTGGTCAGGCTCCCTCCTGGGCGCCGGGCTGTGAAGAGGGGCACCGATCGTTTTTCGTTAGAGAAAATCCGAAAGGTCGTATCAATCATGGACATGTCCCAAGGCAACGCGCACGGCAGCGCGGCCGAAATTCTCAATGGCTCCGACATCCTCGTGCGGTGTCTGCAGGCCGAAAACGTCAAGTACATGTGGGGCTACCCCGGCGGTGCCGTCCTGTACATCTACGACGCCCTCTACAAGCAAGACACGATCGAACACGTGCTGGTGCGCCACGAACAGGCCGCCGTGCACGCCGCTGACGGCTATGCGCGCGCCACCGGCGACGTCGGCGTGGCCCTGGTCACCTCGGGCCCCGGCGTTACCAATGCCATCACCGGCATCGCCACGGCCTACATGGACTCGATCCCGATGGTGATCATCACCGGTCAGGTGCCCACGCCCGCGATCGGCCTGGATGCCTTCCAGGAGTGCGACACCGTCGGCATCACGCGCCCGATCGTCAAGCACAACTTCCTGGTCAAGGACGTGGCCGACCTGGCCGTCACGATCAAGAAGGCGTTCCACATCGCGCGCACGGGCCGTCCAGGCCCCGTGGTGGTCGACATCCCGAAGGATGTCTCGCTCAAGACCACGGCGTTCAGCTACCCCGAGTCGGTAGAGATGCGCTCGTACAACCCGGTGCGCAAGGGCCACGGCGGCCAGATCCGCAAGGCCGTGCAGCTGCTGCTGGGCGCCAAGCGCCCCTACATCTACACCGGCGGCGGCGTGATCCTGGCGGAAGCTGCCAAGGAACTGCGCGAGCTGTGCGCGCTGTTGAATTACCCGTCCACCAGCACGCTGATGGGCCTGGGCGCGATCCCGGCGTCAGACCCGAACTTCCTGGGCATGCTGGGCATGCATGGCACGTACGAAGCCAACATGACCATGCAGAACGCCGACGTGGTGATCGCCGTGGGCGCCCGCTTCGATGACCGCGTGATCGGCAACCCCAAGCACTTCGCCCAGGTCGAGCGCAAGATCATCCACATCGACATCGATCCCTCGAGCATCTCCAAGCGCGTCAAGGTCGACATTCCCATCGTGGGCGATGTGAAGGATGTGCTGCAGGAGCTGATCGCCCAGATCAAGGAATCGTCGCAGCGCCCTGACCAGGGTGCCCTCACGGCCTGGTGGAACCAGGTCAACGAGTGGAAGAAGCGCGACTGCCTGAAGTACAAGCTCTCGGACGAGGTCATCAAGCCCCAGTTCGTGATCGAGAAGCTGACCGAGCTGACACGCGGCACTGACCACTACATCACCTCCGACGTCGGCCAGCACCAGATGTTCGCCGCGCAGTTCTGCAAGTTCGAAGAGCCGCGCCGCTGGATCAACTCCGGTGGCCTGGGCACCATGGGTGTGGGCCTGCCCTATGCCATGGGGATCAAGCTGGCCAAGCCCGACGCCGACGTGTTCTGCGTGACCGGCGAAGGCTCGATCCAGATGTGCATCCAGGAGCTGTCGACCTGTCTGCAGTACAACACGCCGGTCAAGGTGCTGTCGCTGAACAACCGCTACCTGGGCATGGTGCGCCAGTGGCAGCAGCTGGACTACGGCAGCCGCTACTCGCACAGCTACATGGACGCGCTGCCCGACTTCGTGAAGCTGGCCGAGGCCTATGGCCACGTCGGCATGCTGATCGAGCGTCCGGGTGACGTCGAAGGCGCGCTGCGCGAGGCCATCAAGCTCAAGGACCGCACGGTGTTCCTGGACATCCGCACCGACCCGACGGAAAACGTCTGGCCGATGGTGCAGGCCGGCAAGGGCATCTCCGAGATGCTGCTGGGCTCCGAGGACCTGTAAACCCCATTGAAGTAAACCCCGTGCCCCGGCGCTGCCCGGGGGTCGACGCCCAGGCGCTTTCCGGCGCGTGGTCGGGCGATTCAAGCCTCGCGCCGCCATGCGGCGATGGGGCAGGGCGGCACCCAGGGCTTTTTCCCTGACTTTGTCGAACCCCGTGGCCACGGCCATCCGGTTACCGCCGGCTGGCTCAAGAGCGCGAAAGGACGATTGAAATGAAGCACGTCATTGCATTGCTGCTGGAGAATGAAGCCGGCGCGCTGTCGCGCGTGGTGGGCCTGTTTTCCGCCCGCGGCTACAACATCGAAAGCCTGACCGTGGCGCCCACCGAGGATGCCTCGCTGTCGCGCATGACCATCGTGACGTCCGGCTCGGACGATGTGATCGAGCAGATCACCAAGCACCTCAACCGCCTGATCGAAGTCGTGAAGGTGGTCGATCTGTCCGAAGGCCCCTACACCGAGCGTGAGCTGATGCTCATCAAGGTGCGTGCCGTTGGCAAGGAGCGTGAGGAGATGAAGCGCATGGCCGACATCTTCCGTGGCCGCATCATCGACGTCACCGACAAGACCTACACCATCGAGCTGACGGGCGATGCCTCCAAGCTCGATGCCTTCCTGGAGGCCATCGACCGCGCGGCCATCCTCGAAACCGCACGCACCGGTACCAGCGGCATCGGTCGTGGCGAGCGCATCCTGCGCGTCTGACCCGGCCCCTCGCTGGCCTTCTTTTGCATCACTGCAATCAACCCCAAGTTTCTGTCTGGAGCAACCAATGAAAGTCTATTACGACAAGGACGCCGACCTGAGCCTGATCAAGGGCAAGAACGTCACCATCGTGGGCTACGGCTCGCAAGGCCACGCCCACGCGCAAAACCTGCGTGATTCGGGCGTCAACGTGACGGTCGGTCTGCGCCGTGGCGGCGCGTCCTGGTCCAAGGTCGAAGCCGCCGGCATCAAGGTGGCCGAGGTCGACGAGGCCGTGAAGTCGGCCGACGTGGTCATGATCCTGCTGCCCGACGAGAACATCCCCGAGGTGTACAAGAACAACGTCGAGCCCAACATCAAGCAAGGCGCCGTGCTGGCCTTCGCCCACGGCTTCAACGTGCACTACAACCAGGTCGTGCCCCGCGCTGACCTGGACGTGATCATGGTCGCCCCCAAGGGCCCCGGCCACACCGTGCGTTCCGAGTACCTCAAGGGCGGCGGCGTGCCTTCGCTGATCGCTGTGTACCAGGACAAGTCCGGCCGCGCCCGTGACATCGCCCTGTCCTACGCGGCGGCCAACGGCGGCACCAAGGGTGGCGTGATCGAGACCAACTTCCGCGAAGAAACCGAGACCGACCTGTTCGGCGAGCAGGCCGTGCTGTGCGGTGGCGCCGTCGAACTGGTGAAGATGGGCTTCGAGACGCTGACCGAAGCCGGTTACGCCCCCGAAATGGCCTACTTCGAGTGCCTGCATGAGCTCAAGCTCATCGTCGACCTGATGTACGAAGGCGGCATCGCCAACATGAACTACTCCATCTCGAACAACGCCGAGTATGGTGAGTACGTGACCGGCACGGAAGTGATCAACGAGAAGTCGCGCGAAGCCATGCGCAATGCCCTGAAGCGCATCCAGACCGGCGAATACGCCAAGATGTTCATCTCGGAAGGCCGCACGAACTACCCGAGCATGACCGCTCGCCGCCGTCTGAACGCCGTTCACCCGATCGAGACCGTGGGCGCCGAGCTGCGCGCCATGATGCCCTGGATCGCCAAGAACAAGCTGGTCGACCAGTCCAAGAACTGATCTCAGCCCGGCTTGTGTCGGGTTGATCAGCGACAACCGCCGCGGCCTTCGGGTCCGGCGGTTTTTTATTGCGCTTGAGCGTGGCTCTGCGGTTCAGCGCGGTGGCAGGTGCTCGCGCAGCCAACGCTCCGAATCGCCCTGCTTGAAGAAACGGGCCCAGGCGAACACATCCCGTCCGTGGTCGTCGAGCTGCGAGGCATCGGCGCCGTGTTCGAGCAGCCATTGCATGGCTGCGATGCGGCCCTTGGCGGCGGCTGCCTGCAGAGGGCTTTCGCCGCGGCTGGCGGTGGCGCGGGCATTGAGCGGCAGGCCCCGCTGCCGCAGCGTTTCTAGGCAGGGCAGGCAATCACCCATGGCGGCCATGTGCACGGGTGTCCAGTCCCAGCGATTGACGACATCCGTGTGGGCGCCAGCGGCGAGCAGCTTCTCGAAGGCTTCGGGGTGACCGAAGTAGGCGGCCATCAGCAAGGCGGTATCACCGCGCTCGTTCACGCTGGTCTGGTCGGCGTAGTTCACGTCGGCGCCATGCTGCAGCAGCGCATCCACGATGGGCAGCAGGCCGCGCCCGGCTGCCAGCATCAGTGCCGACCGGCCCGAGTCGCTGGTGGTTGATGGATTGGCGCCTTCGTTCAAAGCCTTGCGCACGGCGTGTTCATCAGCTTGATCGATGGCTGCCAGCAGGGCCTGCTCCGCCTGGCCCATGCCCAGCAGCGTGTTGAGCTGTCTGTGGATTGAAGGGATCCAGACCCGGGCGGTGTCGGTCAGGGTCAAGGATGCAGCTGTTTCAAGATGCGTGGTGAAAGCCAGGCTGAGCAGGGACAGCATTAGCCAGGCGGTGAGAGCACTCAAGCGTGCCTTGGCCGTTGCTGTGCTGACTGACGGCGTGGTGGCCGTGCCGGTGGACATGGATGCCGAAGCCTTCCGTCGCAAGGCCTGGAGCTGCTGGGCCGCACCCAGTGCCACGCCCAAGCCGGGCAGCGGTGGGGTGATGGGTTGCTGGCGCTGGGTCCGGGCATCCTTCTGTTCAAGCCGGTGGTAGCCTGCGGCCTGCCCATGCGTCTGGTGGGTGTGCGTGAGGCGGGGTTCCAGGGCGCTGTCTTGCCCGGTGCTCAGCCAGATGCGGTGCAACCACAGGGCCGATGAGCGGTCCAGCCACCAGGCATCGCGCGTGATGCCCAGCACCCAGCGGCGGGTGCCGATGTGGAGCGCCAGCCCGATGGCCAGCATCGAAGCAAGCAGGGTCAGCAGCCACACGCTGGCATCGTCCGGGTCTGTCGCGTTGAAGTGCTGGCGGGACACGAAGGCCAGGCCTGCGGCGAGCAACGCGCAGCCGAGCACGCCGCTGTTGCGCCAGGGGCGTGCGAAGCGGGCCAGCGTCATGCCGTTCTCGATGCTCAGGCTCATCACGCTGGCGGGTACAGGCTCGGCGAACGCCGCAGGCTGTGGCGTGGCCTGTGAGGTACCCGCCGTGTCGATGAGCCCCGAGCGGCCTGCCTGCACGGGCAGCTCGAACACCTGCTCGCTGCTGCGCACGGCTTCTTCCAGGATCAGCCGCCAGGTGGTGCGGTGGCCTTCGTTGTCCACGCCGGAAGGACGCGCTCCTTGCGGCCAGTGCAGCTGCACGCGAAGGCTTCCTCCGCCATCGAACGAGGCCTGGCCACGCAGAGGCAGTGCCTGCTCGCTGATCGTTTCCTCCTTGCGCTCCGAATCGTCGTGAGGCAGGCGGCTCTGCACCAGGCGGGCTTTCCAGCCTGAGCTACCGGCATGCGTCCAGCGTGCGGCGGGCAGGTGCACCGTGAGGGCAGTGGGTTCGCCGGCATGCAGTTCACCCGTGTCCAGCGTCAGTGAGCTGCCGCGGTGGTGCAGCGCTTCACGCCAAGTCTGCACCGAGGCCCATGCCATCAGCACACCGACGGCGGGAAACAGTGCCACGAAGGTGTCGATCATGCCCCATCCCTCGTGCTCACGCCAGGCCACCAGGGCGATCGGGAACGCGATCAGGTTCCACAGCAAGGTGAACACCGTGAGGCCCCAGGCCTTCTGGCGGCTGTTGTCGCGCAATGTCCTGGAGGGTGCTGAAGCGGGCGGTGAAACGGAGGTGGCGGCCTTTGACCGATCGCCGCGCAGCACGGCGACAAGCCCGATCAGGGCACCGATGCTCACGGCGGGAAAGATCAGCGCGAAGGGCAGCAGGAAGGCGATCGTCTGCCAGCGGAGCGTTCGATCGAGCAAGGCCATGCCGGGGTGTTCGGGATCGATCCAGGCGGTCACGGTTTGGCCTGCGGCTTGTGCCGCCGTGAGGCGGTCGTGCCAATCACGCTGCTCGGGACGGCTCAGGCTCCAGGCGATGCGATCGCCTGTCAGCGTGCGGCCAGCGAAAGGATATTGGTAGCGAACGATCAGATGGGCCTTGCGATCGCTGTCATGGCTCATGCGGGCTTCGAGCACCTGCGCCGGCACGGCCACGTAATGCTGAAGGCGAGGGGCCTCCTTCAGCATCTGCCACAAGGGGCCTATACCGATGAACAGGCCCACCGCGCCGAAGCCCAGGACGAACACCGACAGGAACAAGGCAAGGCCGATGCGGCCAACAGGCCCCAGTTTTCGTGCAGCACCCATGGGCGATGAGCTTGGTTGAGTGCTGCCAAGATACCTCAGCCTGGCGGGCTTGGGCGTGGTTCAGGCCCTGATGCGTTGTGCTCCGGCCGCATTCACGCCGACCGGGCGCCACGCCACGGTTGGCGGCGCAGCCACCAGCCGAGCCACAGCCCCAGGCCTGCACACAACAGGAAGACCCAGCCCGAAACGGCTGCGGCCATGATCCCCGACAGCAGCGTGCCCACTGTGCAGCCCAGGGCCAGCATGCTGCCCAGGCCCATCAGTACCCCGCCGGCAAAGTTGCGGACGGCCTCCTGCCAAGTGGGCCAGCGGGGCTTGAAGTCACCGGCAATCAAGGCGGCCACGAAGGCGCCCAGCACCAGGCCGATCACCAGTGCCCCATTGTTGGACCACAGCGTCTCCTTGATGGTGGTGACGCAGCCCTTGAAGGTGTCCAGGCCCTCCAGCCGGCTGGGCAGCCAGCCTTGCTGATCGGCCAATGTGCGCGCCAGGCTGCCCAGTTCGGACGTGACGCCCAGCGGAGACACCCGCAGGAAGGCCACGACGCCCAAGGCGCCGATGAGGATGCCGCCCACGTGCGGGGCCCAGCGTCTCCGCCACCAGGGTTCCGCGCCCCGTGCGCCGGAAGGCTCGGGCGCGCGGTGCAGCGACCACAGCAGCCAGGCCAGCGCGCCCAGCCCCGCCAGTTGCAAGGCCATGGATCCCTCGTAGCCCAGGTGATTGGGCAGCCACAGCACAGGCGCCTCCTGAGTGTGGCGCAGGTACAGCACGTTCCAGGCTTTCAGCCCCAGGACGAAACCCAGCACCGTGCCGATCAGCGCGATCGGTGCCGTCAAGGCGCCTTCGCCCAGCCGGTAGAGGTGCGCGCTGATGCAGGAGCCAGCCAGCGCCATGCCAAGCCCGAAGGTGAAGGACGCGCCTGCCAACACCCAGCTCACCGGGCCGATGTGCGCGCCTGGGGGCAGGCGACCCGGCGCCGGCTCGGGCAGGAAGGCGCCGAACACCGCGTGGTAGCCCACGGTCCCCACGGCCAGCGCGGCCACGATGCCCAGCAGACCGCGCGCATCGCGCTGCTCGATGAAATCGCGGCTCACGCAGTAGAAGCAAAAGCGTGAGCGCTGCAGCAGCCAGCCGAAGGCCAGCCCGAAGCCCAGCGACAAGGCCAGGGCTCGACCGCCGGGCAAGCCCCCGAGGTGTCGGTGTAGCAAAAAGGCCGTGCTGAGCACGGCCACGACGGACAGCAGGGCGGCCCAGGAGGGCCGCGCCTGTCCAGTGTTCAACTGCGCCAGGCTCATGGGGGTGTCAGCGACCACCCCAGACGGTGCCGGCCGGGTTGTTCACGGGCACACCCACGGTGTTGCCGTACTCCGTCCAGGAGCCGTCGTAGTTGCGCACCTCGTAGCCCAGCAGCTTCTTCAGCGCGAACCAGGTGTGGCTGGAGCGCTCGCCGATGCGGCAATAGGTGATCACGGGGCGCTTGCCGTCGATGCCGACACCGGCGTACAGCTTGCGCAGTTCTTCGACGGGCTTGAAGGTGCCATCGGCGGCCACGGCCTGGCCCCAGGGCACGTTCACGGCGCCCGGCACGTGGCCGGCACGCACGGCCAGCTCCTGAACGCCTGCCGGTGCGAACACCTTGCCGTTGTACTCGTCGGCCGAGCGGATGTCGACCAGGGCGGTGTTGCTCTTCTTCTCGGCCACGGCGACCACGTCCGACAGGCGGGCGCGCAGGGCCGGGTTGGCTGCGCTGACCTTCACGTTGCCGGCACCCGGCGTGGCGGCCAGCGGCGACAGCGAGCGGCCTTCGGCCTCCCACTTCTTGCGGCCGCCATCGAGCAGTTTCACGTTCTTGACGCTGTAGACGTCGAACACCCAGGCGCCCCAGGCGGCGAACCAGTTGTTGTTGTCGCCGTAGAGGATGATGGTGCTGTCCTGGTTCACGCCGGCAGCGCGCAGCTTCTTCTCCAGATCCTGCTGCGAGGCGATGTCGCGGCGGACAGGGTCGACCAGATCGGTGTGCCATTCGAAGTTCACGGCACCGGGGATGTGGCCACGCTCATAGACGCCGGGCACCACGCTCACCTCGATGACCTTCACCTTGGGATCGTTGAGGTTCTTCTCGAGCCAATCGGTGGTGACGAGGAAGGGCGAATTGGCCAAAGCCGGGAGGCTGAGCAGCCAGGCACCTGCGACCAGGAGCTTCTTGAACGTCTTCATGTGGTGACCTCTGCGTCTGAGATGGTTTGGATGTGCGCGGCGGACGCCACCGACGCCGACGCAGTCTCATTCATGCCGGGTTCACTGAAAAGTGAGGCTTTCGCATTTACATATGCGCACATCGCAGCCATAGCGGACGCTTGTCCCGGCTCCAGCAGCGGGAACGATGGCTGGCTACACTGCCGCCCATGTCAGAACAAGTCTCTGCGTCTCTTGCGGCTGCCTCGGCCCGGCCCGTCCACGTGGTGCCGGTCGATCTCGGCAAGGCCTACCGCCTGATCAACCATGGGCCGACGGTGCTGGTCAGTGCCGCGCATGGCGGTCGCCGCAACGTGATGGCAGCGGCCTGGAACATGCCGCTGGATTTCTCGCCCCCGAAAGTGGCGGTAGTGATCGACCGCAAGACCTTCACCCGCGAGCTGATCGAGGGCTCGGGCGAGTTTGCGCTGTGCGTGCCCACGCGCGCGCAGATCGACGCGGTCTGCCTGGTGGGCAGCGCCTCGGGGCGTGAGCAGGACAAGTTCGCGGAGGCCGGGCTGTGGGCGTTTGCCGGCAGCAAGACCGGTGCGCCTTTGGTGGAGGGCTGTGTCGCCTGGCTTGAGTGCCGGGTACTTGACGAGCCCGAGATGGCGCAGCGCTACGACCTGTTCCTGGCAGAGGTGGTCGCGGCCTGGGCCGACGAGCGCCTGTTCGATGGCGGGCGCTGGCGTGAGATCGACCCGGCCTGCAGCACGCTGCACCATGTGGCGGGCGGGGTGTTTTTCACCCAGGGTGAGGTCGTGCAGACATCCAGGGCCTGACGGCTCAGTGGACGGCGTGAGCTGGCCTGCTCAGTCGTCCCGTGCAGGTATGCGCTTCCCGTTCTGCTGGCGGACACGTGCCTTGAGCTTGTCGTGCACGCCGCGATCGAACTCCTGCTGCAGCACGACCGGGAAGGCCGCCGATACCGAGCCGATGGCCAGCGGGCGCAACCGCTCGAACAGGTTGAGCACCGTGCGCAGCGCGTTGGGCGACAGGCTGGCCAGCGGATCGTCATCTGAAACGCGCTCGTCGGCGGCCATGCCGCCGCGGGGCTCCAGCGTCTGCATCAGCTCGCGCACCATGGCGATCACGAACTGATCGACATAGGCCTGTGCGATGGCGCGCAGGTGCTCGATGAGCTGGTTCTGCAGCGCCAGCGAGGTGGACAGTGGCACCTGCATCTCGGCCATCTGCTTGCCGATGGCCCAGAGCGATGGGCTCAGCACATCGACCTGCGTGCCGCCGTGCAGCGGGTGTTCCAGGTCTGCTTCGATCGTCTGGTACAGGCCGGTGTTGAGCAGTGGCATCACCTGATCCGCCGTGATGCTCTCGCCCCAGTGTGTGGTGAGCTCGGCCAGGCTCTTGCGCAGCGGTTGCTCGACACGGAAGAAGCCGTTGGAAAAAAGCTGGGCGATGAGCGAGTACTCTGCGCCGGCACGGTCGGGCACCCGCGCGAGCAGATCGCCGATGGCCTCCAGGCCAAAGCCCATCTGGCGCATTTCGCGGATCAGTTCCAGCCGCGACTTGTGCTTGGCCGAGTACAGCCCCAGCCGTCCGTGCAGCACGGGGGGCTGCATCAGCCCCGCGGTCTGATAGGCGCGGATGTTGCGCACCGACACCCCGGTCTGCTTGGCCAGTTCGTCCACCGTCATGCCCGACGCAGCGGGTGTGGCGCGCTGCCGCGACGCGCTTGTGCCGCGTGCAGATTGGGCAGTGGCGGACCCGACGGAAGGCTTCTTCTGGGCTGGCGTCAGGGGAGCTTTGGCGGGCATTTGTGATGCAATGGGAAATGCGGGATGATAAGTACTTCAATGTTGCATTTGCGATGTAGCATTGCCATCCGTTTTTTCACCAACCCTGGCGCGATCGACCCCGAACATGAACAAGATGAACGAAGGCGGGCGGCTGGCCCGTGGTCTGCTGGCGCTGGCTGCGGCAGTGTCGTGCCTGATCGCCAGCCCCGTGCGGGCGGCAGAGGTGGCCGGGGTCAAGATGGACGATGAGGCAACGTTGTCGGGGCAGCCCCTGGTGCTCAATGGCCTGGGCCTGCGCTCCAAGATGTTCATCAAGGTGTACGTGGTCGGCCTGTACCTGCCGCACAGGGAAACGCTTGCCTCTGAGGTGCTGGGCATGCCCGGTGCCAAGCGGGTGCAGTTGGTGATGATGCGCGACGTGGGCGCCGAACTGCTGGCCGACAACCTGAGCAAGGGCCTGGCTGATGGCACCGCCAAGGCCGAGCTGGCGCAGCTGCAGCCTCGTGTGGAGAGCCTCAAGGCGGTGATGCGCTCGGTCGGGGAGGCCCACAAGGGCTCGCGCATCCAGTTGGATTACCTGCCCGGCGTTGGCACGCGCGTGTCGCTGGACGGCAAGACCATCGGCAGCGACATCCCGGGCGAGGATTTCTACCGGGCGTTGCTGCGCATCTGGATCGGTGAGGCGGTGGGCTCCAAACCCCTGAAGGCCGAACTGCTCGGCCTGCCGCGCACCTGAGGCCGCTTCAGCGCCTCAGCACTTCAGGCCCATGTGCAGGGCCACGACGCCGCCGGTCATGTTGTGCACATCCACATGGCCGAAGCCGGCGTCCTTCATCATGGCCTTGAGCGTGGCCTGGTCCGGGTGCATGCGGATGGATTCGGCCAGGTAGCGGTAGCTCTCCTCGTCGTTCGCCACCAGCTTGCCGATCTTGGGCAGGATCTTGAACGAGTACCAGTCGTAGGTCTTCTCCAGCGGCTTGGCCACTTTGGAGAACTCCAGCACCAGCAGGCGTCCGCCCGGCTTGAGCACGCGGCACATCTCGGCCAGGGCCTTCTCCTTGTGCGTCATGTTGCGCAACCCGAAGGCCACGGTGACGATGTCGAAGGTGTTCTCGGGGAATGGCAGCTTCTCGGCGTCGCACAGGGTGGTGGGCAGCATCACGCCGGCATTGATCAGGCGATCACGGCCGGTGGCCAGCATGGCCTCGTTGATGTCGGTGTGCACCACGGTGCCGCGCGGGCCCACGCGCTTGGCGAAGGCCTGGGCCAGGTCGCCCGTGCCGCCAGCGATGTCCAGCACCTTGTGGCCTTCGCGCACGCCGCTGGCGGCGATGGTATAGGCCTTCCACAGGCGGTGCAGGCCCATCGACATCAGGTCGTTCATGATGTCGTACTTGCCGGCCACGGAGTCGAAGACGCCGCGCACGCGCGAGGCCTTCTGGGATTCGTCGACGGTCTCGAAACCGAAGTGGGTGTCGCTCATGTGTACATCTTAGCGCGGGGCTCAGGCTGAAGGAAATTTGGGGCGGCCCGGCCCTGGGTGCTCAAGATCGGGCTGCGGCGATGGCCCTGGCGCAGGCCATCGCACTGGACCAGGCCCACTGGAAGTTGTAG
>DDJC01000115.1:30265-39935 GCA_002339015.1 Burkholderiales bacterium UBA1834
CCACCACCTCGCCGATGAAGTACAGGCCCGGGCGCAGTTTGCTCTCCATGGTCTGTGAGCTGAGTTCGCGCGTGTCCACGCCGCCGGCGGTGACTTCGGCCTTGGCGTAACCCTCGGTGCCATTGGGCGTGATGGACCAGGCGTTGGCCGACTGGCCCAGGGCGTCCAGGTCCTTGTCCTTGAGCTCTGCCACGGCGGCGGTGTCCTGCAGGGCAGGGGCGCGCTCGGCGGCATCGTGCAGCCAGGCCTGGGCCAGTCGCTGGGGTACAGGCTCGGGCAGGGCGTCCCTCCAGGCCGTGGAGAGCTGACGGCGAGAACCCTGCTTGGCCTGGCGCAGGGTGTCAGCCAGATCGATGCCCGGGGCCAGGTTGATGGTCAGGGGCTGGCCGGGCACCCAGAAGCTGGAGATCTGCAGAATGGCCGGCCCGCTCAGGCCCCGGTGCGTGAAAAGCAGGTCTTCGTCGAAGTGAACGGGCTTGAGCTTGTGCTTGCCCTTGGCGTTCTCGGGGGCGGCGGGTGTCGCCGTGACCGTGACGGGCAGCGCCACGCCGGCCATGGCGGACCAGCGCGCCCACTGCGCCGCGTCGAAGGTCAGCGGTACCAGGGCAGGGCGCAGCGGCACGATGCGGTGGCCGAACTGCTGTGCCAAGCGCTGGCCGAAGTCGGTTGCGCCGATTTTCGGGATGGACAGGCCGCCGGTGGCAATCACGACGTGGTTGGTGCGGACCACGCCCTGATCGGTGTCCACCTCGAAGCGGTGGCCGCCGTCAGTGGGCGTGTCCACCGCACGCACTGCCTTCACACCACAGGGCTGACGCCTCGTCACGCCGCCGCGTTCGCACTCGGCCAGCAGCAGGTCGATGATCTGCTGGCTGCTGCCGTCGCAGAAGAGCTGGCCCTTGTGCTTCTCGTGGAACGCGATGCCGTGCTTGCGCACCAGCTCGATGAAATCTCCACAGGTGTATTGCGCCAGTGCAGACCGACAGAAATGGGGGTTCTCGCCCAGGTAGTTGGCGGGCAGGGCCTCGCGGTTGGTGAAGTTGCAGCGGCCACCGCCGGAGATGCGGATCTTTTCGGCCACCTTGGTGGCGTGGTCCAGCAGCAGCACGCGCAGGCCGAGCTGGCCTGCTGCGCCGGCGCAGAACAGGCCGGCGGCACCAGCGCCGATCACGACGGCATCAAAGTCGGGCATCAAGGAAGAACCAGTCTGAGAGGGCAAGGCGGGCAAAATGAGAGAGGGCGCTTGGTGGCCCTGGCGAAGAGATGATGAGGCGGAAATCAGGCGCGCGCTGGCGTGAAGGCCTGCTCCGACACGACGGTGAGCCCACCCTCGGCGTCGATGCCCGCCACCACGGCGCGGTGCGCGCCACGCCGCTTGGCCTCGGCCACGGCTTCGGTGGCGCGGTGCATGGCGTGGTCCATGGATTCCTGCTCCTGAACCTGGATGATGCCAACGCTCAAGCCGATGGCGTCGCGGCTGGAGCCGCGTTCGCGCTGCTTGTCCTCGATCAGGCGGGCCATGCGCGTGGCCACGTGCAGGGCGTCGTGCGGGGTGGTGTCCGGCAGCAGGGCGACGAACTGGTCTCCTCCCAGGCGGCCAACCAGATCGCGGCCACGCAGCATGGACCGGGCCACGCCGGACACCATGCGCAGGGCGGTGTCCCCGGCCGCATGGCCGTGCACCTCATTGAGGTGCTTGAAGCCATCGATGTCGAACAGCATCAGCGCGCAGGCCCCGGGGGGCGACAGGCGCACCGTCTGCTGGGCCATCTCCTGGAAGTGGCGGCGGTTGGGCAGTTGCGTGAGCATGTCGAAATCGACCATCAGGCGCAGCTGGCGCTGGGATTCACGCAGATCCTGCTCGGTGCGCTCGTAGGTCAGCAGCAGGCCCATGTACACGGCGAAGATCACCGCCACCGTGAGCGTCAGGCTCAAGAAGGGCTGCTGCACGAAGGTGCTGGTGTCGGCCACGGGGTGCCCCCACAGCCGCAGGCCTTCGATCAGCCGGGGGATCTGCACCCCCACGCCCAGCACCATGAAGAGCAGGAAAGCCTTGAGGTGCGGGCTGTCGCGCCATTCGCGGATGGACCACACCATCCACGAGGCGTAGGCGTAACCGGCGATGCTGGACATCGTGAACGAGGCCACGCGACCGCCGGCGTCGTCTGGAGCGTGCGACCACACCAGCAGCCACCACAGGAAACCGCCGGCCAGCACCACTTGATCGCCCCAGGGCGGCACGGGCAGCTCCGAGCGCACATAGAAGCGCCGCAGGCCGACCAGCATGGTGATCGGCCACTGCAGGGCCAACAGCACGGACAGGGCGAACATGGCCGGGTGCTCGTGCCGGTACAGCGTGCAGACGGCACCGGCCAGATTCAGCCACTGTGCCCACACCCACCACCAGAAACCCCGGTAGGTGCGCTGTGTCAGCCCCACGTAGGTCATGATGCTCGCGGCCGTGGCCATCACCACGATGGTGGTGAAGAACAGGGTGGGGGCGTGCAGGTTCTCCAGAACGGCCATGGGGTTGGGCATGGTGGTCGAGAAAGTGGGGCGAAGTCGAGCACAATCCGGTCCACCGTCACTGTGCCTCTGATCGCCCCTCAATGGTTTGGCGATTATCCCGGGGGCCGAGGCAGTTCAACCCCTGTTGTTTTTTGGAGCATGCAATCATGGCAATGGACGTCGTCGACTACGAAATCAAGGGCAGCGAGATGCAGTTCGTCGAGGTCGAGCTCGATCCGGGCGAGGCCGCCATCGGCGAGGCTGGCAGCATGATGTTCATGGACAGCGGCATCGAGATGGACACGGTCTTCGGCGATGGCTCGCAGCAGCAGGGCGGCTTCTTAGGCAAGCTGCTGGGCGCGGGCAAGCGCCTGATCACGGGTGAATCGCTGTTCACCACCGTCTATACCAACCAAGGTTCCGGCAAGAAACGCGTGGCGTTTGCCGCCCCTTACCCGGGCAAGATCATCCCGATGGACCTGTCGCAGCTGGGTGGCAGCCTGCTGTGCCAGAAGGATTCCTTCCTGTGCGCCGCCCGGGGCGTGTCGCTGGGTATCGGTTTCCAGCGCAAGCTCGGGGTGGGCTTCTTCGGGGGCGAGGGCTTCATCATGCAAAAGCTCGACGGCGACGGACTGGCTTTCGTCCACGCCGGCGGCACCCTGCTGCGCCGTGACCTGAAGGCGGGCGAGAGTCTGCTGATCGATACCGGCTGCGTGGTGGCCTACACCCCCGGCGTGGATTTCGACATCCAGTACGTGGGCAAGATCAAGACAGCGCTCTTTGGCGGCGAAGGCATCTTCCTGGCGCGCCTGACCGGCCCTGGCACGGTCTGGCTGCAGAGCCTGCCCTTCTCGCGCCTGGCCTCGCGCATCTTCGCGGCGGCACCGCAGACGGGCGGCGGCGGGCGCGGCGAGGGCTCACTCCTGCCCGGCGTGGCTGGTGCAGGCATCCTGGGCGGCATCATCGGCGGCGGCGACAGCGACTGATCCAGGCCAAATCCGGACGCTTGTCTGTCGGCACAAATCCCAGGTCATGCGTTTGACCTGGGTCGGCTGGTGTGGCTGACGTGCCGCGTACACTGCGCGGTTCATCGCAGGTGATCCAATTGACTTCACGTGGCTTTCCGAAGGCGCCAGTGCGCCGGTCCTTCCTGTTGTCCGGCGCGCAGTGGGCGCTGTCGGGCGTGGCCGCCTCGGCCTGGCCTTTGTCTACCGCGTGGGCCCAGGGCGCATCGGCGCCGGTGGGGCCGCTGGCCAAGGCCGCCAAGCCACCGATCTTCGTGCTCAATTCGCTGGACGCCAATGTCAGTGTGATCGACCCGGTCACCTTCAAGGAAGTCCGGCGGGTGCCCACGGGCAAGGAGCCCCATCACCTTTACCTGACGCCGGATGAGAAGTCGCTGCTGGTGGCCAATGCCATGAGCGACACCATCACGCTGCTCGATCCGCGCACCGGGGATGTCCAGAAAGTGCTCACCGGCATCCTGGACCCCTACCACCTGCGCTTCTCGCCAGACATGAAGTGGTTCATCACGGCGGCCAACCGCCTGGACCATGTCGACATCTACCGTGTCTCCTATGGTCAGCCCGGCGGCCTGGGTTTGACGCTGGCCAAGCGCATCGCCTCGGGCAAGACACCCAGCCATATCACCATCGACAGCCGCAGCACGGTGGCCTATGTGTCGATGCAGGACAGCGACGAGATGATCTCGATCGACCTGCAGACTCAGCGGCCGCGCTGGAAGGTGCCAACGGGCAAGATGCCGGCAGATTTGTTCCTGAGCTACGACGACCGGTTCCTGCTGGTGGGCCTGACGGGCGACAAGTTCGTCGAGGTCTACGACGTGCGCGGCCCCAAGCCCGTGCTGGTCAAGCGCCTTGAGACGGGGGAGGGCGCCCATGCCTTCCGCGCCTGGGGCGATCGCCGCCATGTGCTGGTGAGCAATCGGGTGGCCAACACCATCAGCCGCATCGACCTGCAGACGCTCACCGTGGTGGCCAGTTACCCCGCACCGGGCGGCCCCGATTGCATGGAGATGCTCGTCGATGGCAAGACCATCCTGACCACCTCGCGCTGGGCCCGCCGGCTCACCTTCATCGACACTGAACAGGGCAAGGTGATCCGCCAGGTCAAGGTGGGCCGCTCGCCGCACGGCGTCTGGACACTGGACCATGCGCCGCGCTGAAGCTCTGAAGCGGGTGGTGCTGGCCGCTCTGGCGCTGGCCGGCGCGCCGTTGGCGGCGGCTCCTGGTGGGCCAGCGACTGTCGAGACAAGCGCGGCCACCTGCAAGCGGCCCGTCTACCTCACCTTCGACACCGGCCACATGGGCGTGGCCCCGCTCGTGGCAGATGTGCTCAAGCGCCAGCGCGTGCCCGTCACCTTCTTCCTGGCCAACGAGCGCACTCAGCCCGTGGGCGAGCGCCCCGCCGGCGCCAGCCTGGACAAGCATTGGGCCCCCTGGTGGAAGGCCATGGCCACCCAGGGGCACGATTTCGGCTCGCACACCTGGGACCACCTGGTTTGGCGCAAGGACACCCCGCAGGGCTTCACCTTCCGTCCGACCGCAGGCCCGCGCAACGGACAATCGGTCAACCTGACGGCCGAGCAATACTGCGAGGAACTGAGCCGCAGTGCCCGCCGCTTCGAGATGATGACCGGTCAGCCCATGCGGGCGCTGTTCCGCGCCCCGGGCGGCAAGACCTCGCCCAAGCTGCTGGCCGCGGCCCGCGCATGCGGCTGGCACCATGTGCCCTGGACATCCGCGGGCTTCCTGGGCGATGAGTTGCCCAGTGACCGCTACCCCAATCACCGCCTTCTTCGCCAGGCCCTGTCCCGCGTGCGCGAGGGCGACATCCTGCTGGCGCATCTGGGGATCTGGTCGCGCCAGGAACCTTGGGCACCGGCCGTGCTCGAACCGCTGATCGTCGGGCTCAAGGCCAAGGGCCTGTGCTTCGCCACCTTGCGCGACCACCCCGACTACCGCACCGTTGGCCGGGCCCCCTGAGGCCGCAGCAAGGAGATCAGCAGGCATGTGGGACACCTGGATGGCGTGGCTGTCCGACCGGTTCGGGTTGGCGCAGCAGGCCTTGTTCGAGCACGCGGTGCAGCCGGCGCTGTTCGCCATGGGTTGGGGCAATCTGCTCGAAGATGCCTTTGATGCCACGGGCTGGCTGCTGGTGGGCTTCATCCAGCTGCTGGTGATGCTGCTGGTCTTCCGGCCGCTGCAACGCTGGAGGCCTGTCGAGGCCGTGACCGACCGACGCGCCGTGCGGGTCGACATCTTCTACACGCTGCTGCACCGGCTGGGTCTGTTCCGGGTGGCATTGTTCTTCTCGATCGAGCCGGTGATCGACGGGGTGTTCGGTTGGGCCAGCGTGCAGGGCATGAGCGGCATCCAGCTCGATGCCCTGGTGGCGCCCCTGTGGCCCGGCATCACGGACACGGCCTGGCTGAGTCTGCTGCTCTACCTGGTGGTGTTCGATTTCGTCGATTACTGGATTCACCGTGGCCAGCATGGCCTGAACCGATGGTGGGCCCTGCATGCCCTGCACCACAGCCAGCGCCAGATGACCATGTGGAGCGACAACCGCAACCACGTGCTCGATGATCTGCTGCGCGACTTGATCATCGTGCTGGTGGCCCGGGCCATTGGCGTGCCGCCGGGGCAGTTCATCGCGGTGGTGGCCCTCACGCAACTGATCGAGAGCCTGTCACATGCCAATGTGCGCATGAGCTTCGGCCCCTGGTTGCAGCGCCTGGTGGTGGGGCCGCGCTTTCATCGGGTGCACCACGGCATCGCCATCGGGCACGAGTCCAACGGCCCGCACTCCCTGGGCGGCTGCAATTTCGCGGTGCTGTTCCCGGTGTGGGACATCCTGTTCCGCACGGCCGATTTCCACACGCCGGTGCAGCCCACCGGCATCCGCGACCAGTTGCCCGAGCATGGGGCGCGCGAGTACGGCCAGGGGTTCTGGTCCCAGCAGTGGCGGGGCCTCAAGCGCCTGGCGGGGCTGTGGTGACGTGAGGGTCAAGCGAGGCGGAGGACGCCAGTACTGTCCCGGCGCCGGCACAGGTCATCGGTGCTTGGGTATGCTGGTGGTTCCGAAGACCATGGCCTCGAGCCTTCAAGATGCCCGCCACCGCACCGACTTCATCGCCTGAGCTCGCCAAACTGGCGCCTGCCTCCGTTGTGGACGCCGCCTGGCGCGCCATGCTGTACTGCCTGCACCCCCGCGTGATCTGGCTGTCCGTGCTGCCCTTGCTGCTCACCATGGTGTGCCTGGGCGGCCTGGCCTGGTGGGGGTGGACGGATGCCGTGGCCCAGATCAGGGTGTGGCTGGACACCTGGTCGCTCAGCCAGACCTTCCTGGATTGGCTCGACGGCCTGGGCGCCACGGGTTTCCGGGCCGTGCTGGCTCCCTTGCTGCTGGTGATCGTGACCGTGCCCGTGGTGGTGGTGATCTGCCTGCTGGTGGTGGCCACCATGATGACGCCGGCCATTGTCAAGCTGGTGGCCGAGCGGCGCTTTCCGGCCCTGCAGGCCCAGCATGGGGGCACCTGGTACGGTTCGCTCGCTTTGTCGGCTGGCTCGGCGGTGGTGGCCTTGCTGGCGCTGTTCGTGTCGCTGCCCTTGTGGTTCATCCCGCCGTTTGCCCTGGTGCTGCCGCCGCTGATCTGGGGCTGGCTCACCTACCGCGTCATGGCCTACGACACCCTGTCGGACCATGCCAGCGTCAAGGAGCGCCAGCAGCTCATGCGTGAGCGCCGCTCAGCCTTGCTGGCCATCGGCATCATCTCGGGCTACCTGGGCGCCGCGCCGGCCGCACTGTGGGCTCTGGGCGCCTTCACGGTGATCCTCGCGCCCCTGATGCTGGTGATATCCATCTGGCTCTACACCATGGTGTTCGCTTTCTCCAGTCTGTGGTTCGCGCATTACCTGCTGGCGGCCCTGCAGCGTCAGCGCGCGCTGCAGGCCCAGGCCGTACCGGATGTCCGAGCGCTGCGGCCCACGACTGAAGCGTCGCAGACACCAGTCCATGCGCCCGACGGCACCGTCATCGATGTGCCTGCGCGTGAGGTGCAGGGGGCGTCCGGTGCCACGCCTTCTCTGCCGTCAACACCCTCCAGGCCGGACACGCCATGATCGGACTCATCATCGTCGGCGACGAAATCCTCAGCGGTCGCCGGCAGGACAAGCACCTGGCCAAGTCCATCGAGTTGCTGGGTGAGCGGGGCCTGAAAGTCAGCTGGGCGCGTTACGTGGGCGACGAGCCTGAGATGATCACCGCCGCCATCCGCGATGCCCTCGCGGGCCATGACGTGGTCTTCTCGTTCGGTGGCATCGGTGCCACCCCAGATGACCACACCCGGGCAGCCGCTGGCCGTGCCCTGGGGCGCCCGCTGGTGCTGCATCCGCAGGCACGCGAGCTGATCCTGGCCCGCTGCCGCGCGCTGGCCGAGCAAGAGGGCGAGGTGTTCGACCCGGATTCGGCGGACACCCACCGCCGCCTGCAGATGGGCTTCTTCCCGGAAGGCGCCGAGATCATTCCCAACCCCTACAACCAGATTCCGGGCTTCACGCTCCAGGGGCGCCTGCACTTCGTGCCCGGATTTCCGGTGATGGCCTGGCCCATGATGGCCTGGGCCCTGGACACCCTGCACGGCGATCTGCACGGGCAGGGCCTGGAGGCCTCGCGCGCGGTGGTGGTCTATGGCGCGATCGAATCCCGCCTGACCCCGCTCATGCTCGACATCGAAGCGCGCTTCCCTGGCATCAAGGTGTTCAGTCTGCCCAGCGTGGACCATCCGGTGCACGGGCGCCACATCGAGTTGGGGGTGAAGGGCAAGCCGGCGCAGACCGATGTGGCCTTCACGGCGCTTCTTGCGGGACTGATCGATTTTGGTGCATCATTGGGCCCAGAAGTGGTGCGCGACGGGTTTGCATAGACTTGATGCACCATATAAGTGCGCTCTTGGTGCGTGGCATCGCTGATGGAGCACCGACTTTTCGTCATGCGGTTTTCTGGCGCGTGGCGGTGCATCCGTTTTCCGATGGTTAGCGCTGTTTCATGCGCCTGAATCCGTCCTTGGTGCACCTGGGCCGTTGTTTTTTCAGGTAGGGCACTTGGACGCACCCCGGCAGGCGGCATGGTTTTCGCTATTACACTGCGCGCTGTTTCTGATCTGGAAACAGACAAAACACCCAATTCTTCTTGCACATACAAGCCTCTTGCTAGGAGCATCTGATGGCCAACAAGACCGTCGCCGACGTGATGAAGCTGGTGAAGGACAACGAAGTCAAGTTCGTTGATTTCCGTTTCACCGACACCCGCGGTAAAGAACAGCACGTGACCGTGCCTGTGTCCCACTTCGACGAAGACAAGTTCACCTCGGGCCACGCCTTTGACGGTTCGTCCATCGCCGGTTGGAAGGGCATCGAAGCTTCCGACATGCAGCTGATGCCTGACCCGACCACGGCCAACATCGACCCGTTCTTCGAAGAGCCTACGCTGATCCTCACCTGCGATGTCATCGATCCGACGGACGGCAAGGCCTATGAGCGCGATCCCCGCTCGCTGGCCAAGCGCGCAGAAGCCTACCTGAAGGCATCCGGCCTGGGCGACACCGCCTACTTCGGTCCCGAGCCCGAATTCTTCGTGTTCGACTCGGTTCGCTGGGGCAACGAGATGTCCGGCAGCTTCTTCAAGATCGAATCCGAAGAAGGCGCCTGGTCCACCAGCAAGGAATTCGAACACGGCAACTCCGGTTACCGTCCGACCGTCAAGGGCGGCTACTTCCCCGTGCCCCCGGTTGACAGCTTCCAGGACATGCGCTCGGAAATGAGCCTGATCCTCGAGTCCGTCGGCATCCCCGTCGAAGTGCACCACCACGAAGTGGCGAACGCCGGCCAGATGGAAATCGGCACGAAGTTCAGCACCCTGACCCAGCGCGCTGACTGGCTGCAGCTGCAGAAGTACATCATCACCAACGTGGCCCACGCCTACGGCAAGACCGCCACGTTCATGCCCAAGCCCATCGTGGGCGACAACGGTTCCGGCATGCACGTCCACCAGTCGATCTGGAAGGACGGCAAGAACCTGTTCGCTGGTGAAGGCTACGCTGGCCTGAGCGAATTCGCCCTGTACTACATCGGCGGCATCA
>DDJC01000112.1 GCA_002339015.1 Burkholderiales bacterium UBA1834
AGTTGCCCAGCATTTCGAAGAAGGTGTGGTGCCGCGCGGTGTAGCCCACGTTGTCCAGATCGTTGTGCTTGCCGCCCGCGCGGATGCACTTCTGCGAGGTGGTGGCGCGGCTGTAAGGGCGCTTGTCGAAGCCCAGGAACACGTCCTTGAACTGGTTCATGCCCGCGTTGGTGAACAGCAGCGTGGGGTCGTCACCCGGCACCACAGGGCTGGACGCCACGATGGTGTGGCCCTTGGACTGGAAGAACTCCAGAAAGGTCTTGCGGATCTCTGCGGCTTTCATTCGGGCGGCTTTCTAAAAGCATGGGCGCAGGCGCATCGGCAATGCGGGCTGCGGGCCTGGGGGGCGGAACCCCCGATTATAGATTTGAGGGCCCTCGTCTGAGCGGGCATTCAGCCTGATGCCCTGTCGCAAGGGGGATTGCGCGACAATAGGCGGTTGCTTCGCCTGCGTTCAAACCATGGACCTCACGCACTACTTCTGGCCGCTCGAAACCCGCCACTGGGTTTTGATCGTGTTCATTGCCGCCGCCCTGCATGCGCATCTGCGTGGCAAGGTGCGCTTCGGCATGCTGCGCGCCCTCACCGATTTCACGGTGCTGATCGCCCCGTTCAACTCGCTGATGGTGCTGTTCTCCAAGGTGGGATCCAAGCCTTACCTGAATCCCCAGGATTTTCCGGAGTTGAAGATCCTGCAGGAGAACTGGCAGGTGATGCGCGACGAAGCCCTGCAGCTGGACGGCAAGGGCAACATCAAGGCGGCTGACGGGTACACCGACATCGGGTTCAACTCGTTCTTCCGAACCGGCTGGAAGCGCTTCTACCTGAAATGGTACGGCGACGATCTGCCCTCCGCGCAGCAGATGTGTCCCAAGACGGTGGCCCTGCTGCGCCAGATTCCGGGCGTGAAGGCCGCCATGTTCGCTTCACTGCCGCCGGGCGCCACCCTGGTCAAACACCGTGACCCGTATGCCGGCTCGCTGCGCTATCACCTGGGCCTGATCACGCCCAATGATCCGCGCTGCTTCATCGATGTGGACGGCGAGCGCTACCACTGGAAGGACGGCGAAGTGGTGATGTTCGACGAGACCTACATCCACTACGCCGAAAACACCACGGACCATCCCCGCATCATCCTGTTCGCCGACATCGAGCGGCCGGTTTACACGCCAGTGGTGCGCTGGATCAACAAGGTGTTCGCCACCTTGGTGATGAAGGCCTCGGCCACGCAGAACGTCGAGGGCGAGCCGATCGGCGGGCTCAACAAGTTCTTCTACCACGCCTATCAGATCCGCCTGAAGGGCAAGGCCCTCAAGGCGAAGAACCGCACGGCCTACTACGTGGGCAAGTGGGCCCTGATCGGGCTGCTGGTGTGGGCGCTGTTCTTCTGAAACAGCGGGACTGAGCCCACCATCAAGCAGCTTTGTCCATCATGCGCTTGACCAGCGGGTGCATGACACGGCGTTCGGTGCTGATGCCATAGAAATGCTCCACCACGCCTTCCAGCTCGCCGATGTGTCTGACGCCGTATTGCGCCAGCAGTTGCTGATGGACCAACACGGGTGCGGGAAACACCCCCATGCCTCCCGCCGCGAACATCTTCAGAAGCGCCGAATCTTCAAACTCCCCGGCCACCCGCGGTGAGATGCCATGCTGCGCGAACCAGCGATCGATGAGCGGCCTGACCGCAGCATTGGTCGCGGGCAGCAGCACGGGCACGTCGCCCAGGCCCTTGGGATAGCGCTTCTTCGCTGGCACAGCCAGTTCCGCGGTGCCATACCAGGCAAGCTCCGAGGAACCCATGGCATGGTTGAACACCTTGAGCCCTGCATGCGGCGGCGCGGGCCTGTCAGCCAGCACCAGATCCAGCTTGTGCACCGCCAGATTGCCGAGCAGATCGCTGAAATCCTGCTCGTGGCAGAGCAGGCGCAGCCCAGGGGTGGACAGCACCGGCTGCACCAAGTGGCGCACGACCAGTTTGGGAAGGGTGTCGCTGATGCCCAGCGCCAGCCGCACCACCGGGGCACCGCCATCGCCCTCGCGCAGGAGGTCAGGCAGTGCCTCGCCGGCTTCGAAGATCACATCAGCCTGCCGCACGGCGCGGTGCCCCGCCTCGGTCAGGACGACGCCCCGGCCTTCCGGGCGCAGCAACTGCACACCCAACGACCGCTCCAGCTCTCGCACCTGGGCACTGACGGTCTGAACGGCCATGTCCAGCCGTTCGGCCGCTCTGGACATGCCACCTTCCTTGGCCACGACCCAGAAGTAGTACAGATGGCGGTAGTTGAAGTGCTGCGACATCTTCTGTTTTTACGGGAACCAACCTTCGCTATTTTCTTCTTTTTCTGATGGTTTGCCACACCTAACCTAGAGGCGTTTTCATTCTTGGAGATCGCCATGCAAGTGAACGTCCAGTCCCTGAACCAGGCTGCCGGCGAACTGGCCGCCTTCGTCGAGCAGCGCGTGCGCTTCGTGATGCGTCGGCGCGCTGATCTGCTGCCTCACGTCACCGTGGTGCTGCAGGACGTGAACGGGCCGCGCGGCGGTCCGGACAAGGAGTGTCGCATTGCGCTGCGTACGCCGCGCCACGGCACGCTGATCGCTCGCGCGCTGTCCACCACGTGGCGCCGCGCCGTGCGTGCGGCGCTGGTGCGCGCCATGCAGCTGATCGTGCGCGCCGAGGGCCGCCAGCAGGCGCGCCGCCGCGCCCATCCTCCAATCACCGACGCCAATTGACCGCCATGCGCAGCTATCCCACCGACAGCCCCCAGGCCGTGGCCCGCATCGTGGCGCTTGCACTACTGGCCGATGGCCACCTTGCCCCTTGTGAGCTGAACGCCGTGCATGGCGCGAAATGCACGAATGCCACGGCGCTGTCCGACGGCACTCTTCAGAACGTGCTGCGCGAATTCTGCGAAGACCTGATGGCCACGCAGCTGACGGTCACCCCCAGCGCACTGACGCTGGACGACGCCACCATCGTTGCCCTGCTGGACGAGGTGCAGGATGAATCGCTGCGCATCCGCGTGCTGCAGCTGTGCGTGGCCGTCATGGAAGCCGACGCCCACCTCGCATGCGGCGAGTTTCACGTGCTGCAGATGGCGGCGCGCCACTGGCGCGTCTCCATCGATCAGCTGAATCTGCTGCGCGCACTGGATGCCGCGCACGCCTGAGGCTTCACGACAAAGAGGACACCGTGGACACACTGCTCTCACTGCTGCAAACACCTTGGCTGGACAAGCCCGTCTGGATCTGGCTGGCCTTTCTGGCGGTTGTCGTCGCCCTCCTGGTACTGGATCTGGGCGTGCTGCACAGGAAAGAGCGCGAGATCGGCGTGCGCGAAAGCCTGCTGCTGTCCAGCGGCTACATCGGTATGGCGATGCTGTTCGGCGCCTGGGTGTGGTGGTACATGGGATCGCAGCCCGCCATCGAGTACTACACGGGCTTTCTGATCGAGAAATCGCTGTCGATGGACAACGTGTTCGTCATCGCGATGATCTTCGGATTCCTGGGTATCCCACGCGCCTACCAGCACCGCGTGCTGTTCTGGGGCATCCTGGGCGTCATCGTCATGCGTGCAGCGCTGATCGGCGTGGGCGCGGCACTGGTACAGAACTTCAGCTGGGTGCTGTACCTGTTTGGCGCCTTCCTTGTCATCACCGGCATCAAGATGTGGCTGGCCGCAGAGCATGTGCCCGACATGGCCAACAACCAGGTACTGAAGTTCCTGCGCCGCCACCTGCGCGTCACGAACGAACTGCACGGCAATGCCTTCTTTGTGAAGCGGCCTGATGCATCCGGCAAGCTGGTGCGCTACGCGACACCGCTGTTCCTGGCGCTGGCATTGGTGGAGATCGTGGACCTGGTGTTCGCGGTGGACTCGGTGCCCGCCATCTTCGCCATCACCAGCGACCCCTTCATCGTCTACACCAGCAACATCTTCGCCATCCTGGGCCTGCGCGCTCTGTATTTTGCGCTGGCGGCGATGATCCACCGTTTTCACTACCTGAAGTACGCGCTGGCCCTGGTGCTGGTGTTCATCGGCACGAAGATCTTCCTGGTCAATTTCATCGGCAAGTTCCCGCCGGCGCTATCCTTGTCCATCACCTTCGGCTTGATCGCCGGTGGCGTGGCGGTGTCACTGTGGAAGACGCGCGGCCAGGCCGCCACGCAAACTACCTGACCTCTGCATGGACCAGTTGCTCGACCCTGCGATCCTGTTTTTCTGTTTCGGCATCGCCGCTGGGCTGATGCGCTCGAATCTGGAGATACCGCCAGCCATCGCGCGCTTTCTGTCGCTGTACCTGCTCATGGCGCTGGGCCTCAAGGGCGGGTTCGCGCTGTCGAAGTCAGGACTGACGGCCGAGGTGGTGGCCAGCCTGGGCGCTGCGGTGCTGCTGGCGGTGGCCGTGCCGCTGGTCAGTTATGCGCTGCTGCGCCGCTCGCTGAATGGCTTCGACGCAGCGGCCATCGCCGCCACCTATGGCTCGGTCAGCGCGGTCACCTTCATCACCGCCGTGCAGTACCTGGACTCCCAAGGCCTGCCTTACGGGGGCCACATGGCCTCGGCCATGGCGCTGATGGAGTCGCCTGCCATCGTGCTGGCCGTGCTCCTGGCCAACCGCGTGCGACGCCAGCAAGGCACGACCGGCACCGTGCCGCTGCGTGGCGTGCTGCACGAATCACTGACGGACGGCGCGCAACTGCTGCTGCTGGGCGCCATGGCCATTGGCCTACTGACCGGGGCCCGCGGCGAGGCCGCCATGCAGCCATTCACAGGCGACCTGTTCAAAGGCATGCTGGCTTTTTTCCTGCTCGACATGGGTCTGTCGTGCGCGCGCCAGGTTGGCGCGCTGCGCGGTGCGCCGCCCTGGCTGTTGGCCTATGCCCTGGTTGCGCCGATGACGCACGCCGCGGTGGCACTCGCGCTGGGACGGCTGCTGGGGCTGGAGGCAGGCAACACGGCGCTGCTGATGGTGTTGGCCGCGTCAGCGAGCTACATCGCGGTGCCGGCCGTCGTCCGCCACGCCATCCCGGAGGCGCGACCGGGGCTGTATCTGGGCCTCTCGCTGGGCCTGACGTTCCCGTTCAACATCCTGGTCGGCATCCCCGTCTACATGCGAATCGCCCACGGTGGCTGAACGGGGCTGCTAGGCATCGGTGCAGCAGGGCTGCGGCAACAGATGGTCCCACCTGGCACAACCGAAGTGGAGCGGGCGATGGGAATCGAACCCACGTCTTGAGCTTGGGAAGCTCAGGTCCTGCCATTGAACGACGCCCGCCGAACTTGATTCATTGTATCGGCAAACGACCACCCCCTGGCGATCAGGCGCGCTTGCTGCGTCGCAGAGCAGCGATGCCGGCCAGGCCCATGGCCATCATCACATAGGTCGATGTCTCAGGCACCATGGATGCGGCTGTCAGCGGGTTATCCGAAATGGGCTTGCGCAATGCTGTTTTGATATCGATGGTGATCGTGCCGAAGTTGAGCCCAGTCATGACGCCTTTGAAAACATCATCGACCCCCAGAACGGAGGCAAAGGTATCCACGGCCTGCCCTGTCAGCTTGAGATTGCCCAGCGTCTGGTTCATGGTCAAGGCCAGGCCATTCAGCCCGATCTTGAGATCGGTTTGCTCCGTGAATGAATAGACCGCCATGTTGGTGCTCTTTCCGCCCCACATCACATCGGCATAGACCTTGTCTGTCGTGTAGTCGATGGCGAAGTTGGCCAAGCCCAGCTGCGCATAGCCACGCGTGAGCAGCAAGCCAGACCCGATGGCTTCGCCCGAATTGGGAGAAATCTTCAGATTCCAGCCAATGGACACATCCGCATTGGTCACGGGCAGGACGAAGGTGGGAACACTGGTGCTCCCGGTGGTCACACTGCCACTCTGGTAGGCATTGCCCATCGTGCTGAAAGATATATCCAGCAGGTTCGTCGCGTTGTAGGCAGACGCCGAGAACTGCAAGGTCGAATTAGCCTGGAGGTAGGTTGTGTCCAGCGACAGTGCCGAAGCGCTGGTGCTCACACCAAACCCCAAAGCGGCGGCAAGGGCCAGCCCCCCACGGTTGAACAACTGCATGTGCATCACCATTTCCGCTATTGATTAGATGGATGAATGATGCCTGTGGTCGCCATACTTTTGGTTACTCACCAGGGCCTCGCCATGCCCTCAGCAGCACTTATCGGGAAAACTGCGCATACTTTTCCATGCTGCCCCAAACCCCTTTCCGCGGAACAAGTTCAGAAAACAAAAAAACCCGTCGGCTTTCACCGACGGGTCGTTCAGCCAGCTGCCATGCAGCTGTTGAAATCAGGGCGCGGGGCTGGCGGGGATGTCAGCAGCCGTGAACGGCGTGGCATTGGCCTTGGGCGAGCGCTTGTAGGATGTCACCAAGATGCTGATCGTGCCGAAATCCAGGGCGGCCAGTTGCGGACGCAGGATGTCTTCGATGTACAGACCGTCACCCAGCAGATCCTGTGCTTCTTGCGTGAGCTTCAACTTGCCGATCTTCACGCTTTGGTTCAGCACCAGGTTCTTGAAGCTGATCTTTTGCGGCTCGACCACATCGAAGTCATAGATGGTGGCCTTGGTCTTGGTCAGCTTGCCATCAGTGAACACGTCGGCGTACACGATTTCCTTGTCGAAATCGACGAAGAAGTTGGCCAGCACCACGTTGACGTAACCACGCGTGAGTTGCAGGGCGGAACGCGACGATTGACCACTGTTGGCGTGGATCTTCAGATCCCAGCCAATGGAGATGGTGGCCTTGGTCACCGGCATGTTGTAGCGGGGAACCGGCACGTTCTTCTGCAGCGTTTCGCTCCACTCTTGGCCATCAGTCAGACGGGTCGTGTTGGCCAGGGCCCCAAATTCGATGTAGGCGGCCGAAGACACGTTGTACGCAATGTTACCCAGTTGCAGCACGGCGTCAGCCTTCAGAGGCGAGGTGTCCAGGGTGATGCCAGCCGAAGCGGCACCACTGAACGCCAGACCAGTTGCCAGAACCGAACCAACCACAGCGCTCTTGAAAGAAGAAATCATGGTGTTACTCCGTTAAGGAAAGTCTTGAATGGGTGTTATCTAACGACGCCTTCATCATGCCTGCCGGATCAGTCTCGCCGCATTAGGCGTTTGCCCGTAACCCATTGAACGGGGGGGCGGTTCGTGACTTTTACCGCCCCCGCGAATGAGGGGGCGGCATCCGGCGCAACCCTAGGCCATGGTTTCTCGCCCAGATTGGACGACAATCCGCCTCCTCGCCGCTGATTGAATCGATGACGAGACAGACGCCTTTTGAAGTTTCCACCATGCAAGAAAATTCCACAGACATCTCGGAAGAACCTGAAGGCACCGCCCATCCACGCACCATCCGCAGTTATGTGATGCGCGCCGGTCGCACTACCGAGGGCCAGAACCGCGCACTGGCAGACTTAGGGCCTCGTTTTCTACTGCCCTATAGGCAGGCCGCCCTGGATTTTTCCGCCACGTTCGGACGCACCGCGCCCGTCGTGCTGGAAATCGGGTTCGGCATGGGGGAAGCCTCTGCACAAATCGCAGCAACCTTGCAAGACACCGACTTCATCGGCTGCGAAGTGCATGAGCCAGGCGTGGGCGCCTATCTCAAGCGCATCGGGGAGCAGGGGCTGAGCAATGTACGGATCGTCCGCCATGACGCGGTGGAAGTGCTGGAGCACATGATCCTTCCCGCCACGCTGTCGGGCGTGCATATCTTCTTCCCGGATCCCTGGCACAAGAAGCGTCACCACAAGCGCCGACTCGTTCAGCCGCCGCTCATCGCGCTGCTGGCCTCGCGCCTGGCGCCTGGCGGATACCTGCATTGCGCGACCGACTGGGAGCCCTATGCACAACAGATGCTGGAGGTGCTGTCTGCAGAGCCCCAACTGCGCAACACGGCCGACACCTACGCGGACAAGCCCAGCTACCGCCCGCTGACCAAGTTCGAGAACCGGGGCCTTCGGCTGGGCCACGGCGTGTGGGACCTTGTGTTCCGCAAACGTTGACACCGCGCACCTGAAGCGCATGCCTCTGCGGCAGGCGACAGGGCATCCATCATGGACGCCCGGCACGGATCCCGCTACGCTCACGCCATCCCTTGCATGATCTTCATGACCTTGCGTAAGGAGGCCCTCACCCGTGAGCCCAGCGTCATCCGGCGAACGCCTGCCACCGCCCTGGCGCGATGAAGCCAAGGCGGTAGCAAGCCTGACCGAGCGTCTGTCCGGCCTTCTGGACTGGAACGCCGTGCGTGCATGCTGCGAGCCCTGGGCACAGGCAGCACGCAAGCACCCGGGCCCTCCCTGGGCCCTCGAGTCACTGCTCCATGAGTTTCCACTGAGCAGCCAGGAGGGGTTGGGCCTGATGCGCCTGGCTGAAGCCCTGCTGAGGGTGCCCGATGCAGACACAGCCCTGGCGCTCACATCCGATCAACTCAAAGGTCGGACAGGCTGGGCTCGCAACGACCTCCACGGCGCGAACGACCACAGCCTGGCCGGCGCCCTCACCCACCGCGTGCTGGCCCTGGGCCAGGCCCTGCTACCGCCGGTAGACCAAGGCCCCCGGGGATGGCTGCAACGTCTGGGCGCCCCGACCGTGGTCGCAGCGACGGCCCGGGCCGTGCAGTTGCTGGGTCAGCAGTTCGTGCTCGGGCAGGACATCGAAGAAGCCTTGGCCCGAGCAAATCACCAACGGCCGCCATCCGATCCATCTCGCCGTCTGCGCTTCAGCTTTGACATGCTGGGTGAAGGCGCACGCACCTGGCAGGATGCCGAGCGCTATTTCAAGGCCTATCAAGGTGCGTTGTCGCAACTCGCTGCCACTCCGGCAGCGCCCTCAGGCTCGCCCTTTCCCGGCGTTCGACGGACCGATGGTTTGTCCATCAAGCTGTCAGCGCTTCACCCACGGTTTGAGATACTGCACAGGCACTCGGTGATGGCCGAGTTACTGCCCCGCCTGACCGTACTGGCCACACAGGCCGCCCAGGCTGGACTGCAGTTGACACTGGATGCCGAAGAATCCTGGCGGCTCGAGTTGCAGCTGGATGTGCTGGACGCACTGCTGGGGCGACTGAAGGGCATCGACCAAGTCGGCAAGTGGCACGGCCTGGGCCTGGCCGTGCAAGCCTATCAGCACCGCGCCTTGCATGTCATCGACGAGGTGGCCCGGCTGGCCTGCCAGCACGCCCGCCCCCTGACCGTCAGGTTGGTCAAAGGCGCCTACTGGGATGCCGAGCTCAAACGTGCTCAGGAGCTCGGCCTGCCGGGCTTTGCTGTTTACACACACAAGGCGCATACGGACCTCAGCTACCTGGCCTGCGCCCACCAACTGCTGATCCACCATCCGCACGTGAAGCCCCAGTTCGCCACCCACAATGCCGCCACGGTGGCCGCGGTGATGCAGCTGGCCTTGCGCCTGAACGTGCAGACGCATGAGCTGCAATGGCAACGGCTGCAGGGCATGGGAGAAGCCACCTGGCGCGAGATCATGGCCAGCCAGCCATCAATGGACCTGTGCATCTACGCCCCCGTGGGCTCGCACCGCGACCTGCTGGCCTACCTGGTGAGGCGCTTGCTCGAAAATGGCGCGAACACCTCCTTTGTGCACCAGTTGGCGGACCACACCGTGCCCATGACCGAGCTGCTGGCATCGCCGCTTGCGCAGGCTGCCATGGGGCCGAGGGACGAAGGGCACCAGCCCACCGTGGCCCTGCCGCACCGGCTTTTCGGCGCGACACGGGCCAACAGCAGGGGGCTGGACGTGCACCATGCGCCGCACCGCGCCGCCTTGGACAGTGCCTTGCCCGCCGCGCTCATCCGCCTTGCCAAAGCCCCTGCCAAATCGACGACCCAAGAAACCGAACAGGCCATGTCGCGCCTGCATGCCAGCGTGCCTGACTGGGAGCAGCTGGGCACCGCCCGCTGTGACATCCTTGAGCGCGCAGCCAACTGCCTGGAGCGTGACTTCGGCAGTTGGGCCGCCGACCTGGTGGCCGAAAGCGGGAAGACTTGGGCGGATGCCATCGCAGAGGTGCGCGAGACCATCGACTTCGCGCGCTACTACGCCCAGCAGGCACGTGAATGGCTCCCGCCGCGCGACCTGCCCGGCCCGACAGGCGAGCACAACCAATGGCGTCTGCGCCCCCGCGGCGTCTGGGTCTGCATTGCGCCGTGGAACTTTCCGCTGGCGATCTTTGCCGGCCAGGTGATGGCCGCCCTGGTGATGGGCAACGCGGTGGCGGCCAAGCCAGCTGAGCAGACGCCCCGCATTGCCCGTCGCTTCACCGACCTGTTGCTGCAGGAGGGCGTGCCCAGCGCGGTGCTGGCCTGCCTGCATGGCAGCGGCGCCAGCGTGGGCGAGGCATTGGTCAAACATCCCGCCTGCGCCGGCGTGGCCTTCACAGGATCTGTGCGCACCGGCCTGCGGCTGCAGCAAATCCTCAGCCACCGATCAATGGAGCGCGCTCAGCCCATCGTGCCACTGATCGCTGAAACCGGTGGGCTCAACGCCCTGATCGCCGACAGTACCGCCTTGCCTGAGCAATTGCTCGACACGGTCCTGAGCAGCGCCTTCGCCAGCGCAGGGCAACGGTGCTCCGCCCTACGCCTACTCTGCGTGCACACGGCCCTGGCCGATGCGGTCGAAGCCATGCTGGAAGGTGCGCTTCGCACACTGGTGGCTGGGGCCCCATCTGACTGGGCCACGGATGTGGGTCCTGTGATCGACGAGCGTGCCCGGCAATTGCTGGAGGCACACACTGACCACCTGGCTTCCCTGGCAAACCTGCGCGACAGCGGCGTTCGGCTGATCGGCCGGGCGGCATCGCCTGACATGGCCCAAGCCGCGCAACACCCTTTCGTCCTGCCTTCGGCATGGTCCATCCCGCGCGTGGACATGCTGACCGAAGAACACTTCGGCCCGATCCTGCATGTGGTGCGTTGGGGCCCGGGCTGCGAGGCCGATTCGCTCGACGCCCTGATCGACCGCATCAACGCCACTGGCTTCGGCCTGACATTGGGTGTGCACACGCGCATCGATGCCCGCGTCGAGCATGTGGCCCGGCGCGTGCGCGTTGGCAATGTCTACGTGAACCGCGGCATGACAGGCGCGGTGGTGGGATCCCAGCCCTTTGGCGGGCAAGGCCTGAGTGGCACCGGTCCCAAGGCAGGCGGCCCACTGTACCTGCCCCGTTTCGCCACGGAGCAGGTGGTGTGCATCAACACGGCGGCGGCCGGCGGCAACGCCGCGTTGATGACATCTCAGACGACTCGCTGAGCGATCACTCGCTGAACTTGTAGTCGGTCTTGGCCTTGTCCTTGAGCTCTTCGCGGTACTTGGCCAGCTTGGCCTGACTGTCACGCTGGATGATCTGCGCCTTGACTTCGTCGAAGGACGGGAACTGCGTGGCGCGCTGGTCTTCCAGCTTGATGATGTGGAAGCCGAACTGCGACTTGACCGGCGTCTGCGTGTACTGGCCCTTTTGCAGCTTGGTCATCGCGTCGGAGAACTCAGGCACGTAATTGCCGGGGGCGGCCCAGTCCAGGTCGCCGCCATTCTCGGCCGAGCCCGGATCCTTGGAGTTCTTCTTGGCCAGGTCTTCGAAGCTGGCGCCCTTCTTGAGCTGCTCGATCAGGGCCTTGGCCTGGTCTTCCGTCTCGACCAGGATGTGGCGGGCACGGTATTCCTTGTCGCCATTGGCAGCCTTGATCTTGTCGTACTCGGCACGGGCTTCGGCTTCTGTCGACGGGTTCTTCTTCTCGTAGTTGGAGAACAGCGTCTGGATCAGCACGGACTGGCGGGCGAACTCCATCTGCTCACGGTATTCCTTGGTGGCAGCGATGCCTTGCTTCTCAGCCTCTTGCGCGTAGATCTCGCGCAGCACGAGCTGGTCCTTGACCTTCTGCTCGACCTCGGGCGACGGCGCCTGGCCTTGCTTGGCCAACTGGACCATCATGGCATCCAGACGGGCCTTGGGCACGGGCTTGCCATTGACGATGGCGATGTTCTGGGCCAGCACCGCGGGCGCGGCCACGACCAGTGCGGCAGCGGCCGCAACCTTGGCGATACGGGAGGAGTTCATCAGCACAGGGCTTCCTTTGGGTCGCGACACCATGTCGCAGTGTTTGTTCTGGGGCGGCCTACAAGGCTTCAGCCTTGATGGCCAGGGCGTGGATCCCCTGGGGGATCACATGGCGCAGGGCATCATACACAAGGCGGTGACGCTGGACGTGTGTCAGTCCGTTGAAACAGCGGCCGCGCAAATGCACCGAAAAATGGCGCCCCTCGCGGGCCCCGGCGTGGCCGGCATGCAGGTGGCTGTCGTCGGTGACCTCGATGGATTCAAGTTCCAGGGCTTGGCGCAAGGTGGATTCGACCAGGGCGGCCGTGACGCCACCCACGGCGGCGCCTCCCTCTTTGGCGCCGCTCACCGCGACACCCCCGCGTCAGCCTTGCTGTCCTTCTGGGCCGGTGGCATGTGGCGGGCCAGGTACACGCCCTGCGCCAGCGTGAACACCAGCATCAGGCCGATGCCGCCCCACATCTTGAAATTCACCCAGGTGCTCTCGGAGAAGTTGTAGGCCACGTACAGGTTGAGCACGCCCATGCCCACGAAGAACAGCACCCAGGCCCAGCTCAGGTTGCGCCAGATGGCCTCGGGCAGCGCCAGGTCAGAGGCGCTCATCATCTTGCGCAGCACGTAGCGCTTCATGATGATGTCGCTGACCAGCAGGCCACCGCCCATGGCCCAGTAGATCACCGTGGGCTTCCACATGATGAAGGTCGGGCTGTGGAAGTAGATGGTGAGGGCGCCCAGGCCGAGCACGGTGACCAGGCTGACCCACAGCATGGTGTCGATCTTCTTGCGCAGCAGCTTCATGATCACGATCTGCAGCACGGAGATGGCGGCCACGGCCACCGTGGCCAGCAGCATGGGCGCCTCTTTGGCGCCGACCACGCCACCGGCCACCATGAAGCCCAGGTGCTGGGTCAGCCACTGGCCGGCCAGTTCCTTGTTCCCGTCGCCCCACTTGAAAACGGCGAAGAACAGGATGATGGGGAGGAAATCCAGCAGCAGTTTCATGGTGTGGGGCGTGGCACGCGGCGCGCGGAAGGAATCAGCGAGGCTTGAAGTCTATCGCGGCCGAGTTGATGCAGAAGCGCTCGCCCGTGGGCTCGGGCCCGTCGGGGAAGACATGGCCCAGGTGGGCGCCGCAGTCCTGGCAGCGCACCTCCACACGGATCATGCCGTGGCTGCGGTCTTCGACACGCTCGATGATCTCGCCGCGGATGGGCTCGAAATAGCTGGGCCAGCCGCAGCCGGCATCGAACTTGGTGCGCGAATCGAACAGGGGCGCGCCGCAGCAGACGCAGCGGTAGATGCCGTCCTCGGTGTGCTCCCAGTACTTGCCGGTGAAGGCGCGCTCGGTGGCGGCGTGGCGTGTCACCTGGTACTGCATGGGATCCAGTTGCTCACGCCATTCGGCGTCGGATTTCTTGACCTTGTAATCGTCGATCATGATGAACAGGACACCTCGATGGCGTTGGCCCATTCGGGCGGGAAGTCGGCATCCCGATGGTGCTCGGGCTGCTCTGTGAAGGGTTGCAGCAACACACGGTGCAGGCGGCGCACCTCGCTGAAGTCGCCGGCCTGAGCAGCTTGGATGGCGGCCTCGGCCAGATGGTTCCGCAGGACCATCCAGGGGTTGACGGCGTCCATGCCGGTGCGACGGGCAGCGCGTGTCTCCGGGCTGGCCTGCACGCCGTCGGCGGCAAGGCGCTCGTTGTAGCGCCCCGCCCAGGCGTCGAAAGCGACGCGGTCCAGGAACAGATCGCGCACCAAGGCGTTGTCGGGCGCATCGACTGGCAGGTCGGCGCGCCAGGCGCCCAGGCGGCGGAAGGTGATGGTGAAATCGGCACGCTGGCGGGCCATCAGGGACAGCCATTCCTGGATCAGCGAGATGTCTTGCGGCTGGGCACCCTGCAGACCCAGCTTGGCACGCCAGCGGGCCGTCATCTGCTCGGCATAGCGGGCTTCGTAGGCCTTGAGCGCGTCGAGGATGCGCTCCTGCCCGTCACTGCCCTGCTCTGCCGCATCGGGCACCAGCGCGGCCAGGGCCTGGGCCAGCGCGCCCACATTCCAGAAGCCCACATCGGGCTGCTGGCGCCAGCGGTAGCGGCCCGAGTGATCCGAGTGGTTGCAGATGTGGTCCGGGTCGAAGCCATCGAGGAAGCCGTAGGGACCGTAGTCGATCGTCAGGCCCAGGATGGACATGTTGTCGGTGTTCATCAC
>DDJC01000086.1:0-22399 GCA_002339015.1 Burkholderiales bacterium UBA1834
AAAATTCGGTCGGCGCCAACATGCCAATACCCAATGACGGGTTGCGCCGACGTGTCGGCCCTCCAAGCCCGGCTGGTTCCACTTGGAGATGGCAGCAACCGATTGCGAGTGAAGGGCTGGCGTGTCCGAGGGCAGGTTCGGCAAGCACTGTCGAGGGTCATCGTGCAGCGCCACTCGCTAGGGACGCACATGGTTGCCATCGCCATAAGCCAAGGGGAAACCCTCTAATTGTTTGATTTTCTAACAATTTGTGCTACGCTTCGTTCGAATTTCCAACGAGGTGGTCTATGGTCAAGCTGCTTTCCGTGTCGAAGTTTTCTGAGTTGATGCCCGTGCTGGCCGAACGTCTTCGACGTGGCATTGAGCGTGAGCAGCAAGACTGCGCTTTGCCTGACCTGAACAAGGACCCGTTGTGGGATACCCCAGCCGTAGACTCCAAAACCGTGGCCAAGCTGTCGCCGGTGGTCAAGGAGTTGACCGGCCAAGCCCTTGACCCAAAGTGGATTCAAAAGGGCGGCTACGACTCCATTGAGGAGGCGGTCAGCCACATCATTAGCAAGATCAAGGAGTTTCGCGTCGACCCGCGCGTGGTGCCTACAGCAGTTCCTGCTGAGGAGGTTGCTGCCACGGCACATTGAGGAGAGCTCTCATGTCTGAAGAACAAAGTGCGATTGCCGCACGCCTAAAAGAATCTCGCGAATACCTGGGGCTTTCTCAACAAGAAGTTGCCGATGCAACCGGCCTGTCTCGCTCTGCTGTGTCGCTTTTGGAAAGTGGCCAAAGGCGTGTTTTGGCGCAGGAGCTGCAGACCCTGGCCAAGGTGTATCAAAGGCCTGTGGGCTACTTCACAGGGGAGGAGCCGGTTGACTTCCCCAACGATGTGAACATGCTTGCGCGCCAAGCCTCCGCTCTCTCAGAGAAAGACCGGTCTGAGCTGATGAGGTTCGCTGAATTTCTGGTGCAGAGGTCGCAAGGGGGAGGGGATGACCAAACGTAATTCCATCCTCACTGGCGTGAGCAGGGCAGCCGAACTCCACGATGAGATGGGGCTGCGTGACAAGCTCAAAGACGGCAGCAAGGCTATCGATGTCTTCGCAGTCATCGCGGCGCTCAAGGTCATGGTGCTGTTTCGCCCGCTTGAGGGCCTGCTGGGAGCGTATGTGCCCACGCCAAATGCCGCCGGGATGCTGATTACCACTCAACGCAATTTGCATATCCAGCGGTTCACGGCCTCTCATGAGCTTGGACATCATGTGCTCAAGCACCATGCCCCCAGTCTCGACTTAAACGTTGGGTTTGTCGCGCGTGGTGAGAAAAACGGGCACGAACCTCAAGAGGTCGAGGCCGATGCATTCGCCAGCGAGTTTCTTCTTCCAGCTTGGCTCATCGCTGCCCATGCCCGAAGGCAGGGGTGGGGGCGCGCAGAGCTCAAGAGGGCAGAAATTGTTTACCAGCTGTCATTGCGCTTGGCTGCCAGCTATAGCGCTACTTGCTGGGCGCTTGCCTCTGCCAAGTTCATCAGCCAGGCTGATGCCAACGCTTTGGCATCGCTGCCGCCAAAGAAATCGAAGATGCAGGCGCTGGAAGATGTCGCTCCGCCCTCATGGCATCCCGATGTCTGGGTCCTGTCCAAGCGAGATCAGGGCAGCCAGTTGATTGGCGGACCTGACGATTTTCTGGTGCTCAGCCTTGAGGAGCACTCAGGTGGCGGCTATGAATGGGATATGGACCCGTTGCCATCCGTTGGGCTGTCGGTCAGGGCGGACCAACGAATCGACAAGAGTGCTGAGCCTGCGCTCATCGGGTCTCCCATTACGAGACGCGTAGTAGCGCAAAGCAGTGCTCCAGGACGTACAAGGCTGAAGCTTGAGGAGCGGCGGCCTTGGGAGGGCTCGGGGAACGCCATCAACCGCGTCGAGTTCGACCTGGCATTGTGGGGCAAGGAGCCTGTCGGGTTGCTTCGGCCAGAACGGATGTTGGCTGCATGACAGAGGTCGGAGGCATTGTCGTGGAGGCAGATCTGCGAGAGCACTGGACGGGGGTACGAGACCAAGGCGCGCGTTCGTCTTGCTTGGCATGCGCGACGTCGGATGCGCATGCACTAGGTCACGGGCTGCCCCATCCGCTCTCAGCTGAGTATCTGTTCTATCACTCGGCACGGGTGATGGGGCCTGGTGGGGCATCCAGTGGGCTGACTTTCGAGGCGGCAGGCGTTGCCTTGGAGCAAGAGGGGCAGCCCAATGAGGTCGAGTGGCCCTACCAGGCTGAGCAGCCTCAACCATGGTCGGCTCCTGCCGTGTCTGAGCTGTGGCGGGGGCGCTTTCAGGAGCCTGTCAGTACACAAGACCTTCCCGCTGTGCTTCATGGTGGGCAGCCGGTAGTTTTGGGGTTGCTGATGGTGCCGGGCTTTTATCGCGTGGCAGCGCCTCACTACATCATTGATGCAGCCGGGGCCGCTGTGGGTGGACATGCGGTGTTGGCCGTCGGCCTTGGGAGGTCCCCCGGCGGCCGAGATGTCGACCTGCTACTGATTCGGAACAGTTGGGGCTTTCGCTGGGGGTATGGGGGCCACGCATGGCTGCCTATTGGCTACCTCCAAGACAAGCTGATTGATTGTCGAGTAGTTGCTGGGGCAAGCACCCAGCATTGAAGGAGACCTTATGGAATGCGTGCACGGCAAAACATCTCAGGCTTACGCTTGGCTGGAGGCTGCGGAACGCCTGCTTCTTGCTCGTGACCGAATCTACAACTTGGTGGTCGAGATTGAAACGCCAGGTGCCGTCGATGATGTCTCTAAGGCAATTGAGAAGAAGGTGGATACATTTTTGCGGCGTAATGACTGTTTGCCAGTCAATACCGTTGCCGACACCATTTTCCCAGCGACCGAGTATAAGGCCGGCGGCATAGAACAGGTGTTGCGCTACCCGACCGACGTTTACCCCCACATCAAAAGCTTGAATGCAAACCGATGGGGGACGTATGCCTTGCGTCTAGCCGAGCGGACATGCTCCGACGGCAAAATTATCAAGCCGTTGGAGCTGGTCATCGACAAAATGCGCTCGCAGCTCAGCAACAAGAGCCCACAGCGGGCAGTCTATGAGCTTGATCTGGGCCTGGAGCCAATGGAACTGAAGCTGTATGAGGCAGAGAAGGACCACAACAATCCGCGGGGGGGGCAATGCCTGAGTCACATCAGCTTGAAGATTGGGCCTAACCGTGAGCTCTATATGACGGCCCTTTACCGATATCAGTACTTCCTTCAGAAGGCGCTCGGCAACTACAAAGGGTTGGCTCGCTTGCAGGCGTGTATTGCAAGGGAGGTGGGGCTCTCCGTGGGGCCTCTTGTCTGCCATGCCACGTTGGCGCTCCTCGAAGAGGGGGAGGGCAAGGGTAGATGGAATCGTGGGGACCTCGAGCGTTTGGTAGCCGAATGCAAGCAACTGAGTCAGAGTCCTGTCCCGGCTTGACGATAAGCCACTTCGCTCCCCGGTGTCGGCCTAGGCGGTGGTCAAGAGGTGGTCACCGCCCTCCAATGGCTGTTCGAGATGGCTGTGCATCATCGATCGGGGCGGGTGATGCTGTGGGGCTTCTGTATCAGCCGCTGAACGTCAGGACTCTGGTAGCTTAGGCCTGTGTGCCTGAATCGGCAGTCCTCTTAGTTTTCCGCCGCCTTCCGCTTGACCTTATGCACTCAGCATACTCCTCTGTTCGGTGTCTGAATGCTTCACGTAGTTCAGGTGAGAGTCCTTCTAAAAGCAAGAACACGTTGGTCGAACCAACAAGGGCAACAGCTGCCTTACGGTTTCCTTGGCTCAGATGCCACGTAGCGGTATACGGGAGGTACAGCTGTGCAGCGATAGACGCCAGACTGTCAAGCAGCACATCTTCACCATAGCGATAAGCTTGATCAGAGAACATGTCGAGAGCCGACTCATTGTTGTGCAAGAGTCTGGACCTTTCATGCGGATTGGTGTGTTCCCAAGCAAAAGCTAGGACTGAGAGCAGAAAAGGCGCGCCTACTTGGGCAAGCCCTGTTTCGAAGAGTAAGTTGGCTGCGCTCTCGTCAATGGGTGTCTCGAGTAGGTCACCAAGGTGTGTCAGATCTCTAACATCCCACCAGTCCAGAAATACTCTCAGCAGCTCGGCGCCTCCCGATCTTGCGGTATCTATTAAGTGCAGCATCAGTCGATGCCGAGCGTTTGGTGCAAGCTCTGGCGCGCTCCGGCTGAGTGTCCGCGTGACTAAGCTGGCATAGGCTTGGTAGCCGGCACTGCAGTGCGATTTTGCCCGCGATGCCGGAGCTCTTACACCACATACCGGGCAAGGTGCACTAGGTAGCCATGTCCCTGATCTGGCATCAAAGAGGTTCTTGCACGAGTTGCAATGGTCTTGCAACGGTAGCTGATGCAGCTGGCAAAAGCGAATGGAAGGAAGTTGGTGGGCCACTCGCCAGTGGCCCACTCCGAAGTCTTCGCGATCTTGCTCTACGCAAGACACACACTGGCGCAATGCGTACCCGAAGCCGAATACTCTCGTCATTCCGGGAAGATAGTGGTGGAATGCCCCTTTGTCCCCTGCGATTAAAGCATCTCGCCAGCGGTTGGTGGCCTCCGGTGTGAGGAGGCTGGAGAAGTAGGGGAAGAGCGAGTGCCGCTCGATCAAATTCTCAGCCGACATAGTGCCATTCAGCACCTCAGTGACGAAGACCTGCGCCTTGTGCCCATACCGATTGTTGATCGTCCTAGGCTGCCCATTCCCTAAAGTGGCAGATCTGCCAACGTGCAAACACGCAAGATGAATTGACATGATTGTTGCGTCAACGGGAAAGGCCGGAATCATGCGTGCTGTTAACCAGTTTTGAGACTATGTTTTGAAGTAATGTCCGACTAGGGCTCAAGATCGGAAAGAATTTTGAGACTCTGCAGAGCGATGGAGTTAGTTGCTGAAGAGGCTCTTCCCTCTAGCAGCGTTTTGAAACTTTGTTATGCATCACCTCGCCCCCCGGATCGATCAGCGCGGCTTCGTTGGTGGCGTCGCACCAGATCAGGGAGCAGTTCTGGGCGAAGGCGGTGACGGGGAGGGTGAGGCGGTGGAGCATGGCGCCCCAAAAGGTAACGCAAAAACTAAGACTCAAACCACCCTTGCTGTCTGAGCTGCCGCAAAACCGGGTCCGTGGCTCATTGCGGGACTTTCCTGTTCATGGCGCCCCTGATCCGAGGGGGTGTATACATCGAGCGGGTCCTCCAGTCAGTATGCAACCACCATGCCCGGGCGTGAGCGATGTGCAATTGTCACGCTCTTTACGAAATCATCCACACACAGTTTAACGGACAGGATTAATTCTGGGCGGTCATTTCCCGTTAAGGACCGTTCCCATGCACAACGCAAGCCCTCTGCCGGAGGGGGTGCCGTCAAGCCTAGCGAGACGGCGGTTCAACACCTCCGCTCTCGGTGCCGCCTGCACGGCTGCCACCTTGCCTGCCCTCAGTGGCCCGGCCCTGGCCCAATCGGCTAACCCGTCACGCGTCGAACGCCTGCAGGCCATGTTCAACCTGCTGGCACGCGACACGCTGGCAGGCGTCAGCGCTTTTGCGGTGCCTGGCTCAGACCTGTATTCACTGTGGCAGGGGGTGTCAACCTTCCGGGTGGGCGGTGTGGCGGCGCGCAACGACGCCTTCCTCACCTTCATGTTCGACAACTACCTGCCATTGCCGCCTCCCTTGGGCGGCACACTGGGTACGTCGCTGGGCGCTTCATTGCGCGGCGTGTCCCTTTCGTTGGGTGATGGCACCACGCTGAATCTGGGCAGCGCGCTGACCGAACTGCTCAATGCCACCGACAGTCTGCCCTTGTCGACCCTGCTGGCCCTGTTGCTGAACGTGCTGGCGCTTACCGTACAGCCGGCCAGCCTGGTCGGCCCGTTCCTGTCGCCATTCTCGCGGCTGTCCTGGAAGAACAAGGCTCGCGTGCTCGAACTGCTGGAGAACCCCGGACCAGAGGTGATGCGCGCCATGGGCCCTATCCCCGATCCCCTGCTCAAGACGGTGATTGGCTATGTGCAGTTGATCGCCATCGGGTTGCTGGCCTTTGCTGGTTTTGGCAGCTACAGCGAATGGGCCGCGCTGGACCCCGCCACACGTACCCTGCGATCCCGGCCCGTGGGCTGGTCCCTCTCCAAGTACCAGCCCAACGGACCCGTTGAAGGCTGGGACGATTTCAAGGGCTATTACCAAAATCGAAGGAGTGCGAGCGATGCGTGACGTGATCGTGATCGGCGCGGGCGGCGGTGGGCCGGTCGTCGCCAAAGAACTGGCCGCGCGCGGCCTGGACGTACTGCTGCTGGAGGCCGGCCCCCGCCACGGCCAGGTCGAGAAGGAATGGACGCACTTCGAGGACGATCAGAACAACCTCTTCAAGGGCGCGCTGCGCTGGGGCCCGGCCGACCGCACGCGAACCAACTGGTTCCGCGAGACGCCACAGCGCTCGTACATCACCCAGGTGGCGGGCGTGGGAGGCACCACAACGCATTACTTCGGCAACTGCCCTCGCGCCATGCCCGGAGTGTTCAACGACTACGGCGGCGCCGACCGGGGGGTCTACGACACGGCGCACCTCTTCCCCTTCGGCTACGAGGAGATGAAGCGCTACTACCGCTGGGTGGAAAAAACGCTGCCGGTGCAGACGGCGGCCATGGGCACCAAGGAGCAGGTGTTCTTCAAGGGCTGCGAGGGCATCGGCCTGCCAGTGCAGACGGGCAAGGACGCCGTGCGCGATGCCTTCCGCCCTCAGGAGAACTGCATCCTGCAACCGCAGGGCAATGCCGGGCGAACCAACGAGGCTGCGCTGCTGCGCTATCCGCTGGCGCAGGGCTGCACTTTCTGCGGCTATTGCTACCAGGGCTGCAAGGAGCCCCTCCGTGCGCCCATCAACCTCAAGGCCAAGCGCTCCACCTGCGCGAGCTACGTGCCGATGGCGCTCACGGCCGACCTCTGGAGCCCGGGTGGCCGCGCGGTCAGCCTGCTCTCCAACGCCTTCGTCACGCGAATCCACAGTGCCAGCGAATCGGGCCAGATCGTGGCCAAAGGTGTGACCTGGCGCGATGGCGTCACGGGCCTGAGCTACACCGAGGATGCGAAGGTGGTGGTGCTGGCGGCGGGCTGCGTGGAGGATCCGAGGCTGTGGCTCAACAGCGGCCTGCCCAACCCCAATGGCTGGGTGGGCAGGGGGCTCACGGACCATGCCCTGGATTGGGTGATCGGCATCATGCCCTATGACACCCAGTCGTCGAAGGGCGCGGCCTCGTCCGCACGGGCTGACTTTCCCGGACTTGGCGCGGTCGAGAATGTCGGCCTGCCGCCGGCGCTGCAGGCGCTCACGGCCAGCTTCAGCGACAGCGGCGTGCGCGGCGCGTACAACGTCGGGCGCGGAGAAACCGGGCCCTGGACTGGTGCCACCGGCCGCCCCATGGGCCATGAGATGAAGGAAGTGCTCGACAACGTCAACCGCGTGCTCAACGTGCTGGTGCTCACTGACGACGATGTCGAATCGCAGAACCTTGTGTCGCGCTCGTCCGTGTTCCCGGCTGATGAGCACGGCAAGATACCCAAGGTGGAGATCGGCAAGCGCCAGCGCAGTGCGCGCACGCTGGCCAACCGGCGCCAGCTGGCCGAACGCGCCGCCAACATCCTGAAAGCGGCAGGCGCGCGAAAGATCATCAGGATGGACTTTCCCCCGCTGTTGCTGCACATGCAGTCGTCCATGCGGATGGGCGCAAGCGCCGAAGATTCGGTGCTGGACGGCAATGCAGAAGCCCGGTGGGTCAAGCGCCTCTTCGTGGCGGATAACGCCGCGCTGGCCAACTCCTGCGGGGGCATGAACCCCACTCTGAGCACGCAGGCCCTGGCTACGCGCACGGCAGAGAAGATCTTCCAAATCTATTTCGGTGGTGCACCATGGGTGGCCACAGAGACACCACTGTCCTCCGCGGATGTGCGAGTGACGCAGGCGGTTGTGCAACGAGGGCTTTGAGCCCGCGGCATCGGTCATGGCCTTGAGGGCTTCTGGAGCGCGTGGCGCCGGTGCGGTTGGGGTTGGCCAGGCATCCCGCTTGCGACACGGACCAACACCAGGCCCTGCCACTCGGGGTGCCCCAGCTGACGAGGGGGTTCACCGCCGATGGCCAGGCCGACGCCGACATGGTAGTGGCCCGCGACAAACGGGTGGGCGCGTCATCGCAAGACCTTCGCAAGGATCGGGCGGACATTCAGGCGCCACCGATCGACCCAGGTGCAGATGCATGGCAGAAGGGCCAGGCGTTCCAACTGACGGGGCCGGGAGGCGAGCACCATTCGCTGCCTCCCAAGCCATGAGGTCGGTTTTCACCGGCATCGGCACCTTGTACCGTGTCAGTAGGAGCGTTGGGCGCATTCGTTGGTGGCGAATGGAGCACGGGTCATGCCAGCGCTGCTTCGCGGACCAGCTCGGTGCCGGCCGTCCACCGGTACGAGGCCGACACGGTTTCGGAGGGTGAGCCTTCGCTGTTGAGCTGCTCGCGGTAGGCCAGCGACGACGCGCCTTCCTGGCTTTCGTCGGGCGTGAACGCCGTGCCATCCTTGCGCATGCCGGTTTCCTTGGCGATGACTTCGCGCAGGTACTCGCGGTGGCTCTCGAAGACGATGCGCGGCGGCAGCTTGCCGTCGCCCAGAATCTCGGCGGGGTCGCGTTGCTCGTGCTGCTTGAAGAGATCGATGACGGCGTTCAGGTGGCCCAGCTCGTAGTCCAGGAACCGCTCCCAGATCGCCTTGATGCGCGGGTTGTCCTCTTGCTCGGCGCAGGCGGCGTAGTTCCACACCTCACAGGCCTCCTGCAGCAGCATCTTCTCGAGCAGACTCTCATTGGGGTTGATCATGCTGCCGTAGTGCGTGATGTGCTGGGCCTCGACCGAGGCGATCTCCGCATACAGCTGGCGCGCCAGGGGATCGGTGAACAGCGGGCCGATGTTCATGTAGTAGTCGTGCGTCTGGTACTCGCCGCCGGTCAGCGTGATCGCGTGCAGCTTGGTCGCCAGCGTCGCGTCGAGCGGGTAGGGCTCAAGCAGGTCATGCTCGGGCGCCCGGTGATGGACCAGCGTGGGGCGGGCCGGCACGATGTCGGTGTAGCCCTGGGTGATGTTGTTGGCGTCCTTGCCCTCCAGCCGGTCGAGCAGGGCGCTGTACCGGTAAAGATGGTCGAAGTCTTCCAGCAGGGCGTACCGGTATCCCTGGGCCAGATACGGGTCGGTTTCGAGCTTGGCAACCGAGGCGGTCACCTCAATGGCTGTCTGCTCGTAGCCGATGGTTGTCTCGATCGGGGAATGGTCGGCGCCGATCAGCCAGTTGACCAGCGTCGCCTGGTGGTGCTCGATGCGCATCAGTTGGGCCAGTGACTGCCGAAGCGGCCCGTTCATGCGCAGCGCGACCTGCTTGACACGCAGGGAATCGAGTTCAACACCGTTCATCAGAATGGTGCGTACGCGGGAGAATGCATCGTCGTCGAGCTTGCTGATCGGCTTTTGGACCAAGTCTTTCCATGTGAAACGTTGGCGGTCCAGCGGCGTGCCACGGTCGGTGAGTAAGTTGAGGCTCATGGGGGCTCCTGAAGGAATGAATGTGTGTCAGACAGCCAGTGGGGCCATGGAGGGCGATGAGAGCAGGCTGTTCAGCCATGTCTTGATGATGTCCACGTGCCGTGATTCTTCGATCAGGGCTTTGGTGAACTGGCTGGCGAGATCGCTTTGGCCGGCATCCTCCGCCAGGCGGATCAACACCTCCCAACCCGCGTTGTCGGTCAGCTCCGCCGTCAGCATGGCGTTGAGGCATTGCGCGAGGGTGGTCCGCGGATCATTGAGGACCTGCATGATCCCCATTGATGCCACCGCAGTGACATCCGCGCAGGGGGTCTGTGCGGTGGGATCGCCGCCCAGCTCGAGGATGGCCTTGTTGAGCAGCTTGAAGTGAGCCAGCTCCTCGGCCCGGATGCGTGCCAGGGCCTCGCCCGCCGATTCGGGGGTGGGATCCGTGGTTTTCGCCAAGGGCTCGACGGGCAACAGGGGATCGTTGCCCGCATTGAGCGTGGCCTGGTATTTTGCGATCAGGGCATCGTAGAGACGCGTGCCGGTGCGCTCGAAAGCCAGCCGTTCGCCCAGCTTGTCCATCAGCACGGTGGGCTCGCCGCCCATGAGCTTGGCAAGCCCGGTCTTGAGCACGCCTTTGACGGAATCAGGGGGCGGCACGGAGCCAACGGCATCGGCCTCGGTGATGAACCGCTGGCGCTGCGCATCGAGTTCGTGGGTGTCGATGACATCGACCGGCGTGAGTTCGTCCGCTGCGTCGTTCATGGCCTGGAGCGCGGCAGGCGCCAGGACAGTGCCCGTGCGGTTGTGGCCAAGGGAAGTTGCTTGCATGGGGGCTCCAGAAATAGGCAAGGGGTTGAGGCAGGCCTTGGTGGCAATCGATGTGCCGCCAGGGGGCGAGGTGAGAGTGGCCCGGACCAGGTCTTGTCCACGGCGATTCGCGTGGAGTGGAGTGGACTGCTTCTGAAAATTGAAGCGGCAATCGGTACGCGCCACCGGCACCTTTTTCAGCGGCCCTGGCCGGAGCGCCTGGACAGCACGTCTCTGGACGGGGCGTTTGCCCTGCGGAATGTGGCAGCCGTGGTTGGCTCATGACACGTCAATCCCGTGCTTCTTCTGAATGCTGATGGTGCCGTCCGTCTCGAGGAAGGCATGACGCATCTGCTGAAGTTCGCAGTCGGCTTCGCGCAGGCTCTTCTGGAGTTCGCCTTCGCCGATCCGGTGCGCCCTGATCACCGCCGGAAAGAATGCACCGTCGCGGCCGATCAGCACGGGCGTGCCGTCGAACATGATTTCCAGTCGGCGGCTGCGCGAGGTGGCGAAGGCCACCGCGAGGTTCAGGCCGATCAGGGTGCTGACGACGATCAGGCCGCCACCCACGGAATCGTCGCCACCCGTGAGGCCTGAACTGACGCCTTCACTGAGCAGCAGCACCACGATGAGGTCGAATGGTGTGAACTGACCCACGGTGCGCTTTCCGGAAACCCTGACCAGCAGCAACAGGGCCCCATAAGTGATGGCGCCGCGCAGGGCGAACTCCCACCAAGGTAGATCCAACTCGAACATGCCAAGCTCAGGCGCCTCGCATGAAATCCGGCAGACCCGGGATGCTGCCGCGCTCATCAGGCGTCGAGGCCGTCGGGAAGGGAACCGCGCCAATGCCCCGCGCCCGCAGCCGCTCGGCATCATTGGGTGACCCCTTCTCCGCGGCCAGGCCGATGGCCCTGTCATCTCGCCCCTGGTCCGCATCGAGGCCCAGTTGCCAGGGTGGCCGGGACGCCTTGGTGGCATGACGGGCCAGCAGGCCGATGGAGGCAATGGCAGTGATCCACAACAGGGGGCGCATGACAGTCTCCTTGCATTTGCACCTCATTCAGGTGCCAGCCCTCTTTGGCAAATCCCATACCCGCCGGGCACCTCGATTGCCATGGCTGCGGTTCAATGCCACAAGGACCTGACCATGGCGTTGCCTCACTTCGCTGACCTTTCGGCCCGCATCCTGGTCGTTCGACTCGACAGCCCGGGCGTCGTGCAGCCAGCTACTGCGCCGTCTGCGGCTTGTTCTTCTCGTAGCGCGCCAGGGCAGCATCGTCGATCTTGTAGCCACTGGCGCCCATGTACGAATCTCCGCGGAAGGCCTTGAGCGTGCCCGACACCCACACGGTGTCCATGGCGGCATAGCCTTTGACCGGCTTGTTCAGGACCACGTGAATGATCTGGTTGGCCGGGGGCGGTGGCGAGTGGATGCAGGCGCCGTAGTAGGGCACCAGCAGCATCTCCTTCAGGCCGGCCTTGGTCTCTTCCAGCGGCACCACGTAACCCGGGATGCGGCCAAGCACGCCGTCCATGGCAGGGTTCACGGGGGCGTTGTCCCACACCTCGCGCATCTGCTTGAGCATCTGCAGCATGCGCGGATCGCTGTCGCTGATGACGTTGAAGTTGTCGACCTTCATGTGCTTGCGCACTTCCTCGGCCGGGTCCCAGTCCTTGGGCACCAGGTCGGCCCACTTGATGTGCGGCATGGCACTGGTCTTGGCGGGGCCTTTGGCCAGAGCCGGGGTGTTGGCCCATGCGCCGACCGTCAGCAGGGCCAGCGCCAGACAAGCGCGTCGGGAGATCAGGGCGGAGGTGTGTACGTGCATGATGGTGATCCTGATCAGGCTTTGGGGCTGAGCCCATCGGCCAGGGAGAGGCGGTAGGCGCGCCAGGCGGGCAGCACGCTGGCCAGCAGGCCGGTGGCCATCAGGCCCAGCATCAGCAAGGCCTGATTGGGCGTGGGCCAGCCCGCGTGCACATGCAGGCCCCAGCGCGCCTGGGCCGCATCCTGGCCGGCCAGCAGCACGGCCCAGGAGGCCAGCCAGCCCAGCAGCACGCCCAGGGCGGACAAGGTGGTGCCTTCCACCAGCAGCAAGGCCAGCACAGTGCGGGGCGAGGCGCCCACGGCCCGCAGGATGGCCAGCTCGCGCCGGCGTTCGCTCAGGCCCGCCAGCATCGTGGCCACCAGGCCCGAGAAGCTGACCACGGCCACCAGCAGGGTGATGGCCAGGAGCGCCTTCTCGGCACTGCCGACCACCTGCCACAGCTCATCGAGGGCCACACCGGGGAGGATGGCCATCAGCGGCTCCTTGTCGTATTCGGCCAGCCAGCGCTGCACGGCGAACACGGCGGTTCGGCTCTTGAGGCCCACCAGCACGGCGGTGACCTCGGTGGGGCGCAGCAGCTCGGGCGTGAGCTGGTCGATGCCCACGTGGATGCCGGGCATGGGCGCGCCGCCTACCCAATCCACGTGCAGTGTCTGCATGGCCTGCAGGCTGATGTGCACGGAGCGGTCCACCGGGGTGCCCGTGGGCGCCAGGATGCCCACCACCTTGAAGGGTTTGTCGGCATGGTCATTGGCGTCGAAGGCGCCATCGCCATGCGAGAGCACGATCGGTGTGCCGACGTGGTAACCCAGCTGGCGCGCCACCTCCGAGCCGATCACGGCATCGAACAGCTTGTCGAAACGCCGGCCCTGTGCCAGCACAAGGGCTTGGTCATCGCCGTAGCGCATGTGCTCGAAATAGGCCGTGCTGGTGCCCACCACCGGAAAGCCCCGGTGGGAATCCCCCAGCGAGATCGGCACCACCCAGCGCACGGCGCGGTGGGCCGCCAGCGCCTCCACGCTGTCCCAGCGCATGTTGTTGGTGGGCTGGCCAATGCGGAAGACGCTGTAGAGCAACAGCTGGGTGCTGCCGGTGCGCGGGCCCACGATGAGGTCGGTGCCTGACACGGATTGCGAGAAGCCTTCGCGTACGTCCGCGCGGATCTGCTCGATGCTGGCCAGCAGGAAGGCCGACAGTGCCACGGAGGCCAGGGTGATCGACAGCACAAAGCGCCGATGCCAGGCGCTGGCCCAGGCCAGTTGCCACAGGCCGCTCATGGCTGCATCCCCGTCAGCTCGGCCCAGGCCAGGCTGCGCTGGAAGTGCGTGGCCAGGCGCTGGTCGTGGCTGACGAAGACGACGGCGGCCTGGGCCTCGTCGCAGGCCTGCAGGAAGGTGGCCATGAAGGCATCCCGTGTGGCCTCGTCGAGTGCAGAGGTGGGCTCGTCGGCCACGACCAGCGCGGGGCGGCCGATCAGCGCGCGTGCCGCGGCCACCCGCTGCTGCTGGCCCACCGACAACTGGGCGCTGGGAGCTTGCCAGGCCGTCTCGGGCAACTGCATGCGGGCCAGCAGCGTGCGGGCCTGGGCCTGTGGACCGCCCTGAGCGGTGGCGCCTTGCCGGCGCCGTGCCGAGAACCGGCAGGGCAACAGCACGTTGTCCAGCGGGCTCAGGTACGGCAGCAGGTTGAACTGCTGAAAGATGTAGCCGATGTGGTCGGCCCGCCAGGCATCGCGGCGATGGCCGGGCAGGGCGCGCCAGTCAGCGTCTTGCACGCGCACCTGACCGCTGCGCGCCGGCGTGATGCCGCACAGCAGCGACAGCAGCGTGCTCTTGCCGCAGCCGCTGGGGCCGTGAACGAACAGCGATTCACCGGCGCGCAGCGTCAGGTGTGGCAACTGGAACAAGGGGGGGTCGGTGGGCGACCAGCCGTGGGCCAGCACATTGATCTGGAGCACCCAGGGGGGCGGAGCAGCCTGCATGGAAGGGCTTACCGGGGTGCCGGCAGGTTGACGCGGGCCTGTGGGCGCTGGAGTGTCTGCCGGCCTTGCCGGCCGTCTTTCACCCACCTGACGTCGATGATGCGGGCATGCCGGCTGGCCTCGAAAAAACCCAGATCGATGCTGCGCAAGGCCTCGGGGTGCTCGCACTGGAAGGACCATTGGCCTTCGAGATCGGCATGCTCTGAGGGCTTGGCGGTGTCCGCACCCAGCCCGAGCACCGGCGCGTCAAGTTCGGTGCCTTGCAGGGTGCAGCGGGCCTGCGGGGGCAGGCGCAGCAGCTTGTTCGCGGTACGCAGCCGTTCGGCCCATTCGGCCGCCAGCTTCTTCTGAGGGGCCGTGCGGGGCGCGTGCTCGAAGCCCAGCAGGCTGTCCAGCGGGGTGTCGATGTCGACCACGAGCTGCTGGCCGTCCAGCGCCACGCCGAGCTGGATGCGGCCATGCACATGCGCGCCCTGGTGGGCTTGGGCGGCCGCGCAGCAGCACAGGCCGAGGAGCAGGGTCTTGATCTTCATGGGTGTTCCTTGAGGCACACATTGAGTGCGCGCGCGACGCAGAAGGTTCCATTGTGTGAGGCGCCGCCGGTCCATACGTCGAATGGCGTATGGGGACCGGACAGGGCTTGAAGTTATGATGATTTTTGTTTTCATCACACTTTGCCCGGTTTTACGCCATGCGTCAGTTATTCCTGGGCGGCGCCTTGTCTGCCATCGTTCTGGCCATCCATGGCGTGGCCAGCGCGGACGAGCCCGTGCCCGCGCTTGACAACATTGTCGTCAAAGGCGAGGCCATCCGCGACAGCCGCCACCAGCCATACACCGTCAACCGATTCTCGCAACAGGAGATTCGCGCCCGCCAGATCAGCCAGCCCGAGCAACTGTTCCGCGAGGTGCCGGGCATGGAGGTGCGCGGCCTGGGCTATGGCGGCGTGGCCAATTCCATGACCCTGCGTGGCTTCTCCGGTGGCGGCCATGGTGGTGACATCGGCTTCGTGATCGATGGCATCCCGCTGAACGAGGCGTCCAGCCATGCCGACGGCTATGCGGATCTGAACGTGGTGATCCCGCTGGAGTTGGCGGGCATGGACATCTTCAAGGGCCCGGTGTCGGCCCTGTACGGCAACTTCAACCGCGCTGGCGTGGTGGCCCTGCGCTCGCGCAAGGGCGGCGACTACCGCGAGATGGACGCACGCATCGGCAGCCATGGCACAGCGGATGTGCAGGGCGCCGTGGGCGCGCAACTGGGCGCCATCACCTTCAATGGCGCGGCCCAGCTCTACCGCACCGATGGTTATCGCCCGCAATCGCACAGTGAGCGCACCACGGTGGCGGGGCGTGCGTCGGTGGATCTGGCGCGTGGCACGCAACTGGCCATTTCGGGCCGCGTGCACAGGGCTGAAGCCGATGGCGCCTCGGTCATCACGCAGGCGCAGTACGACCGGCGGGGCGGTTTCTTCGACAAGAACCCCAATGTGCAGAACGACGGGGCTGACAAGGATTTTTCCACCTTGCGCGCCGACCTGTCGCACACCCTGAGCAGTGACATCAAGGCGCTGGCCTTTGTGTACGCCACCCAGCAGACCTTCACCCGCCTGTTCACGCGCCTGACCAGTGCCACGACCTGGCAGCAGCGTATGGAGGATTACGACCGCGATGTGCTGGGCTACGGCGTCAGTCTCAATGGCGAGCACAAGCCCGCTGGCAAGTCGCTGCGGTGGGTGCTGGGCCTGGAGCGGTATGAAGAAGACACGCGCTTCAAGTACGCCGATGCCTTGTCCAATGGGCAGTACACCGCCGCGACCACGGTGGCCAGTGGCTCCGGTACGTTGAACCGACTGCTCAGCACCGATACCAGCTCGGCCTTTGGCCAGGCCGAGTGGGCGCTGGACCCGCTGTTTCGCCCCAGCCTGGGCCTGCGCCATGACCGCATCAGTGGCGGCTGCGAGCGCCGCGGGGTGGAGACTCGAACGGGCGCCAGCGCGCAGTGCAATGACATGTCCGATTTTTCGGTGACCACACCCAAGGCCGGCGTGCGTTCTACCTGGGTGCCGGGCTTGCTGGAGGCGCGAGCCAGCTTGTCTGAAGGCTATGCGCTGCCCAGCGATGCAGCCAAGTTCACCGCCGGGCTGGATGTGAAACCCACCAGGTTCCGGCAGCAGGAAATCGGATTCACGTTGACGCCGGGCAGCGACTGGCTGATCGACCTGAGTCACTTCCGCATCGACAGCCGTGACGAGGTGGCGCTGCTCGACAGTGCCACCCTCACGTACGGCAACGTCGGCAAGACCCGCCGCGAAGGTGTGGAGGTGGAGGTGCGCTACAACCCGGCCAGCTGGTTCGAGGCCTCCGCGGCGCTGGCACGTGTCCGCACCAAGGTGATCGAGGCTCTGCCCACGCAGGCCTACCTGGAGGGCTCCGAGCTGACCGGCGTGGCGCGCGAGATGGCCACCGTCTCCGCCACCGTCAAGCCTGCGGCGGCCTACGCCGTCACTACCACGGTGCGCCATGTGGGCCGCTACGCCATCAACACGCCGTCTTCATCGACTTCCGGGCAGCGCCATTACGGCGGTTACACCACGGTGGACCTGATGGCCAGCTACGAGTACAAGGGCAGCTTCTCGCAGCCGCAACGCTTCTTCGTTCAGGTGGCCAACCTGACGGACGAGCGTTACGCCACCTCCGCCGGCATCAGCAGCGGCGTGCGCACCTACAACCCCGCGCCGCCACGCACCTTTACGGTGGGCACCTCGCTCAGCTTCTAGAATCCAGCGCAAGGCCTGATGACATGACCCGGTTGTTCTCCTGCTTCCTGGCGGCGGTGCTGCTGACCGCCCTGACCGCCGCCCAGGCCCACGATGCCTGGATCGAAGCCCGTGATGGCGGCTATGTGGTCCTGTTCGGCCACACGGCCACCGGCGAGCCTTACGTGCCGTCCAAGGTGCTGCAGCTCAAGGCCATCGATGCCAAGGGCGCGCCTGTCGAACTGCGCCGTCACGATGAGGCGCAAGGCGTGCGGGCCACCGCCGCCAAGCCGCCTGCGCTGATCACCGTGCATTTCGACAATGGCTACTGGAGCAAGACGGCCGACAACCAGCCCGCCAGGAATCTGCCCAAGAACGAGGTGCCAGGTGCCGTCAGCGCCGTGCATGCCGTCAAGTACGGCAAGACGGTGTTGGCGTGGAGCACCGCCGTGACACAGCCGCAAGGGCAGTACCTGGAGCTGGTGCCGCAGAGCGCCGAGGCGCCCAAGGTGGGCCAGACCCTGCCCGTGCTGGTGCTCCAGGACAAGAAGCCGCTGGCCGGAGCCAAGCTGGTGCGCGGCGACCATGGCAAGGGGCCGGTGATCGAGGCCGATGCCCAGGGCCGGGCCCTGGTGCCGGTGGTGGCCGGTGCACAGACGTGGTCGGTCAGCCGCCGCTTCCCGCTGGTCAATGACGCTCGGGCGGATACCGAATCGCTGGCTGCCAACCTGGTGTTCACCGCAAGGTGATCCCATGATGGGGCGTTGTCTGCACACGGTGATGAGGCATGGGCGAGCCACATGGCCGGCCCTGTTGGTGCTGGTGATGCTGGGCGCCTGGAATACGCCAACCGCTCAGGCCCATGAGGTGCACGAAGTGGTGGAACAGAGCGCGCATGAGGTGGTCATCAACCTCACCTACGCCGATGGCGAGCCCTTCGCGTTCGAGTACTTCGAGGTCCAGGCCGATGGCGCGGCCAAGCCCCTGATGACCGGCCGCACCGACGCGCAAGGCCGCATCGTGTTCCAGCCTGATGGCGCCAGGCAATGGCGTGTGCGGAGCTTTTCTGCCGATGGGCATGGGGTGGACATCACCATCAATGCACAGGCGCCCGTGGCCGGGCAAGGCGTGGCGGCCGCCCTGGCCCGGCCGGCGGTGCAGCCGCTGGACAGGCTGGTGCGCCTGCTGCTGGGGCTGGCGGTGCTGGCCATCGGCTTCTTCGGCCTGTGGCACTACCTTCGCCATCGCCGCCTCAAGGAGGCCTGATGCACATCCCGGATGGCTTTCTCTCACCTCAGACCTTCCTGCCGGCCTATGCGCTGGCGGGAGGCTGCTGGCTGTGGGCCACGCGTGGCCTGCGTGAGCAGCTTGATGAGCGCGTCGTGCCCAAGCTGGCCGCCATGACGGCACTGGCCTATGGACTGGGCTTGATCACATTGCCCATTCCCGGCGGTACCTCGGGCCATGTGCTGGGCGTGGCCATGCTGGCCTTGCTGTTCGGTGTGCGCCTGTCCTTCCTGGCCTACAGCCTGGTGCTGCTGTTGCAGTCGCTGTTCTTTGGGGCCGGGGGCGTTACCGCACTGCCGGTCAATGCCGTGGCGATGGGCTTGCTGGGCGCGGCGTCTGCGGTGGGGGTGTTCCGTTTGCTGCTGCCTTTCAATGAGTCCTTCGCGGTGGCCGCTGCCGCGTGGTGCTCTGTGATGCTGTCGGCACTGATGGTGGGGGCGGTGCTGGGCGTGCAGCCCCTCATCGCGCACCAGGCCGATGGCACGCCGCTGTTCTTTCCCTTTGGCTTGAGCGTGGTGCTGCCTGCGCTGCTGATCCCCCATGTGTTGGTGGGCCTGGGCGAGGCCCTGCTCACGCTGATGGTCTGGCGCTTTGCCCGGCGTCGCCGTTGGGTGGTGTCCATAGCCACAGGCTCCGAGGGACGGCAGGTGCCCCGTGCCGCCGCTGGCCTGGCGGTGAAAGACCCGGCATGAGTGCGTTGGATCGGTCCTACTGCCCCACGGATGTGGCTCCCCCCATCCAGCATGAGTCCGAGATGTCTCCCGGGCGTGCCCGCCTGTGGCTGGGTGCCTATCTGATGGCCCTGACGGGCGTGGCCTTCGTGCATTCGCCCGCTGCGCTGGCTGTGCTGTGTGCCCTGGCCTTGGGGGCGGCGGGCGTGGCGCGTTGGCGTCTGCTGCGGCGCACGCTGCTGGCGGTGCTGGTCTTCAATGTGTCCGTCAGCCTGGGGCATGTGCTGATGGCCGCTTGGCAAGGGCTGGGGCCATCGTGGGCCTACCTGGGGTTGATGAACCTGCGCGTGCTGCTGATGGTGTTCCTGGGGTTCTGGTTCGTGTCGCGGGTGAACCTGGTGGCGGCCCTGTCTTTCTCGCGCATGCTGGGGTTCCTGGCCACCTTGGCCATTGGCCAGGTGCAGGTGTTCGCGCGCCTGCGGCGTGATTTCAGGCTGGCGTTTGTGTCGCGGAACCCGCAAGCCGCAGGCTGGCACAGCCGTCTGCGCCACTCCGCCGCTCACGCGGCCTGCCTGCTGGACAAATCCGTGGCACGGGCCGAGGACACCAGCCTGGCGATGCGCTCACGGGGGTGCTTCGATGATTGAGCTGGAAGGCGTGGCCTTTGGCTGGCCTCAGGCGCCGGCAGCCTTCGCAGGCCTGAACTGCCGCATCGGGCCGGGCGAGAAGGTGGTGCTGCTGGGCCACAACGGCAGCGGCAAATCCACTTTGCTCAAGCTGCTCGATGGCCTGGTCTTTGCCACCGCGGGCCGCTGCCTGTACGACGGGGTTGAACTCACGCCCCGCCAGTTCCGTGACAAGGCCTGGTCACGGTGCTTTCGGCAGGAGGTAGGTCTGCTGTTCCAGGATCCGGAGGCCATGCTCTTCAACCCGACTGTGCGCGAAGAGATTGCCTACGGACCGCGCCAGCTCGGCCTGCCTGACGCCGATGCCCGTGTGGCGCATTGGGCGCGTGAACTGCAGCTGGAGCCGCTGCTGGGCCACGCGCCCTTCAACCTGTCAGGCGGGCAGAAACAGAAGGTGGCCCTGGCGGCGGTGCTGGCCCTGGAGCCCAAGGTGCTGCTGCTCGATGAGCCCTGGGCCAACCTGGATCCGCGCGCCGCAGGCTGGTTGATGCAGTACCTGGCCAGAACACAGGCCACGGTGGTGGTCAGCACGCACAACCTGTGGTTGGCGCAGGCGCTGGGCGAACGCTGCCTGATCCTGGGGGATCAGCGAGGTGGCCTGTTGTATGACGGCCCTGTGGCCGATGCGCTGGCTGACCAGGCCCTGCTGGCGTCGGCGCAGCTCTACCATCCTGCAGCGGGCCCAAAGTAGCTGCAGCAGACAGTGGTGTCAGCTCAGGCCGAACATCAGCGAACGGTGCGTCGCGGTGCCCGCCATGGCGCCATCGCCCACCGCCAGCGCGACAGATCCGGCCGGGCGCGCCAGATCACCGCAGGCGAACACGCCCGGCACGGTGGTGGACTTGAACGCGTCCGTGCGCACATACGGGCCCATGGGGCTGTCCTCCAGGGCGCAGCCGAGCTGTGTGGCCAGCGGGCCGGGCTGGATGCGCGAGGCAATGAACAGGCCGGCCAGATCGACGTGCCTGCCATCGGCCATCACGACCTGCAGGGCGCTGGCATCGCCCGCCAGCCGCGCCACCTGGCCTGGCATCAGTGACACGCCGCGGGCCTGCAATTGCGCCATGGTGTCCGCCGCCGGCATGGGCTGCTCGTGCAGGAAGAAGGTGGTCGGTCCCCAGTCGGGCAGCATCAGCGCCTGGTGGCTCGACATCTCCGATGTCGCCAGCACGCCGATGGGGCCTTGTTGCAGCTCGTAGCCATGGCAGTAGGGACAGTGGAACACCTGGCGCCCCCAGCGCTCGGCCAGCCCTGGCAGGGTGGGCAGCGCGTCGCTCACGCCGCTGGCCAGGATCACGCGGCGGGCACAGTGCTGTGTGCCGTCCTGCAGGATCACGCTGAAGTCATCGGCCTGGCCGCTGAGTCGGGTGGCCCGTGCCTGTGCCCATTGCACGGTGCCATAGGCCATGAGCTGGGTGCGCGCCGTGGCCGCGATCTCGTCCGGCGCAACGCCATCCTGCGTGAGAAAGCCGTGGGAGGCCGCGGCAAATCGGTTGCGCCGCAAGCCTTCGTCCACCACCAGCACGGCGCGGCGGGCGCGTGCCAGCGGCAGGGCGGCCGACAGGCCCGCGTAGCTGCCACCGATGATGATCACATCGTGCTTCATGAACGCTCCAGTCAATTCGTATCTTTTGATGATACATAAGGCCGGTGTCCTTGCAGGATGGGGCGCGCATGCCCTTTCAGCGAGATGGCTTATGGGGGGCGTGGCTGCGCGCGCCGTGCTGACGGCACAGCACATCGAACTGGCGGGCCAGGTCGGCCAGCGTGACCGCGCCCAGGCGCGAGAGCAGCAGGGCTTCGGCCTGCTGCAGCGAATCAGCCAGGGCCGCGTTGACGACCCGCTCGACGGCGCAGTCGGGGTTGTGGCGGTCTGGGCCGATGGCGAACAGGTTGGGGCCGCCCACGGCCCGGTGCACGTCCAGCAAGGTGACCTGCTGAAGATCGCTGGCCAGCCGCCAGCCACCCTGGGGGCCACGCTCGGACGACACCATGCCAGCCTTGCGCAGCCCGGCCATCGTGCGGCGCACCACCGCGGCATTGGTGCCCAGCATCTCGGCGATGCGCTCGGAGGTGAAGGGCTGGTCGTCGCGCGCCATGTGCAGGAGCACATGCAGCATGCGGGAGAGGCGGCTGTCGGTTCTCAAGGTGGGGTGGCTGGGGGTGAATGGTCAAGGCGGTGGTGGCGAGCATACAGCGCCATCAGGTTCACACCGATGCAGCGTGCGCCTCGACGGTGTGCCATTGGCCTTCTGGCCTGAGCGAAACCCCAGGGCTGCACACGCCCGGGGGGTGGGGGATAATTGCGGACTGGGCCCAGGTCCCGTGGCCCGCTTCCATCCCCCGACATTTCTTCAGCCCCCACGATGCCCGCATACCGTTCCAAGACCTCCACCGCCGGCCGCAACATGGCGGGCGCGCGTTCCCTGTGGCGCGCCACAGGCATGAAAGACGAGGACTTCTCCAAGCCCATCATCGCCGTGGTCAACTCCTTCACGCAGTTCGTGCCCGGCCACGTGCACCTGAAGGACCTGGGCCAGCTGGTCGCCCGTGAGATCGAGGCTGCCGGCGGCGTCGCCAAGGAGTTCAACACCATCGCGGTGGACGACGGCATCGCCATGGGCCACGACGGCATGCTCTACTCGCTGCCCAGCCGCGACATCATCGCGGACTCGGTGGAGTACATGGTCAACGCGCACTGCGCCGACGCCATGGTCTGCATCTCCAACTGCGACAAGATCACCCCCGGCATGCTGATGGCCGC
>DDJC01000086.1:22469-23385 GCA_002339015.1 Burkholderiales bacterium UBA1834
GCCCGATGGAAGCCGGCAAGACGCGCCTGGCCAACCCCGTCACCAAGGTGATGGAGATCAAGAAGCTGGACCTGGTGGACGCCATGGTGATGGCCGCCGACAAGTCCTACTCCGATGCCGACGTCGCCGAGGTGGAGCGTTCGGCCTGCCCGACCTNNGGCATGTTCACCGCCAACTCGATGAACTGCCTGACCGAGGCCCTGGGCCTGTCGCTGCCGGGCAATGGCACGGTGGTGGCCACGCACGCCGACCGCGAGCAGCTGTTCAAGCGCGCCGGCCGCCGCATCGTCGAGCTGGCCCGCGAGTACTACGAGAAAGAGAACGAGCGCATCCTGCCGCGCTCGGTGGGCTTCAACGCCTTCGAGAACGCGATGACGCTGGACATCGCGATGGGCGGCTCGACCAACACCATCCTGCACCTGCTGGCCATCGCCCGCGAAGCCGAGATCGACTTCACGATGGACGACATCGACCGCCTCTCGCGCGTCGTGCCGCAGCTGTGCAAGGTGGCGCCCAACACCAACAAGTACCACATCGAGGACGTGCACCGCGCCGGCGGCATCATGGCCATCCTGGGTGAGCTGGCCCGTGCCGGCAAGCTGCATGTGGATGCGCCGACGGTGCACGCCGCCACGCTGGGCGAAGCGCTGGCGCAGTGGGACATCGCCGTCACGCAGGATGAGGCCGTGCGCCACTTCTACATGGCCGGCCCCGCGGGCATTCCCACGCAGGTGGCCTTCAGCCAGAACACGCGCTGGCCCAGTCTGGACCTGGACCGCGCCGAGGGCTGCATCCGCTCGTACGAGCATGCCTTCTCGAAGGAGGGCGGCCTGGCGGTGCTCAAGGGCAACATCGCGCTCGATGGTTGCGTGGTCAAGACGGCCGGCGTCGATGAAAGCATCCTGGTGTTCGAAGG
>DDJC01000086.1:23453-24759 GCA_002339015.1 Burkholderiales bacterium UBA1834
AGGGCGGCCCGGGCATGCAGGAGATGCTGTACCCGACCAGCTACATCAAGTCGCAGGGGCTGGGCAAGGCCTGTGCGCTGCTGACGGATGGTCGCTTCTCGGGTGGTACCTCGGGCCTGTCGATCGGTCACTGCTCGCCGGAGGCTGCTGCGGGTGGCGCGATCGGGCTGGTGCGCGATGGCGACAGGATCCGCATCGACATCCCGAAGCGCACGATCAATGTGCTGCTGTCGGATGAGGAGCTGGCGCAGCGCCGTGCCGAGCAGGATGCCAAGGGCTGGAAGCCGGCGAAGGTGCGTCCGCGCAAGGTGTCGGCGGCGTTGAAGGCTTATGCGAAGCTGGTGACGTCGGCGGACACGGGGGCTGTGAGGGATCTGACGAAGCTGGACGACTGAAGACGCTCACGACACGAAAAAGCCGCTCCGAAGAGCGGCTTTTTTCTGACCGTTGACGACGGCGTCGCTCAGTTCAGCGCGCTGGTGGGCACCACCGGCAGCACCACGCTGGAGGGGCGGGCGGCATCGCTGAAGATGGTGGTCACGCCGCCGGCGGCCTGGGCCTCCTGGGGCTTGGGCCACACGCCCATGGCCTGGTTGCTGGCGCTGATGGCGATGCGCAGCTTCTGGCCCTTGCGGATCAGGGCAGCGGCCGGGAACACCTCGACGGACACCTGCATGGCCTGGCCAGGGATCACTGGCAGGCGGGCGGCTTCGGTGAAGGGGTGCCACGGCTGGATCATCACGCCCTTGACGTAGCGCGAACGGGTGGTGTCGATGGCCCGGTGGCTGACGGCCAGCAGACCGGTGGACAGCGGCGTGGCCTTGCCCAGGATGTCGACCGCATCGACGCGCACCGAGATGGCGGCTTCGGTCTTGGTGGTCGCCACCCACAGGTCGGCCTGGATGGGGCCGTTGATGTACATGTCGCTGGTCTGGAAGGGCGTTTCGTAGATGGCGGCGCCCTGCGACTTCTCGACCGTGTTGCTGTTGGTATAGCAGGCCTTGGGCAGCAGGCCCGAGATGCCCAGCGACCACTGCACCATGCTGCTGGAGCAGTCGCTGCCGTCGTTGATCTCCACGCTGGCGCTCACGGTCTTGCCCGAATCGTTCTTGGCGTAGCTCACCACGGCGGGCTTGGGCTCCTTGACGAAGCGGGCCGTCTCGCCGCTGCCGGGCTTGGCGGCAGTGAGGGTCTGGTTGCCGCGCAGGTACAGGCGGGTGGGCGTCATCTGCGGGTGGGGCCAGTCGGTGGCCTTGCTGTAGCGGGTGCTGCCCAGCACGCCGTAGCCCTCGACGAACTGCGTGAC
>DDJC01000086.1:24850-29555 GCA_002339015.1 Burkholderiales bacterium UBA1834
CGGCCAGCACGGCCTCGACATGCGAGCCCTTGACGATCAGCAGCTTGGCATTGACGTTCTTCTTGAGCTGCTCGTACAGCAGCGGCTCATCGCGCTGGAAGATGTCGTTGGACGACCCCACGATGAAGGTGGGCACCTTGATGCGCGAGGCGCCTTCGATGGGCGAGCGCACGGCCCAGAAGTCGCCGTCGTCGGTGGCGTAGCCGGACACGCCCGTCATGGCCCGGTCCACGGTGGGCAGGTACCAGCTGTCGATGGAGGCGATGTGCTCCTGGTTGGCCTGCTCGATCTGCGCGGACCAGCTCGGGAAGTTGAGCTTGGCAATGTCGTTCTGCACGCTCAGGGTGTGCGTGAGCGGCAGCCACAGGCTGATGAACTTGGCGTTGAGCAGGCCGCCGATGCCCACCGTGCCGCGGTAGGCATCGCCCATGGGCACCTGCGCGAACACCGCCTTCACGGCGGGGTGCTGCTGCTTGGCGGTCTGCAGGCTGGTGATGCCCAGGTAGGAGGTGCCGGCCAGGCCCAGGTTGCCGTTGAACCAGGGCTGCTGGGTGACCCAGTCCACCGCGGCGGCGTAGCCCTCTTGCTCTTCGGTGCCCAGCAGGGCGCCTTCACCGCTGGACATGCCGGTGCCGACCACGTCCACCGCGACGGACACATAGCCGCGCTGCACCATGAACTTGTCCTGGCCGCCCACGAGCAGCGAGTTGCCGGTCTGCACCACATAGCCCAGCAACTGGCCCAGGTCGATGCGGTAGGCGGTCTGCGTGAGGATGGCCGGGAAGGTGCCGGCCACGGGCTTGCCCTTGGCATCGGCCGGCACGGTCACGCGCACAGCCAGCTTCTTGCCGTCGGCCATGGTGATGAACTGCAGCGGCAGGCTCACGGCGTCGGCGTACTCGGCGGCGCGCTTGTACTCCTTCCAGGTGCTGCCCGCGTTGCTGGTGATGGCGGTGCTGTCGCTGGCGGTGCTGCCGCGCGTGCCCAGGGTGGTGGTCTGCGCGGTGGCGGTGGTGCCGGCAGACAGCGCGATCAGGGCAGCGGCGATGGTGCTGCGCAGCGCGAAGTGGCGGCTCGAGCGGGTAACCGGGAAGGTGGACGTGAACATGTGGTGTCTCCTCGATGACGCATTGGGAGCGTGGTTCTGTTGTGAGCCCGATGCTAGAAGGGCTGGCCCCACGATCCAATAGCCGCAGTGACCAATCTATTTGCCGAGGCGTGCGGTGTTTTCCCGGCGCGCATCCGGGGGGAATGAGGGTTTGTCTGGGGTTTGTCCGCGGGGTGTCAGGCCATACGGCCTTCACGCCAGGCCGATGGTGTGACGCCGGTCCAGCGCCTGAATGCCCGGTGGAAGGTGCTCACCGAGGAGAACCCCAGGGCATCGGCCACCTGCTTGAGCGGCAGCGCGGCATCGGCCAGCAGGCGCTCGGCGGCCAGGCGCTGGCACTGCTGAAGCAGGTCGGAGTGCGACAGCCCCAGCATGTGCAGCTGCCGCCGCAGGCGCCGTTCGCTGATGCCCAGGTGCTCGGCCGTTTCGTGCACCGAGGCCTGGTGGGGCAGGGCCAGCAGCAGGTGCTGGCGGACCTGTTCGGCCAGGTCGCTGCCATGGCCCTTGGCGGCCAGGGCCAACTCGGCGCGGGTGCGCGCAGCCGTGTAGGCCAGCGGGTCGTGGGAGGGCTGCGTCGCATCGAGCAGCGCGGGGTTGATGACGATGGCACACGTGGCCTGCCCGAAGCTGAGCTGGCGGCCGAAGGTGGCGGTGTAGCGTGCCTCCTGCCCCTCGGGACAGGGATAAGGGAACTGGATCTGATGGATGTCGCGTGGCTCGGCGCCGGCCAGCCGCAGCATCTGCATGGTGCTGCTGGCGACCTGCTCGGTGCGAAAGCGCCCGCTGCGGCCATGCTGTACCAGGGGCTCGATCTCGAGGCGGGCGGTGCCTGGCGTCTCCAGGAGTTCGATCTCGCAGCGCTCCAGGGCGAGGGGGCTGAAATACAGCAGGTCGGCGAACACCTGGCGCAAGGTGGGGGCCGACAGCGCCAGGGGCGTGAACAGCCGGAACTGCATGATCGCGATGCTCTTGCCGACCGTCAGGCCGAAGCTCGGGTCGCCGCTGGCGTCGATGGCGGCGGCCATGGCCTGATCGAACACGTCCAGGTCAACCCAGGTGCCGGCCTGTTCCAGGGCGTCGATCGATTCAATGGCGCAGCGTTGGGCGATCAGCCCGGCATCGAAGCCTTCCATGTCGAGCGCTGACGCCAGGATTTTCAGGTGAGTGGGAGAGACACGCATGCGGCCGTCAGTGTCCGGCGTTTCAAGCACGCTGGCGATCCTTGGTTTTGCGGGTTTTCCCTGGGTTTCGACTCACTTGCAGCTGCCGCGTCCCACGGCCTTGCCGGCCAGGCGCGCCTCCAGGTAGTCGAACGCGCCCTGAAAGCCGAAGAAAATCGAGGTGATGTGCTCACCCAGCACCTGCCGGAAGGTGGTGGGCACGCCGTGCTGGCAGTAAGTGTCGACCAAGCCCTTGACGTCGTTGATCGGCATCACCTGGTCGAAGAGCCCGTTGTATAGGTAGGTGGGGGCGCCGGGTTTGCGCTGGCCGAGCCGGTTCAGATCGACCACCTGCTGCACGGCGGGCACGGCCAGGATGTCGGGCACCGAGGTGTAGCGGGCCATCTTCTTGAAGGCGAAGCTGCCCACGACATCGGGGTTGCCGCCCAGGAACTGGCCGGCGCACATGTCTCGGATCTTGACCAGCATGGCTTTGCCTTCGTCGTTGGTCAGCGCGTCCACCCCCACCTCGGGATAGGCTCGGGCCAGGGCCGAGACGGCGCCCATGTACAGGCCGGCGAACAGCTTGCCATCGACCTTGCGGGCCACGTTGCCCATGTCCACGGGGACCCCGCCGGCGGCCACACCGACAATGTTGAGCTCCGGCGCGTAGCTGCGGTAGAGCTCGTTGGCCCAGGTGCTGGCGATGGAGCCGCCGGAATAGCCGGTGAGCACGGCCGGGGTGGCCGCGCCGCTCAGGCCCAGGGGCTGGAAGCGCTCGGCGGCGCGGATGGCATCCAGCACGGCCTGGCCGGAGTTCCTGCCCACGGTCCACAGGGATTCGAGGCCTTCGTAGTCGGGTACCACCGTCACCCAGCCCTTGTTCAGACCACTCTGCACCAGGGCCTGCTCCAGCGCGGTGCCCTTGGCGATCTGGTAGGAGGGCGCGCAGTTCAGCGTGAGCGCGTCGTAGGCCGCGTTGTAGACGTAGAGCTTGCGGTTGCTGGCGGGTGCGCTGGAGGGCAGCAGCACGGCGGTGACGGCGGCCACGGGGCGGCCGTTGTGGTCGGTGCTGCGGTACATCAGCTGCCAGGCCTGGCCCTTCACGGGGAACAGGTAATAGGCCTTGGCGCTCATCTCGCGGTGGCGCAGCACATCGCCTGGCCGGGCGGCCTGCAGCTCGGCGTCGGACGGGGCCGTGTAGAAGGCGTCGTCGCCGGGCTTGGCCACGGGCGAGGCCAGTGGAGGCCAGGCCTGTGCGGCCGCCAGCACGGACTGGGCGGCGAAGGCTGTGCCCAGCGAGATCAGCGCGGCGCCCATCCAGCGCCTGAGGGTGCTGGCGGTGTGGCGCGTTGCCTGGCGCTTGGTGTGTTCTTGCATGTCTTGTCCCCGTGAGGTGGTTGCTCCGGGGATGGACTGTGCGGACGGGGCGCCGGGACAGGTGTCGAAAGACGGACAGAGTCCGGGAAACTACTGGCGAGGGTTAGCGCTAGCGGTGCCTCACTTCGGCGAGCGCATCAAGGGCAGCCAGTTCTCGAAATGCACCTTGGCTTGCAGGGCTTGCAAATCGAGGATGTCGACCTTGCCGTAGGCCAGTTGCAGCAGGCCCTCGGCCTTCAGGCGCTGCAGGGCCTGGTTCACCGTCTGGCGCGACATGCCGAGCATCTCGGCCACCTCCTGCTGCTGCACGCTGACGCGCTGCTTGGTCTGGCCCGTGCCCGACAGGGCCGATTTCGCCAGCATCAGCAGGATGCGCGCAACGCGCAGGTCGTTGGAGTCGACCTTGCGCCCTTCCAGCACGAACAGCGCCAGACGCAGCTTCTGCGTGAGCAGCAGGCCGAAATGAAACCAGTGCTCGGGCTCCTGCCTGAGGTGTTCTCGCAGCAGCGTGTCGCTGAGCCACAGCACGGTGGAGGGTTGCTCGGCGCGGATGTGGTGCACGCGCGGCAGCCGGTCGTACAGTCCCATCTCTCCGAACCAGCTCACGGGCTCGAGGTGCAGCTGCACGGATTCGTCGCCATGCTCGGACACGTCGATGGCCGCGAGCCGGCCTTCGAGCACGGTGTAGAGGCCGTTGGTGGCATCGCCGCGCGAGAACAGGCGCTGGCCGGGCTGCATGCGGCGGGGCACGCCGATCCGCAGCAACGCCTGCTGCAGCGAGGGGGGCAGGTCCCGGTACCAGGTGTCGGTAGCGAGGATGCCTGCTATGTCGATGCCGTCAGCCGTGTCCATGGAAGCCTCCTGCGCGATGGGCCGGTGAGGAAAGTCCGCGATTGTAGGGACGTCGGGCCCGGCGCGGGCTGTTGCCGCTCAGGCGGTCATGGCCGGGCTGGTGGATGTGGCCGATGGCGACACGGGCGGGGCGGCGTGCGGCGCATGCACAAATGCCTCGAATTGCTCGATGGGCAGGGGCTTGCTGAACAGGTAGCCCTGGTAG
>DDJC01000067.1:0-17657 GCA_002339015.1 Burkholderiales bacterium UBA1834
GCCAGCAGGATCAGCGAGAACAGCATGCCCACCGATTGGGCCCAGTCAGGCAAGGCGGTGTAGTGCAGATGGTGGGGGCCGGCCCACATGTACGTGAAGATCAGCGCCCAGAAGTGCACGATCGACAGACGGTAGCTGTAGATCGGCATATTGGCCTGCTTGGGAATGAAGTAATACATCATCCCCAGGAAGCCCGCCGTCAGGAAAAAGCCCACGGCATTGTGGCCATACCACCACTGCACCATGGCGTCCTGCACACCAGCATAGGCCGAGTAGCTCTTGCCCAGGTCCACCGGCACAGCCGCGCTGTTGACGATGTGCAGCAGCGCCACCGCCAGGATGAAGGCGCCGTAGAACCAGTTGGCCACGTAGATGTGGCGGATCTTGCGGATGCCGAGCGTGCCGAAAAACACCACCGCATAGGCCACCCAGACCAGCGCGATCAGGATGTCGATGGGCCATTCGAGCTCAGCGTATTCCTTGCCCTGGGTCCAGCCCAGCGGCAGGGTGACCACGGCCGCCACGATCACGGCCTGCCACCCCCAGAAGGTGAAGGCGGCCAGCTTGTCGGAGATCAGCCGGACATGGCAGGTGCGCTGCACCACGTAGTACGAGGTCGCGAACAAGGCGCTGCCCCCGAAGGCGAAGATCACCGCATTGGTGTGCAGCGGCCGCAGCCGCCCGTAGGACAGCCAGGGTATGCCGAAATTGAGCTCGGGCCAGGCCAGTTGCGAGGCGATCAGTACGCCCACCGCCATGCCCACCACCCCCCAGACCACGGCGGCCAGCGCGAATTGCCGGACCACGACGTCGTTGTAGGTGGCAGAACGGTCGTTTGCCATCATGCGTTCTCCTGTTTCATCACCTCCGATTCTGGAGATCGGGGCGTGAACAGGCCTTGCGCAGGATCAAGGGGGAGCGGAAGACTTCTCTTGATCCTCGTCAAGGATGCGAACACCTTCCTGGTCGAGATTGTCGAATTGCCCGCGATAGACGGACCAGCCCAGCACACCGAGGATGAGCAGGACCAGGACGACAGACAGCGGGAGGAGCAGATAGAGGATGTCCACTTGCGTATCTTGCTCAAAAGCCGGGCTGGCGTACAGGGGGCCAGATCAAGGAAAGTGTCAGGCCCGGGATACAGGAGCCCTGCGTTGCCCGGCGCCCAGGCGCAGGGCATTGAGCACCACGGCCAGTGAGCTCAAGGCCATGCCCAGACCGGCCAGCCAGGGCGGCAGCCACCCCATCAGGGCCAGCGGTATGCACACCGCGTTGTAGGACGCAGACCACACCAGGTTCTGGCGCACGATGCGCATGGCGCGCCGGCTGATGTCCACGGCTTGCGAGACACCCGTCAGCCGGCCGCCTAGCACGATGAAGTCGGCTTGAGACTGCGCCAATGCGGCGCCCTGGTCCAGCGCAAAGGACACTGACGCACTGGCCAGCACCGGTGCATCGTTGATGCCATCGCCCACCATGGCCACGACCTGACCACCTTGCTGACGCGCCCGCAGCAACTCCAGCTTGCGTTCCGGCGACGCTGCAGCGCCCAGCACGCTCAAGGCCGGAAGGCTGGCCAGTTGCGCGATGAAATGCTGCACGCGTTCGGGCTGATCGCCGGACAGCACGGCGGCCTCCACGCCCTGGGCCCGCAGTTCAGCCAGGGCGGCGGCGGCTTCGGCCCGCGGTTGCTCGTCCAATGCGAAGCCCAGCACCTCATCGGCGCGGCCTTGCAGCGGCGCCACGGGGGCCAGCCAGACGCGAGCACCGGCCCATGGCGACACGACCAGATCCGCATGCCCCGACAGCGCCCAACTGGCCGCGCCCAGACGCCAGACACGCCCATCAGGTGCCTGGGCTTGCAGCCCCAGACCTGCATGCTCTTTCACGTCAAGCCAGTAAGGGGCCTGTTCCTGTTGAAGGCCCGCCAGGGCCTGGGCCGCGGGGTGTTGTGACTGCGCCGCCAGGGCCCCTGCGGCCGACAGCAGGGTCGCCGGCACATCCCCCTCTGCGCCCACCCGCCCTTGCCACCACACGGACTGCACACGCAAGCGGGTGTCGCTGAGCGTGCCCGTCTTGTCGAACAGCACGGTGCGCACGGAGGCCAGGGTGTCGATGGCGTCCAGGTGCCTCACCAGCACGCCACGCCGGGCCAGCGCCCCCGCCGCCGCCAGCAAGGCCGATGGCGCGGCCAACGAGAACGCGCAAGGGCAGGTCACCACCAGCACCGACACCACCACCCACACAACGCGGCTTGGATCGATCCACCACCATGCCAAGCCGCCCAGCAAGGCCAGCAACAGCACGCCCCACAGGAAGTAGCCCGCGAAGCGGTCGGCCATGCGCATCCATCCGGGCTTCTCGGTCAGGGCCTGGTGCACCAGGTTCACGATCTGCTGGTAGCGCGTGTCCGGGCCCAGCCGTTCGATGCGACACCACACGGGCGCCGCCAGGTTCAGGCTGCCGGCCACCACCAGTTGCNNCGCCGGTCAGCATGGATTCGTCCACCTCGGTGTCCCCGCGCACCACCTGCCCATCCCCCGCAAACGCCTGCCCCACGGCCACCCGCACATGGTCGCCCAACCGCAAGGCCGACAAGGGCACACGCTCGACCTTGCCCGCATCGAGATCCGCATCCACGGCCCGCTCCACGGCTTCCGGCAGGCGCGCGCTGAGTGATTCGAGCGATTGCGTGACCTTCTCGCGCGCCCGGCTTTCCAGCCAGCGACCCGTGAGCAAAAAGCTCACGAACATGGTCAGCGAATCAAAATACACATCCGGGCCCAGCCAACCCGCGTGCCCGAAGGTCACGCCCGTGCTCACGCCGAACATGGCCGCAATGCCCAGTGCCACCGGCGCGTCCATCGAGATGCGGCCGTGCTTGAGTGCGGCCCAGGCCCCACTGAAAAAAGGCCCGCAGGAGAACAGCATCACCGGCAGGCTGAGCACCCAGGCCGACCAGTTCATCAGCTGCCAGATGTCCGGCGAGATCTCCTCGGTGCCACCCACGTACTGGGCGGTGGAGACCATCATCACCTGCATCATGCAGAACCAGGCCACGAGCAGGCGCCAGAGCAGCTTGCGCTGATCCTGCAGACGGGCTCCAAGTTGCCTGGCCCCGGCATCCGGCCAGGCACGGTAACCCACCCCTTGCACGGCCCGCACCAGCTGCGACAGGCGCACCCGCGCCGGATCAATCACCAGGCGGGCCCGCTGCGTGGCCCCCTGTACCTGAACATCACGCACGCCCGGCACGCTTTGCAGCGCGCCTTCAATGGTCAAGGCGCAGGCGGCGCAGTACATGCCCGAAAGTCCCAGACCGATGGGCACGCTGCCATCCGATCCCGTGGCGCCGACCTGGCACTGCTGCAGCACGGCCGGGTCATCCACACCCGCAGCCTGCACATCGCTGAGGGTGTTCATGCCAGCGTCAGCCTGCACGCGGCTGTCGGCGGCACCGGATCCCGGCACGTTAGAAGTGGACAATGGCAAAGACATGGGCCACCCTACTCTATCCCCATCAGGCGGAGCCGACCCCGATCAGGATCAAGAAATGACACCGTTTGCTTCTCGCGCAATTTCGATGCGCCCTGCCTTCACTCGCGGAAAAACAGTCGGCACAGCCTTGTGGCTGGCCGCCGCCTGCCTGGTCATGAACCCCTGGGCTCAGGCACAAGCCCAGGATGGTCAGCCCCAGCGCCTGTCCACCACCACGTTGGGTGCCGGCATGTACAACATCAAGGTCGAGGTGGCGCAGACCCCTCAGGAACACGCCACTGGCCTGATGTGGCGCACCAGCATGCCCGCCAACGAAGGCATGCTGTTCATTTTTCCGCGGGCCGGCCAGCAGTGTTTCTGGATGAAGAACACCCTGCTGCCCCTGTCCATCGCCTTCATCGACGACAGTGGCCGCATCGTCAACCTCGATGAGATGCAAGCCAGGACCGAGACCCCACATTGTTCCACCCAGCCCGTGCGATTCGTGCTGGAGATGAACAAGGGGTGGTTCAAGAAGCACGGCTTCAAGCCCGGTGACCAGCTCAAAGGCGCGCCCTTCGGCACGCCCCGCTGAAGCCATTGCACATTCAGCCACTGAGGCCAGGATGGCGCTCAGCGGCTGCGCGCAGCCGCCAGGCGCTGGCGCAGGGTGTCCAGCACCGCGTAGGTGGCCTCGCGGCCGGCCAGCACGGACAGGCGCCGGTTGCTGAAATCCGCCCCGCCGATGCCTGAGAGCTTGGGGCGCACCACCACATCGGCATCCTTCAGCTCGTACTGGCTGATGCTGTGGCCCATGATGTTGAAGGTCTGCAGCAGGATCTGCATCGAGCTCTGCGTGGGCTGGCCCTGCGGGATGGCCGAGATGTCCACCGCGATGACCACGTCCGCCCCCATTTGCTGGGCATAACGCACGGGGATGGGTGAAACCAGCCCCCCATCCACATACTCTCGCCCAGCTATCTTGACGGGCTGGAACACGGCCGGCACCGCACTGGATGCGCGCACGGCCACGCCCGGGTCGCCCCGGCGAAAAAGGATCGACTCGCCCGAGTTCAGGTCTGCCGCCACGATGCCCAAAGGAATGCGCATCTGCTCAATACTCTTGCCGCCGGTTTTGTCGCGTATGAACTTGGCCAGCGCTTCGCCCTTCATCAGCGAGCGGCCCGGGAACACCCAATCGGTGATGGACGACTCGTCCAGCGTCATCGCCATCTGCTCCATCTCGGTGGGCGTTCGACCCGACGCATAGAGCGCGGCCACCATGGAGCCGGCCGAGGTGCCCACCACGATGTCGGGCTTGATGCCCTGCTCCTCCAGTACCTGCAGCACGCCGATGTGGGCAAAGCCACGCGCGGCACCGCCACCCAAGGCCACGGCCACCTTGATGACGCGCGGCGGCTTTGGAATGGGCGCGGGCGTGACCATGGCTGGCGTGTCCACCACGGGTGCCTGGCTCACGGGGGCTTGGCTGTCGCGCCCGCCCAGCAGACTGCCGCAACCACTCAAGGCCATTGCGGTCACCAAGGCTGCCAACCCCAGCCGAGGCGGCGCCAAGGGCAGCAGCGCGACATATATCCGAAGAGAATTAACAACTTCCAAAAATGTTCTTTTCATTTATATAGAACCTTTTTACAGTTCAGCCTTGTTCAAACTGCCCGTCGTGCATGCGGGCATCTTCAGCGCACAGCGCAGCAAGCTCTTTAACGATGTTCGATTGGACTGCGATTGCCGCGGGCGCCGGCGTGGGCCTCATTGTGGGACTGACCGGCGTCGGTGGTGGTTCCCTGATGACGCCTCTGCTGATTTCGGTCTTCCACCTCGACAAGGCGGTGGCCATCGGCACCGACCTGTGGTTTGCCGGCCTCACCAAGGTGTCTGGCTCGGTGGCCCACCACCGCGAAGGCCATGTGGATTACCACATCACAAAAAAACTGCTGCTTGGCAGCATTCCGGCCACCATCGCGACGATGGCCTTCATGCACGTGGAAGGCCTCAGCAAGAGCCGCGACAGCACCCTGGCCTACGCCTTGGGCATCGCCCTGCTGCTCACGGCCATCACGGTGGCCTTCCGCCCGGTGTGGCACCGCGTGGGGATCTGGCTGGAGCGCTGGATCACGCGCGAACGCCGCCCGGCCATCACGGTGCTGTGTGGCGCCATCCTGGGCGTGCTGGTCTCGCTCAGCTCGATCGGGGCCGGCGCCCTGGGCGCCACCATGATTCTGCTGCTGTACCCGCGCCTGGACATGAAACGGCTGGTGGGCACCGACATCGCGCACGCCGTCCCCCTGACCATCGTTGCCGGCATCGGCCATGCCTCTCTGGGCAACGTGGAATGGGTTCTTCTGATCGAATTGTTGGCGGGCTCCATCCCCGGGATCTGGGTGGGGGCCAAGCTGACCAAGCAATTGCCTGAGACAATCACGCGTTTTGCGCTGTGCATCTGCCTGGTCATCGCCGCCCGCAAGATCTTGCTGACGGCCTGAGGCGAGCCCCACCGCCCTGACCAGTCCCACGACAAGACACCGCCGCAAGCACCCTTTTTTGACACATTGACGCCCGGTCGCCCGCCGGATGGATGCCATGTATCAGTACACCGAATTCGACAAGCACTTCGTCCGCCAGCGCGCGGCCCAGTTCCGCGACCAGCTCGAGCGCAACCTGGCCGGCAAGCTCGGTGACGAAGAGTTCCGCCCCCTGCGCCTGCAGAACGGCTGGTACATCCAGCGTCACGCCCCCATGCTGCGCGTGGCCGTGCCCTACGGCGAGCTGTCTTCAAGGCAGGTTCGCCAGCTGGCCCGCATCGCCCGTGAATACGACCGCGGCTATGCCCACTTCACCACGCGCCAGAACGTGCAGTACAACTGGATCCCGCTGGTCAAGTCCGCCGACGTGATGGACCTGCTGGCCGAGGTCAACATGCACGGCATCCAGACCTCGGGCAACTGCATCCGCAACATCACGGCCGACGCCATGGTGGGCGTGGCCGAGGACGAGATCATCGACGCCCGCCCCTACTGCGAGGTGATCCGCCAGTGGTCCACCCTGCACCCCGAGTTCGCCTTCCTGCCGCGCAAGTTCAAGATCGCCGTCAGCGGCGCCAAGGAAGACCGCGCGGCCACCTACTGGCACGACATCGGCCTGCACCTGGTCAAGAACGACGCAGGCGAGGTCGGCTTCAAGGTGCTGGTGGGCGGTGGCATGGGCCGCACGCCCATCACCGGCTCGGTCATCAACGAGTTCGTGCCCTGGCAGCAGATTCTGGTCTACATCGAGGCCATCGTGCGCGTGTACAACCGCTACGGCCGCCGCGACAACATGTACAAGGCCCGGATCAAGATCCTGGTCAAGGCCGAAGGCCAGAAGTTCTTCGACCAGGTCAACGAAGAGTTCGCCAACATCCTGACGCGTGACGTCGATGGCGCCGCCCACCTGATCCCGCAGGCCGAGTTCGACCGCGTGAACGCCGGCTTCCACAACCCTGCTTCGGTGCAGGCCCACGTGCCCACGGGCAACGGCTTGCCGGCGGACGCCTCCGACACCGACAAGGTGCAGTTCGGCAAGTGGCTTGAGCGCAATGTGCGCGGCCACAAGGTGCAGGGCTACAAGAACGTGACGCTGTCCGTCAAGCGCCCCGGCCAGGCCCCGGGCGACGCCACCGACACGCAGATGGACGCCATCGCCGACATCGCCGACAAGTTCAGCGCCTCTGAAGTGCGCGTGACCCACGATCAGAACGTTTTGCTGCCCTGGGTGCGCGAAGAAGACCTGTTCGCCGTGTGGCAGGCCGCCAAGGCCGCCAGCTTCGCGGCGCCCAACATCGGCCTGCTCAGCGACATGATCGCCTGCCCGGGCGGAGACTTCTGCGCGTTGGCCAACGCCCGCTCCATCCCCATCGCCAACGAGCTGATCGAGCGCTACCAGGATCTGGACGAGCTCTACGACATCGGCGAGATCGACCTGCACATCTCCGGCTGCATCAACTCCTGCGGCCACCACCACAGCGGCCACATCGGCATCCTGGGCGTGGACAAGGACGGCAGCGAGTGGTACCAGATCACACTGGGTGGCTCCGATGGCTCCGACCACGCCCCCGCCAGCGTGGCCGGCAAGGTGATTGGCCCCTCGTTCTCGGCGGACGAGGTGAGCGACGTGATCGAGGCCGTGGTCGAGACTTACCGCAGCCAGCGCGCCGCCAACGAGAAGTTCATCGACACCGTCAAGCGCATCGGCCTGGAGCCGTTCAAGACCGCCGCCAACGCGGTGCGCCGCACCACGGCCAAGGCCGCGTGATCCCACGGCATCGAAGAAGGACACACACCATGAAATTCATCGACCAGCACCACGACCAGTGGCACACCGTGGGTGGCGAAGACGGCCCGATGGCCCACCCACCCTGCAAGCCCTACAGCCTGCTCACGCTGCCACAGTGGCACGCCGTGCGCGAATCCTGGCCCGCCCAGAGCGGCCCTGACTACAAGCCCGTCGGCGTGATCGTGCCCAACGACGAAGACATCGAAGTGCTCGAGCACGACGTGAACCGCCTGGCCCTGGTGGTGCTGCAGTTCCCCAAGTGGGTGGACGGCCGCGCCTACACCCAAGGCCACATCCTGCGTTCGCGCTACCGCTTCAAGGGCGAGATCCGCGCCACCGGCGAAGTGCTGGTGGACATGATGCCGCTGCTGGCCCGCACGGGCTTCGACGCCGTGGTGCTGCGCCACGACCAGGACCGCGCCGCCGCCGAGCGCGCACTGGGCTTCTTCGCAGCGCGTGGCCACTACCAGGGCGACGTGCAGGTGACCAAGCCGGTGTTCAACCGCGCGGCCTGAGCGCCACGCAGGCGCCTCACCACACCCCAAGGGATTCCCCATGAGCGACACCTCATCCCTGATTTCGACATTGCCCTTGCCTGATGACACCGAAGGTGCCGTCTCGTCCATCGGCGGCCCTGCGCCCGCGGCCGCCTCGGCCATCGGCCTGTACGCCCGCCCCAGCGCCGATTTCGACGCCAAGCTGGCCGACACCGTCGCGCTGCTCAAGGCCGCGGCCGGCGAGCACCCCGGCCAGGTCGTGCAGGCCACCAGCCTGGGCGTGGAAGACATGATCCTCACGGACCTGATCGCCAGGCACCGCCTGCCCATCGCCATTGGCACGCTGGAAACCGGCATGCTGCACGCCGAGACCTCGGCCCTGATCCCCACCATCGAATCGCACTACGCGGCCGAAGGCCTGAAGGTCGAGGTCTACCACCCGCAGGCCGAGGCGGTGATCGAGTTCGTGCGCACCCATGGCGAGAAGGCCATGTACAAGAGCATCGACCTGCGCAAGGGCTGCTGCGGCATCCGCAAGATCGAGCCCCTGGGCCGCATGCTCGCCAACCGCACCGGCTGGGTCACCGGCCTGCGCCGCGAGCAATCGAACAACCGCGGCGGCATGCTGGCCCGCGAACAGGACGACAAGGGCCGCGCCAAGTTCAACCCGCTGATCGAGTGGACCTGGGGCGACGTGTGGCACTACGTGCAAGCCAACAACGTTCCCTACAACCCACTGCATGACCAGTTCATGCCCAGCATCGGCTGCGCGCCCTGTACCCGCGCCATCGCCGTGGGCGAGGATTTCCGCGCCGGCCGCTGGTGGTGGGAAGACGAATCCGCCAAGGAATGCGGCCTGCACGTGCACCAGCCCGACGAGCCCGTGGCCGAAGAGCTGCCGCCGCTGGTCTCCAGCATCGAATCGAAGAACTGAAGCAACGCTATGAATGCCCCTGTGAACGTGAACCAATTGCTGGCGGAGGTCGACCACCGCCACCTGGACGCGCTGGAAGAAGAAGCCATCTTCATCCTGCGTGAAGTGGCCGCCAGTTTCGAGCGCCCGGGCCTGCTGTTCTCCAGCGGCAAGGACTCGTGCGTGGTGCTGCAGCTGGCCGAGAAGGCCTTCAAGATGAAGAACGCCGCCGGCAAGCTCGAAGGCAAGCTGCCCTTCCCGCTGGTGCACGTCGACACGGGCCACAACTTCCCTGAAGTGATCGCGTTCCGCGAACAGCGCGTGAAAGAGATCGGCGAGCGCCTGATCGTCGCGCACATGGAAGACTCCATCAAGAAGGGCACCGTGCGCCTGGCCCACCCGCTGGAATCGCGCAACGGCCATCAAACCGTGACCCTGCTCGAAGCCATCGAGGACAACCGCTTCGACTGCCTGATCGGCGGCGCCCGCCGCGATGAAGAAAAAGCCCGTGCCAAGGAGCGGATCTTCAGCCACCGCGACAGCTTCGGCCAGTGGCAGCCCAAGGAGCAGCGCCCCGAGTTGTGGAACCTGTTCAACACCCGCATCAAGCCGGGCGAACACTTCCGCGCCTTCCCCATCAGCAACTGGACGGAGCTGGACGTGTGGCTCTACATCGCCCGCGAGAACATCCCGCTGCCCAGCATCTACTACAAGCACGCCCGCCAGGTGATCCGCCGCAAGGGCCTGCTGGTGCCGCTGACCGAGGTCACGCCGGCACTCGAAGGCGAAACCGTCGAGACCGTCGATGTGCGCTTTCGCACCGTGGGTGACATGACCTGCACCTGCCCGGTGGAGAGTGAAGCCGCCAGCCCGGCCGACATCGTCGCCGAGACCCTGCATGTGACCGTGAGCGAGCGTGGCGCCACCCGCATGGACGACCGCACGTCCGAGGCCTCGATGGAGCGCCGCAAGAAGGAAGGTTATTTCTGATGTCCGCACAACAAGTTCAATGCCACGCCGATGAGGAAGTGGCGCACAAAGCCCTTCGCTTCCTGACCGCCGGCAGCGTCGATGACGGCAAGAGCACCCTGATCGGCCGCCTGCTGTTCGACAGCCGCGCCATCCTGGCTGACCAGCTGGACGCGCTGGAAAAGCGTGCCGCCGGCGCCCCGATCGACCTGTCGCTGCTGACCGACGGCCTGGAAGCCGAGCGCGAGCAGGGCATCACCATCGACGTGGCCTACCGCTACTTCGCCACCAAGACGCGCAAGTTCATCATCGCCGACGCCCCCGGCCACGAGCAGTACACCCGCAACATGGTGACGGCCGCCGCCGGCAGTGACGCCGCCGTGGTGCTGGTGGACATCACCAAGATCGACTGGAAGGCGTCGCCCGTGCCCCTGCTGGCGCAGACCCGCCGACACAGCCTGCTGGCCCAGTTGCTGCGCGTGCCCTCCATCGTGTTCGCCGTGAACAAGCTGGACGCCATCGAGCAGGACACCGAGACAGCGTTCAAGAACGTGGAAGCCTCGCTGCGCGCCTTCGCCGAGCAGGCCGGCATCGAGGTCAAGGGCGTGATCCCCGTCTCGGCCCTGCGCGGCGACAACGTGACCACGCCCAGCGCCAACTGGCCCTGGTTCAACGGCCCGACGCTCCTGCAGGTGCTTGAGCAATTGCCCGCCAGCGACGAGCGCCACGACGGCACCCTGCTGCACCCCGTGCAGTACGTCACGCGTGACAGCGTGGGCGAAGGCGAGGCCAGTGCTTCCGGCACCGGCCACCAGTACCGCGCCTTCTGGGGCCGCATCGCCCACGGCGCGGTCAAGGCCGGCGACGAAGTGCAGATCTTCCCCAGCGGCCAGAACGCCATCGTGGCCGAGGTTCGCCACGCCGCCGAGGTGGTCGACCGCTGCGAGGCCGGCCAATCTGCCGGCATCGTGCTGGACCGCCAGGTCGACATCTCGCGCGGCGACTGGATCGCCTCGCCCGGCAGCATCCGGCCCACCGACCAGTTCACGGCCACGCTGGCCTGGCTGGACACCGAGCCCGCCGTGGTCGGCCGCAAGTACTGGGTGCGCCACGGCAACCGCTGGGTGCAGGCCCGCATCACCGCCATCGACAGCCGCCTGGACATCCACTCGCTGCAGGACGACACCGGCGCCGAGCAGATCGCCGTCAACGAGATCGGCCGCGTGCAGATCCAGACGCAGCAGCCGCTGCCCGTCGAGCCCTACGCGGACAACCGCGTGGGCGGCGCCCTGATCGTGGTGGACCCGACCACCAACCGCACCAGCGGCGCGCTGCTGGTCAAGGCCGCCTGAGCCTGGTCAACGTCAACACACCGCCCAAAGCCCATGGACAGCAAGCCCTGCTCGCTCACCACCGCCAAGGTCGTCTTCATCGGGGCCGGCCCGGGTGAGGCCGACCTGATCACGGTGCGCGGCAGCCGCCTGCTGGCCCAGGCCCAGGTGGTGCTGTACGACGCCCTGGCCGATCCGGCCCTGCGCGATCTGGCTCCTGATGCCGACTGGATCGACGTGGGCAAGCGCGGCTTCTCCGGCCAGCCCGGCAGTGATTACAACGGCCAGACACGCATCAACCAGTTGCTGGTCGAGCAATCGCTGGCCGTGGGTGCCATCCATGGCGAGCGCGGCCTGGTCGCGCGCCTCAAGGGCGGTGACCCGAGCCTTTTCGGCCGCCTGGAAGAAGAGCTGCACGTACTGCGCGAAGCCGGCATCGCCTGCGAGATCGTACCCGGCGTGACCTCGGCGCTGGCCGCGGCCGCCGGCACGCAACGCCCGCTCACGCGGCGCGGCACCGGCCGCAGTGTCAGCTTCACCACGGCCATGACGCGCACGGGCGATCTTCAATGCGGCATGGGCCCAGGCCAGCGCGCTGACACCGAAGTCTTCTACATGGCCGGCCGCCAGTTGGCACCGCTGTCCAAGGGTCTGCTCGATGCGGGCTGGCCTGCAGACACGACCGTGAGCGTGGTCTCGCGCGCCGGCTGGCCCGACATGCTGCATACCGTCCACACCGTGGCCAGCCTGGACGATGCCAGCGAGCATCATGCGGGCCGGCCTACCCTGGTCATCGTCGGCGCAGGCGCCACTGCCCTGCCCGATGAGCCTTTGCGCCACATCCCCCTACCCGCGGAAGGCGGCGGCCGCGCCCCTTGAGGCAGAGCCCCGTAAAATCCCCCTTCTGCTGTTCAACAAACCCGTTTTCCAAGAGACCCTGTCATGACCCACGTCGTCACCGAAGCCTGCATCCAGTGCAAATACACGGACTGTGTGGATGTGTGTCCCGTGGACTGCTTCCGCGAGGGCCCCAACTTCCTGGTCATCGATCCGGACGAGTGCATCGACTGCGCCGTGTGCATCCCCGAGTGCCCCGTGAACGCCATCCTCCCCGAAGAAGACGTGCCCGGCGACCAGCAGCAGTACATCCAGATCAACGCCGAGCTGGCCAAGGGCTGGCCCAGCATCACCAAGCGCAAGGCTGCCCTGCCCACCGCCGACGAGTTCAAGGACAAGACCGGCAAGCTGGACCTGCTCGTCCGCTGAAGCAGAGGCCCGGGTAGCACCGCACAGAGGCCCCTCGCCGGCATGATTGAAACCGACGTCGTCGTCATCGGAGCCGGCCCGGTGGGCCTGTTCCAGGTCTTCCAGCTCGGTTTGCTGGGGCTGCGCTGCGAGGTGATCGACGTGCTGCCCGAAGCCGGCGGCCAATGCGTGGCGCTCTACCCGGACAAGCCCATCTACGACATCCCCGGGGTACCCGTGTGCACCGGGCGTGAACTGGCCGCGCAACTGCTCAAGCAGGCGCGGCCTTTTTTGCCTGTCGATCCCGTCACGGGCCAGGTCGCCCACCTGCACCTGGGTCAGCAAGTGCTGTCACTGTCTCCAGCAGCGCCGACACAGCCTGCTGAAGATGATTCGCAACCGCCTCATCGTTTCACGCTGCAGACCACCTCGGGGCAGACCTTCAAGGCCCGTGCCGTGGTGATCTCTGCCGGCGCAGGCGCTTTCGTACCCAAGACTCTGGCCTTGCCCGGTCTACCCCCCGAAGGGCCGGCCCCTGTCAACCTGCACCACCATCTCCCTATCGATGGCCAGCGCGCGCCATGGGCTGGGCAGCACGTGGTGGTGGCCGGCGGAGGCGACGAAGCCCTGCAGACGGTGTTGGATCTGACACAGGCCGCCGAGGCCATCCGGCCTTCACGCATCACTTTGCTGCACCGTCGTGATCAGTTCCAGGCCGATGCCGCCTTGGTGCAACCTGTACGAGCCTTGATGGCCCAGGGCCGCATAGAACTCGCCCTGGGTGTGCCGCAGGGCGTCGAGCTGGCCTGGTCGGATGCGGGTGTGAATGCGCCCCCCGCCCTCGCGGCCATCACGTTGCTGGGCCCCGATAGCCAGCCGCGCCAACTGCCCCTGGACCACCTGCTCGTGCGCCTGGGCCTGAGCCCCAAGCTCGGCCCCCTGGCCGATTGGGGGCTGCCGCTGGAACGCAAGCAGATCCCCGTGGACACGGCCACCTGCGCGACCAGCATCAATGGCATCCATGCCGTGGGCGACATCAACACCTACCCAGGCAAGAAGCGCCTGCTGCTGTGCGGCTTCCATGAGGCCACGCTGGCGGCGCATGCCCTGCTGGCACGGCTGTATCCGGACGCACCGCAGCACCTTCAGTACACCACCACCAGCACGGTGCTCCACCAGCGTCTCGGCGTGCAACACTGAGCGGCAACGTGCGCCGCACTTCACACTAAAATACACACGTTTGCTAGGGGTGCCGCGCCGTTGCCCCACGGTGGCTGCGTGGCTGAGAGAGTCCCTTCGAACCTGAACGAGGTCATCCTCGCGTAGGGAAGCACGGTCATCCGAACGCCACGACGTCGCCACCCGCCATGGGTCCGCGCGCACCCGTCGGCCGAACGGCACGCCCGCATCCCGGGCGTCGAGGCCTCACCACCTGCCTTTCGTGCTGGAGTTGCTGCCTCATGGCCCCTATGCGCCACCTTCGTTCGTGCACCACGGTGTGGTCGTGCACGCCTTCCCTACCCTTCGCTCTCAGCGCATCCCCTGCCAAGGGATGGAACGCCCTGCGCCTGAGCGCGCCTGCCTGGGCGGCCGCCCTGCTGATCGGCCTGGTGTCGGCACAGGCCATGGCACAGGGCCAGCCCGCGTCGCAAGCCGGCGTCAACGCCGATGCGGCCACCACCACACTGCCCACAGTAACCGTGGTGGCCCCTGCCGCGCGTGAAGCGCGCGCCGGCATCAGCGGCCTGGCCGACGCGCCCGCCTGGAAAACCCCTGTTCAGGCCGTGCGCCTCACCCAGGACGCGCTCAAGGACCAGCAGGTGCAGCGCCTGGCCGACCTGGTCAAGCTCGACGCCAGCATCACCGATGCCTACAACACCACCGGCTACTGGGATTACCTCAGCATGCGCGGCTTCACGCTGGACAACGCCTACAACTACCGCCGCGAAGGCCTGCCGATCAACGCCGAGACACGCATCGCCCTGGACAACAAAGCCGCCGTGGAACTGCTCAAGGGCACCAGCGGCATCCAGGCTGGCGTGAGTGCACCGGGTGGCCTGGTGAACCTGATCGTCAAGCGCCCTGAAGGCCGTGTGCGCACGGCAGAGATCGGCTTCACCGGTGGCAGCAGCGTGATGACCGCTGTGGACATCGGTGACCGCTTCGGCACCGACCAGCGCTTCGGCCTGCGCGTCAATGCAGCCGCCGAAAGGCTCGATCCGAACATCGACAACACCAAGGGGCACCGCCGCCTGCTGGCCCTGGCCACGGATTGGATCATCGCACCGGGCAGCGTCGTCGAGGCCGAGATCGAGCACAGCCTGTACCGCCAGCCCAGCGTGCCGGGCGCCAGCCTGCTGGGCAGTGCCTTGCCATCAGCCAGCAGCTTCGATCCATCGCGCAATCTCAACAACCAGCCCTGGGCATTGCCTGTGGAGATGGCCGGCAATACCGGCACCCTGCGCTGGAAGCAGGATTGGGGCACCGGCTGGCATTCTGCGGTGACATACGGGGAGCAGCATCTGCGCTCGCAGGACCGAGCGGCTTTTCCCTCCGGTTGCGGTAAGGACAACAGCCCTTATGGCGTGTACGACCGCTATTGCAGCGACGGCACATTCGATCTGTACGACTACCGCTCCGAAGGCGAGCGTCGCACTACACGCGCACTGAACGCCCAACTCTCGGGCGAACTGAGCACCGGCACGATCAAGCACGCACTGCGCATCGGACTGCTTCGCAGCATCCACACCACCGACCTCAACACGGCGGCCTTCACCTATGCCGGCGAAGGCGACATCGACGGCACCTACGGGCCCTACCCCGCCAGCGCCACGCCCGACTACCCCAACATCGACCGCCACGAGCGCAGCACCGAACTGAGCATCAGCGACTCGATTACCTTCTCGGAACAATGGAGCGCCTGGGCCGGCCTGCGTCACACCTGGCTCAAGCGCCGCGTGGCGCTCACCGAAGCGGTCGCCGATCCAGCTTCGCTGGACCAGCAAGTCACCACGCCCTGGCTGGCCGTGGGCTACACGCTGGCGCCGCGCACGCAGATCTACGCCAGTTGGGGCGAAGGCTTCGAAGCCCGAACCGCCATGAGCACGCCTCTGGTGCCCTACGGCAATGCGCCCAGCGCACTGCCGGTGCGCAAGAGCCGTCAGATCGAGATGGGCCTCAAGGCCCAGCGTGATCACCTGCAATGGGGGGCCAACCTGTTCCGCATCGAGCGCCCTGAAGCCGGCCCTGTAAGCAACACAAGCGGTGGTACTGACTACGTGTTCGATGGCCACTCGCTGCACCAGGGCGCCGAGGGCTTTGTGCAGACGCAACTGGGTGCATGGAGCTTTACTGGAAGCGCCATGGTGCTCGACGCCAAGCGCCGTGACACGCAGAGCGCTCTTGATGGCAAGCGCCCTGTCAACGTGCCAGAGCACACGCTCAAGCTGTCTGGCAGCTACCGCTGGGCCGCCCCTCTGCCGATCACGGCGCAGGCCGATCTGGTGCACGAAGGCCGCCGCTGGGTGGACCCGGACAACACCGTGCGCCTGCCCTCGTGGACCCGCGTGGACGTGGGCCTGAAGGCACAGCAGCGCCTGGACGGCAGCAACCTCACCTGGCGCCTGGGCGTGGCCAACCTGTTCGACAAGCGTGCCTGGCGCGAAGCCCCCACGCTCACCGGCCACATCTACCTGTTCCCGCTGGCCGAGCGCACCGTGACAGGCTCATTGCAGGTGGACTTTTGAGCCACGTTGTCGCACACGGCACACAGGTGGCGCAAAACAGGGCCAACCTTGCGAGCGTTGCGAAAACCGTGCTATAGTTTCGTTCTCGGTTGATCGCTGCAACACACCGAAGCAGCTAGCAGACAACCCTGATCCCCGATAGCTCAGTCGGTAGAGCGCCGGACTGTTAATCCGTAGGTCCCTGGTTCGAGCCCAGGTCGGGGAGCCAAAATTCTAAAGGCCTCAGCAAACGCTGAGGCCTTTTTCGTTTGGCCCGCAGGTAGCCCGCAGGGGCCGGCTTCACCTCACCGCTCACCCGCCCGATAAGGCTTCATCAAGGCCTGCGGGTAGGCCGCGCGCCGCGCCATCACCACCAAGGCCAGGATAGACAGCACATACGGCAACATCAGGTACAGCTGGTAAGGCAAGGCCATGCCCAACACCTCGTCCCCGGCCTGCTGAAGGCGCAGTTGCAGGGCGTCGAAAGCCGCGAAGAGCAGCGCGCCCAGCAAGGCCTTGCCTGGCCGCCAAGAGGCAAACACCACCAGCGCCACGCAGATCCATCCGCGGCCGTTGATCATGTTGATGTAGAAGGCGTTGAAGGCCGACAAGGTCAGGAAGGCGCCGGCCATGCCCATCAAGGCCGATCCGGCCACGATGGCCCCCGTGCGCAGCCCCGTCACGCTCAGGCCCTGTCCTTCAGCCGCCGCAGGGTTCTCGCCGACCATGCGCACGGCCAACCCCAGCGGTGTGCGCATCAGCCACCATGCCAGGCAAGGCACCAGCAGCAACGCTATCCAGGTCAAGGCGGTCTGCGCGGCCAGCACCGGCCCGATCAAGGGGATCGACTCCAGCGCAGGCAGGTAGGCGCCGACCGGCGCCATGGGTGCGATGGTGGGCGGCGTGGTGATCTTGGGGAAGGCGATGCGGTAGCCGTAGTAGCTCAGGCTGGTGGCCAGCATGGTCAGGCCGAGCCCCGCCACGTGCTGCGACAGGGCCAGCCCGACCGTCAGCAAGGCGTGCAGCAGCCCACACAGGGCGCCCACGCCTGCAGCGATCAGCACGCCCACTGGCAGGCTGGCACCGTGGTACACAGCCAGCCAGCCGGTCAGCGCACCTGCCACCATGATCCCTTCAATGCCCAGGTTGAGCACGCCAGCACGCTCGC
>DDJC01000067.1:17668-17929 GCA_002339015.1 Burkholderiales bacterium UBA1834
AGCGTGCCCAGCAGCAGCGGCGTCGCGGTGCGCAGCACGGCGATCCAGAAGGCGGGCTGTGCGATCAGGTCCCAGACCTCGGTCATGCGCGCCCCCCCGTTGCGTTGGCCGGGCCAGACAGGCGCCGTAGCCGGTAGCGCGTGAACAGCTGGCTGACCAGCATGCTCAGCAGAGCCAGCGCCACCATCACATCGGCCAGGTAGGTGGGCACGCCCAGCGTGCGGCTCATGGCATCGGCCCCCACCAGCACGCTGGCCACGA
>DDJC01000083.1:0-8803 GCA_002339015.1 Burkholderiales bacterium UBA1834
GGCCGAAATGGCCGCGGGCGTCGGGCTGTTGATAGTTCAGCATGAGACTTTCATGGGTTCAGTCGCGCGGGGCTGGCTCACGGAATCGGCACATTGCCGGTCGGCCGCCCGCACGGCCTGGCAGAACTGGCGCACCAGCGCCGGGTCCTTCAGGCCCTTGCCCGTTTCGACGCCGGAGCTCACGTCCACCCCCCAAGGGCGGACCTGGCATACGCCGTCGGCCACGTTGCCCGGGTGCAGCCCGCCCGACAGGATCATCGGGCACGGTAGCGTACGGGGCAGCAAGGACCAGTCAAATACCTGACCGCCACCGCCATAACCATCGACATGGGCGTCAACGAGCAAGGCCTGGGCGTTGGGGTAGCCAAGCGCGAAGTTTAACAAATCGAAACCCGGCGCCATCCGCGCAGCACGCAGGTAGGCCCGCCCTGCCCGATCGCAATCGGATGGAAGTTCATCGCCATGAAATTGCAGCAGCGCGTGCGGAACAGCCTCAACAGCCTGCTTCAGCAGCGAATCATCGGCATTGACCAGCAAAATCACCGGCGTGATGAATGGAGGCAGCAGGCGCGCCAGTTCGGCGGCACGGGCAGGGCTGACATACCGGGGGCTTTTGGGGTACAGCACGAAGCCCACGGCATCGGCACCGGCCTGGGCAGCGGCCTCCACATCAGATTCGCGGGTAAGACCGCAGATCTTGATGCGGGTGCGGTGGTCAACGGGAAGAGGCATCCGGGAACGCAAGGCCAGCGTGATCGTCTGGCCCGAAGCTGGGAAGGCCTGATTGTCTCAAAAACGACTGTGTCGGGATAGCGGCGCGCTCAAGGTCGAGGGGTATTGAGCCTGGCGCGTTTGAAACAATCGTTCGACGGCGCAGTTGACGCCGTGATCCGCGTACCGGGGTGACCAGTACAGCCAGGCGCTCAGCGGGGCAGCCAAGCCAGGGCCGGCGTCACATTGGGCAAGCCCCATTTGTCGTCGTAACGCGGCCCCAAAAAATACAGTCCATCCGGGGAGAATGTCGGCGCTGCAGCATCCCGGTCGCGCGCGTCGAGCACCGCCTGCATCCATTCGGGCGGCTGAGTGCCGCTGCCGACCGCGATCAGACAGCCCATGATGTTGCGGATCATGTGGTGCAGGAAAGCCTGCCCTTCGAAATCAAAACGCCAGTAGACGTTGGCAGCAAAAGGGGCCTGGCGCGGCGCCGCCGAGCCCACCGGCAGGCGCGGCACCTGCCCGGCATCCGGTGAGCCCACACCAACCGGCAAGGCGGGCGCGGCGCAACGGGTGATGCGGATCTCGCGCAGCAGCTTGACCGGCGTGGGCGACTGGCACTGCGCAGCCCGAAAGCTGCTGAAGTCATGCTCACCGATCAGGCAGGCGGCAGCGGCCTGCATGGCCGCCAAGTCCAGCGGCCGGAACACCCAGCTCACCTGCCCCACCTCAAGCGCAGGGCGCACAGGTGCCTCCAGCACGATGAAGGCATAGCGCCGCCCGCGGGCGCTGTTGCGCGCATGGAAATCAGGCGGCACTTCCATGGCCCATTGCACGGCGATGTCCGGCGGCAGGAAGCTGTTGGTGCCCCGCACCCATGAAAAGGGCTCGCGCTGCAGATCGGTGTCCAGGTGCACGACCTGGTTGATGCCATGCACCCCGGCGTCCGTGCGCCCCGCACAGACCACGGAGATCGGCACGGTGGCGAAGGCCGACAGGGCCGCCTCCAAGGCCTCTTGCACGGTGGGCACGCCAGCAGCCTGGCTTTGCCAGCCATGGTAGGCCGAGCCCCGGTAAGAAACGCCAAGGGCGACCCGTCGGGTCGCCCTCGTGGCGGGAGGGGCCATAGCCCCCTGCCCTTCACTCATGGATCACGGCCTCACGCTCATCCCAGGCTGTCGAGCATGGCCTGGGCCTTGGCACGCAAGGCACCATCGGCCTGGGCCACCACTTCCTGAAGCAGCTCACGGGCGCCATCCACATCACCGATGTGGCGGAACTCTTCGGCCAACTCCAGCTTGCGGGCCAGCGGGTTGTCCGCCAGATCCTCGACCACCGAGCCACCTGCAGTAGGGTCTGCCGGCGCAGGCTCACCCAGATCCAGGCTGATGCCCGACAGGTCAAAGTCCATCGGTGCGGTGGGCGCCGGGCTGGGGGCGGCGGCCTGCACAGGTGCAGGGGCCGGGGCTGCCGGCGTGCCTGCATCCAGCGGCAGATCGAAGTCCAGCGACAGGTCATCGGCCGCGGGGGCCGGCGGTGCCACGGAAGGCTGAGCCTGGTAGGCACCGGTCAGCGGAGGAACATCATCCAGCGAGGGCGGCTCGTCGGACAGGGGCGCGGGGGCCGAGATGTCCAGGTCGATGCCCAGGTCATCGTCGTCCTTGGTGTAGACCGGCTGAGGTGCCTGCGGGGCAGGTGCCGGCTCGTGCAGCGGCGGCATCTCCGACAGCGGCACCGTGCTGGCGCCCAGGGGCTCCTGGTACACCGGCTCCTGCGGCATCTGGGCCGACGGTTGCCCCCCCGGCTGGTACAGCGGGTTCTCGGGGTCGATGCTCAGACCCAGTTCCTGGGCGTGCAGCCAGTCATCGCCCACACCACCGGTGAGCGTGAACAGCTGGCCAGCCAGCTGCTCGAAGCCCTTGGTGTCGCGGCGCTTGGCATAAACCTCAAGCAGCTTGGTGCGGATCGCCAGGCGGTCGGGGTTGCTGCGAAGCGCTTCCTTGAGGATTTCCTCGGCCTGCAGGTCACGGCCATAAGCCAGGTACACATCGGCCTCGGCCACGGGATCGACATCGCCGATCGCGTCGAGCTGGCTGAGCGAATAGCTCATGGACGAGGGGCCGCCTGTGGCGTCACGCGTGTCGACGCGCTGGCCGCCGCTGGCGCCGAAGAACGAATCGGGCTGCAGGCGGCTTTCCAGGAAGGAGGTTTCGGCGCTGTCGGACTTGCGGCGCGAGCGCGCGTACAGACCCAGACCAGCAATCAGCGCGATACCTGCGCCGGCACCAGCCAGAAGCAACGGATCGATCGATTCGAACAGGCTGGGCGACGAAGGCTCGGCCTCGGGAACTGGAATCTGCACAGGCTTGGGCAGCGTGGGCGCAGCCACCGACGCGGGCTCTGCCACGGATGCGGCTTCCGACGCGGCATCGGCCACCTGCGTGGCGGAGCCCGAAGCCACATCGGATGCAGGCTCGGCGGCCACCGGCGCGCTGGCAGGCACCGAGGCTGCAGGGCTGGGCATGGAGGCCGGTGCGGCAACAGGCGCCGGTGCGGGCACAGGTGCCGGTGCGGGCACAGGTGCCGGGGCCGGGGCCGGCTTAGGCGCAGGGACCGGTGCGGGTGCAGGAGCCGGCGCTGGCGCGGGCGCGGGTGCAGCGGCCGGCTTCTGCTGGTTGGATTGCTCCTTGAGCTTGCGCAGCTCGTCGAGGTTGCGCGAGAGTTCTGCCACCCGGGTGTTGGCATCCTTCTCGGCGCGGGCCTTGGCCAGGCGATCCTCGGCGGCCTGCCCGGCGGTTGCCCCGCCCTTGCTCAGGGTGAGCTTGTCGGGTGCGGGTGTTGCCGCCTGCTTGCGGTCCTGCACCTCCGCCTCGATCTTGCCGGAAGCCTGGCGTTCACGGGTGCTGGCCACCGATTCGGTCACGCCTGCAGCCAGGCGCTGGCGGTAGGCTGCGAAGTCAGCGCTCTGCGCCGTGATGATCTGGCGTGCCTCGGGCTGCGAGATCGAGGTGGCCTTGTCGGCATCGGGCACGTTGAGCACCACGCCCGACTTCAGCCGGTTCATGTTGTTGCCCTGGAAGGCGTGCGGGTTGCCGCGGTACAGGCCCACGATCATCTGATCGAGCGACACGCCGGCGGGCAGGTTCTTCTCGGCGATCTTGGACAGCGTGTCGCCGCTGCGCACCTTGACGCTCTGCGCATCCGAATCGCGGGGCGCAGGCGTCGCTGCAGCCTCGACAGGTGCCGGAGCAGGCACAGGGGCTGCGGGAGGACGCGGTGCAGGCGCCTGGGCACGCACCGGGGCGGAGGCTGGCGCTGACGCTGACGCTGACGCTGACGCAGCCGACGCGGAAGGACGCGTTGGGCGAGGCGCGGGCGCAGGGCGCGTGGCGGGCTCGGCCACCGCGGCAGCTGAGGGCGCGGGCACAGGCACGGCAGCCCGGACCGGGGCCGGTGCCGGTGTAGGTGCCGGCGCGGCAGGCGCATCCATCACCGGGGCGGTCAAGGGTGGGGGCACGGCGGCACGGGGCGCGGCCGGATCGAACAGCAGCGTGTACTCACGCACCAGGCGGCCGGACGACCAGGCCAGGTCCAGGATGGCATCGACAAAGGGCTCGGACACCGTGCGGTCGCTGCTCAGACGCAACACCGAGCGGCCATCGGCGCGCTTTTGCAGGGTGATCGTGGTGGCGGCCAGCACGGCGTTGTAATCAACGCCGGCAGCACGGTAGGTTTCGGCACTGGCCACGCGGGCCTGCAAGGAGGCGGCTTCCTCGTTCGTGATGCTGGTGATTTCAATTTCAGCCCGCAAGGGCTCACCCAGCGCCGACTGCACGTTCAGGCGGCCCAGGCCCAGGGCCCAGGACGCCAATGGCGCCAGTGACAACGCAGAAAAGGCCGCTGCGAGTGCGACCTTTTTCACGGTGAAGGGCGAAACAGAAGGCTGGAGCAGATGCCCCACTGTCAACGATCGATCTTTCAAAGCGTCCCCCGAGTCGTTTCAGCCCAGGATCCGCAGAGTGCCCCGATACTGAACGATAGAAGAAATCACAATAGCATCAAGAGGATAGGGAAACAAGCTCACGCAAATACTGATCTGCGTGAAACACTGGCTTATCCCTACCCTGGTGTTGCCGGACGGCGCCGATTGTCGCCGCACGGCAACATGGCGTCGTCACAACTTGTTTCAGCGCTCAGGGTCACGCATCCAGCAGGATGCGCAGCATGCGGCGCAGCGGTTCGGCAGCGCCCCACAGCAGCTGGTCGCCGATGGTGAACGCGCCAACGTACTCGGGGCCCATGGCCAGCTTGCGGATGCGGCCCACGGGGATCGTCAGCGTGCCGGTCACGGCCACGGGGGTCAGATCCGTGATGGAGGCTTCACGCGTGTTGGGCACGACCTTGGCCCAGGGGTTGTCGGCAGCGATCATGGCTTCGATGTCCGCCACGGGCACGTCCTTCTTGAGCTTGAAGGTCAGGGCCTGGCTGTGGCAGCGCATGGCACCGATGCGGATGCAGAAGCCATCGACCGGGATCGGGGCCGAGCCGAAACCTTCGCCCAGGCCGAGGATCTTGTTGGTCTCGGCCATCCCCTTCCACTCTTCCTTGGACTGGCCGTTGCCCAGATCCTTGTCGATCCAGGGAATCAGCGAGCCACCCAGGGGCACGCCGAAGTTGGCGGTTTCGGTGGCGGTGAGCGAGCGCTGCTTGTCGATGATCTTGCGGTCGATCTCGAGGATGGCGCTCTTGGGATCATCGAGCAGGGCCTTGACCTCAGCGTTGAGCGTGCCGTACTGCGTGAGCAGCTCGCGCATGTGCTGGGCACCGCCGCCCGATGCGGCCTGGTAGGTCTGCGTGGACATCCACTCGACCAGACCGGCCTTGTACAGCGCGCCCACACCCATCAGCATGCAGCTGACGGTGCAGTTGCCGCCGACCCAGTTCTTGCCGCCGTCGGACAGCGCGTTCTTGATCACCGGCATGTTGACCGGGTCCAGGATGATGACGGCGTCGTCCTTCATGCGCAGGGTGGACGCGGCATCGATCCAGTGGCCGTTCCAGCCAGCAGCGCGCAGCTTGGGGAACACCTCGGTGGTGTAGTCGCCGCCCTGAGCCGTGATGATGATGTCGCAGCGCTTGAGTTCGTTGATGTCGAACGCATCCTTGAGCGTGGTCTCGTTCTTCGCCTGCGCCGGGGCCTTGCCGCCCGCGTTGCTCGTGCTGAAGAACAGCGGCTCGATCAGGGCGAAATCGCCCTCGGCCTGCATGCGGTCCATGAGCACCGAGCCGACCATGCCGCGCCAACCTACCAATCCAACCAGTTTCGTCGCCATGATGAAATCCTTTTAACTTCGCCTCAGAGGGTATTGAGTTCTCGCGGGGTCACTGCGCCTTGAGCGCGGCCACCACGGCTTCGCCCATCTGGGCGGTGCCGACCTTCTGCGTGCCTTCGCTGTAGATGTCGGCGGTGCGCAGACCCTGCTCCAGCACGGCTTGCACGGCACGCTCGATGCGGGCGGCGGCCTCTTCCTGGTTCAGGCTGAAGCGCAGCATCATCGCGGCGCTCAGGATCGTGGCCAGCGGGTTGGCCACGCCCTTGCCAGCGATGTCAGGCGCCGAGCCGTGGCTGGGCTCGTACAGGCCCTGGCCCTTGGCGTTCAGCGAGGCCGAGGGCAGCATGCCGATGGAGCCCGTCAGCATCGAAGCTTCATCGGACAGGATGTCGCCGAACATGTTGCCCGTCACGACCACGTCGAAGCGCTTGGGCGCCTTGACCAGCTGCATCGCGGCGTTGTCCACGTACATGTGGTCCAGCTCGATGTCAGGGTACTGGGCGTGCACCTCGGTGACCACATCCTTCCAGAACTGGAAGGTCTCCAGCACATTGGCCTTGTCGACGCTGGTGACGCGCTTGTTACGCTTGCGGGCGGCCTGGAAGGCCACATGCGCGATGCGCTCGATTTCGGGCTTGCTGTAGCGCATCGTGTCGAAGGCTTCAGGAGCGCCCTTGAACTCGCCATCGGGGGCCTCGCGGCGGCCGCGCGGCTGGCCGAAGTAGATGTCGCCCGTCAGCTCGCGGATGATGAGGATGTCCAGGCCAGCCACCAGCTCGGGCTTGAGGCTGGAGGCATGCGTGAGCTGCGGGTAGCAGATGGCCGGACGGAAGTTGGCGAACAGGCCCATGTTCTTGCGCAGGCCCAGGATGGCCTGCTCGGGGCGCAGCGGCCGGTCGAGCTTGTCGTACTTCCAGTCGCCCACCGAGCCGAACAGCACGGCATCGGCGTCCATGGCCAGCTTCAGGGTGTGCTCGGGCAGCGGGTGACCATGGGCGTCGTAGGCGGCACCGCCGACCTTGGCTTCTTCGAGCTCGAACGGCAGGTCCAGCACCTTCAGGACCTTGACAGCCTCGGTGACGATCTCGGGGCCGATGCCGTCGCCCGGCAGCACTGCAATCTTCATGACCATGGGAATCTCAGCGGGTTGATTTAAACGATGCGGTGGTTCAGCCAGGGCTTCTGGGCCAGGCGTTCGGCCTCGAAGGCCTTGATCTTGTCGGCATGGCGCAGGGTCAGGCCGATGTCGTCGAAGCCGTTGAGCAGACAGAACTTGCGGAAGGGCTGCACGTCGAAGGCGAGTTCGCCGCCATCGGGCTTGACCACGACCTGCTTTTCCAGGTCGATGGTGAGCTCGTAGCCCGGGAAGGCGAACACCTCGTTGAACAGGTTGTCCACCTGCAGCTCGCTCAGCACGATCGGCAGCAATCCGTTCTTGAAGCTGTTGTTGAAGAAGATGTCGGCGAAGCTGGGCGCGATGATGGCGCGAAAACCGTACTGGTCGAGCGCCCAGGGCGCGTGCTCACGGCTGGAGCCGCAACCGAAGTTCTTGCGCGCGATCAGGATCGACGCACCCGCGTAGCGCGGCTGGTTCAGCACGAAATCCGGGTTGGGCTTGCGCGTGGCCGGATCCTGGCCGGGCTCACCGACATCAAGGTAGCGCCATTCATCGAACAGGTTGGGGCCGAAGCCCGTGCGCTTGATCGACTTCAGGTACTGCTTCGGGATGATGGCGTCGGTGTCGACGTTTTCCCGGTCCATCGGGGCCACAAGCCCCTTGTGAATGCGAAATGCTTGCATGGTGGCAATGCCTTGCGAATGCTTGCTGTTACTTGGCGGCGCCGGAAATGGCGCCGCCTGCGCGTTGGATGTCCTGACCCAGACCGTGCACAGTGTTGCAACCCGCCAGCGCCATCAAGGCCACGGCGGCGATCAGGGAAACGAAGCGCTTCAACATGAAGGGGTACTCCAGGGTCAAGGAAGGTGCATCAGGCGATGCGGCGGACGTCGACGAAGTGGCCTTCCATCGCGGCAGCCGCGGCCATCGCCGGGCTGACCAGATGGGTGCGGCCACCGGCGCCCTGACGGCCTTCGAAGTTGCGGTTGCTGGTGGAGGCGCAGCGCTCGCCCGGATCCAGCCGGTCGGCGTTCATGGCCAGGCACATGGAGCAACCCGGTTCACGCCATTCGAAGCCAGCTGCCTTGAACACGGCATCGAGCCCTTCGCGCTCGGCCTGCTCCTTGACCAGGCCCGAGCCCGGCACGACCAGGGCCAGCTTGACATTGGAAGCCACCTTGCCACCGATGCGCTTGACCACGGCGGCGGCCTCGCGCATGTCCTCGATGCGGGAGTTGGTGCATGAACCGATGAAGACCTTGTCGATGCGGATGTCGCTCATGGCCTTGTTGGGCTCGAGCGCCATGTAGGTCAGCGCGCGTTCCATGGCCGAGCGCTTGACCGGGTCTTTTTCCTTGTCAGGATCCGGCACGCGGTCGTTCACGCCGATGACCATCTCGGGCGAGGTGCCCCAGCTGACCTGCGGCTCGATCTGGGTCGCGTCCAGCTCGACCACGGCATCCCAGTGGGCGTCGGGATCCGAGTGGAGCGTGCGCCAGTAGGCCACGGCCTGGTCCCATTCGACGCCCGAGGGCGTGAAGGGACGGCCTTTGACGTAATTGATGGTGGTGTCGTCCACGGCCACGAGGCCTGCGCGGGCGCCGCCTTCGATGGCCATGTTGCAGACCGTCATGCGGCC
>DDJC01000083.1:8822-9016 GCA_002339015.1 Burkholderiales bacterium UBA1834
GCGCTGCCGGCGAACTCGATGGTGTAGCCCGTGCCACCCGCGGTGCCGATCCTGGCGATGATGGCCAGCACGATGTCTTTCGCGCTGCAGCCCTTGCCCAGGGTGCCTTCTACCTTGATCAGCATGTTCTTGGCCTTCTTGGCCAGCAGCGTCTGCGTGGCCATGACGTGCTCGACCTCGGAGGTGCCGATGCC
>DDJC01000083.1:9107-26647 GCA_002339015.1 Burkholderiales bacterium UBA1834
ACGATGCCCTGGCGCTTGTCGCTCATCTTGAACTGCGTGATGCCGAAGCGGTCGCAGTTGGTGTCGAGCGTGTCGACCTGCAGCTTGGAGACCGGGTCCTTGATGCCGTCGCGGCGGTCGGTCGTGGGCACGTTGTGGTCGCTCACGGCCAGGTTGGCCGACAGGCGCCAGAACTTGCGGCCGGCGATGTCCAGGCCCTCGAAGGCCTGCGGGCTGGTCACTTCATGCAGCAGCTGGCGGTCGATGTAGAGCACGGCGGTGCCGTCATCTTCGGTGTGGACGACGTGTTCGTCCCAGAGCTTGTCGTAGAGGGTGCGTCCCATGGTGGCAAGTGCCCTTGGCGGGCTGGTATCGGGCGTGGGTGAGCGCATACAGCGGGGAGGCGTCGATTTTAAGACATTGGCCCCGGGCGCGCGAGGGTTATGCCCCCGGGGTCTCGGGGTTACAGTCAGTAATAGGCTGAGGAGGGGTTGGCAATACCCTTGTCTTTGATTTTCTCGATATTCAGGCTGCGGGTTATTTCACGTTCAGGAGATGCTCTGGATTGCGTTTTGCCTTTGTTTCCGGGTTGGATGCCTCCTGGCGTGCGGGGGCCTGGCGCTTCGATTACAGCGCGGGGCGGGGTCTGAGCCGCCATCCGGCCGGGCTTCAATGTTGGCGGTCCCGCCTTCAGCGGGACTGCCCTGCGCTGCTCACGGCGAGGTGGTGCAGCCCAACTCACTGCGCCCCCTGCGGGCGCTCCGTTCAAACATGGTCTGCAAGTCAGATGGACGAAGCATGCGCTGCGCACATGCCCACCTCGCCGCTGCGCTGCTCGGCGCCAACAAGGCGCCCGGCCGGATGGCGGCTCAGCCCTTTGATGCCCCGCTCGCCGCATGCACAGGATGCTGTCCTTTGACTTTGGCGGGCCGGCGCGTAACTCGCAGTTCACCAACATGCCGTTGCCTTGATGATTGAGTCCAGCAGGGGCATCGAGACGTGCGCGCCTTGCCCTGCGTCCTTTAGCCACCCTTTGCACGTCACCACCTGCTCGCATGCCACCAGCGGGGCGAAACAGGGATGTGGGGGTGGCTGGTGGGGCGCCTTGTTGGCGCCGAGCAGCGCAGCGGCGAAGTGGGCGCGCGCAGCGCGCTTCGTGAACTGACTGGCCGCAGTTGTTTGAGCGCAGCGGCGAAGCCGCGTAGCGAGTTCTGCGGCCCCACCTCGCCGCGAGCAGCACAGGGCAGTCACGCCTAAGGCGTGACCGACAACAAAGAAGCCCTGCCGGCCACCCCCACATCCCGCGCCCTGCGCTGCCCCGACAAAGCGCCCTCACCTCTGCACGCAGAGAACAGGCACGCAGCCCCAAAAAGCAAAAACCCCGGCCTGAAAGCCGGGGTTTTCAAAAGCGAACCACCACCGCCGAAGCGCTGGTGGTGCCAGCCGATCAGCGTTGGCCGATGGGCTTGACGTCGCGCTTCTCAGCGCCAACGAACAACTGACGGGGACGGCCGATCTTGTACTCGGGGTCACCGATCATCTCGTTCAGCTGGGCGATCCAGCCCACGGTACGGGCCAGCGCGAAGATGGCCGTGAACAGCGGCACAGGGATGCCGATGGCGCGCTGCACGATGCCGGAGTAGAAGTCCACGTTCGGGTACAGCTTGCGCGACACGAAGTATTCGTCTTCCAGGGCGATCTTTTCCAGGGCCATGGCCAGCTTGAACATCGGGTCGTTCTGCAGACCCAGCTCGTTCAGCACTTCGTGGCAGGTCTCGCGCATCAGCTTGGCGCGCGGGTCGTAGTTCTTGTACACGCGGTGACCGAAGCCCATCAGCTTCACACCGGAGTTCTTGTCCTTGACCTGGGCGATGAACTCGCCGATCTTTTCCACGCCGCCGTTCTTCTGGATGTCGGTCAGCATGTTCAGGGCAGCCTCGTTGGCGCCACCGTGAGCCGGGCCCCACAGGCAGGCCACGCCAGCGGCGATGGCCGCGAACGGGTTGGTGCCGGACGAACCGCACAGACGGACCGTGGAGGTCGAAGCATTCTGCTCGTGGTCGGCGTGCAGGATGAAGATACGGTCCATGGCGCGCACCAGCACGTCATTGGGCTTGTACTCTTCGCACGGCGTGGCGAACATCATCCGCATGAAGTTCTCGGTGTACGAGAGGTCATTCTTCGGATAGATGTAGGGCTGGCCGATGGTGTACTTGTAGGCCATGGCCACGAGCGTCGGCATCTTGGCGATCAGGCGGATCGCGGCGATCTTGCGGTGCTCGGGGTTGTTGATGTCGGTGCTGTCGTGATAGAAGGCCGACAGGGCGCCCACCAGGCCAGTCATGACGGCCATCGGGTGGGCATCGCGGCGGAAACCACGCAGGAAGAACTGCATCTGCTCGTTGACCATCGTGTGGTTGGTCACGCTCTTGACGAAGTCTTCCTTCTCGCCGGCGTTGGGCAGTTCGCCGTTCAGCAGCAGGTAGCAGGTTTCCAGGAAGTCGCAGTTGGTGGCCAGCTGCTCGATGGGGTAGCCGCGGTACAGCAGTTCGCCCTTGTCGCCATCGATGTAGGTGATGGTCGAGTTGCAGGAGGCGGTGGACAGGAAGCCGGGGTCGTAGGTGAACTTGCCGGTCTGACCGTACAGCTTGCGGATGTCGATCACATCCGGGCCGATGGAGCCCTTGTAAATGGGCAGTTCCATGTTGGGGCTGCCGTCGGAGAACGACAGGGTGGCTTTCACGTCGGACGGGGTCATGAGCACTCCTACTAGGGGTCGGTCTTGTGAAGACGATTATCGGTGACTAGGTATAAACCTTGGTCGGCATTATGGGTCTTGCACACTCCCCGCTTGTCCTTCGACTCGGGGGGTACAAAACACCCTGACTACGCTTTGGGCACCCGCATCAGCGATAACACCTGTACGACTTCGGCGCTGGCCAGATCGCCCTGCGGTTCCTTGCGGACCAGAAGCAGATCAAGCAGGTCATTGTCAGACAGGTCCATCAGTTGAAGCAAGCCCTGGACCAGCGGCGTGGTCAGGTGGTCGCCATGGCGCTCGAAGAACCTGTCAATGAAGATGTCGTTCTCGAGCAGCCCACGGCGGCAGCGCCATCGCAGCCGCCGCAGCAGATCCGCGTCAGGCGCGGCCGGGGTGCTGGCGTCGGCTTCGGGCAGGAATTGGCGCTGTTCGGTCATCGCAAGCACGAGGTCAGACGGCGCGGCGCACCATCAGTTCCTTGATCTTGCCGATGGCCTTGGTGGGGTTCAGACCCTTGGGACACACGTCCACGCAGTTCATGATCGTGTGGCAGCGGAACAGGCGGTACGGGTCTTCGAGGTTGTCCAGGCGCTCGGCCGTGCCTTCGTCGCGGCTGTCGGCGATGAAGCGGTAGGCCTGGAGCAGGCCGGCGGGGCCCACGAACTTGTCGGGGTTCCACCAGAAGCTGGGGCAGCTGGTCGAGCAGCTGGCACACAGGATGCACTCGTACAGGCCATCGAGTTCTTCACGCTCCTCGGGCGACTGCAGACGCTCCTTCTCGGGCGGCGGCGTGTCGTTGATGAGGTAAGGCTTGATGGAGTTGTACTGCTTGAAGAACTGCGTCATGTCCACGATCAGGTCGCGGACGACGGGCAGGCCGGGCAGCGGCTTGAGCACGATCACGCCGGGCAGCGTGCGCATGTTGGTCAGGCAGGCCAGACCGTTCTTGCCGTTGATGTTCATGGCGTCCGAACCGCAGACGCCTTCACGGCAGGAGCGGCGGAACGACAGGGTGGGATCCACGGCCTTGAGCTTGACCAGGGCGTCCAGCAGCATGCGCTCGTGACCGTCGAGTTCGATCTCGAGGGTCTGCATGTAGGGCTTGGCATCCTTGTCCGGGTCGTAGCGGTAGATCTGGAATGTGCGCTTCATGATGATTCCTAATTCCTGGTGTCGCTGGCGGTCAGAACGTACGGACCTTCGGGGGAACGGATTCCACCGTCAGGGGCTGCAGGTTGACCGGCTTGTAGTCAAGGCGGCTGCCTTCGGAGTACCACAGCGAGTGCTTCATCCAGTTCTCGTCGTCGCGGTTCGGGAAGTCGTCGTGGGCGTGGGCGCCACGGCTTTCCGGACGGGCCGCGGCGGCGACCATCGTGGCCTGGGCGGCTTCGATCAGGTTCTCGACTTCCAGGGCCTCGATGCGGGCGGTGTTGAACACCTTCGAGTTGTCCTTCAGGCCGATGCCCTTCACGCGCTCACGCACCTGGGCGATCTTCTTGACGCCCTCGTCCATGCTCTTTTGCGTGCGGAACACGCCGGCATGGGCCTGCATCGTGGCACGGATCTCGTTGGCCACGTCCTGCGAATACTCGCCGTTCTTGGCACCATCGAGACGGGACAGGCGCGACAGGGTGTAATCGGCGGCGTCCTTGGGCAGAGGCTTGTGCGACTTGGTCTTGAGGTTGGTCTCGACGATGTGGTTGCCGGCCGCGCGGCCGAACACCACCAAATCGAGCAGCGAGTTGGTGCCCAGGCGGTTGGCGCCATGCACCGACACGCAGGAGCACTCGCCCACGGCGTACAGGCCGTTGATGATCTCGTTGTGCTTGCCGTTGGCCGGCACGACCACCTGGCCGTAGACGTTCGTCGGAATGCCGCCCATCTGGTAGTGGATGGTAGGCACGACCGGGATCGGCTCCTTGGTGATGTCGACGTTGGCGAAGTTGTGGCCGATCTCGAACACCGAAGGCAGGCGCTTGTGGATGGTCTCGGCGCCCAGGTGGGTCATGTCCAGAACCACGTAGTCCTTGTTGGGACCACAGCCACGGCCTTCCTTGATTTCCTGATCCATCGAGCGGGACACGAAGTCGCGCGGGGCCAGATCCTTCAGGGTGGGCGCGTAACGCTCCATGAAGCGCTCGCCATTGCTGTTGCGCAGGATCGCGCCTTCGCCACGGCAGCCTTCAGTCAACAGCACGCCCGCACCGGCCACGCCGGTGGGGTGGAACTGCCAGAACTCCATGTCTTCCAGCGGGATGCCGGCGCGAGCCGCCATGCCCAGGCCGTCGCCCGTGTTGATGAAGGCGTTGGTGGAGGCCTGGTAGATGCGGCCGGCGCCACCGGTGGCGAACAGCACGGTCTTGGCGTGCAGGATGTGCACGTCGCCGGTTTCCATCTCGAGCGCGGTCACGCCCACGGCATCGCCATCGGCGTCGCGGATGATGTCCAGCGCCATCCACTCGACGAAGAACTGCGTGCGGGCCTTGACGTTCTGCTGATACAGCGTGTGAAGCAGGGCGTGGCCGGTACGGTCGGCCGCGGCGCAGGCGCGCTGCACGGGCTTCTCGCCGTAGTTGGCGGTGTGGCCGCCGAAGGGGCGCTGGTAGATGGTGCCGTCGGCGTTGCGGTCGAAGGGCATGCCGAAGTGCTCGAGCTCGTACACGACCTTGGGCGCTTCACGGCACATGAACTCGATGGCGTCCTGGTCACCCAGCCAGTCGGAGCCCTTGATGGTGTCGTAGAAGTGGTAGTGCCAGTTGTCTTCGGACATGTTGCCCAGCGAGGCACCGATGCCGCCCTGCGCCGCCACGGTGTGCGAGCGGGTCGGGAAGACCTTGGACAGCACGGCCACGTTCAGGCCGGCCAGGGACAGTTGCAGCGACGCGCGCATGCCGGAGCCGCCAGCGCCGACGATCACGACGTCGAACTTGCGGGTGGGGAGAGAGGTCACGATAGCGGACATTTTTTACAGCCTCCAGAGCACTTGGATGGACCAGCCGGCGCAGCCCACGAGCCACACGATGCTGAACACTTGCAGGCCCAGGCGGATGCCGACCGGCTTGATGTAGTCCATGAAGATGTCACGGACGCCCACCCACACGTGGTAGAGGATGGCGATGATGACCACGAAGGTCAGGAACTTCATCCATTGCTGGGAGAAGATGGCAGCCCACTTGTAGTAGCTGACGGGCTCGCCGATGACGACCTGCAGCAGCAGCACGATGGTGAACAGGGCCATGATGATGGCGGTGGCGCGCTGGGCGATCCAGTCACGCAGGCCATAGTGCGCACCGGTGACGATGCGCTTGGTACCGTAGTTTTGAGACATGGGGACGTTTCCTGCGGTGGGGATCAGAACAGGCCGAACAGCTTGGCGCCCAGAACCAGCGTCAGGGCCACGCTGATGGCCAGCACGGCCAAGGCGGTGGTGCGACCGGATTCCTTGGTCACGGCGTCGTGGTTGAAATCCATGGCCAGGTGACGGACACCCGCGCAGAAGTGGTGCAGGTAGGCCCAGATCAGGCCCAGGGCGACCAGCTTGAAGAACCAGCCCGGAATGACACCGCAACCCGCCACGAACAACGACGTGAACTGGTCATAGCTGATTTCGGAGGTCACGCTGGTGTCGAACATCCAGATGACGAAGGGCAGCAGGACGAACATCACAACGCCGCTGACACGGTGCAGGATCGAGACGATCCCGGCCGGCGGCAGGCGGTAACTGACGATGTCAGTGACGTGGATGTTCCGGTAGACGGGGCGGGGAGATTTCGCGTTGTCAGCCATTTTTGATGGGCTCTACGAGCGTCGTGGAACGGTTACAGAAACATGAATTTTAGGGCAATCCCTTGCGCAAGGCACCTGGTCAGGTTTGCGTCATCGCGTGACACGTGCCCTGTTGGCGCGGGGAAAGGCAAGGAACGAGTGGGTTTTCAGTTCAGCTCGTTGCGGTAGTGGTGCGCCTCCGTTCGGTACAGGCCGCGGCGCAGTTCCACCGGCTGGTCGTCGTAGGTGCGCGCCAGGCGCTCGACGCTCAGCAGGGGATGCCCCACCTCGACACGCAGCAGGCTGGCGACAGCCGGGTCGGCCGCCACTGCCCGCAACTTCTCTTCGGCCCGGATCATGCGGACGCCGAATTCCGTCTCGAAGAACCCGTACATCGGGCCCTTGTATTCGCTCATGCGTTCGGCCGTGAGGCCCTTGTACAGGTGTCCGGGCAGCCAGATGTCGTCGAGCACGACGGGCTGGCCGGAGAAATGAAGCACACGGCGCACCTCGAAGACCATGTCGCCGGCCTTCAAGCCCAGCGGGCGGGCGATGTCGGCGGGCGCGCGCAGGCGACGGCAATCAAGCATTTCGCGCTTGACCGCGCCGTTGGGATCTGGCTTGTCTGGCGTAAGACGCAGGAAGCGCCACTGCACCTTCTCTTCGGCATGCGTGGCCACGAAGGTGCCCTTGCCCTGGCGGCGAACCAGCAGGTTCTCCTGCGCCAGTTCGTCGATGGCCTTGCGCACCGTGCCCTGGCTGACCTTGAAGCGGGCAGCCAGCTCCATTTCGCTGGGGATCGCTTCGCCCGGGCGCCATTCACCCGCCTGCAGGCTGCGCACGATCAAGGACTTGATCTGCTGGTACAGGGGGCTGAAGGAGGGGCCGGCGATGGTGATCTGATCCCCTTCGCCAGCGGGGGGCGGCGATGCTTCCACGACGGAGGAGGCTTGAGGGGTTGAAGACACTGGCGGGCTGTCCGGGGTCGGGGTATAACGGCGGCGATACGCGATGTATCAAAGGGCGTCGGGACAGCTTGTGACAGGCCCGCAGGCGCACCGGGTAGGTGCGGGCTGCATTGCACCACAAACCCCCGCCGCAGTCCAGACGAAATCTGAAAGATGTCTTATATAAGACATAAGAAGAATGCCCCAATGGGCTGTCGCCAGGCCTTGCGGCGCGCTACACTTGAGGGTTGTCGCTAACCCTTCACCTCACCAATCTCCGGAGTTGCCCATGAGCAAAGCACCCGTTCGCGTCGCCGTCACCGGCGCCGCTGGCCAAATCGGCTACGCCCTCCTGTTCCGCATCGCCTCGGGCGAAATGCTGGGCAAGGACCAGCCCGTCATCCTGCAACTGCTGGAGATCCCCGACGAGAAGGCCCAGAACGCGCTGAAGGGCGTGATCATGGAGCTGGAAGATTGCGCTTTCCCGCTGCTGGCCGGCATCGAAGCCCACTCCGACCCCCTGCAGGCCTTCAAGGACACCGACTACGCCCTGCTGGTGGGTGCACGTCCCCGCGGCCCCGGCATGGAGCGCGCTGACCTGCTGGCCGCCAACGCCCAGATCTTCACGGCCCAGGGTAAGGCCCTGAACGCCGTCGCTTCGCGCAACGTGAAGGTGCTGGTCGTGGGCAACCCCGCCAACACCAACGCCTACATCGCCATGAAGTCGGCCCCGGACCTGCCGGCCAAGAACTTCACCGCCATGCTGCGCCTGGACCACAACCGCGCCGCTTCGCAACTGGCTGCCAAGACCGGCACCAAGGTTGGCGACATCAAGAAGCTGACCGTGTGGGGCAACCACTCGCCCACCATGTACGCCGACTACCGCTTCGCCACCACCAACGGCAAGTCGATCAAGGACATGATCAACGATCAAGTCTGGAACGCCGACACCTTCCTGCCCACCGTGGGCAAGCGTGGCGCCGCCATCATTGCCGCTCGCGGCCTGTCGTCGGCTGCCTCGGCCGCCAACGCCGCCATCGACCACATCCGTGACTGGGCCCTGGGCTCCAACGGCGAATGGGTCACCATGGGCGTGCCTTCGAACGGCGAATACGGCATCCCCGCCGGCATCGTGTTCGGCTTCCCCGTCACCACCGAGAACGGCGAGTACAAGATCGTCGAAGGCCTGGAAATCGATGCCTTCTCGCAAGAGTGCATCAACAAGACCCTGGCCGAGCTGCAGGGCGAGCAGGACGGCGTCAAGCACCTGCTGTGATGCCTTGAGCTGACGAGCGCGGGTCAGGCCCGCGCTTCGGGCAGCGTCAAAGAAAAAACCGGCCCCACGGCAACGCGGCGCCGGTTTTTTTCATGCCTGCACCGTGCAGGCGCCGTGTGCAGACGCCGTACTCAGGCCGGCAGCTTGAACACCGAAACCACCCGGGCCAGGGTATCGGCCTGGTCCTTCAGGCTTTCGGCCGCGGCGGCCGACTGCTCCACCAGCGCGGCGTTCTGCTGTGTCATGTTGTCGAGCTGACTCACGGCCGAGTTGACCTGACCAATGCCGCTGGACTGCTCGGACGAAGCCGTGGTGATCTCGCCGATGATGCCGGCCACGCGCTGCACGGAATCGACGATGGTCTGCATCGAGGCGCCTGCGTCCCTGACCAGGTTGGAGCCGGTGTCGACCTTGTCCACGGACGCGCCGATCAGTGTCTTGATCTCGCGAGCCGCCTCGGCCACCCGCTGCGCCAGGGCGCGCACCTCCGCCGCCACGACTGCGAAGCCCCTGCCCTGCTCGCCGGCGCGGGCTGCCTCCACCGCAGCATTGAGCGCCAGGATGTTGGTCTGGAACGCAATGCTGTCGATCACGCCAATGATGTCGACCACCTTGCGCGAGCTCTCGCTGATCTGGTCCATGGTGCTCATGACCTGGGTGACCACGGTGCCGCCCTGGGTGGCGGCCGATGCAGCACCAGCAGCGAGTTGGTTGGCCGTGCGCGCAGCATCGGCGGTGTGCTGTATCGCACCCGAGATCTGCTCCATGGACGAGGCCGTCTCCTCCAGGCTGGAGGCGGCCTGCTCCGTGCGGCCGGACAGATCCTGGCTGCCAGCGGCCACTTCGCTGCTGGCGGTCTTGATCGAATCGGTGGCGGCACGCACGTCGGTGACGATCTCGCGCAAGGAGCGCTGCATGCTGTCCAGGCCATGGAGCACCTCGGCCACTTCGTCACGCCCATCGGCATCCAGGTTGCGCGACAGGTCGCCTGCGGCGATGGCCTGGGTGGCGACGGCGGCCCGGCGCAGGGGTACGGTCACGGAACGGGAGATCAGCCAGGCGCACAAGCCGCCAGCCAGCAGGCACAGCACGGCCAGCATCACCAGCAGCGCCTGCGCACGGCCTACGGTGGTCTGGGTGTCGGCGGTGTTGCGGTCGGCCAGTTCGCGCTGGTGCACCTGGTAATCGTGGATGGCGGTGATGTAGCGCGTGGCAGCGGGCATCAACTGGCTGGTCAACGCCTCCTTGGCGCCTGGGTCGTCGAGCTCCAGCAGCTGGAAAATGGCATCGCGCGAGGTGATGTAGGTCTTGCGCCGCGCGGCGATCTCTTCGAATTTGGCTTTTTCGTCGCCCGACGCTGCGCTGGACTCCAACCCCTTCTGGATGGTGGTGATCTCCGCGGACGTGGCCTTGATGAGAGGGGCGAAGTGCTTTTCGAGGTCGTCGTTGCCGCCGGATTCGGCGATGGCCAGCGTGCGGTTCACGTTCAGCAGCGTGAGCCCTTCCCAGCGCAAAGCTTCACGGGCGCGCTCCTGGGCCTGACCGTTGGCCTGGATATTGCCCAGGGTGTGCCCCAGACGCTCCCAGCCGATCGCGGCGATCAGGGCCGCCAGCACGAGCACCGCGCCGAAGCCTACCCCAAGTCGGGCCCCCAGCTTGAGCTGATTGAGTTTCATGGACAAGGTCACCTCGGCAATGTTGTTGTTCGCGGGCCAGCCTGTCTGCAAGGATGTCAGGGCACCCGCCTCCCTGACTCATCACGCTATCGGCACATTTTCCGGAAACCGTAGGATTTCCGGCGCGCAGGTGGGGGGTTGATCTGCGTCAGCGGCCGGGACATGGTAGCGCCGGCGAAGAGCTGCGCTGGCATACTGCCCCCAGAACGCATCACCACCCGCCTCTTGCAGACGCCGCGCCCCGATGTCCACCCTCACAGCCATCCATCCTCGCCAGGCCCTGTTCGGGGCCGAACCGCCTGCCGCCGTGCTGCCGGTGTGCGATCACTACGCCGGGGTGGAAGCGCGCATGCGCAAGAGCCTGGCCCTGCAGGCCGACCTGGGCGGCAAGGCCGGCCACGCCGTGTTCGACGTGACGCTGGACCTTGAAGATGGCGCCCCGGTAGGCGGCGAGCATGAGCAGGCCCTGCTGGTGGCCGAACTGGTCAACAGCTCGGCCAACGCCTTCGACCGGGTCGGCGTGCGCGTGCATGACCCGCGCCATGACCGCTTCGAGGATGAGGTCGACACGCTGGTCAAGCTGGCCGGGCAGCGTCTGGCCTACGTGATGGTGCCCAAGCTGGGTGACGCGCAAGAGGCAGCCCGCGCCATCGACACCATCAAGGCGGCGCGGCTGCGGCACGGCGTGGGGCGCGTGCTGCCGGTGCACGGCCTGATCGAGACACACAGGGCCCTTCAGCAGGTGGCCGAGATCGCCGCCCTGCCCGGCCTCGAGTCGCTGTCATTCGGGCTGATGGATTTCGTCTCGGAGCACCGGGGCGCCATCAGCGCGGCCGCCATGGGCGTGCACGGCCAGTTCAGCCACCCGCTGGTGCTGCGCGCCAAGCTGGAGATCGCCGCAGCCTGTCACGCGGCGCGGATCACGCCTTCACACTGCGTGGTCACCGAGTTCAAGGATGCCCACGCGCTGGCCAAGGCCGCCGAGAAGGCTTGCCGCGAGTTGGGCTACACGCGCATGTGGAGCATCCACCCGGACCAGATCCCGGTGATCGTGGATGCCTTTGCGCCCGTGGTGGCCGAGGTGGACGATGCGGTCGAGATATTGAGCGCCGCACAGGCGGCCCACTGGGCGCCTACCTCACACCGCGGCGTGCTGCACGACCGGGCCAGCTACCGGCATTACTGGTACGTGCTGGAGCGGGCTTGGCTCACGGGCCAGCCACTGCCGGCAGAGATCGAGGCGGCGTTCTTTCCGTCCACTTGATGAGCCCGGCGCCAGAACAGGCGCTCTTGCTGGCTGAGCTCAGCCCCGCCCATGATCCTGATGGATCTGCGCCGCCACCTTCTCAGCCATCATCAGGATCGGCGAGTTGGTGTTGCCGCTGGTGATGGTGGGCATGGCGCCCCCATCCACCACATGCAGGCCAGCCACGCCCCGCACACGCAACTGGCTGTCGAGCACGGCCATGGGATCGCCCTCGCGGCCCATGCGGGTGGTGCCCACGGGGTGGAAGATGGTGGTGGCGATGTCACCGGCCAGGCGGGCCAGTTCCTCGTCGGTCTGGAACTGAACGCCAGGCTTCCACTCTTCGGGCCGGTAGGGTGCCAGGGCCGGTTGGGCGGCGATGCGGCGTGTGACGCGCAATGAATCAGCCGCCACCTGCCGGTCCTCGGACGTGGCCAGGTAGTTCGGCGAAATGGCCGGCGCGTCCTCGAAGCGCGGGCTGGTGATGCGCACCGTGCCACGGCTGGTGGGATTGAGGTTGCAGACACTGGCAGTGAAGGCAGGGAAGGCGTGCAGCGGCTCGCCGAAGGCCTCCAGGCTGAGTGGCTGCACGTGGTACTCCAGGTTGGCATGCGCACGAGAGGGGTCGCTGCGCGTGAAGGCACCCAGCTGGCTGGGCGCCATGCTCATGGGGCCGCTGCGCCTGAACAGGTACTCCAGCCCGATGCGGGCCTTGCCCCAGGTGCTGCCGGCCAGCATGTTCAAGGTAGGCACGCCCTGCACCTTGAAGACCGTGCGGATCTGCAGATGATCCTGCAGATTGGCGCCGACGCCAGGCGCATCTTTCAGCACCGGCAGGCCCAGGCCGCGCAGCAGCTCGCCCGGGCCGACGCCCGAGAGTTGAAGCAACTGGGGCGAGCCGATGGCGCCCGCGCACAGCAACACACCCTGATCCGCATGCACGGTGACCAGCTCGGTACCCGTCCACACCTGCGCGCCGGTGCAGCGCAGGCTGCCATCAGGCACGGCCTCGAAGATCAGGCGGCTGGCCTGGGCGCCTGTCCACTGCTCGAAGTTGGGCCGGGCATAGCAGGTGGGACGCAGGAAGGCCTTGGCCGCGTTCCAGCGCAAGCCCTTGCGCTGGTTGACTTCGAAGTAGCCTACGCCCTCGTTGTCGCCGCGGTTGAAATCGCTGGACGCCGGGATACCGGCCTGCTGCATGGCCTGAGAAACCGCATCAAGCAGGTCCCAGCGCAGGCGCTGTTTTTCGACGCGCCACTCGCCGCCGGCGCCATGCAGTTCATCGGCCCCCTTGTGGTGATCCTCGTGGCGCTTGAAGAAGGGCAGCACCCGCTCCCAGCGCCAGCTGTCGTCGCCCGTGGCCTCGGCCCAGCCATCGTAGTCCCGGGCCTGGCCGCGCATGTAGATCATGCCGTTGATGCTGGAGCTGCCGCCCAGGGTCTTGCCCCGAGGGTAGCGCAGGCGGCGGCCGTTGAGACCGGGTTCGGCCTCTGTCTGGTAGAGCCAGTCGGTGCGCGGGTTGCCGATGCAGTACAGGTAGCCCACCGGGATATGGATCCAGTGGTAATCATCCTGGCCGCCGGCCTCGATCAGCAGCACCCGCTTGGACGGGTCGGCCGACAGGCGGTTGGCCAGCAGGCAGCCGGCCGTGCCGGCACCGATGATCACGTGGTCAAAAGTGGTGTCGTGACTGCTCATGGTGCGGCCCATCCTACGCGATGCCGCGACAGGTTCCGCACAGGGCCGCCTCAGCCTGTCCGATTCGCGGTAACCTGGCGGCATGGACATCCTCCTGGTCTGCGCTGGCAGTGAAGTGAAAAGCATCGAGCTGGATGCGGGCTCGACAGGCGCGGTGCATGTGCGCTTTTCGGCCGCCCGCATTCAGCGCATAGCGCCAGATGCACTGCGCCCTACCGAAGAGGGTTACCTGCGCCCTCTGGATCTGGTGTTCCATGGTGCTCAAGTCCAGGGCGAGCTGTCTGCCGCGCTGGGCACGCTGGCTGAGGCAGGACTGTGGCAACGTGGCAAGCCCTGGCGCCAACCCCGGCTGCCCTTGCGCCTGCAAGGCGGCGTCCGCGCCGAACTGGTGTTTCACAATGGCACCGTACTGTGCATCGAAGCAGCATCTGTCATCTGCGCCCCCGGGGCCGAGGCGGTGTTTCAAGAATCCCTGGCCTGCTGAAACGGCGCACAGGCTGCCACCAGCGCCCGTCGATCCCGTGAATGCCTAGACGCTCAACGCCTTGAGCTTGCGCCACAGCGTGGTGCGGCTGATGCCCAGCCGCTCACTGGCCTTGACACGATCACCACCGCAATCGGCCAGCACGGCCATGATCTCATCACGTTCGGCCTGAGCATGGCGCTGGCGCAAGGGGGGCGGGCGCAGCGCAGGCTCACCGGCAGTGCGCCCCCCGCCGGGCAACGAACGCCCGTTACCCGAAGACCCAAACAGTTCTGGCGCCACCGACCTCAGAAACGTTTCGGCCTGCGCCGACGAGAGGGCCCCGCCCCCCGACTGCACCAACGGCCCCGCGTAGGCCAGCAGGCGTTCGATCAGGTTGTCCAGCTCGCGCACATTGCCGGGCCAGTGGTAATGCGCCGCCTGAGCCGTCAGTGCATCGATCAGGGGCTGCGCACGCGCCACAGGCAGCCCCAGGCGCGCGCAGGCCCGCAACTGCAGGGCCTGCGCGATGGAGGGCACATCCTCGATCCGCTCACGCAGCGAGGGCATGTCGATGCGCAGGATGTTGAGCCGGTAGTACAAATCCAGGCGGAACAGGCCCTGGTCTACCTGGGCCATCAGGTCGCGATGGGTGGCGGCGATCACCCGCACATTGACAGGCGTAGGCTCGGTGGCACCCACGCGCAGCACCTCGCGCTCCTGCAGCACGCGCAGCAGCCTGGTCTGCAGGGTCACGGGCATCTCGCCCACCTCATCAAGGAAGATGGTGCCGTTGTGCGCGGCCTCGAACAGGCCGATCTTGCCGCCTCGGCGCGCGCCCGTGAAGGCCCCCTCCTCGTAGCCGAACAGCTCGCTCTCGAGCAGGCTCTCGGACACGGCCGCGCAGTTCACGGCAACGAAGGGCATGTCGCGCCGCTCGCTGGCCCGGTGAATGCCTTGCGCCACCAGTTCCTTGCCAGTGCCGCTCTCACCGATGACCAGCACCGTGGCCGGGCTGGCGGCGCAGCGACGCGCCAACCTGCGCACGTGCGCCATCGCCAGGCTGTGGCCCAGCACCTGGTCCAGCTCGTAACGGGGCGTCTCGGCCTGGGGCTTGATGCGCGCCCGGATGTTGCGGTCCACCCGCTGGATGGAGATCGGATCCTGGCAACTGAGCACAGCACCCGTCAGCACGCCCTGCTCCACGATGGGCATGCGGTTGACGATCAGCGCTTTGCCCTTGACACGCTCGATGCGCTCCAGATCGGGCACGGCCAGGCGCAGGGTGTTCTGCAGGCCCAGCTCCGGGCAGACCTCGCTCAGGCGTCGGCCCAGCCAGGGACCGGGCTGCACGCCCAGCAATTGCGCCATGGCCGGGTTCAAGGTCTGGATGCGTTCATCGCGATCCACGGCGATCACGCCATCGCTGAGCTGCGTGAGGATGGCGTTCAGGCGCTCGCGCTTGGCCTGCTCGATGCGGGCGGCACGGGCCACTTCCACGGCATCATCCAGTGCTTCGCGCACGGCATCGGCCGAGTACAGGAACATGCCGGTCAGCCCCATCTGGTCGGCCAGATCTGCCACCAGCCCCGAGCCGACGAACACCTGCGCGCCCGCGCCGTGCAGTTCGCGCACTGTGGCCCGCGCTTCGTCTTCGGTGCGGTAGGTGCGCTGCGTCACGCCCAGCTCGAACAGCTCGCCATAAGGCGACAGATCGGGCAGCATGCCTTCGTAAGTGACCAGCCCCACGTGCGATGACAGCCGCTTGGCCCGCGCCAGCGCCTGCATCAGATCGAAGCCACCCACCTTCACCAGCACCACGGGCATCTCCAGGTGCTGGCGCAGGTAGGCGCCGTTGGAGCCGGCCGAGACCACCACGTCCACCGGACGGCTGGCCTGCAGTTCATGCACGCGGTTGACGGCCTGCTCGAAGCCCATGTCCAGCACCTCAACCGTGGCCTTGGTGTGGAAATCGGGCGCCAGCTCCTGCAGCATCTTGTTGAGGCGGCGGTAGCCCACCGCAACGATGCGCGGAGCGGCGGGCAGAGAGGCAGGCAGGGACAGCAAAGGCGCGTTCATTGCAACGGTCGTTTCAAGCGTTTCACACGGAACGTCGCATGATGTTTCAACATTGAAACACAAGTTCTGGGAAAACTGCAAGGCTTTTGCGACAAACGCTTCAAATCCCCTTGCAAATCAAGCGCTTGCCAAGCGCAATGGGCAGGCGCACCATCGCACGAGCACGCTGGCACACGCGTTGCATTGTGTAGTCCAATTCCGCCAGCCACTGCTGACAGCCCCCTTCCCTACTGGAGACACCACCCATGGCCACCCTGTCCCCCGGCGCCCGCTTTCGCCAAGCCCTCAAGGAAGAATCGCCCCTGCAGGTGATCGGCGCCATCAACGCCAACCATGCCCTGCTGGCCCAGCGTGCCGGCTACCGTGCCATCTATCTGTCGGGCGGTGGCGTGGCCGCGGGCTCCCTGGGTCTGCCCGATCTGGGCATCAACACGCTGGACGATGTGCTGACCGACGTGCGCCGCATCACCGACGTGTGCGACCTGCCCCTGCTGGTCGACATCGACACCGGCTTCGGGCCCAGCGCCTTCAACATCGAGCGCACCGTCAAGAGCCTGATCAAGTTCGGCGCGGCGGCCTGCCACATCGAGGACCAGGTGGGCGCCAAGCGTTGCGGCCATCGCCCCGGCAAGGAAATCGTTTCCACGGATGAGATGGTCGACCGCGTCAAGGCCGCCGCCGATGCCAAGACCGATCCTGACTTCTTCCTGATCGCCCGCACAGACGCCATCCAGGTGCACGGTGTGGACGCCGCCATCGAGCGCGCCATCAAGTGCGTCGAGGCCGGCGCCGACGGCATTTTTGCCGAGGCCGCCTACGACCTGCCCACCTACGAGAAATTCTCGAAGGCCGTGGGCGTGCCCGTGCTGGCCAACATCACTGAATTCGGCAAGACGCCGCTGTTCTCGGTGGACGAGCTGCGTGACACCGGCGTGGGCATGGTGCTCTACCCGCTCAGCGCCTTCCGCGCCATGAACAAGGCCGCCGAGGCCGTCTACACTGCGATCCGCCGTGACGGCCACCAGAAGAACGTGGTCGACCTGATGCAGACGCGCGAAGAGCTGTACGACCGCATCGGCTACCACGCCTTCGAGGGCAAACTCGACGCGCTGTTCGCCGCCAAGAAGTAATTCCACAACGCTTGCCTCAACCTCATCTGGAGACACAGTCCATGAGCGCTACCCCTGAGACCACGACGCCCGGCTTCAAGCCCAAAAAGTCCGTCGCCCTGTCGGGCACCGCTGCCGGCAACACCGCGCTGTGCACCGTCGGCCGCACCGGCAATGACCTGGCCTACCGCGGCTACGACATCCTGGACCTGGCCACCACCACCGAGTTCGAAGAAATCGCCCACCTGCTGGTGCACGGCAAGCTGCCCACCGTGGCCGAACTGGCCAGCTACAAGGCCAAGCTCAAGGCCCTGCGCGGCATCCCCGCGGGCCTGAAGACCGCGCTGGAGCAACTGCCCCCGTCGAGCCACCCCATGGACGTGATGCGCACCGGCGTGTCCGTGCTGGGCTGCCTGTCGCCCGAGAAGGACGACCACAACCACCCCGGCGCCCGCGACATCGCCGACAAGCTGATGGCCTCGCTGGGCTCGATGCTGCTGTACTGGTACCACTACAGCCACAACGGCAAGCGCATCGACGT
>DDJC01000083.1:26657-27970 GCA_002339015.1 Burkholderiales bacterium UBA1834
TTCCTGCACCTGCTGCACGGCGAGAAGCCGCGTGACAGCTGGGTGCGCGCCATGCACACCTCGCTGATCCTGTACGCCGAGCACGAGTTCAACGCATCGACCTTCACCTCGCGCGTGGTGGCCGGCACGGGCTCGGACATGTACTCCGCCATCACCGGCGGCATCGGCGCCCTGCGCGGCCCGAAGCACGGCGGCGCCAATGAAGTGGCCTTCGAGATCCAGAAGCGTTACGACAACCCCGATGAGGCCGAGGCCGACATCCGCGCCCGCGTCGAGAAGAAGGAAGTCGTGATCGGCTTCGGTCACCCCGTCTACACCGTGAGCGACCCGCGCAACGTGGTCATCAAGAAGGTGGCGGAAGACCTGTCCAAGGAACAGAACAACCTGAAGATGTACAACATCGCCGAACGCCTCGAATCGGTGATGTGGGAAATCAAGAAGATGTTCCCCAACCTGGACTGGTTCTCAGCCGTCAGCTACCACATGATGGGCGTGCCCACTGCGATGTTCACGCCGCTGTTCGTGATCGCCCGCACCAGTGGCTGGTCCGCCCACGTGATCGAGCAGCGCATCGACGGCAAGATCATCCGCCCGTCGGCCAACTACACCGGCCCGGAAGACCAGAAGTTCGTGCCGATCAAGGATCGCAAGTGATTTGACCGAAACGGTGGCGCCACAGGCGCCACCTTGCATTTCAGGCCCGTGCCCCGACGTCATCCCTTCATGACGATGCACAGGCCCCACCGCCTCAGCCCGCCGTCCCCCGCCATGACCACCCCCTACCGCAAGCCCCTGCCCGGCACGAAGCTCGACTACTACGATGCCCGCGAAGCCGTCGACGCGATCAAGCCCGGCGCCTGGGCCACCCTGCCCTACACCTCGCGCGTGCACGCCGAGAACATCGTGCGCAAGGCCGACCCAGCCATCGTGACCGAGTGCCTGACGCAGCTGATCGAGCGCAAGCGTGACCGTGACTTCCCATGGTTCCCGGCGCGCGTGGCCTGCCACGACATCCTGGGCCAGACCGCGCTGGTGGACCTGGCCGGCCTGCGTGACGCCATCGCCAAGGAAGGCGGCGACCCCGCCAAGGTGAACCCCGTGGTGCCTGTGCAGCTGATCGTGGACCACTCGCTGGCCGTGGAGTGCGGCGGCTTCGATCCTGATGCCTTTCAGAAAAACCGCGACATCGAAGAGCGCCGCAACGAGGACCGCTTCCACTTCATCGAGTGGACCAAGAAGGCCTTCGCCAACGTGGACGTGATCCCCGCAGGCAACGGCATCATGCACCAGATCAACCTGGAGAAGATGTCGCC
>DDJC01000083.1:28041-29767 GCA_002339015.1 Burkholderiales bacterium UBA1834
GACGCACTGGGCGTGATCGCCATCGGCGTGGGCGGCCTGGAAGCCGAGAACGTGATGCTGGGCCGCGCCTCGTGGATGCGCCTGCCCGAGATCGTCGGCGTGAAGCTCACCGGCCAGCGCCAGCCTGGCATCACTGCCACCGACGTGGTGCTGGCCCTGACCGAGTTCCTGCGCAAGAACAAGGTCGTGGGTGCCTACCTCGAGTTCCACGGCGAAGGCGCCGCCAAGCTCACCATCGGTGACCGCGCCACCATCTCGAACATGGCTCCCGAGTACGGCGCCACCGCCGCGATGTTCAGCATCGACGACCAGACGCTGGATTACCTGACGCTGACCGGCCGCGACGCAGCCCAAGTCAAGCTGGTCGAGACCTATGCCAAGCAGGCCGGCCTGTGGTCGGACACGCTGAAAGACGCCATCTACGAGCGCAACCTCGAATTCGATCTGTCCAGCGTGGTGCGCAACATGGCCGGCCCGTCGAACCCGCACGCCCGTGTCGCCACCAGCGACCTGGCCGCCAAGGGCATCGCCGGCCAATGGGCCATGCCCGCCGCCAATGAAGGCACCATGCCCGACGGCGCGGTGATCATCGCTGCCATCACCAGCTGCACCAACACCTCCAACCCCCGCAACGTGATCGCCGCCGCGCTGCTGGCCCGCAACGCCAACAAGCTGGGCCTGACGCGCAAGCCCTGGGTGAAGTCGTCGCTGGCCCCCGGATCGAAAGCCGTGGAGCTCTACCTGAAGGAAGCCGGCCTGCTGGGTGACCTGGAAAAGCTGGGCTTCGGCATCGTCGCCTTCGCTTGCACCACCTGCAACGGCATGTCGGGCGCGCTCGATCCAAAGATCCAGCAGGAGATCATCGACCGCGACCTCTACGCCACCGCCGTGCTCTCGGGCAACCGCAACTTCGACGGCCGCATCCACCCGTACGCCAAGCAGGCCTTCCTGGCCTCGCCCCCGCTGGTGGTGGCCTATGCCATTGCCGGCACCGTGCGCTTCGACATCGAAAACGACGTGCTGACGGTGGCCGATGGCAAGGAGATCCGCCTGAAAGACATCTGGCCGAGCGACGAAGAGATCGACGCCGTGGTCAAAGCCGCCGTGAAGCCCGAGCAGTACCGCGCCGTGTACGAGCCGATGTTCGCCATCCAGGCAGACAACGGCGAGAAGGTCGCACCGCAGTACGACTGGCGCCCGCAGTCCACCTACATCCGCCGCCCGCCCTACTGGGACACGGAAGGCGTGGGCGCGCTGGCCGCCAACCCACGCACGCTCAAGGGCATGCGCCCGCTGGCCATCCTGCCCGACAACATCACCACCGATCACCTTTCGCCCTCGAACGCGATCCTGATGAACTCGGCCGCCGGTGAGTACCTGCACAAGATGGGCCTGCCGGAAGAGGACTTCAACTCCTACGCCACGCACCGAGGCGATCACCTCACGGCCATGCGCGCCACCTTCGCCAACCCCACGCTCAAGAACGAGATGGTTCGCGATGCCGAGGGCAAGGTGAAGCCCGGCTCGCTGGCCCGCATCGAGCCCGAAGGCAAAGTGGTTCGCATGTGGGAAGCCATGGAGGCGTATCAAGAGCGCAAGCAGCCGCTGATCATCATCGCAGGCGCCGACTACGGCCAGGGCTCCTCGCGTGACTGGGCCGCCAAGGGCGTGCGGCTGGCCGGCGTGGAGACCGTGGTGGCCGAGGGCTTCGAGCGCATCCACCGCA
>DDJC01000072.1:0-324 GCA_002339015.1 Burkholderiales bacterium UBA1834
AGCAGGTGCTGCGGCGGGTGCGGTGTCGGCGGCCGCCGACGCGGCGGCAGCCGGGGTCGCAGTGGCGGTGTCCTGGGCGTGCGATACGCCCAGCAGACCGAACGCTGCGAGACCCAGTGCGATCGACGCAATGAGTTTTCTCATGGATTGCCTCTTGGAATCGGGTTGAATGTGGACAAGGTCGGAGCCATGGCGCACCAGCGTGGGCTGGTGCCGGCCTGTTCAGAAAATGGCGATGCGCGGTGTCAGAGCGCGTCCTTGCCGGTCTCGCCGGTACGGATGCGGATCACCTGTTCGAGCGAGGTCACGAAGATCTTGCCGTCG
>DDJC01000072.1:468-3974 GCA_002339015.1 Burkholderiales bacterium UBA1834
ACAGCTCGGTGTGGCCCTTTTGGCGACCGAAGCCTTTGACTTCGGTCACGGTGATGCCTTGCACGCCGATGGCGGACAGGGCCTCACGCACTTCATCAAGCTTGAAGGGCTTGATGATGGCGGTCACCATTTTCATAGAGGGGCTCCTTTAAGGTAAAAAGCTTTGCGGGGACTCGGACTGCACGATCCATGCCATCGCGGACTGTTGTGACGCTCTCACGGACAAGGGTGTGAATGAGCACCAAAACTAAGCAATCCACTCTTTGGGCACCGTGATGGTGCATTAATTTGGTGCATTTGTCTGTGCTTGTCACAGTCGGTACCTGTTTGCACAGCGGTGGTGCTGTTTGGGCGACCGGGCTGCGGTGGTGTGTGGTCCATCCTGGGGCTGCCCCCGCCCGCCAAGACCCCCATCAGAGGGTGCTGGCAGACGTGCTTTATCCGCACAATCGGTCCATCCGGTGGGCCTGACCCTGCCGGCTCGACATCGATTCAGGAGAGACGCCCATGACGCTGGCAGTGGTCCGCAGCCGCGCGCTGGACGGGTTGAACGCGCCCGAGGTGACCGTGGAGGTGCACCTGGCCAATGGCCTGCCTTGCTTCACGCTGGTCGGCTTGGCCGACACCGAGGTGAAGGAGGCCCGCGAGCGCGTGCGCGCCGCGTTGAGCAACAGCGGGCTGGAGTTCCCCCACAACAAGCGCATCACCGTGAACCTGGCGCCGGCCGATCTGCCCAAGGAATCCGGCCGCTTTGACCTGCCTATCGCGGTGGGCATCCTGGCGGCGCTGGGCCATGTGGATGCACGGCGGCTGGAGGGCATGGAGTTCGCGGGTGAGCTGTCGCTGGGCGGTGAACTGCGGCCTGTGCGCGGCGCCTTGGCCATGGCCCTGGCGCTCAGGCGCCGGCAGGCGGGGCCTGTGCGCCAGGGCGGGCTGGTCGGTGATGCCGTGCGCTCCCTGGTGCTGCCCATGACCAGTGCGCGCGAGGCTGCGCGCGTGGAGGGTGTGACCTTGCTGGAGGCCGAGCACCTGTCGCAGGTGGTGGCGGCGCTGCGCCCCGAGCGCGACGGCGAGCTGCCGCCCGAGCCTCTGCGCGTGGCCCGTCCCGATGCGATGCCGCAGGCGCTGCCGGCCGCTGCATTCGGTGATCTGCGCGACGTGAAAGGCCAGGCTGCGGCCAAGCGCGCGCTGGAGGTGGCGGCGGCAGGTGCGCACAGCCTCCTGATGATCGGCCCGCCCGGCACGGGCAAGTCCATGCTGTCGCGGCGCCTGGCCTCGGTGCTGCCGCCGCTCACCCAGGATGAGGCCCTGGAGGCGGCCGCTGTGCAGAGCCTGGCTGGTAGCTTCAAAGCCGAGCACTGGCTGATGAGGCCCTGGCGTGCGCCGCACCACTCGGCATCGTCGGTGGCCCTGGTGGGAGGGGGCTCACCGCCCAGGCCGGGCGAGATCTCCCTGGCGCACCGTGGCCTGCTCTTCCTGGATGAGCTGCCCGAGTTTCCCAGGGCCGCGCTGGAGGCCTTGCGCGAGCCACTGGAGACGGGGCACATCACCATTTCGCGCGCGGCCAGGCGGCATGATTTCCCCGCATGCTTCCAGTTGGTGGCCGCGATGAACCCCTGCCCCTGCGGGCACCTGGGCAATCCGCTCAAGGCCTGCCGTTGCACACCAGACCAGGTCACGCGCTACCAGGCCCGTCTGAGCGGTCCCTTGCTGGACCGCATCGACGTGCAGGTGGAGGTACCCGCCGTGACCCCCGAGGTACTGGCTGGCGCACCGGACGGCGAGCCCAGCGAGGTGGTGGCCGACCGCGTGCTGCGCGCCCAGGCCGTGCAACGCGCCCGTCAAGGCTGCCTGAATGCCGCACTCGATGGTCGGGGGCTGGATGAGCACGCAGCGCTTGAACCGGCCGCGCAGCAGTTCCTCAAGACGGCCAGTGCCCGGCTGGGCTGGTCGGCGCGTGGCTTTCATCGGGTATTGCGGCTGGCGCGCACCATTGCCGACCTGGCCGGTACGGGGTCCATCTCGGCCGCCCAGGTGGCCGAGGCCATCCAGTACCGCCGGGCTTTGCCTGGCGCATGAGGCGCGTGTGATACCCCACTGAAGGGGGGAGGAATGGCCGGATTGGCTTGTGCGGGAAGTTACTGGTGTGCACAATGCGGGTCGCCGCCTGAATCAATCGATTTGGCGCGGACGGGCTTTCCTCCCTGAGCCCGTGAGCCTGTTTGCAGGACTTGAGCCACGGATTCGTTCCGTGGCTTTTCTATTTCCCCATGACCGAGCTGCACCACCTCACCGTCGATCTGAGCGAAGACACCGATGGCGTCGGCACGGTCGAGCTCATGGCCTCGACGGATCCGAGCCAGGCCGATGTGGTGGACGCCGAAGTGCAGTCGGTGCTGAACTGGGCCAGGCGGTGCTTTGCAGACAGCCACGGACCGCTGGAGGATGGGCATGACTGGGACCATGACCTGCAGGTGACCACCGAGGCCACGGCAGGCCGTGCCTGGCGCACGGTGACGCTCACGCTCAGTGGCTCGCCGGCTTTCATCAGCGCGTTTGCAGAGCACTTTGGCAATGCGTTGGAATGAGGGATGGGATGCCCTCGGCGGGCTCAATGAAAGTTCCGGCTGTGAATGCTCAGGCCTTGCAGCAGCGGCGTGAGGTTTTCGAGGTGGTGCGCCACCAGGTTGCACACGCCATCAACGTTTTGCCAGGTCCCGTGCACGGCCAGCAGCTGTGATTGCAGCAGGGCTGAGCGGCAGTTGTCGCGCACGCTGTGCCAGACCACCACGTTGACGCTGCCAGTCTCGTCCTCAATGGAGACGAAAAGGGTGCCCTTGGCGGTTGGGGGCTGCTGGCGCATGGTGACCAGGCCGCAGGCGCGCGCTGGCTTGCCGTTGGGCAAGGCCTGCAATGACGCGGCGCTGTGCAGGCGGCGTTGCGTGAGTTCATCGCGCAGCAGGGCCAGAGGGTGACGCCGCAAGGTCAGGCCAGTGGCGGCGTAGTCGATGTTGATCTCGTCGGCCTCGGGCGCGGCGGGCAGCAACAGCGCCTGTTCGTGCACAGGCGCTTCGCGCAGCAGGGGCGGCGCGCGGTGGCGCGCAGCGGCTTCCCACACCTGCTGGCGTCGGTGGCCGGCCAGGCTTTGCAGCGCATCGGCGGCGGCCAGGTGGCGCAGGTCGGCCTGGTCAAGCCGGGCACGGCGAGCCAGGTCATCCACGTTGGCAAAAGGCTGCTGCCGGCGGGCCTCGACGATGCGTTTTGCCGCAGCGTCGCCCAGGCCCGATACCAGGCCCAGGCCCAGGCGGACACGCTGGGGGCGGTCGTCGCGCAGGACATGCGAGAAGCTGTCCTGGTCGATGGCTTCCAGCGTGGCACCGACATCGCTGTGCACCACGTCGACAGGGTGCACTTCGACACCATGGCGCTGGGCATCGCGCACCAGCTGGCGCGGTGAGTAAAAGCCCATGGGCTGGGCGTTGAGCAGGCCCGCCAGGAAGGCCGCT
>DDJC01000072.1:4036-4190 GCA_002339015.1 Burkholderiales bacterium UBA1834
AAGCCGTATTCGCCGAAGCCCTTGATCATCTCGAAGATGCTTTCTGCGAACGGGCGATTGCCCGTGCTCAACGTCAGGCCCTCGATGACCCGGTCCCTGAAAGGCTCCAGGCCGCCCTTGCGTTTCCAGGCGGCCATGGCGCGGCGCAGCTGAT
>DDJC01000073.1 GCA_002339015.1 Burkholderiales bacterium UBA1834
ATCCAGATGGTTGGTGGGTTCGTCGAGCAGCAGCAGTTGCGAGGGGCACATCAGCGCGCGCGCCAGTTGCAGACGCATGCGCCAGCCACCGGAGAAGCTGTTGACGGGCGCTTCGAGCTGCGGGCCCTTGAAGCCCAGGCCCATCAGCAGGGCCTGCGCGCGCGCGGGCGCGTCGAAATCACCGGCATCGGCCAGGGCGGCATAGGCCTCGCCCATGGCGTGGCCGTCGTCGCTGGCTTCCGCATCGGCCACGGCCTGGCGGGCCATCATCAGGCGGGTGTCGCCCTGCAGCACGAAGTCGGTGGCGGAGTCGTCCGTCTCGGGCATGTTCTGCGCGACCTCGGCCATGCCGCCGGGGGCGAGCCAGCTCGGCGGGATCTCGATGTCGCCGCCATCGAGTTGCAGGCGACCGGTCAGCAGCGAAAACAGCGAGGATTTGCCGGCGCCGTTGCGGCCGATCAGGCCGACCTTTTCGCCGCCATGCAGCGTGGCGCTGGCGCCTTGTAGCACGACCTTGGTGCCGCGGCGCAGCGTGATGTTCTTCAGAGTGATCATGGGAAAACGGAAATCAGACGTCCAGGGCGTCGCGGGTGATCAGCAGCAGCTGGTCGGCGCCCGAGGTGGTGTCGAGCCACACCACCGGCAGGTCGGGGAAGGCTTGTTCGAAGTGCGCACGCTCGTTGCCGATCTCCAGGATCAGCACGCCTTCATCGCTGAGGTATTGCGCGGGCGTGGCCTTGAGCGCGGTGATGAGGGCGCGGCAGAAATCCATGCCATCTTCGCCGGAGCCGAGCGCCATGGCCGGCTCGGCCCGGTACTCGGCCGGCAGCGCGGCCATCGAGCGCGCGTTGACGTAGGGCGGGTTGCACAGGATCAGGTCGTAGGGGCCCTTTGCCGGCTTCAGGCCGTCGCCTTCGATCAGCGTGATGCGCTCGGCCAGATCGTGTTTGTCGACGTTGATGCGGGCCACGGCCAGGGCATCGCCGCTCAGGTCGATGGCATCGACCACCACATCCGGGAAGGCCATGGCGGCCAGCACGGCCAGGCTGCCGTTGCCGGTGCACAGGTCGAGCACGCGTTGGGTGCGGTCGCTCAGCCAGTGGTCGATGCTGCCGTCGGCCAGCACCTCGGCGATGAAGGATCGGGGCACGATGGCGCGCTCGTCCACGTAGAAGGGCACGCCTTGCAGCCAGGCTTCCCTGGTGAGGTAGGCGGCGGGCTGGCGGGTGGTGATGCGCTGTTCGATCAGCGCTTGCGCCTTGGCCGATGCCTCGCTCGTGACGGGCCGCTCGGCGGCGCCGTCCAGATCGTCCAGCGGCAGGCCCAGCGACCAAAGCACCAGCCAGGCGGCCTCGTCGAAGGCGGTGGCCGTGCCATGCCCGAAAGCAACACCCGCCTCGGTGAGGCGGGCGGCGCTGGCTTCGATCAGTTCGAGAACCGTGTGGGGCGTGCTCACGTCAGCAGTCTTTCGAGGGTGCGCAGGTAGATGTCCTTGAGCGGTTCGATGGCGTCCACGGCCACGTGCTCGTCAATCTTGTGGATGCTGGCGTTGACGGGGCCGAACTCGACCACCTGCGGGCAGATCTGGGCGATGAAGCGGCCGTCAGATGTACCCCCCGTGGTGGACAGCTCGGTGGTGATGCCCGTGGTCTGCTGAATGGCGCCCGAAAGCGCCTCGATCAGGCTGCCGGGGCGCGTGAGGAAGGGGCGGCCGCCCAGCACCCAGTCGATCGTGTACGCCAGCCCGTGACGGTCGAGCAGTTCATGCACGCGGGCCTTGAGGCCTTCGGGCGTCGATTCGGTCGAGAAACGGAAGTTGAAATCGATGACCAGCTCGCCCGGGATCACGTTGTTCGCGCCCGTGCCGGCATGGATGTTGGACATCTGCCAGCTGGTGGGCGGGAAGTGGTCGTTGCCCTGGTCCCACTCGATGGTGACCAGCTCGGCCAGCGCGGGCGCGGCCTGGTGGATCGGGTTGCGCGCCAGGTGCGGGTAGGCGATGTGGCCCTGCACGCCCTGGATGCGCAGCTTGCCCGAGAGCGAGCCGCGGCGGCCGTTCTTGATCATGTCGCCCAGGGACTTGACCGAGGTGGGCTCGCCGACGATGCAGCAATCGATGCGCTCACCTTGCTGCTGCAGCCATTCGCAGACCTTGACGGTGCCATCGACCGAGGGGCCTTCTTCATCGCTGGTGATCAGGAAGGCGACGCTGCCGCCGTGCCGCGGGTGCCTGGCCGCGAATTCTTCGCTGGCCACCACCATGGCGGCCAGCGAGGTCTTCATGTCGGCGGCGCCGCGGCCATAGAGGAAGCCGCCGCGGTGCGTGGGCACGAAAGGCGGGCTGCTCCACTGGTCGAGCGGGCCGGTGGGCACCACGTCGGTATGCCCGGCAAAGACCAGGGTCGGGCTGCCGGTGGCGTGGCCATGGCCGCGCTTGATCGCCCACAGATTGGTCACAGGGGCATCGGCCGGTCCATAGGTCAGCGTGGTGCACTCGAAACCGACGGCAGTGAGGCGCTCGGCCATCAGGGCCTGGCAGCCGCCGTCAAAAGGGGTGACGGAATCCCGGGCGATCAACGCCTCGACGAGGCGCAAGGTGTCGGACATGGCAGGAAAACGTGAACGCGGCCGTGGTGTGATGCACTCGCCGCCGTGTGGGGCGTCAGAACAGACCGCCGCTGGCACGCCGTTCTTCGTGCACGTCCAGCGTGATCTCGGTGAAGGAGGGGCCGTCGTCGGCCTCTTCCTGCTTGGGGGCGAGCTTGGACTGGTTGCCCATGTCGTTCTGCAGGCGCCACATCAGGTTGGTCGGCGAATCGGAGTAGGTCATGCCCTCGTCGCGCGTGACCAGGCCTTCGTTGATCAGGCGGGCGATGTCCTGCTCGAAGGTCTGCGAGCCCGGCGCCATGGATTTTTCCATGGCTTCCTTGATGCCCGTGAAGTCGCTGCGCTCGATCATCTCGCTGATGTGCTGCGTGTTGAGCAGCACTTCCACAGCCGGTACGCGCCCACCCGAGGTGTTGCGCAGCAGGCGCTGCGAGACGATGGATTTCAGGCCCGAGGCCAGGTCGCTCAGCAGGGCCGGGCGGGATTCGGGCGTGTAGAAGGACAGGATCCGGCCCAGTGCGTGGTAGCTGTTGTTGGCATGCAGCGTGGACAGCACCAGGTGGCCCGACAACGCGTACGAGATCGCGGCCGTCATGGTTTCGCGGTCGCGGATTTCACCGATCAGGATGCAATCAGGGGCCTGGCGCAGTGCGTTGCGCAGGCCGATCTGCAGCGACTGTGTGTCGCGGCCGATCTCGCGCTGGTTCACGATGGATTTCTTGTTCGAGAACAGGAACTCCATGGGATCCTCGATGGTGAGGATGTGGCCTGTCATGCGCTGGTTGCGGTGCTCCAGCATGGCGGCCAGCGTGGTGCTTTTGCCGGTGCCGGTGGCGCCAGCCAGGATGATCAGGCCGCGCTTTTCGAGCACCAGCTGCGACAGCACCTCGGGTACGTTGAGCGAATCCAGCGGCGGGATGTCGGACGGGATGTAGCGGAACACCGCCGCGACCGAGCCGCGCTGCTTGAACGCGCTCAGGCGGAAGATCGCCACACCGCGCAAGGTCAAGCCCACGTTCAATTCGCCGGTCTCGTCCAGCTCTTCCATCTGGGCCGGGCTGAGCATTTCCGACAGCAGCTGGCGCGGCTGCGACGGTGTCAGGATCTGGTCCGTGAGCTGCAGGATCTGGCCGTGGATCTTGATGAGGATGGGCGTGTTGGCCGACAGGAAAACGTCGGAGGCCTTCTTCTCGGCCATGATGCGCAGCACGCGTTCCAGGTTCCCATCGCTCATCAAGTGCTCCCTTCAGCTTGAGGTCTTGCTTCTGCTCGGACGATACCCGTGCTTGGATCAGGCGCCGCGCAGCAGGTCGTTGATGCTCGTCTTGGAACGCGTTTGCGCGTCCACACGCTTGACGATCACGGCACAGTACAGCGAATACTTGCCATCGGCACTGGGCAGATTCCCGCTCACGACCACCGAACCGGCCGGAACGCGGCCATAAGTCACTTCGCCGGTGGCGCGGTCGTAGATCTTGGTGCTCTGGCCGATGTACACGCCCATGGAGATCACCGAGTTCTCTTCGACGATCACGCCTTCGACGATCTCGGAGCGGGCGCCGATGAAGCAGTTGTCCTCGATGATGGTGGGGTTGGCCTGCAGGGGCTCGAGCACGCCACCGATGCCGACGCCGCCGGACAGGTGCACGTTCTTGCCGATCTGCGCGCACGAGCCCACGGTGGCCCAGGTGTCGACCATGGTGCCTTCATCGACATAGGCGCCGATGTTCACGTACGAGGGCATCAGGATCACGTTCTTGGCCTGGAAGCTGCCCTTGCGCGCCACGGCGGGGGGCACCACGCGCACGCCGGTGGCGCGGATCTCGGCTTCGGTCATCGTGCCGTACTTGGTGGGCACCTTGTCGAAGAAGCCCAGCTCGCCCGAGCGGATCTCGACGTTGTCATTCAGGCGGAAGCTCAGCAGCACGGCCTTCTTGATCCACTGGTGGGTGACCCACTGGCCGTCGATCTTCTCGGCCACGCGCAGTTTGCCCGTGTCCAGATCGCTCAGGATGCAATTGACGGCGTTGCGGATTTCGGTGGGCGCGCTGGTGGCGGACAGCGAGGCGCGCTGTTCCCAGGCGTTGTCGATGATGCTTTGGGCGTTGGCTTGGGTCATGTTCTTGTCGTCCTCGGTGGGATCGTTTCAGATGGATTGATCAGGCGGCGGCCTGGATGAAGGTGCGGATGCGCTGGGCGGCCTCGACGCATTCGTCGACACCGGCCACCAGGGCCATGCGCACGCGGCCGCTGCCCGGGTTGACGCCCTGGGCTTCGCGGGCCAGGTAGCTGCCGGGCAGAACAGCGACATTGTATTGAGCCAGCAGCTCGCGGGTGAACCATTCGTCCAGGCTCAGGCCGGCGGCCGCCGCCTGCGGCGCGAACCGTTCAGGCACGGCGGCCCAGAGGTAGAAGCCGGCGTCGGGCAGGGCAACGTCCATCACCTCGGCCAGTACGGGTGTGACGCGCTCGAACTTTTCGCGGTAGAGGGCGCGGTTGTCCACCACATGAGCCTCGTCGTTCCAGGCCGCCACGCTGGCGCGCTGGATGGCCGGGCCCATGGCGCTGCCGTGGTAGGTGCGGTAGAGCAGAAACGCCTTGATCAGCGCCGCGTCGCCCGCCACGAAGCCGGAACGCATGCCTGGTACGTTGGAGCGCTTGGACAGGCTGGTCAGCATGATCAGGTTGCGGAAATCCGTGCGGCCCAGTTGCGCGGCGGCCTGCAAGCCGCCCAGGGGCGCGGCATCGACCCCTTCACGGAAATAGATCTCTGAGTAGCACTCGTCCGAGGCGATCACGAAGCCGTGGCGGTCGCTCAGCTCGAACAGCTTGCGCCATTCGTCCAGTGGCATGACCGCGCCTGTGGGGTTGCCAGGCGAGCACACGAACAGCAGCTGCGTGCTCGCCCAGGTCGATTCCGGGATGGCGCTCCAGTCGGCTGCGAAATTGCGAGCCGGGTCCGAATTGGCGTAGACCACGCGGGCGCCGGACAGCAGGGCCGCGCCTTCGTAGATCTGATAGAACGGGTTGGGGCTGACGACCGTGGGGCCGCCGGCTTCGCGGTGCTGGGTGGGATCGATCACCACCTGCGCCAGGGCGAACAGCGCCTCGCGCGAGCCGTTGACGGGCAGGATCTGTGTGGCCGCATCCAGGCTCAGGCCGTAGCGGCGCTGCATCCAGGCCGCGCAGGCTTCGCGCAGGGCGGGCTCGCCGGCGGTGGCCGGGTAGCTGGCCAGGCCGTCGAGCGCGGCGGTCAGGGCCTGCTTGATGAAATCGGGCGTGGGGTGCTTGGGTTCGCCAATGCCCAGGCTGATGGGACTCAGGGCCGGGTTGCCCTGGACGCCCTTGGTCAGGCCGCGCAGGCGCTCGAAGGGGTAGGGCTGAAGGGAAGACAGCAGCGGATTCATGGGCAGGATTATCCCCGCCCCGAGGCTCAGCGCAGCGATGCCTGTATCACGGGGGCGCCAACTGGCCCGATGGGGGTACGAGGCAGGCCACCTGGTCCCACAAGGTGAGCGCGTAGGTCTGGACGGACAGCGGCAAGGTCTGGAAGCTCGGATCCAGCGTGCGCGAGGCGAAATCATCCGGCCCCTGGGCCACGGCCCCCCGGATGGCGTACTTGCGGTCCTTGTAGAACACCAGCAGCTTGCCTTCGCTGCCGGCGCCGGCACGCCCGGGCAGTGCATAGGCGATGAAGGCTTCGGCCAGGCCATCGCCGTCGATGTCCTTGACCACGAAACGGTCGGCACGCGCGCTGGCCGTTGGCATGGCGCGCACGTTGTCATCAGCAGGCAGGAAATCCCGTGCCTGCCAGCGCCGCTGGACGGACTGGTTGGCGCCCAGTGTGAACTTGTAGAAGGACAGCACCTGCGGCTGGGCTCTGCCACGAGCCGGTTCCGGCTGCGCACGGCTTTCGATGAAGAGGTGCTCGCCTTCGGCGTCCTTGCAGGCGATGGCCTGGGTGGCTTGCCCTTCCAGCGGCAGCTTGGCGGGCAAGGCCGTCAACGCACGGGGCTGACAGCCTTGCGCCACCACGGCAGGGCAAGCCAGCGTGGTCAGCAGCAGGGTGGCCAGCAGATGAACAGTCGGTCGGGTCATGCGCGCAGCGTGGTGGGCGCCAACAGGGCGCTGGGACTCGCGCGCTATTGTGGGTCCTTTTCTGGACATGTAACTGAACGTGAATCATTCGCGCGTCACGATGCCCTGCATTTCGGGGAGAGGATTTCCCCTCGTGTTTAATCACGCTCATTCTTTGCGCAGATAGCGCTGGTCTGAATACGTGAGCAGCCATTGGGGTCGGAACGCCACGAAGATGGCCACCAGCATGCCGGTGGCGATGCCTTCGCCCCAGGCCATCAGCCAGTGGCCGAGCAGCCAATCCCCCGCTGATAAGCCGACGGGCAAGTTTGTTGCGCCGAGCGCGAGCAGAGAGGTCAGTGCAATGGCGACCACGGTGCTGAAGAAAGCGCGACCCAGGATGTAGATGAACAGGTGTCGCGGCAGGCACCCGCGAAGCGCCAACCCCAGCAACAGTGCCAGGGTGCCTGGCAGCACGCCTGCCCACAGGATCTGAGCGGCGATGGCATCCCATGCTGGCCAGCCGTTGGCTGCCTGCGCCGACAGGGCTGCCGCCGTCGTGGCTGGTTTGGGCGCAAGCACCGGGCCGTACACAGTCAGGACCGCGGCCAACAGTCCGATCGCCGCGCTCATCAGCATGGCCATGGGCCATCCGAACATCAACACCAGCAAGCACGCGCCCGACATGTGCAGGCCCATGCCGGAGGGCATCAATGCCCGCGCCCACCACACCCAGGGCAGCAGGACAAGGGTCATCAGCCAGGGCGACTGCAGCGGGCCATGCCACAGCACCTGCCAGGGTTTGAAGGCCATGGCCAGGAGCAGTGCCACAGCCACCGCAGTGGTGTGCCAGGGCGTTGCGCTGAGTTCCATGGGCCTCAAAGTAAAGAGGCCACCCGAAGGTGGCCTTGCGTCAGATCAAGCGTTGGGTGCCTGGCTTAGCCCAGCAACCCGGTCTCCTGCGAAAGCGAGGGCAGATCGACCTTGGGCGCGGGCTTCCAGCCCTTCTTGCGGTGCTCGACCACCACGTTGGTGTAGATGCCGCCACGCACGTACCACTTCGCCGTGATGCGCAGGAAGCGCGGGTTGATGGCCTTGACCATGTCCGTGAGGATGTCGTTGGTCACCTTCTCGTGGAAAGCGCCTTCGTTGCGGTAGCTCCACATGTACATCTTCAGGCTCTTGAGCTCGATGCACAGCTTGTCAGCGATGCAGTCGATCGTGAAGTGCGCGAAGTCGGGCTGGCCGGTCAGCGGGCAGAAGCAGGTGAACTCGGGGATCTGGAACTGGATGACGAAGTCGCGTTCTGGGGCCGGGTTGGGGAACACGTCCAGGTGTTTGGACGGCACCGAAGGCGGGTTCGCAGGCTTGGCGCGGGAGCCGACATCGACGGCGGCCTTGCCAGCCTTGCGGACAGGGGCCGAAGGCTTGGCAGCGGTGTTCTTCTTTGGACTGAGGCTGGCGCTGGCGGGGGTGCCGGCGGGGGCTTTCTTGGCCATGGGAGCGACTTGTGGTTGACAGAGGGAAGGGCAGGGAAAGGCCCGAAGGCGCGATGCTATCATCCCAGCACCCACCCGCCAGGCTTTCATGCGGGTTTTTTCAATTAAATCAACGACTTAAGTCGGCCTTCCCGGCCCCAGTCCATTCTTGACCGCATGCGCCTGAACTCGATCAAGCTGTCTGGCTTCAAATCGTTTGCCGAGCCTACGCATTTCCAGCTGCCCGGGCAGCTCGTGGGGGTGGTGGGGCCCAATGGCTGCGGCAAGTCCAACATCATGGACGCGGTGCGCTGGGTGCTGGGCGAATCGAAGGCGTCCGAGCTGCGTGGCGAATCCATGCAGGACGTGATCTTCAACGGCTCGGGCAACCGCAAGCCGGCCAGCCGCTCCAGCGTCGAACTCGTGTTCAGCAACGAGGATGCGCGTGCGGGTGGCCAGTGGAACCAGTTTGCGGAGATCGCCGTCAAGCGCGTGCTGACGCGCGATGGCACCTCCAGCTACTTCATCAACAACCAGCCGGTGCGCCGCCGTGACGTGCAGGACGTGTTCCTGGGCACGGGCTTGGGGCCGCGCGCCTACGCCATCATCGGCCAGGGCACCATCAGCCGGATCATCGAATCCAAGCCGGAAGAGCTGCGCCTGTTCCTGGAAGAAGCCGCGGGCGTCTCCAAGTACAAGGAGCGCCGCCGCGAGACCGAGAACCGGCTCAAGGACACGCGTGAGAACCTGACCCGCGTGGACGACATCCTGCGCGAGCTCAACAACAACCTCGAGAAGCTTGAGCGGCAGGCCGAGGTGGCTACCCAGTACCGCGCTCTGCAGGAGCAGGGCACGCGCAAGCTGCACCAGCTGTGGTTCCTCAAGCACCGCGATGCGTCGACAGAAGAGACGCGCATCAGGCAGGCCTTCCTGGAAGCGACCAATGCGCTGGAATCGCGCATGGCCGAGTTGCGGCAAGTGGAGGCCGAACTGGAGCACGTGCGCCAGGCGCACTACACCGCCAGTGACGAACTGCATGCGGCCCAAGGTGCGTTGGCCGAGGCCAGTCTGGAAGTCAGCCGCCTGGAAGAGCGCATCCGCTATGTGGTCGAAGGCCGCCAGCGGGTGGAGCAGCGTCTGGCCGAGTTGAAAGGCCAGAACGACCAGTGGGCCGAGCGGCGTGCGTCTGCGGAGCACGAGCTGGAAGAGCTGGCCGAGAAGATGGCCGCGGCCGAAGAGCAGGCCGAGATCCTGGCCGCCCAGGCCGAGGAGCTCGCAGGCCATGTGCCCGCGCTGGAAGACACCGTGCGTGCCGCCACCCAACGTGCCAACGAACAGCGCGGCGTGGCAGGCCAGGTGCAGCAGCAGATCCAGCTGCTGGCGGCCGAATCGCGCAACATCGATGAGCAATCGCGCCAGTTCAACCTGCGCCGTGAGCGTCTGGCGCTGGAGAAGCAAGGCCTGGCCACGCCCGATGAGGCTCGCCTGGCCGACCTGAAACAGCAACTCGCTGTCGGCCAGGAAGAGCAGGCCGTCTTCGAGGCGCAGCTGGGTGAGCTGACCGAGTCCGTGCCCGCCCTGGATGATGCCCGCAAGGCCCGCCAGCAAGAGGCCAACGAGCAGACCGGCCGTCAATCGGAACTGGCCGCCCGCCTGGAAGCCCTGCGCGCCCTTCAAGAGAAAGTGCAGACCGAAGGCAAGCTCAAGCCCTGGCTGGCCAAGCACGGTCTGGATGGCCTGCAAGGCTTGTGGAGCCGCGTGCACATCGAGACCGGCTGGGAGAACGCGCTCGAATCCGCCTTGCGCGAACGCCTGGCCGCGCTGGAAGTAGGCCGCGTCGATACCGTGCGTGCCTTCGAGAACGACGCACCGCCGGCCAAGCTGGCCTTCTACAGCCTGCCCCAGGGCGCGATCCAGAACACACATCAGACGCTGCCACGCCTGTCGGAACTGCTGCGCCTGAACGATGCGGGCCTCAAGGCCCTGATGAACGACTGGCTGGAAGGCGTCTACACTGCTGTCAGCCTGGACGAGGCGCTGGCCAACCGTGGCAAGCTCACCCATGGCGAGGTCATCATGACCCGCGCCGGGCACACTGTGAGCCAGTTCGCCGTGAGTTTCTACGCGCCCGATTCGGAGCAGGCCGGCATGTTGGCCCGCGCACAGGAGATCGAGAACCTGGAAAAGCAGGTGCGCGCCCAGGCCTTGATGGCCGAGGATGCCCGTGCGGCCTTGATCCGCGCCGAAGCCGCCTACACCGACGCCTCGCAGCGGCTGGCCGTGCTGCGCCGCGATGCCAGCGATTCGCAGCAGCGCACGCACCAGTTGCAGGTGGAAGTCCTGCGCCTGAGCCAGCAGGCCGAGCAGGCCAACACCCGGCGCGACCAGATCGCTGCCGAGCTGGCCGAGGTCGATGCGCAATTGGACGAGTTGCAGGAGCGCCGCGCCACCGGTGAGGCGCGCTTCGAAGAACTGGACCTGAGCCTGGCTGACGCGCAGGAGAAGCACGCCCAGCTCGAAGAAGGCGTGATCGAGGCCGAGCGCAAGCTGAGCCAGTCGCGCGAGCAATCTCGCACGCTGGAGCGCCAAGCGCAGGAGGCGCAGTTCAGCGCCCGCTCGCTGGCCGCCCGTCGGGGCGAACTGCAGCGCGGCATCGAGACCGCACAGCAGCAGATCCAGGCCAACGAAGCTTCGGCCGTGCAGTTGCACGAAGAGCACGCCCGCCTGAGCGACGCCACCGCGCAGACTGGCCTGGACGACGCCCTGGCCGTGCGTGTGCAGAAGGAAGGCCTGCTGGCCGAGACCCGCAACCGCTACGAGGAACTCTCCGCCCAATTGCGCCGCGCAGACGAGCAGCGCATGGCCTTCGAGCGCAGCCTTCAGCCCCTGCGTGACCAGATCACCAAGCTGCAGCTCGAAGAGCAGGCCGCCAGCCTGGGCGGTGCGCAGTTCATGGAGCAGCTCACAGCCGCCGAGGTCGATCTGGATGCCTTGGCCGCCCAGATCGAGCAGGACGGCGTCAAGCTCTACGGCCTGCAGACGGAGATCGACCGCATCCAGCGCGACATCAACGCTTTGGGCGCCGTGAACCTGGCCGCGCTCGACGAGCTCACAGCCGCCCGCGAGCGCAAAGGCTTCCTCGATTCGCAGACGGCCGACCTGCAGGACGCCATCCAGACGCTGGAAGATGCCATCCACAAGATCGACCTGGAAACGCGCGACCTGCTGATGGGCACCTTCAACACCGTCAACGAGCACTTCGGCCGCATGTTCCCCAGCCTGTTCGGTGGCGGCAGCGCCAAGCTGGTGATGACGGGCGACGAGATCCTGGACGCCGGCGTGCAGGTGATGGCCCACCCGCCGGGCAAGAAGAACAGCACCATCCACCTGCTCTCCGGCGGCGAGAAGGCGCTGACTGCCATCGCCCTTGTGTTCGCCATTTTCCAGCTCAACCCGGCCCCCTTCTGTCTGCTGGATGAAGTGGATGCGCCCCTGGACGATGCCAACACCGAGCGCTATGCCCGCCTGGTCAAGAGCATGTCCGCCGGCACGCAGTTCCTCTTCATCTCGCACAACAAGATCGCGATGGAGATGGCGGAACAACTGGTGGGCGTGACGATGCAGGAGCAGGGTGTCTCGCGCATCGTGGCCGTGGACATGGAAGCGGCCATCGGCATGGCGCACGCTGCATGAACCTTTCTGCTTCTGCGGACACACAACGACAAAGACACCAAGAAGTCACATGAGCAATTCACTCACTTTCTGGCTGGCGCTGTTGGGCGGGCTGGTGCTGGCCGGCGTTGTCGCGCATGGCGCCTGGACAGCCCGCAAGAGTGCGGCGCGCGCGCCCCGTCGTGCCGAGCCGCATGATCCGCTGTCCACCCTGGCCGAACTGCCTGACGGCAGCGACATCCCCGGTACCGACAGCGGCTCTTTGCCGGTCGCCATGACGCAGCCCGCCCTGCGCAAAGGCCAGATACGCCTGGACGCCCTGATCGACGCCATCGCCGTGATCAGCGTGGACAACCCGCTCACCGGCGATCAGGTGCTGGCCCATCTGCCCTCGACCCGGCGGGCTGGCAGCAAGCCCTTCATGATCGAAGGACTGCGAGTGGACTGCGGCGAATGGGAAGCCCCCCAGAGCGGCGCGACCTACAGCGAGCTGCAAGCTGGCGTGCTGCTGGCCAATCGCCTGGGTGGACTCAACGAGATCGAATACTCCGAGTTCGTCCAGAAAGTGCAGGCCTTCGCCGACTCGCTCGGTGCCTCCGTCGAGTTCCCTGACATGCTGGACATCGTGGCCCGCGCCAGGGAGCTGGACACCTTCGCCAGCGAGCACGACGCCCAACTGGCCATGCGCCTGCACGCACGCGGCAGCGCCTGGTCTGTCGGCTACTTGCAGCAGCAGGCCACGCGCCATGGTTTCGTGCCCGGCTCCCTGCCGGGCCGCCTGGTGATGCCGGCGCAGGAGGAGGGCGCGCCGCCGGTGCTCACGCTGCACTTCGACGCCCAGGCCGCCTTTGCCGATGACCCTGACCAGGCCAGCCTGCGCGACCTGCAACTGGCCTTCGATGTACCACAGACCGCGCCTGAACTGGGGCCGTTCAAGAGCTGGTGCGCCGCTGGCGAAGCCCTCTCGCTGGCCTTGGATGCCGTGATGGCGGATGATCAGGGGCGTGCCTTCTCCCCCGCTGCGTTCGCCGCCATCGAAGGCGAGCTGCAGCGCCTGTACGAGGCCCTGGCCCAGAGGGATCTGGCGGCCGGTTCGACCGCGGCCCGCCGCCTGTTCAACTGACGCCCGTTTCTTCCCCGTTTTCCGTCGGCGTGGGTGGTGTTCGCGCCCGCGCTTCTTTCACGACAGCGCGCATGCAAGATTCCCTGTTAGGCGCTGATGCGCCCTCCATCGACGACGTCACCGCGGCCCAGCAGGTGGCCCAGCTGCGTGAGGTGCTGCACCATCATGCGCACCAGTACCACGTGCTGGACGACCCGCAGATCCCCGATGCGGAGTACGACCGGCTGTTCAAGGAACTGCAGGCGCTCGAAGAAGCCCACCCCGATCTGCGCACGCCCGATTCCCCCACCCAGCGCGTGCTGGGCCAGGTTCTGGAGGGCTTCACGCCTGTACGCCATGCCCTGCCGATGCTCTCGATCCGCACGGAGACGGACACCGAGGCTTCCGGCGCCCGCAACTTCGACGCGCGGGTGCGCCGCGAACTGGCGCTGGCCGAGACGGATCCGCCCGTCGAGTACGCGGCCGAACTGAAGTTCGACGGCCTGGCCATCAACCTGCGCTATGAGAATGGCACGCTGGTGCAGGCGGCCACGCGCGGCGACGGCGAGATCGGCGAGGACGTCACACAGAACATCCGCAACATCCGGCAGATCCCGCTGCGCCTGAAAGGTGTGAGTGCACCGGTGCTGGAGGTGCGCGGCGAGGTCTACATGCGCCGCGATGATTTCGAAAAGCTCAACGAGCAGCAGCGCGAGCAGGGCGACAAGACCTTCGTGAACCCGCGCAACGCGGCTGCCGGAGCCGTGCGCCAGCTGGACCCCTCCATCTCCGCCAAGCGCCCCTTGAGCTTCTTTGCCTACGGCCTGGGTGATGTACAGGGCTGGGAGGTGCCTTCCACGCACAGCGGCTTGCTGGACGCCTTGCACGCGATGGGCTTGCCCGTGTCCAGCCAGCGCACCGTGGCACGAGGTGCCGACGGCCTGATTGCCTACCACCAGGCCATCGGCGCGCAGAGGGATCAGCTGCCCTTCGACATCGACGGCGTGGTCTACAAGGTCAATGGGCGCGAACTGCAGGCGCGCCTGGGCTTCGTCTCTCGCGAGCCGCGCTGGGCGGTGGCGCACAAGTACCCCGCCCAGGAACAGGTGACCCTGATCGAGGGCATCGACATCCAGGTGGGGCGCACTGGCAAGCTCACTCCGGTGGCACGCCTCAAACCGGTGTTCGTGGGCGGCGTCACTGTCACCAATGCCACTTTGCACAATCTGTTCGAACTGCGACGCAAGCATGTGCGTGTGGGTGACCACGTCATCGTGCGTCGCGCGGGCGATGTGATCCCTGAAGTGGTCGGCATCATCGCGGCTGTACGCCCGCAATATGTGCCCAACTTCCGCATGCCGCTGCAATGCCCGGTGTGCGGCAGCGCGGTGGTGCGCGAGCCCGGCGAGGTCAACCATCGCTGCTCGGGTGGTCTGTTCTGTGCCGCCCAGCGAAAGCAGGCCATCCTGCACTTCGCCCAGCGCCGCGCCATGGACATCGAAGGCCTGGGCGAGAAGCTGGTCGACCAGCTGGTCGAAGGCCACATCGTGCGGACCTTGCCGGATCTGTACAAGCTGGGCGTGGCCAAGCTGGCACAACTGGAGCGCATGGCCGACAAGAGCGCTCAGAACATTGTCGATGCATTGGAGAAGAGCAAGCAGACTACCTTGCCGCGTTTCCTGTTCGGCCTGGGCATCCGCCACGTGGGCGAGACGACCGCGAAGGACCTGGCCCGCCATTTCGGCCAACTGGGCCACAAGGATGACGACAAGAAGGCCGGCATCATGAACGCCAGCCTGGAGCAACTGCTGGCCGTCAACGATGTCGGGCCGATCGTGGCCCAGAGCATCCGCACCTTCTTCGACCAGGCCCATAACGCCGAGGTGGTGGAGCAATTGCGTGCCGCAGGGGTCACCTGGGCTGAACACGAGCCTTCTGCCGCGGCCGATGCAGCCTGCCTGCCGTTGTATGGCAAGACCTTCGTGCTGACTGGCACCTTGCCCACGCTGGGCCGCGAAGACGCCAAGGCCCTGATCGAGGCCGCTGGTGGCAAGGTGGCTGGCTCTGTCTCCAAGAAGACCCACTACGTGATCGCGGGTGCCGAAGCCGGCAGCAAGCTGGAGAAGGCGCAGAGCCTGGGGGTACCCGTGCTTGACGAAGCGGGCTTGCAGGGCTTGCTGCGCCAGGGCCCGGGTGGTAGCCCGGGTGACAGCGTGCTGGAGCCTTCCGCCGCCGGGCCTTCAGATATGCCCGACGTTGGTTGAAGCCCGTTCACACCGCAGTGCAGTCCCCTATAAGAGGAGCAGCGTCTCATGGCCGTTCGAGAAATTCTCAAGATGGGTGACCCGCGGCTGCTGACAATCGCTCAGCCGTTTCGGCTTTAACTCGGTGCTGTTTCCCGGGCTGGATCTCGCTGCCGACGGCTGAGCTGTCCGTGATGGGCATCTCGAACACCTTTCAAATCGTGATAAAGGCCATGTTTGGCCTGCGATTATTTTTGAGCCAACTCTTTTTGCGCTTCACAATGGCTTTGCTGGTATTTCCGTTTTCCATCTCATGGAGGAAACTGCCAGCACTGCCGCACAGGTCCTGGGATTTTGAGGATGGCTGGGTGGCCCCTCACTCAGAAAGCTATTCCGGAGGCCATGTGAACGGAGAGTTTCAACCCTCGTTGGTTGTCCTGTCCTGGGCTGTGGGCGTATTGGCAGCGGCAGTTTTCCTGCATATCGCGCGCGCCATGCCCGATTTTTCGCCCGTGCAGCGGCGACGTTGGCGGCTGGTCGGCGGGATGGTCATGGGCATGGGCATCTGGGCCATGCATTTCATCGGCATGCTGGCCTTCAAGCTGCCGATCGCCATCACCTACCACTTGGGCGTGACCGTCGCGTCCATCGTTCCGGCAGTGGTGGCCTCATTCTTCGTGCTGTGGATGCTGGAAAAGCATCAGACGGGCGGGCCACCGATGAAGGGTGTGCGTCTGATCGTGGCTGGCGCCATCCAGGCGGGTGGGATTGGCGCCATGCATTTCAGCGGCATGGCGGCCATGCAGGTCCAGCCAGGCATCGATTACCACCTGGGCGCCCTGGTGCTGTCCTTGCTGTGCGCGTTCGCGCTGTCCTATTCGGCGCTGTGGGTGGCGACCCGGCCGGTACATGCATCGGCCCAGTCCACGCTGGCGACCTTGTCGTTGGGCTCGGCGATCGCCGGCATGCATTACGTGGCCATGTCGGCGGCGCACTTTGCCCCCAACACCATCTGCATCACGGGTGGGGCGATCATCGACACGCTGCTGCTGGCCCAGGCCGTGGCGGGCGGCACCTTGGTGCTGATCATGATGGCCTTCGTGGCCTTCATGTTCGAACATCGGCTGGCCCAGCAGAACCTGTTGCGCATTGACGACCTGGAGCAATCCAACCGCGAACTGGAGGGGCGCGCCCGCAGCCTGGCCGATGAGATGGTGGCCGAGCAGCGCCGCGCCGAGGCCCGCCGCGATGCCATGATGGAGACAGCCGAGGTCAACTTCTTCGAGGTGGACGTGCGGGCCAACACCATCAGCTTCGTCGACAAGTTCCTTTATCTGGGGGGAGGGCGCCGCTTGCCGCTCACCTCGCAGATCTTTGATCGCGCTGCCTGGAAAAAACACCTGCACCCGGCCGACATCGAAGACGCGCAGCGCGGCATGGACGACTACATCGCCGGGATGAGCAGCAGCTATGAGGCGCACTACCGCATCGCCGTGGGCCCCGACGAGTGGCGTTGGGTGATGGCCCGTGCGCGCGTGGTGGAGTGGACCTCCAACCGCCGTGCCGTGCGCCTGTACGGCACCCTGATCGACGTGCATCAGAACAAGCTCAACCAGATCGCCCTGGATGAAGAGCGTCAGATGCTGACCACCGGCCCGGTGGTGATGGTGCGGGTGCGGTGGGTCAAGGGCAACTCGCGCTTTGTCTATGTCTCGGCCAACGTGATCAAGTTGTGGGGCTATGACCCCGACACCTTGCTGAACCTGCAGACTTCGTGGTCCATCGTGCACCCGGAAGATACGGAGCGCATCCGCGCCGATTTCCTGAAAACCATGGAGAGCCAGAGCGAAACCACGCTTGAGGTGGAAGTGCGTCTGCGCATGGCCGATGGCGCCTACCGCTGGTTCCGCTATAACTCCATGATCGATCGCCAGATCGGCGAGCGCAAAGGCTACTTCATCGATATCGACGCGCGTAAACAGGCCGAGCTGGAGGCCGCAACGCAGCGCCAGCGGCTGCAGGAAACGGTGCTGCAGCTCGAAGCGGCACAAGGCGAAGGCGGCGTGCTGCAGGATACGGGCGACATGCTGCACGCCACGGAAGACCTGGCGGAAGCCTTCAACATCATCAAGCTGTCCGCACTGCGTCTGTTTCCAGGGTGGTCGGGTTGGATCGCGGCCTCGCGCGATGGTGGCAACGAGCTGACCATCGGCGCCGAGTGGGGCACCATCAGCACATCGCTTGAAAAGCAGTTCAATGGCCGGGATTGCTGGGGCATGCGGCGTGGCAAGCCACACGCTTTCTTCAACTACCACAGCAGCGTGTGTTGCCCGCACATGCAATCGATCCCCAGCCAGGAACTGCGGCCTTACATCTGTGTTCCGATGGCAGCGCACGGCGAGGTGGTGGGCGCATTGCACCTGTTCTGCGAGAGCTACGTCCCCACGGAGCAGCAGATGAGCGACGTGCAATCGCGCGCCAGCCGATTTGCCGAGACGCTCAAGCTGGCCCTGAGCAACCTCAAGCTTCGCACGTCGCTGCAGGATCAGGCCATGAGCGATGGCCTGACGGGCCTTTACAACCGCCGCTACATGGACGAAGCCCTGGTGCACGAGCTGCAGCGCGCCCGCCGCGATCAGCGCCCGGTGTCACTGGCCATGATCGATGTGGACCACTTCAAGCGCTTCAATGACCAATATGGCCACGACGCAGGCGATGCGGTGCTGCGTGCGATCGGCGCTGTGCTGCAGGAGAACATCCGCGGCTATGACATCGCATGCCGGTACGGCGGCGAGGAGTTGGCGCTCATCCTGCCAGGCTGCGACGTGACGGATGCCGAGGTGCGGGTTCAGCAGGTGCGCTTTGCTGTCGAAAGCATGCACCTCAAAAACGGTGGACAGGATCTGCCCACCGTGACCATCTCGGTGGGCGTGGCCCATGCGATCGGGGGCAGCTCATCCACCTTGATCCGCCGTGCGGACGAGGCGCTTTACGAAGCCAAGCGGCAGGGACGCAACCGGGTGGTGGTGTCGCAGGCAAGCGGCTTGTCGGCTGTGAGCACGGAGGGCACGCTCTCTGATCCGGGCCGCGCAAGCAACTGAGATCAAGCCTCCCCGGTGGCGTTGGTGGGCAGGGTGGGCACGGTGATGGCCTCGACCATACCTTCTTCGACGTTGGCGCGATGCTCAATGCGCGTGACCACTCGGTTGCGGCCGGTGCGCTTGGCGTGATAGAGGCGTTCATCGGCCTGTTTGAGCAGCGTTTCGGCGTCACCTCCGAGCGTGTCGGCAACACCGATCGAGATGGTCACGGGAGGCAGGGGCACACCGTTGAACATCAGGGTCACGGCCTCGACCTCGGCGCGGATGATCTCCAGCTTGAGTTGTGCATCGTCAATGCCGCATCCCGGCATGATCAGGGCCAGCTCCTCGCCGCCAAACCGGCAGGCCAGGTCATAGACCCGCACGCGTTGGCGCAGCAACTCACCCAGTGCGCGCAGGATGACATCGCCGGCATCATGGCCGTGCTGATCATTGAAATGCTTGAAGTGGTCCACATCGATCATGGCCAGTGACAGGCGCTGGCCTTCGCGCTCGCAACGCTTGATTTCCACCGGCAGGCGGTCGTTCATGAAGCGGCGGTTGTACAGCCCTGTGAGCGCATCGTGGGTGGCCTGTTCGCGCAGACCGGCCCGCAGCCGCAGGTTGGACAGTGCCAGCTTGAGTGTTTCGCCCAGCCGGTTGGCTCGTTGTGCCAGCGGCACCATCTGCTCTTTGCTCAGGCTCTTGGCGGCCATCAGGTGCAGTGAACCTACCGACTCGCCATTGGCGGACATCGGGATGCACAGGTAGGGGTGGGGCTGCCCCCCCATGGGGGCGTGGACGTGGCGGCAGCGCAGGCTGACGCGCTCATCGACGAAGTGGTGTGCACGGCCACGGCGCAGGGCCCAGCAGTCGCCGGAGGAGAATTCGGTGTTGAACTCGGCCGCCTCGCCCCAGCGCCCCACCAGCTTGAGACGGTCGTTCTCCTGGGCGCTGGCCAGGGCACCGCTCCAGCCAGGGAATATGGCGTAAGCCGCGCGGCTGATGATGTTGAAAGCCTCATCCAGCGACTCGGCGGTGTTGAGAAACTCGCTGCTCTCACGCAGGATGATGGTTTCGTCCTTGGCCCGCCGCAACTCCTCGATCAGCTCTTCGAGCTGGCGGGCCTGCTCCTGCGAGCGCTGCTCCACGCGCTTGAAGGAGTCGATGTCCACGATGAAGCCGCTGATGCTGCCGCCATCGTCATCCGCCTCGATCCGGGCGAACAGCGAATGCCACAGCAGCCGCCCGTCCTTGAGCCTGACGCGGAACTCATGCGAAATCTCGGAAACACCCGTGTTGAGCGCATCCTGCACTTTTCTGCCGATGGCCGTGATGTCGCTGCCTTCGACGATGCTCTGCCAGTTGGCGAAATTGTGCATCTCCTCAAGGTCATAGCCCCAGAGCTTCTCGATGTTGGGTGAAATGAAGTCCAGGGCCTTGATCTGGATGGAGCGGGTGTCGAAGCGCCAGCGGATCATCACGATGGGGCCATCGGAGAACAATCTGCTGTCGCGATCCAGCGCGGCCTGGAGCTCGCCGTGCTCGGTCACGTCGATATGGGTGCCAACGATGTAGGTGGGCTGACCGGTGGCATCTCGGCGCACCACACTCGCGCGGGCGATCACCCATCGCCAAGTGTCCTCGCCGGCCCGGGCACGAACGCGGTGCAGGCAATCGAAGCCCCCCTTGCTGGCCAGTTGGGCGGTGACGTCGCGGTGGATGCGCTCCGCTTCTTCAGGATGCAGGTGCGCTTCGAACCACTCGTCGTTGCCGATCACCAGGTCAGTGTCCGACAGCGGTGCATTGAGGGACTGTTCGCCCCGGAACTGGAACTGCTTGCTGACAACGTCGAAACCCCAGAATCGAACCGAGGAGTGGCGCAGTACCCGGTCATACAGCGCATCGCGGCGCTTGCGGTCTTCCACCATCTCACGCGCCAGGGTCTCGGCCAGGATTTCCACGTCGGTCACATCGGGTGTCAGGACGGGCAGGGGGCGCGCAGCAAGGCGTTCCTTGAAGCGCCTCAGCCAGGCGACGCCCAGCAGCGACGCCACCGCGATGAGCGCGGCAACAGTCAAGGGCCGGGCCAGGTGGTTCAGGGAGAGCGCATCGGGTCTGCCGATGTAGTAGACGGCCTCGGGCCACGTCGTGAGCTGCAAGCACAGTACCATCACCAGCCCATAAAAGAGACCGGAGTTGATGCCGCCGCGCCAGCGGTTCTCGATCTGCCGATAGCTCATGGCCGATGCTGAGAGCGTGAGGATGATCATGCCCACATAGCCCGCCATGCTGAGTTGGCCAGTCGGCGCCAGGTGCAATTGGGAGATCATGTAGAGCATGCAGAAGGCAGCACCGCTGGTGGTCAGCATGGCCAGCGATACGGCCACGATCTGTCGCTTCTTCATCTCGAGGGGCATGAAGGGCGCCGCGCTGAAGAGCAGTGCATGCAGGCCTGTCAACAACAGCAGGCTCTTGAGCAGACTGCCGGGCGGAAGAACCAGCGGAACCCCTTGAATGTCAAGGCTGCCTAGCATGGCCACCATGGCAGCCCACAGGCCGAAGCCCAGCACAGGGGCGCAGGCCAGCATCCAGCCCCAGGACACCATCTCGCCGCGCTGGATGTGCAGGTAGATGTACTGCCAGGTGCCTCGAAGGGTGACGCCCCACAGCACGCACAGCAGCATGGCCGGCATCAGCAACCATGGGTTCATCGGCGCGAGTGATTCCGTCAATGCATCTCCTCCGGTGGAGGGATGGTGTCGCCTTGCACCACCAGGCGGTTGCGGCCCTGGTGCTTGGCCCGGTAGAGCGCTTCGTCGGCCTGGCGCACCAAGGCCTCCGCGCCGCCGCCACGTGTCTCGGCCAGCCCGATCGAGATGGTAACGGGGGGCAGCATGTAGCCCTGGTAGCTGATCTGCAGCGAGGCCACGTCGATGCGGATGGCCTCCAGCTTGACGATGGCGTCCTCAATCTGGCAGCCCGGCATCAGCAGGATGAGTTCTTCCCCGCCGTAGCGGCAGGCCAGATCGTAGACTCGGACGCGGTCCATCAGCAACTCGCTGATCGACTTGAGCACCAGGTCGCCGGCATCGTGGCCGTAGTCATCGTTGAAGCGCTTGAAGTGGTCCACATCGATCATCGCCAGGGACACGGGCAGCCGGTCGCGGTGACTGCGCTTGATCTCGACGGGCAGTCGCTCGTCCAGCAGGCGACGGTTGTACAGGCCTGTCAGTCCGTCGCGCGTGGCCTGGTCGCGCAGCCAGGCGCGCAGGCGCAGGTTGGACATCGCCAACTTGAGCGTTTCGGCGAAACGTTCCGCCCGCAACTCGATGTCGCCGATCTGCTCGGATGTGACCATGCTGTTGGCGAAGAGGTGAAGGGCACCCACGGTTTCTCCGTTGGCGGACATGGGCACGCACACGTAGGGCAGCAACTGGCCCTCCGCATCGGGGTGGATGTGGTTGCAGCGCAGCTGGCGGTCCTCGTTGAGGTAACCGTGCGGCTTGCCCCGGCGCAGCCCCCAGCAATCCTTGAGCTGGAATTCGGCGTCCTGCCAGGGAGGGGCACCCCATTGGCCGACCAGGCTCAGGCCCCCGTTCTGCATGATGGCCGACAGGGATCCGCTCCAGCCCGGAAACACCGCATCCGCCGCACGGCGGACGATCTCGAAGGCTTCGTCCACATCCTCGGCAGAGTTGAGCAGGTCCGAGGTCTCCTGCAGCACCACGCTGTCGGCCTGGGCCATGTGCAACTGCTCAACCAACGCTTCCAGGGTCTGATTGTGGCTGGCAGCCAGTTCTTCCATGGCCTTGCGTTCCTGGACATCCACCATGTACCCGCGGGCGTAGGGTTGGCCATGTTCGATTTCGAAAATCAGGCGCATGCTCTGCCAATGGTAGGTGCCGTCGCCGCGCAGCAACCGCAGTTGCGCATCGACACTGGGCTTGCTCGTGGCAAAGGCCTCGTTGATGGTGGCGCGCACAGCGAGGAGATCGTCGGGGTGCACCAGCGCGCTGGTGGATTTGCCTACGGCGGTCCAGTCCGGATCCGTGTAGCGCCAAAGGCGGGCAGCGTTGCGGCTGATGAAGTCGATGATGCGCTCACCCAGGAGAGAGAAGCGGAAGATCACCACCGGGCCGACATTGAACAGCGCGCGTTCCTGCGTGTGAGCAATTTGGGCCAGCTTGCGCTGGTGGATGTCAATGTGGGTTCCTGCAGCCACCAGAGTTCGACCCTGTTCGTCCTCCTGGATCACCAGTCCGCGCGAAATGATCCATCGCCAGCCGCCTCGATCATCCGGCACCCGGTATTCCATCTCGAAGGTTTGGAGGCGCCGCTTGATGAACTCCTTGAAGCGATACTCCACCAGTTCCGTCTCGTGAGGATGCAGTCGCAAGTACCACTCACGGCCATGGTAGATCCGGGTGTCTGGCAGGAAATCCTTGAGCCCGGTATGGATGCCCTCAAAAATTATCTGGTTGCTGGGGATGTCTGCCACCCAAATGCTGATCTGGGCTGCCCTGATTGCCCGTGCGCGGTAATCCAGCCCCTGATTCTTGCCTTCGACGATGGCCAGGGCACGTTGGTGCGCTTCGTTGTGGAGGGCGTCCTCTCGCTCCTGTCGGCGCTGGCGCACCACGGTGTTGCGTTCCGCCACCGACGCGCGTAGAAGGCGCCACTCCTGCCAGAGCACGGTGCCTCCCACGGCGAGCGCGGCTGCCGGCAAGGCATACCATGCCACCTGCAAATCGTGGTCCCGGCTCACCACGGCCATCACCAACACGAGGCCGACCATGAACAGGCCCAGGCTGATGGATTGCCTTGTGACGCCTGCAAAGGAGGTGCTGCCTGAGTTCATCGGGGATACGCCCCTGGTGGAACGGTTGTCTGTTTATCGGGTGCGGGTGAGAGCAACTTGAGAAATGGGACAACTGCCAGGCAAGGGGCTTACCCGTCGGGCGGCTGAGCGGGTGGCGAGCTTGCGTGTCGCAACAGCAATTCAAGTGGGATCACGTCCAGCGCTTGCTCATGGGTGGCCTCAAGTACCACGGGAGGCGCCACGCCTGCCTCACAGGCGTCCAGCCAGCGCTGGGCGCACAGACACCAGCGGTCGCCAGGGACCAGCCCTGAGAAGCGCCATTCGGGCCTTGGTGTGACCAGGTCGTTGCCTCGCGCGGCCGAAAAGGCCAGGAAATCGGGCGTCATGCGGGCGCAGACCACGTGCAGGCCTGGGTCGTCCTTGCGCGTGCGGCAGCAGCCGTCACGAAAGAAGCCGGTCAGCGGCGCATAGGAGCATGCCCGCAGAGGCCCACCCAGTACATTGCGCGCGCTGGTTAGCTCAATGGAGGACATGGCCGGCTTTGAGGTACGTAGGGCGGAGGTGATCGTCAGGTGTTCGGACGCTGGGGGCCGGCACTCCTGACCAGGGCCATCGACGTGGCGATCAGTGATGACACCTCGCTCATGTTGCCCGGCACGATCATGGTGTTGTTCTTCTGGGCCAGTTGCGCGTAGGCGTCGACAGCGCGCTCGGCCACCTTCAGATTGACGGCCTCCTGGCCACCTGGTGCCTGGATGGCGGCGGCGATCTTGCGGATGGCGTCGGCCGTGGCATCGGCCACGGAGGTGATGGCGATGGCCTCGCCCTGGGCCTTGTTGATCTCGGCCTGGCGCTCCCCTTCGGATTTGGCGATGAAGGCCTCGCGCTCACCTGTGGCCAGGTTGATCTGCTCCTGCTTGCGGCCTTCGGACTCGGCGATGCGGGCGCGCTTGTCGCGCTCGGCCGTGATCTGCTGCTGCATGGCGCGCAGGATCTCGGCCGGCGGGGTCAGGTCCTTGATCTCGTACCGCAGCACCTTGACACCCCAGTTCGGCGCGGCTTCATCCAGCGCGGCGACGACGGCGGCGTTGATCATGTCGCGCTCCTCGAAGGTGCGGTCCAGTTCCAGCTTGCCCACCACCGAGCGCAGGGTGGTCTGCGCCAACTGGCTGATGGCCAGGATGTAGTTGGAGGTGCCGTAGCTGGCGCGCATGGCGTCGGTCACCTGGAAATACAGGATGCCATCGACCTGGAGCTGGGTGTTGTCCCAAGTTATTGGGGGTAAAAAGATAA
>DDJC01000100.1:0-22920 GCA_002339015.1 Burkholderiales bacterium UBA1834
TGCGCGGCAAGATCCTGAACGTGGAGAAGGCGCGCTACGAGAAGCTGCTGACCAGCAACGAAATCCTCACGCTGATCACGGCCCTGGGCACCGGCATCGGCCGCGGCGCGGGGGGGGATGATTTCAACCCCGACAAGCTGCGCTACCACCGCNNACATCCGCACCCTGCTGCTGACCTTCTTCTTTAGGCAGATGCCGGAGCTGGTGGAGCGCGGCCACATCTACATCGCGCAGCCGCCGCTGTACAAGGTGAAGCTGGGCAAGCACGAGCAGTACCTGAAGGACGCCCGCGCGCTGGACGAATACCTGATGAAGGTGGCCCTGGAAGGCGCCGTGGTGGAGCCTGAAGGCTCGGGCGAAGGCAAGCCCGCCATCGCCGGCGATGCCCTGGTGGACCTGGCCAACGCCTACGTGACGGCCAACGCCGTGGTGGAGCGCCTGGGCAACTGGATGGACATAGAGGCCCTGCGCGCCATCGCCAACGGCCTGACGCTGAACCTGGACACCCTGGAAGCCGCCGAGGCCAGCGCCGTGGCGCTCAAGGGTGCGCTCAAGACCGCCGAGGTAACGGCCGAGTTCGACGCCCGCACCGACAAGCACATCCTGCGCATCAGCCGTGTCTTCCACGGCAACACCAAGTACAGCATCATCAATGCCGACTTCGTGCATGGCGCCGATTACGAGGCGCTGAGCCGCGCCGGCATCACCTTCAAGGGCCTGCTGGGGCCGGACGCCGTGGTGCGCCGTGGCGAAGGCGAGAAGGCCAAGGAAATCAAGGTGGATGACTTCCGCGCCGCGATGGCGTGGCTGCTGCAGCAGGCTGAAAGCGCCGTGGGCCGCCAGCGCTACAAGGGGCTGGGGGAGATGAACCCCGAGCAGTTGTGGGAGACCACGATGGATCCGGAAGTGCGCCGGCTGTTGAAGGTGCAGATCGAGGATGCGATCGAGGCGGATCGGGTGTTCACGATGTTGATGGGGGATGAGGTGGAGCCTCGGAGAGACTTCATTGAAACCAATGCATTGCGGGCGACCAACATTGACGCTTGACGTGTCGGACACGACGGAGCCAGTGAACAGGTCTGACAGATACTGATCACGCAAACGCCCGGTTTATCCGGGCGTTTCTGTTTTGAAAATACGAGAAGTAGGCAAACACCATGACAAGCGCCCAACAACGCGCCGAACTTCAACGCCGCATTTGGCAAATCGCCAACGATGTTCGCGGTGCCGTTGACGGCTGGGACTTCAAGCAATACGTGCTGGGCGCGCTGTTCTATCGCTTCATCAGCGAAAACTTCATCGACTACATCACGGGTGGCGATTCCAGCGTGGATTACGCCGCCATGGCCGACGACGACAAGAACATCGCGGCAGCCAAAGACGACGCCATCAAAACCAAGGGCTACTTCATCTACCCCAGCCAGCTGTTCGTCAACGTTGCGGCCAGCGCCAACACCAACGAGCGCCTGAACACCAGACTGGCCGAAATTTTCAAGGCCATTGAAGCATCCGCCAGTGGCTACCCCTCTGAGCAAGATATCAAAGGCCTGTTCGCTGACTTTGACACCACCAGCAACCGCCTGGGCAACACCGTCAAAGACAAGAATGCCCGCTTGGCAGCCGTGCTCAAGGGTGTGGCAGACCTGGACTTCGGCAGCTTCGATGCCAACCATATCGACCTGTTCGGCGATGCCTACGAGTTCCTGATCTCCAACTACGCCGCCAACGCCGGCAAGTCAGGCGGCGAGTTCTTCACGCCGCAGCAGGTCTCCAAGCTGATCGCCCAATTGGCGATGCACGGGCAAACCAGCATCAACAAGATCTACGACCCGGCCTGCGGCTCGGGCTCGCTGCTGCTGCAAGCCAAAAAGCAGTTCGATGCGCACCTGATCGAAGACGGCTTCTTCGGGCAAGAAATCAACCACACCACGTACAACCTGGCGCGGATGAACATGTTCTTGCACAACGTGAACTACGACAAGTTCGACATCCAGCTGGGCAACACGCTGGAGGACCCGCGCTTTGCCGACGAGCGGCCCTTTGACGCCATCGTCTCCAACCCGCCGTATTCGGTGAAATGGATCGGCAGCGACGACCCCACGCTGATCAACGACGAACGCTTTGCCCCGGCTGGCGTACTGGCGCCCAAGTCCAAGGCCGACTTTGCCTTTGTGTTGCACGCGCTGAACTATCTGTCGGCCAAAGGGCGGGCGGCCATTGTGTGCTTCCCTGGTATCTTCTATCGGGGTGGGGCCGAGCAGAAGATCCGCCAATACCTGGTGGACAACAACTATGTGGAAAGCGTGATTTCGCTTGCGCCCAACCTGTTCTTTGGCACCACCATTGCGGTGAACATCCTGGTGCTATCCAAGCACAAGACGGACAATCGCACGAACTGAAGCGGCAAGCGGTCTGAGCGTAAAGTTTCAGCAATGCCTGCTTCCGAAGAAAAAGTATTGGCGCTGAAGATTTTTCTGCGGACTGGATCGGCTGGAGGGGAACCTTGTTGCAGCCGCTGTTCTGAAGAAAAAATTGGCGACACATGCATTTCTGATGATAATTCTTCGAATCTGAAGATTTTCCCGCCCGAGAGGCCTCTGCGGACATGAGCGACATTGGCTATGCCTGGATCCAGAACGCGGTGGGGGCCCCCGATTTCCTGGGCAAGCAGCGCGCTCGCCTGGCTCCCGTCAACCGTATCGAGCGCCTAGGCGATGGCGCCATCCTGGTGCCGCACAAGCTGGCGCCAGAGCCCACCTTGTTGCAGCAGGCCTTGTTTGCCCTCAAGCATGAAGGCGTGAGGTTGGATCTGTTGGTGAGCGCCCTGCGGCGCATTCCTCCGGCGGAACTGGTGGCGTGGGTGCAGGCCACGCCCAACAGCATCTATGGCCGCAAGGTGGGCCACCTGTGGGAAGCCTGGCATCAGCAACGGCTGCCCGGCCTGGGTGACCCGAACGTGGCATCCGCCTACGCCCCCCTGTTTGATCCAGCCCACTACTTTGTGGGCCTGCCCCAGCGTGATGCGCGCTGGCGCATCGAGTTCAATGGACTGGGTGATCTGCACTTCTGCCCGGTGGTGCGCAAGACCCCGGCGCTGATGGCGCTCATCGATAAGGACATCCTGGGCCAAGCCCAAGCCTTCGCCGAATCCGTGGGTGAGGCCATGCTCGAGCGGGCCTTGAACTGGGCCTACCTGAGCGAAACCGAGGGCTCCTTTGCCATCGAGGGCGAGGCCCCCACCGCGGACAAAACCGCGCTGTTTGCCGCCTTGCTGAGACGCGCCCATGAGCAGCGCCCGCTCACCGAAGACTGGCTGGTGGCGCTGCAGAACGCCGCCATCTCCAATCCGTTTGACAAGGCCGTTCAATTTCGCACCGAGCAGAACCGCCTGCAACGGGACGTGTCCGGCGCCGCAGGGGTCACCTACGTGCCGCCCGAGCCTGAGCTGGCGGTGGCCTTGATGAATGGGTTGATGCGCCTGGCCAACCAGCGCATCGCTGAGCTGGACCCTCTGGTGCATGCCGCCGTGGTGTCTTTCGCGTTCGTGTTCATCCACCCGTTCATGGATGGCAATGGGCGCCTGTCACGCTATCTGATCCACCATTGCCTGGGCCAATCGGGCCGCTTGCCGCCGCAGTTCCTGTTGCCCATCTCGGTGGCCATGAAAAGGCACGAGGCCGACTACCTGCATGCGCTCACCACCTTCAGCAAGCCGGCGCGCGAGCTGTGCAAGGTCACTTGGGGGGGCGATGAACACTACACCTATGAATGGGCTGCCGAGGCTGACACCTGGTTCCGCTACATGGACCTGAGCGAAGCGGCCGTGTTCACGCTGGCCATGGCCGAGGCTTCACTGGACACGCACATGCGCCAGGAGGTGGAGTTTCTGGGGCTGTTTGACCGCGTGAAGCGCCACGTCAACGAACGCCATGACCTGCGTGGCAGCGACTTGGCCAATTTGATCGTGACCATCTTCCAGAACGGTGGCACGCTGTCCAGCAACCGGCGCAAGCGCTACGCCGAGCGGGTGCAGGCCCATGTGCTGGACGCCATTGAACAAGCGGTGAGCCGCGCCATGCAGGGCCGGCCGCTTGGCGACGAAGACGACGATCAAGAAGAATACTGAATGGCAACCACAGGGCGTAGACGTTGGCGCTGCGTCAAAGCGCCAGCAGCGCAATGTAGGGTTGATAGCTGAAGCTGCGATTCGTCTTCTGGCCAGTCAACTCGGCCACGATGCCCAGGTCTTCGAGCACCTTCACCGCTGCCGTGGCCGTCGGGAAGGTGGTGCCCAATGCCTGCCGTGCGCGTTCGATGGTGAAGCGCGGCATCATGGGCAGCATCTCGAACAAGCGGTAGCTGGCGGGGCCTGCCTTGGGCGCGGCCAGCAAGCGGCGCCGGTCCGCCGTGATCAAGCTTGCCAGGGCCACCACGCCTCGCTCGGCTTCTGCGGCGGCACGGGCCACACCCTCCAGAAAGAACCCAAGCCAGCCCTCCCAATCACCCTCGGTGCGGATGGCGGACAGGCGACGGTAATACTCGGCCTGGTGCTGCTTGAGGTAGCCGCTGAGGTACATCAGCGGTTCGGGCAGCAGCTTCCAGTGCTCCAGCAAGGCAGCAATCAGCAGGCGCCCGATGCGGCCGTTGCCATCCAAGAAGGGGTGAATCGTTTCGAACTGCGCATGCACCAGCGCCACCTTCACCAGCGGCGGCAAGCCCTGTCTCTCTTCATGAATGAAGCGCTCCATGTCGGCCAGCAGGCCCGCCACGTGCTCTGGCGGGGGCGGCACAAAGGCCGCATTGCCTGGCCGCGTGCCACCGATCCAGTTTTGCGAGCGGCGCAGTTCGCCAGGCTGCTTGCCCGCGCCACGCACACCATCCAGCAGCAGGCGGTGCGCATCGCACAGCAGGCGCACGCTGATGGGCAAGCCATGGGGGTCACGCAAATGGCCCTGTACCAGGCGGAAGGCGCGCAAATAGTTGGTGACTTCCTCGACGTCGTCGGTGTTGCTGATGGCCAGTCCCGCTTCGTTGTCGAACAGGTCGACCAGCGTGGCCTGGGTGCCTTCGATCTGAGAGGTCAGCAAGGCCTCTTTGCGGATGGCGCTGTAGAGCAACCAATCGACCGAAGGCGCCAGGCCGGACACCCCTGACAGACGGGCCAGCGCCAACTCGGCTGCATGGTTGAGCGCGGCAAAAGCATCGGGGGACAAGGGGGGATCAAGCGGCGGAAGCGCATGCGGCACGAAAGCCCGGGGTCGTGGAAATGGCGTAAGTGCCCGTGCTGCGCATTGTTGTGAAAGCCTGCTTGAATGACCCTTTTGGTGATTAAAGCATTCTTTAATGTCATGCGCAAGAATGAAAGGCGGCTTTTATGTGGGGTGCGAACGGCACACTGGCGAACGGGGCTCAAGGGCGGATAACGCCGCAGTCATCCCTTGGGCATCAAGATGACCTTGGCGGGCTTCTTGCCGTCTTGTCGCTCTTGTGGCGGTGTGCTCACAGGCCCCACCTTTTGCAGATGCGATGGCGACACCTTCCATTGCTGACCGTTGCTGGTGATCACCGTTACCGTCTTCTGGTTGTACTTGGCGATCACACCTGTCAGCACCGGGTGCCCCGGCGGATGAAAGCTCACCTGTTCGCCGATGCTGAAATCCAGCATGGCCGAGTGGGCGCGCATCTGGTCCAGAAACTTCAAGCGCGCCACGACCCGGTTGTTCAGGTCGATCAATTGGTCGTAGCTGAGGTTGTCGATGTCCAGGCTCATGGTTGGATCTTCAAAGCGGCCGAAGGCCATGGTTCCAGTCGATCGGCTGCGGTGGGCCAGCATTCCTGGTCCAGGCAGGGTCCACATTGTCGCAAGAAGGGCGTGACCATGACCTACCCGCAAGGTCGATGCCCGGTGCGGCGTAGCCGGGCCGTGCCGAGGCTTGACGAGATGGAAGCCGGCATCAATGAGCAGTTGAACGTTTGCCGTATTCCAGCCCTGATTGCCACATATCCCGCATGCCCTGTAGCAGCTCGCGCGCAATCCGCTCGTCGGAGGCCGCCTTCATGACCGTGTCGAAGCGCTCAAGCACTAGCAGCTTGCCATCGTGCGAAAAGTCGAAGGTGGGCGTTTCGATGCCGGCCAGGGTGGCCGCGCGCAGGCACAGGTATTCGTTGGCCGTGAGGCCTGGGTAAGCCTCGCTCGCCGCCTTCACGATCAGCGTCGGGATCGGCACCGCGAACCTCGCTTCGGGCACCATGATCCTCGGTTGCACGCCAGCAGGTTTTGGTCCATGGGCGGGAACAGGTCGCCATCCGTCCAGGTGAGTTTGGCGGAGGCCGGCATCAGCAGCGCGACCGAAGGCTGGTGAGCGGACGCATCGAGGTATCTGAACTCGCAGGTCGATGCGTTGAGCAATTGGCCGGCGTTGGCTTGATCGCCGATGGACACGTCGAGCTGAGGGATGCGCTCAGGGAGCATCGTCGTCATCCCTGTTGAAGGCGGCGGCCACGTCTTCCATGGTGGGCAAGCCTGCTGGCTCGATGTGCATCACCAGGTTCAGTGCACGCAGCACATCGAACAGCGATGACACGGAGGCTTCCTGGCTCCCCTCCAGGCGATAGACGACTTCGCGAACGCGGCCAGCCCTTTGCGCCGTGGCCGTTTTGCTCAGACCCATGCGTTCGCGACGCTGCCGCAGCAGTTCGCCGAGTTCAGTGGGGAACCTTGGTCTGTCAGCCATGGCTTGCACTGATCCCCCGCATCTGACTTAAGGGCACAATGGCTGAACACGCGTTGCGACGAATGCGCGACATTTTGAGAAGTTAGGCGAGGTGACTGCCAGATGGCCATCTTTCCACAGGGCCTCACCCGCATCGACAAGCGGTGCAACGCGGGTGAACGCCGTGTTCTGAACCAGCTCAAGCGCTGCCTGGAAGACGACTACATCGTCTGGCACGACATCCCCCTGGGCCCCAAGGCGCGCCAGCCCGATTTCGTGATCCTCAGCCCGCGCTGGGGTGTGCTGCTGCTGGAGGTGAAGGACTGGAAGCGCCAGACCCTGGTGTCGGCCAACCGAGATCAGGTCGAGCTGCAGACGGCGCATGGCCTTGTCACGGACGGCAGCCCCTTGCGCCAGGTGCGCGACTACACCATGGAGCTGGTCGACCTGATGCAGGCCGATGCCCAGCTGGTGCATGCCGAAGGGCCGTTTCAGGGCAAGCTGCTGTTTCCCTATGGCTGGGGCGTGGTCTTCTCGGGCATCACCCGGGAGGCCGCCGGGGACGACTTCCACGAGGTGTTCCCCGAGTTCAAGACGCTGCTGCGGGACGACCTCGACGAGGCCGTCGACCCTGGTGATTTCCAGCAGCGCCTGTGGGGCATGTTCACGGTCAACTATCCGTACACGCTCAGCCTGCCCCAGCGAGACCGCATCCGTTGGCACTTGTTTCCCGAGGTGCGCATGCAGGCCGTGCAGCCCTCGCTGCTGGCCGCCGAGGAAGACGCCGGCTATGGGCCGTCGCTGCCCGACCTGTTGCAGGTGATGGATCTGCAGCAGGAGCAGATCGCCCGCACGCTGGGCGCGGGGCACAGGGTGATCCATGGCCCGGCTGGTTCGGGCAAGACGATGATCCTGATCTACCGCGCGCAGCAATTGGCGGCCGCGGCGCAGCCGGGCAAACCCATCCTCATCCTTTGCTACAACCGCTCGCTGGCCGGGCGCATCGATGCCGTGCTGCGCCAGCGCGGGGTGGACGAGCGGGTGCAGGTGCGCACCTTCCATGCCTGGTGTGAGGACATGGTGCGCAGCTACCAGGTCGATGTTCCCGGCAGCCGGTCCAGGGACGACGCTTACTACGCCGCCCTGGTGAAAGCCGTGGAACGCGCGCTGGAGACTGGGCAGGTTCCTTCAGGGCAGTACCTGGCCTTGCTGGTGGACGAGGCCCATGACTTCGAGGAGGATTGGCTGCGCCTGTGCACCCGCCTGGTCGACCCGCTCACAAAGAGCCTGCTGGTGATGTACGACGATGCCCAGTCCATTTACCAGAAAAAGCGCCGCAGCCGCTTCACCTTCGCCGGGGTGGGCATCGAGGCGCAGGGCCGGCGCACGCAGATCCTCAAGCTCAACTACCGCAATACCCGCGAGATCCTGGGCCTGGCCGTGAGGTGCGCCGATGCCTTGCTGCAGGCCGACGATGAGACCAGCGACACTGCCACGGTGATGCCCACCTCCGCCGGCCGTTGCGGGCCCGCCCCTGTGCTGATCCGCGCAAGGTCCGCGCACGAAGAGGCTGAACTGGTGGCCCAGCGCATCGCCAGTCTGCTGGCCGACGGCAGCCTGCCCGACGAGGTGGCGGTGCTGTGCCGGAGCAAGTACCTGATGGCGCCCATCGAGCGGGCACTGCAGGCCTGCCGGGTGCCCTGCCAGTCGATGAACGCGGAGGGGTTCAGGCGCTTCGACTGGCGCAAGCCCTCGGTGCGCCTGGTGACGCTGCACAGCGCGAAGGGTCTGGAGTTCTCGCACGTGTTCGTGGCCGGGCTGCAGGCCATGCCGCACAAGGGCGTGAACCTGGAGGAAGAGGTGCGCCTGCTTTACGTGGGCATGACGCGGGCCACCCAGACGCTGACGCTCTCCGCCACGGGGCGCTCCCTGATGGTGGATCGGGTGGCATCGGCGCTGGAGGCCGTGGCGCGGTCTCCGGTGGACGCGCCGAACTGAGCGCGCTTGCCCCGGCCTTTCAAAGCCATTGGGCTTCAGGGATTCAAATTCCGCAGCAAGCGCTCATAAAACTGAATCATCTCCCCATACTCTTTCACCCCAATCCGCTCATCCGTGCCATGCAGGCGCGCCATGTCCTTGGCCGTCACGTGAATCGGCCTGAACCGCAGGATGGTCTCGGCCAGGTCCGTGAAGTGGATGGAATCGGTACCGCCGATCAACAGCCCCGGGGCCACCACGGTGCCCGGCTGCAACTCCCGCAGGCTGCGGGCCAAGGCCTGATACGCCTTTGACTCTGTGCTGGACACGGCAGCGGCCTCGGCGCCCTTGGGCTGCCGCTCCACGCTCACATCCAGCCCTTGCACCACCTGCTGCACATGCCGGATTACTTCTTCGCTGGTGTCGCCGGGCAGCAGCCGGTAGTTGATGGTGGCCGATGCCAGCCCGGGCACCACGTTCTCCAGCTCGCCCGCTTTCAGGATGGTCGGCACGGCGGTGGTGCGCAGCATCGCGTCAGCGGCTGGGGTCTTGGCCAGTTCGCGCTCGATCAAAGGCCGCGTCAGCCACAGGTTGCTCAGCACCACGCGCATCGGACCGTTGGCTTCAGCCGCCACCGATTCCATCATCTCGCGTGGCAGGCCTTGCAGCCGGCCTGGCATGGGCTGCGCTTCGAGCCGCTGCAGGGCCTCGGCCAGCACACCGATCGCATGGTGCTTGGGCGGTTGGCTGGAATGCCCCGGCTGCCCCTTGGCGGTGAGCTTGAGCGTGAGGTAGCCCTTCTGCGACATGCCTACCAGGGCCACTGGCGGCTTCACGCCGGGCACCATGCCGTGCGTGATCACCATGCCTTCGTCCAGCAGCAACTCAAGCTTGATGCCCTGCGCGCGCCACAGCTTGGCCACCTGCCCCGCGCCCTCGTCACCACCCACTTCCTCGTCGGCGTTGAAGAGCAGGTAGATGGTCTGGCGCGGCTTGAAGCCGGCCTTCACCAGCGATTCGACCGCTTCCAGAATGGCCATCACGCTGGACTTGTCGTCCCAGGTGCCGCGGCCCCAGATGAAGCCATCCTTGATCGCGCCGGAGTAGGGTGGCACCTGCCAGTCGCCCTCGGTGCCCGGCGCCACGGACACCACGTCCTGGTGGGCCAGCAGGGCGATGGGCCTGGCCTGCGGATCCGTGCCTGCCCAGGTGTAGAGCAAGGCGTGCTTGCCGATGATCTGTCGGGTCAGCTTTTGATGCACGCCCGGGTAGCTGGTCTCGATAAGCTGGCGCAAGGCCTGAAAGGCTGCCGCGTTGGCATCGGTGGCCGACCACACGGTGCGCAGCTGCACGGCGGCGCTCAGGCGTTTGGCCGCGGCGTCAACATCCACCGCCACGCCTGGCCGGGGCTCGACCTGGATCTGATGTGAAGGGAAACGCCAGGTTTGCCAGGCCAGGATCAAGGCCAGACCGAGCAGCAAGGTCGCCAGCAGCCACAGGAGGCGTTTGATCAAAGAGGGTTGGCGGGAAGACATGTCAGCCATGATGCACCAGCTTCCTCAGCGCTGCCGGCTGAAGATCTGGTGGGCGCGTATGGCCAAGGAGCGGCGCCCGCCTGTCTACTCAAGAAGACACACCATCACGCAAGTCTGCAGGTCGCTTCCTAGCATGGTCACCCCCTGTCCATCAACAAAGGAGGTTGACCATGTGGCGCGCAGAACCCAACACCGTTCACCCGGTCGTACGATCGACACCCCAGCTGCCGGTACAGGCGTACTTCAGCGATGAACTGCTGAAGGAGGAAGACCGACAGCTGTTCAAGCAAGGCATCCAGTACGCCGGCCATTCATTGCTGGTGCCCCAGGTCAACGATTACTGCGTGCTGCCGCACCGGCATAACGGGATGACGCTGCTTCATGGCGAACAGGGCGTACAGCTCATCTCCAACGTCTGCAGGCATCGGCAGGCCACCATCCTGCAAGGCAGGGGCAATGTAAGACGCATTTCCTGCCCTCTGCACAGGTGGACCTATGACACGGATGGCGCGCTGCTCACGGCGCCTCGCTTCGAGACCAAGCCTTGTCTGGCACTGGAAACGTTTCCTACTACCGTCTGGAACGGCTTGCACTTCACCGGTACCGGCGTTGACCATGCCGTTGACGGTATTCCCGCCGAACTCCAGCACCTGCTGTCGTTCGACGGCATGCACTTCGGGCACATGGAGGTGCACGAATGCAATTACAACTGGAAGACCTTCATCGAGTTCTACCTGGAGGACTATCACGTGGCCCCGTTTCATCCAGGGCTGGGGCGTTTTGTCTCATGCGACGATCTGCAATGGTGTTTCGGCAGGCAGTGGAGCATGCAGACGGTCGGCTTCCACAAGGGGCTTCAGCAACCAGGCGACAGCGACATCTACCGCGCGTGGCACGACGCCGTGCTGCGCTATTACGAAGGTCAGCTGCCGCAGGTGGGCGCCATGTGGTTCTTGCTGTACCCCAATGTCATGATCGAGTGCTATCCCCTGGTGACCGTGATTTCGACCATCTATCCCCGTGGGCCGCTTCGTTCCGTCAACATCGTCGAGTACTACCATCCCGACAAGCTGGTGCAGTTCGAGGATGGCCGTCATATGGCCGATCTGGCCGCCAAGGCCTACCTCGAAACGGCGGTGGAGGACAACGAAATCGGCGAACGCATGCAGGAAGGCCGCCATGCGCTGTGGTGCAGGGACACCACCGATGCCGGCCCGCACCACGAGCGGCTGGAAGCAGGCATGGCCCACTTCCATCACTACCTGTGGAACCGCATGGGCGATGCTTGCTGGCGTTGAAGCCCCGCAATTGATCGGTCTTTCTGCCAGCATCAGCCTGATCTTTGGTAATCTGCCCATCGTTCGAGGTACCGCTCTCTCATCTCTCGGTCGCACCCGGTACAGGTGCATGACCATAGAGAGAGCGCCTCATGAATTCGCAACTCTTTGCTTGGCTCGTGCTCGCGGCCAGCGTGCTTGCCGAAGTGCTCGGCACGCTGGCGTTACGCCATGCCGATGGCTTCACCAAGCCATTTCCCTCCACCGCCGTGGTGCTCTGCTATGGCGCGGCCATCTGGCTGATGTCCATCTCCATCAAGCACCTTGAGATGGGCCTGACCTACGCAGTGTGGGCCGGGAGCGGCACCGCCCTCACCGCGGCCCTGGGCATCGTCTGGTTTGGCGAGTCCTTCAGCGCCCTGAGGATGGCCGGCCTGGGTTGCATCGTGCTGGGGGTGATCGCGCTGAACCTCAGCAGTCACTGAAGCGCGAATCCATACAACGAAGATCAGGGATGATGCCATGCTTGAGCAATGCCTTCAGGCGCTGATGCGCCAGCGTTCGCGCGACCTTGGCAAGACGTTCACCGTGCTGGCCGCGGAGGCTGGACTGGCGCGAACCTACTTGTACAAACTGGCTTCGGACACCGTCATGGACCCGTCCATCGGCACACTGATGCGCCTGGCCCGTGCCTTGGAGGTGTCGCCTGTGGCGGTATTCAGGCACTACGTGAGCTTGGGCATCGATGGCGGAAGGCCTTTGCGCCCGCCCGCCATGTGCACTGACCAGTCCCGTGGGGTGCTTATTCAGAATGACGCGGTTGTTTTCAACGCCGACATCACTGTTCCGGACCACATGGCCGTATGCGGCGGCGAGGCGTTTCGCAAGGTGTGGGAAATCCAGAACATCGGGCAGATCGCCTGGAAAGGTCGTCGGCTCGTTCGCGCCGACGATGAATACGTGATCGCACGGCCAGCGTGCAACGGCACGCTGCAGCCGCTGGTGCATTCCCACCTGATATCCCTGCAGCGCGAGGTCGCCATACCCTATACACCGCCCGGCGTTTGTGTGCAGTTGTCGGTGGATTTCGTGGCGCCATGCGCCAACTGCTCGGTGGCGTCGATCTGGCACATCCAGGATGCCGATGGACGAGCTTGTTTCGGCCCTGAATTCTTCTTGCAGGTGATCGTGACGGTGATCGCACAGTGAACGCGGGCAAGCTTGGCTGCCTGTCGCTGCTAACCTGTGGACTTCAAGGGGGAGGGAGCATGTTCGGCGCTATTGCGCCCCAACAGCCTCCTGCGCGTTTTCTCGATATTGCTGCGCAGCGCATACACCTCCTCCGCATGCGCCAGCGGCACCGTGATCTGGCTCGCCACGCGGTCCAGCTCATCGAGCTCATTGAGCAGCTCGGTCGCATCGCCATCGCCGTCTTCCATGCGCGCCTCGACCTCGCGCAGCCGCGCATACCAGCGGAACACGCGCTGGCGCACGCGGTAGGTGTACAGCGGCGGCACCACGCGTGAGAGCGGCAGCAGCAGCACGATCAAGCCGCCGATGACCAGCCACATGCGTTCCAGCAGGTTGCTGGCCCAGAAGGGCAGGTAGCGCTGGTAGAAGGGCGGCGTGCCGTTGATGGCGCGGTCGCCTTCGGGGCTCACGGGCAGCTCGCTGGTGCGCGTGTTCGGAAAATCCCGCGCGCCGTTGAACCAGCCCGATCCACCGTGGATCTGCTGGGCGGCCTGCGCGAACAACTGGCGCAGGGCGGGGTGGGTGTCTTCGTGCGTGAGCAGGGCGGTGGTGGCGGCCAGCAGGTGGATGTCGTCGGGCGGCAGATCACGTGCCAGGTGCACCATGCCGCGCGGCAGCGTCACCGTCTGCAGGAAGGGGAAGCGCCGCGACAGCGCATCGGCCTGCGGCAGCTCGGCCAGCGCGATGCCGGGTTGCTGCAGCAGTTGCTGCACCACGGGGGATTCGGGCGCGGTCATCAGCACCAGGGCATCGAGCTGGCCGTCGTTCAGGGCCTGCGCGGCGGCCTCCGGCGCCATGCCGCTCACGATCACCTCGTTGGACATCACGCCGCTGGCCTGCAGCAGGCGGCTCATTAGGTCAGGCACGCCGCTGCCGGGCTGGTCGATGTTGACGCGCAGGCCGCGCAGCTGGGTCAGCGATGTCAGGCGCGCATCGGCAGGCGGGGTGGCGGGAGTGTGGCCAGCCGTGGCCTTGGGGTGCAGCGCGGCGGGGCGGTAGAACAGCCACAGCGGTTCATAGAACAGCGCGCCGAGCGACATCACGCCATGCTCGGCATCGTCGCTCATGTCGGCGCTGCCGCCGCGCACGAAGGCCACGTTGGCCTGGCCATCGCGCAGGGCCTGCAGGTTGGCGGCGGGGCCGTCGGTGGGCAGCAGCGTTACCTGGATGCCATCGCGCTTCAGCGCTTCGGCGTAGCGCTGGCCGAACTCGGCATAGGCGCTGCCGGCGGGGCCCGTGGCCAGGGTGACGGTGCGCGGGGGTTGCGGATCCAGCCACCAGTAGGCGGCGGCCAGCAGGCCCAGGGCCAGCAGCAGCACGGGGCCCGCCGAGGCGAGCATGTCGCGGATGGACAGGAGCGCCAGCAGCAGTGCTTCGCGGATCTGACGGGTCATGGATGAGTTGAGGGTGACACGGCTGTCCCACTGTATGCCATGGTCGGCAGAGCCAGCGTGTGACATGGTGTCGACTGGACTGTAGCTTGGCAAAATCGGCTTATTCTTGTACATTGAACTGAACTATTCACAAATGTTCCGTTGACGCCATGCCAATTGGCTCCAGCTCTGAAAATTCGAGTCGGATCAGGGACTTGGAGCGCGCTTGTGGCTTGGGCCCTCGCTCTGCCAAGGAGTTGGTGAACGCGCTGGGTGTGAGTCAGCCAACCTTGTCCCGAACGATTCAATCCCTTCCGGATGTGTTCACCACATTCAGGGTGTCCGGCGACAGAACCCCGAAGTACGCCATGCTGCGGCGCTTGCCGGGTGGCTTGAATCCGCGTCAGTCGATCGCCAGGGTATCGAGCGCGGGCGCCATCGAGCCCTTTGCCGAGGTGGAGTTCCTGGCAGGCGGTGCGACCTTGGAGAGAACCCCCGGGAGAACAACCCTGTACGAGGGGCTTCCGCCCTACATGGTGTTCTCGTCGCCCGCGGGGTTCCTGGGGCGCCAGGTGGCGCGAGGCGCGGCGGCTTTGGACCCACAGTTCCCTGACAGCCTCAAGGATTGGGGAGACGATCACCGTGTCGTCTACCTGTTCACGCGCGGCTTGAACCTGGCGGGCAATCTGGTCTATGGGATGGCCTCGCTTCAACGTGAGATGGACTTCCGCAGGGTGGTGCCCACGCCCGCAGGGCAGGTGCTGGATCACTATGTGCAGATGGCGACCGAGCTCAAGGATTCGGCGCATGGATCAAGCGCGGGGGGCGAGCAGCCCAAGTTCCTGAGTCTGTCCGAAGGGGTGGGCCATGTCATCGTGAAGTTCGCCAAGCTGGGGGCCCGCATGGCAGCGCTGCTTCCGCTGGAGCACGAGGCCCTTCGGGTGCTGGGGGCCATCGGCGTGCCCACGGCTAAAACGCGGCTGCTGGCCTCAAACGATTACGTGTTCCTGGAGGTTCAACGCTTCGATCGGATCGGTGCCCATGGGCGTGTCGGGATGCTGTCCGCAGGTGCGATCGATGACGAATTCTTCGGGGCGCGGGACACCTGGTCGGAGTTCGCCGCGCGCTGTGTGCAGGCGGGATACCTGTCGGCCCGGGACGCCCGGCATGTGGACGTCATGGCCGCATTCAGCGAGCTGATCGGCAACACCGACAGGCATTTCGAGAACATCTCCGTGCTGCTGGGTGACGACGGTGAATACAGCGGTATCGCACCGGCCTACGACATTCTGCCGATGCGCTACGCATCCATCGGCGGCGGTGTGGATCCGGATCTGACGCCCATCGTGCCCAAGCTCAGCACCATTGGTGCCAAGCCCGATGTGTGGGCGGCGGCGGCCGAGGCGGCCGAGCGGTTCTGGGAGGCCGTGCGGCAGGATCGGCTGGCCTTGCCAGCCTCTGCGGCGTTTCAATCGCTGGCGGCAGACAACCTGGGCGTGGTGCGCGAGTTCGTCGCGCCGCTGTTGCCGGGCACCGGCCGTGGCGCTAGGCCATGAAACGCTCGAGCCTGGCGATGCCTTCCCGCAGATCGTCTTGTGAGGCCGCATAGGACAAGCGCACATACCGGCCCGCACCCGCCACACCGAAGTCATGCCCGGGTGTCAGCGCCACATGCGCCTCGTCCAGCGCCCGCTGGCAAAAGCGCATCGCGTCCATCCCCGTGCCGCTCACATCGATGTAGACGTAGAACGCGCCATCCGGCTGCACCGGCACGGGCAGCCCGATCTGTTCCAGACCGTGCAGCACCAGCGCGCGCCGCGCGGCCAGCGCCTGCTTGCGCGCCTCGCACTCGGCGATGGATTCGGGCGTGAAGCAGGCCAGGGCGGCCATCTGCGCGGGCGTGGGCGCGCAGATGTAGTAGTTCTGCGCCAGCCGCTCCATCACCGGCACCATGACATCGGGCACCACGGCCCAGCCCAGGCGCCAGCCTGTCATGCCGAAGTATTTGGAAAAGCTGTTGATCACGCAGGCGCCCGCATCGCTGGCCAGCACGGTCTGCGCGGCCTGGCCTGAGGCGGTATCCGCATCGCTCAGGTTCAGGTAGATCTCATCGACGATGCGCCAGGCCTGGTGGGCCTGCGCCCAGTTGCAGATGGCGGCCAGCTCAGCCGGCGGCACCGAGGTGCCGGTGGGGTTGGAGGGCGTGGCGATCATCAGGCCGCGCGTGCGCTCGCTCCAGTGGCGCTGCACGGCGGCCAGATCCAGCTGGAAGCGCGCGGCGGCATTGGTGGGCACCAGGCGCACATCTGCGCCGAAGCCGCTGAGGAACTGCCGGTTGCAGGGGTAGGAAGGGTCGCCCACCAGCACCTCGTCACCCGGATCGACCAGCGCGGCGGTGAGCAGCAGCAGCGCGGCGGAGGCTCCGGCCGTGACGACCACGCGCTCGGGGCTGATGGCCACGCCATGCGCCCGCTGGTAGAAGCCGGCGATGGCCTCGCGCAATGCAGGCAGGCCCAGGGCGCCCGTGTAGGGCAGGGGCGTGTTGGCCGCCATGATGCGCTGCAACTCGGCGCGCACGGCGGGCGGGGCGCCGAAATCCGGCTCACCCAGGTTCAGGCGGATCACATGGTGGCCGGCGGCTTCGAGCGCGGCGGCGTGCTTGCCGAACTCCATGGCCAGGAAGGGCGTGATGGCTTGGGCGCGTTGGGAGAACTTCATCGGGGCAGTTTAGCGGCCGTGCCTCCATCTATCGGCTGCGGCGACCAGTACCGCTTTGTCCAACTTGACGGGCGCCACAGTGAGCGCCCTGCCTCGACCTCCTTGATTGAGTGCGGTATCTGCGCTGCCTCAAACCTACGGATTGGCTCCATCCATCCTTCTGGCGACTAGCACGACATGAGCCTTGGACGAGATGCCTCGCACGGCCACCACCTGAGCGCGTTCGCCATATACACCCCCCGAGATGTCATGGATGGTTTCAGCCACCATCACCTCGTGTGGTGCGGACATCAATGAAGCCATCACTGCGCTATCGGAGACACCGACCCTGACAACGGATCCTTCAGACCGCAGCCCAAGGTCAGAAATAGCCAGCGTCATCTGTGCTCCTGTTTCTGCATCCACGCAGGTCACAGGAGAATTTATCAACTTGAGATGGCCGCTTTTGGTATCAAGTTCCATCTCAATGGGGCACTGCCCCCTTGTGAGGCTTGTGCTGTCGCCCGAAGGCAAAGTCTCGGGCAGATGGTGCCCATCGCCAGCGCTCACCACGGCGTGTCCATGAAAGCGAACAGTTCTTTCTGTAGGAGCAGTCAGCCAGTCTGTGCGCATGCCTACCAAAGAAATCCACAAACTTTGATCAAACCAGCCTCCAGGGACGGGAGGGCTTACAGAGGTATGTTGAGCCACCTGGAATATTTGTGGATCGGAATCCCTGTTAAGCATCATCATGCCAGTAGGGCTGGCAGCATACGCCCGCGTATGGTCATCACTAATTGACGAGCGGTAATCATAGAACTTTTCACCATCATGGACGCGGTCAGCATGCAGTAATATGTGCTTTTGCTGCAAACCCTCATACAGAAATGAATTCAATTCGGCTTTCAAGCGAATTCCTGACCCTGTGAATTCGATGTAGGGGTGGTTTGGATTTGTCAGAGCTTGCAACAATTGTCTAGGCGATGCGCTGGATGCAGTGGGTTCCACGCAATATTCTAATCGCAGAATGGGGTCAGTTCTTCTGACGGAACATAAGGGGCCCGACGGCTTCGCGAAGACATCCGATTCAAAAAGAGTTGGACTGCCTTCTTGGCTATTGCCGCCGCCACATGCAGACAGCATGGACAAAAAACAGGATGTGATGGTAACCCTAATTTTGATCATTTTAATGTTGGATTAATTTTGACGGAAATTTTTAATTGATTTGTTTAATAAATTACGAATGGGTCCTTTTAGTTTTTTGAGGCATCACGAACGCGGTTATCACACGACCAACTCGTCGGCTCGGCGTACAGTTGCACGCCCCGGTGCCGCAGGTCTGCCTTCATGGGCCGCGAGCCTCGGTTTGGTAAAGACAGGAGGCGGTACGTGATCAAAATTCCGTTTCAAACTTCCGTCCAGTCTTGGGATCCATCTGCCAGCCTTTCTGATGCACCATCTCCGTATAACCGTTTGACCGGAGCACATAGCGTGGCCGGGCATGTAAAAAATCGCCACCGACCATGATGTCCTCGTCGGTTGCATACGCATTCCCGGCCTTGTCCTTCTTGAATGGATAACCCTTTCCCAATTTGATTTCCCAGCCCACTAAAAGGGTCTCTGGTGTGATTCTGAGCCGCAAGGCCAAGGATGAACCCTTGTACTGACGAATCCGGTCTAGCACCTCATCAGGAATGCGAGATGCAACGGGGACAATCACGTCCACCAGAGGCTCTCCATTGAATGCTGGGAAACTGCCTTCGCTCAAACTCCGGCGATAAATGTACTCCGCGTCCTTGGGGTAACGCATGTACCGAAGGTACTTGGGGACTACCAACCGATCTCCAGCAATATTTCCCCCATAACCCGATACAGCATCACCACCAGGACCAAAAATCCCACGACCGATGTTGAAAAAATGGCCATCAGGGGTATACAGGACCGATGTGCTTGTTGTAAACGATGCACTGACCCTCAGTTCCCCTCCATAAATGCCTCTGAATTTGTACTTCAGAGCGGCATCCGGGTTGTTCGGGTGGGAAGCTAGCCCAGACCTGCCTCGCCCAGCCTCCCTTTGTGTCATCAGGCAGCCACCCAGCAGCGCGCTCAGGCCGCCGCCCACCCACTTCATCCATTTTCTTCGCACCTTGCTCACCATTCCCGTTCTCCCGCAAACGTATAGCCGTGCGTTCTCAACCAGCTCATGTATTGCTGCATGTTCACGGTGCCTGTGATGTTGCTGGGCCGGGGATTGTTGCCTGTCCCTTGTAGCCCGGGAATGTCGTTCGTCTTGCGCGCTGTAACTCGTGCAAGCAGACTCACTCTTGTGTTTCTATCCTTTGGTCTGTGCGCGGATGGATGTACCAGCGATTGACCCAGCGTTTGGTGAGATTCATCAGATCACCTTTGTAGACCATGTGCGCCTCCTGAAATCGCCACCTACAAGTAGCTGGCCAACCCCGCGCGTAGATCCCACCCAACCAAGACTCCTTGTGGATGAACTCGGATCTTCAGGCGCAAGGTACCCTTGCGAGCCCGCACCTCATCCAGCAGGTCATCGGGAATTCGTTTGGCGATCTTGACGGTGTAGTTGCCGGCAATCACTCCACCGTCCCACACATACGCCCCCCTGGGCCGTGCTGGGTTTCGATTTTTGACCAGTCTCTCCGCTCGTCCTGCGACTTCCTGTTTCCCACTCACCTGAGCTTCGCCACTCCACCCTGATCCACTTGGGCAACGTGATGTCCCCGCCGCTGTAGCTGTGCTGGTTGCTGTTGCGCAGGCTCAAAGCAGTTCTCCCGAAGAATCTTCTCTGATCATCAAAAATGTTTGACTCCCCTGGATTTCCTCCAGGGAATCCACCAGCAATTCGGTGCTACGGAGACCTCGGTATTTGAAACTTCAAAGACCGATCCTCTTCGCCGGAGACGCGATTGCCGCTCCTGCTTCGCTCAGGATCTTGACGAAGGTTTTTTCATTGGATGAATCCAACCGCACCACTACGCCATGGATTCCCTTGAACTTGCGCCTGAGCACCGCATCCTCATCCATGGCACAACAGGGCAGCACAGGCATCAAAGTTACGGCCAAGACATGCCTTCTCGACAGTTCGCTTTGACCATCTTGACCCCTTTATGTGCCTTCAAGACATTCAGGTCACACTCGTTGCACAGCCGTCGCAGGTACCTATGTGTCACGTTCGCTATCCCACTAGAGAAGTCGGCACGCTTTGACGAAGGACGAACCTGGATTGTTGGTCGCGGCGGGGTTGAATTTAATGAACAGCAAGGTGTCGACACATGTCAACGAATTATCGGTGCAATGCGCAGACTTTTGATGGTGCTAGATGCGGTGACTTGCCAGTCGTGGTCTTGGCCTTGCCAGCGCCTAGCGATCAAAAGTCAGTTTCAATGGTCTGACCAGTCTTGGGATGGATGTACCACCCCCTGCGCAGCACCTTTCCATTCTCGATATCAGCCTCTCTGAAATCACCCCCGGCAAAGTACTGAAGATTGAAACCACGCGAGAGATCCCATCCGATCAAAGGCCCATCGGGGTGGATGCGTATCTTCAACCGAAGCCCCCCTGCACCTTCACGCCTTGCCTCCAGCAGATCTTCTGGTATCCGCGAGGCCACCGGTACGGTGTAGTCGCCCAGTACGGTTCCGCCATGAAAGGCACCAATTGGGATACCTTTCAAATGAGGGTCTTCGACCATTTCGATCTTATCTCGCCACTCGACTCGCAATTTCTTGGGCACACCGAACCGGGTGCTGTAAGACCTGATGGCGTTGCCCCCGGGAGGCGTCATCGAAGCGCTGCTGAAAAACAGCTTCCCATTGTCATCAAAGATATTCAAGCCGGTGACCTCGAACAATGAGTCCACACGCAGCTCTCCCCCCTTGATGCCTCGAAACTTGCGTTCAAGCGCTTTGTCCTCATCGCTCATGCCATTATTTGAGGTCACAACGGCACGCAGCGGATCACAACCCGCCAGGCAAGCCGTGGCCAGCAGCAATTGCCTTCGCGTCGTCCTGTGTAGATGATCTTTCATTGGTCGCTCACTGTCGGGCTAGGCGATCACAGACATCGCCCGCAAAACAATAGCCATTTTGACGCAGCCACTGCATGTATCCAGCTATGTCGGCATGGCCTGTTTGGTTGGTGCCGCCATTGCTCTGCCGGGGGCCTCGCGTCTCCCAGGTCTGTGCGTTGTTGCGCTGGCCTTCCAGATCGCGAGGCAGGTACGTGATGAAACCCATCGTGTCGGCATGGGTCATGCTGCGATTGTTAGGCCCGAAAGCGGTGAAGCCCATCTCACGCTGTCGTCTCCCGCTGGTCGCACCTTGTACTGCGCGGTCCTCAACTGTGTGGGTGTCGCGGCCTAACAAGCCACGAACAGTGAATTGCCGTGCATTGCCCTGTGCGTCCGTGGGGCGCCCCACACGCAGTGCATTGCTCTGGTCGTGGATGATGGGGTTGGTGGTTGGGATGTGATCAAGACCGGACAGATTCATGTTGATACCGGCGCTTCTGGCCTGCGCCACCATCCAGCTCAACGCCACAAAGGACAGTTGATTCTCACCCGCTGGATAGCCTCCACCGATGTCGGCGTGCGCGCCGATGAAGCCTCGTTCGATACGGACTTGACCGCGAGCGCTGGAACTGGCACCGATTGAAACCAGTGGAAATGCACCAAAGTGCGCAAGCCCCAGGTTTCTTCGGGTGTTATTCCAATCGGTCTCGTGCGCTCGGTGTTCATTGAGTGCCACTGCTTGTGCCACATGGGTAAACTGCATGGGGATGCTCATGTTGTAAGCCCGGCCCGAATTGGTACTCAGCACCGTATCCCAAAGACCCATGAAGCGAAAGCGAACACACTGACGCCCTTCGAACCGCACGATCTGTCCGGCCGCATCACGAATAGCGGCACTGTAATGAAACCAGCCTTGCGCGTCAGTTCGAAGACTAAACATGTCGCCGTTTGCCGAACGCCCGTTGTACTGGATGATGTTGTTCGCAAAATCCCGTGCTTGAGCCGCACCCCGGCTAAACCCCACGATATCGATGTCCATGGGGGTATTGTCATTTGCCGCCCTCGCCTCTTCCATCAAATAGGTCATCATGCGCTCAATGCGGCGCGTACCAGTTCCGTTGTGCCCGGCATCTCCGGGCGGCAAGTTGATGTCGCCCCATTTGTCGTCCTCATGTACCGTGCCAACGCCAGAGACGTAACGGCGGCTGCCATCTTGATACAACCGATCAAATCTAGCCACATTAGTCATTGAACCTGCATCGCTCAGATCATTCCCCGTCCCATCGAACGCGAACAGGATCAACCCAAAGGGGTCGGCGTAGATCAATGGGTTGTGATTGGCGTAGGCATATGGCTGCGTGAGCAACTGGCCAGACCACCAGTTGGGCAATGGCCCCAATGGATCGGCCTCCAGATACTCGCCGCGCTGCGGGTCGTAGGTGCGCAGCACGTTGTCATGCCAGCCTGTTTCCGCATCGAAATACTGCCCAGGCAAGCGCAGGTTCAGCGCGAAGCCTTCGGGTGTGTGGGCAGTGTGTGCCACCCTCACTCCACTGACCACGCCATACGCCGTGGGCTTCGCCCGCCAGATCATCCGTGCCTTTGCATCCGTCACTGCCACGGGCGTGCCGATCTCGTTGGCGTGCACATACCGCAATTCGCCACTGTCGCTGCTGATCCAGCGCCATACGGCCACGAACCAGGCGCCGACGCCGCCTTCATTGCCGCGCAGTTCCGCCCCATCGGCGTAGTCGATCACCGCCACAGGTACGCTGTGCGCGTAGACGTAGCGGCGGGCCAGCTTCGCGGAAGAGGCCTTGGCATCCTTGGCCGAGACGGCTCGAGGGCGCGTTTCCGCGACGAGCTTCAGGCCTTGCCACAGGTACTGCGTGTGATGCGCACTTTTGGCTTTACCGCCCGGGCCATACACCGTCTTGGCAATGCGCAGACCGTGCGTGTTGTGGGTGTAGCTCGCCAACAAGGCACTTGCCGGCGAACCTGCATGGGCCTCCCGCACCTCGGTCAACCGTCGGTCGGCACTGTAGGCCAGGAGGCGCTCGG
>DDJC01000100.1:22938-24684 GCA_002339015.1 Burkholderiales bacterium UBA1834
CCCCGCCGATGCGTTGAGGCAGGCCCGTTGCGTCGCGGCGCACATCCACGCCCCGCCAGTCGTGGTCCTGCCCCTGCCAGCGGGCTGCCTGCAAACGCCCCTGGGCGTCGTAGGCGTAGTATTCGGGCTGCGACGTATCGGGCTGCACGGCGGCGGTTTCACTGTCGGCCGGCTGTGCCAGAAGCAGGCGACCCCGTCCGTCATAGGCGAAGCTGAGGCGCTGCAGGGCATCTCCCTGTTCCTCCAGGCTGCGCTCCCGCATGCGACCGAGCAGGTCGTAGCCAAAACCCGTTTGCATCAGCATGGGTGCGCCATGGTTAGCGGGCTGCGCCATTGCCAGGTCCGCAGCCGATGCGGCTGATGCGCCCGCCCGTGCCGCTTGCGTTGCCTGCGCCCGCGCCTGCGGCAGCCACGCCGTCATCCATGCGTCCAGCCAGCTCGCCCGCTGGCCGGGCAGCTCCCAGCGCATCCGCGCCAACTGCCCTTGCGCGTTAAGGTGCCAGCGCAGCGCCACGCCGTTGCCCCAGCGATAGCCTTGCTCCGACTGGAGCAGCGCTGGCAGCGCGAAGGCGTCCTGGGCTGTATCCTGACCTGGGGCATCCTTCGCCGCCATGGCCGTGCGCGGCGTGGCCCCATTCGCACCGGCGCCTCGTCCGCTGGCCCCCCATGGCTCGATGACGGTGCGCTGGCCCACGCCCAGCCGATCGCCTAACCAGCCACCAACGGTCTGCCCCAGAACCGCCTCGACCCGTCCGTCCCGGTGTCGTATCGCCTTGAGCTGGCGCCCGACGCCCCACTCGTAACGCAGGCTGCCTCCTTCAGGCAGGTGCCACGCCAGCAGGCGGTCGGCTTCGTCATGGTCGTAGCGTTCGGTGGCATGCAGGCCAGTCAGCCCCTTGCCAGCCGGGCGAAAAAGGGTGCGTTGGCTCAGGCGCCCCAGACCGTCATAGGCCAGCCGCTCCTGTTCGTGCGGATGCTCGATGCGTGCAAGATGTACGCCCTCGTAGTACAGACGTGTGTGCTGCGCCACGCTGCCGGGCCTGCGAACGGTGTGCTCGGTGATGCGGCCCAGCGCGTCGCGTTGCCAGGCCCAGGTACTGCCATCGGCCAGAGCGCGCCGCACCAGCCGGTCGCTCTCGTCGTACTGTCGGGTTTCCAAACCCGTCTCCCGGGTGCGCAGTGCTACCAAGCGGCCGAAGTCGTCTACCCAGCCGCTTGAATCTGGCCAAGCGGCCATGGGCGATCCTGGCCCCGCCGCCGTGGGCGGCACGAGGGGGGCCAGGACGCCCGGTTCGGCCCGTGCCGACGGTTCATGCTGGACGGGAGGTACCAGCCAGCGCATCTGCCCCCGGTTGCTGGTCAGCGCCACGGCGTATGCAATGTCGTCCGGCAGCCCTTGCGCGCCTCTCATTGCATCGAAGTACGTGATGTGCTGCACTTCACCTCCGGGCAGCTGGATGCGCGTTGGGCGCATCAGCGCATCAAAGTCCGCCTGGGCGCGGGCACTACCGCGCTGCCACTGCGCGGGCTCACCTGTCGGCAGGTACTGCCGCACAACCGCCACGCCGTCGGCGGGCATTTCCTGCGTGACGCGGCCCGCCTCGTCGTGCCGCGTATAGCGGTGAGTCGCTATCAGGGGCAATTGCACCGCCTGCAGGTGGCCGGCCCGCGCATCCCATTGGTAGCGTATGGTGTCCGCTGAGCCGGGCAGCGGCCCATCCACAGCGACGAGCACGCTGCGGCCGT
>DDJC01000100.1:24689-24889 GCA_002339015.1 Burkholderiales bacterium UBA1834
GCGTTTGATCGGGCTGGCCTGATCCGCCTCTGCGAGGGGATGGCCCTGCGCGTTCAGTGGGCTGTAGCCGCTCTCTTCAATGCTGAGCACTTGTCCTTGTTCGTTGTACGCTAGCCGCATCTGGTGCTCACGACCTGCCACCACACTGGGCTTTGCAATCAACGTAGTCTGCTCACCTGTAGCGCCATACTCATAGCGCA
>DDJC01000100.1:24956-25100 GCA_002339015.1 Burkholderiales bacterium UBA1834
TCCTTGTAGGTGACCTGACTGATCCGCATCACCCTGTCCATCGGATCGTAGGCTGTGCGCATCCCCAGCAGCGGCCGCCCTTCCCCATCGAGCTGAATCTCTTCAGTCAACCGCCCTTTGGTGTCATAGCGGTACCGCATGTTG
>DDJC01000108.1 GCA_002339015.1 Burkholderiales bacterium UBA1834
GGCGGCGGCTCTTCCAGCGTCTTGAGCATCGCGTTGAACGCGTGCCCGGTGAGCATGTGCACTTCGTCGATCATGTAGACCTTGAAGCGGCCCGCGCCCGGCGCGTAGACGGCCTGCTCCAGCAGCTGGGTCATTTCCTCGACGCCGCGGTTCGAGGCCGCGTCCAGTTCGAGATAGTCGACGAAACGGCCGGCATCGATCTCGGTGCAGGCGCGACAGACGCCGCAGGGCTTGGAGGTGATGCCGGTTTCGCAGTTGAGCGATTTGGCCAGGATGCGCGACAGCGTGGTCTTGCCGACGCCGCGGGTGCCGGTGAACAGCCAGGCGTGATGCAGGCGCTGGGTGTCGAGCGCATGCGTCAGCGCGCGCACCACGTGATCCTGTCCCACGAGGGTATCGAACGATCGCGGCCGCCACTTGCGGGCCAGTACCAGATAAGTCATGGCGGGATTGTAGAGCCTTTGCAAGAGCCTATGCGATTGCCGGCGCGAAATGCAAAGGGGACGGAATCATCTTCCGGGGAAATCCCCTTGGAAAACAACCCCGTCCCCTTTGCGAAAACCGGTTGGCGAGCCTTACTCCGGCACTGACCCTAAACGACTATGGCTGCTTCGTTCCCGACCTGACCAGGTTCACCGTCGAACCATGCGAAGGGGCCCGCCAAGCAAGATTCTAGCAGAGCTTCGCGTTGCTCGCTCGGCTAGCCTCTTGCTTGGCGGGCCCCGAGGGGCTGTATGTGCGCCCCCTCCCCGGCCCTCCCCCCGAGGGGGAGGGAGGAAGACTTTGCTTCGCTTGTCTTGGGGGCTCGCTTCGCTTTGCCTTGCTTTACCCTGCTTTGCCTTGGCGGGGTTATAGGTCTATCAGGCCCGGGCGCGAGGGAAGCAGAGCTTCGCGTTGCTCGCTCGGCTAGCCTCTTGCTTGGCGGGCCCCGAGGGGCTGTATGTGCGCCCCCTCCACGGCCCTCCCCCCTAGGGGAGGGGGGAAGACTTTGCTTCGCTTGTCTTGGGGGCTCGCTTCGCTTTGCCTTGCTTCTTTTTTATAGGTCGATCCAGGCGCGGGCGCGGGGGAAGTAGAGGGCGGCGCGGGCTTTGCGGCCGTCCAGGGCGGTGACTTGGGCGCAGTAGCGCAGGAGTTGGTCGCCGTGGCGTTGGCGCATGCGTTGGGCAAAGGCGGCGGGGGATTCGTTGGGTTGGGGGCGGCCTGTTTTGTAGTCGACGATCAGCCAGCCGTCTTCGGTGCTCAGGGCCAGGTCGATGACGGAGACCTTGCCGGCGGCGTCGATGAGCGGCCATTCGCGGCGGGCGCCGGATTGGGACAGGAGCCAGAGGCCACGGTCGTCGGCCAGAGTGGACTGGAGGGTATCCAGGACGGCTTCGGCAGCGGTATCGGCCTGGCTGGCCGGGATGCCGGCGCGGGTCAGTTGACGGCGCATGGCGGGCAGGCGGTGGGCCAGGGCCTCGGCTGGCCAGGCGGCGATGCCGTCCTGGCCGATGCGGGCCAGCCAGGCGTGGGCCAGGGTGCCGATGGCGGCGTCGTAGCCGGATTCGAGTTGCCAGGCGGGATGCTCGGCGCTGTCGCCCCAGGCGCCGCGCGCGGCCGCGGCGAAGCCGGGGCTGATGGCGATATCGGCCTGGCGCGCCAGTTGCGCCAGGCCGTCGCGATGCACGCGGCGCAGGGGCTCGCCTTGCCATTCAGGGCCGTCGTCGCGGGGTTCGGCGCTATCGCCGTCCGTCGCGGGCGGCACGGGTGTTGTCAGGCAGGGCCAGAGGCGGCCCAGCAGGCTGGCGGAGGACGGTGTCTTGGCCTGGCCGGTGGCTTCGTCGATGGCGACGTGGCCAACCAGATGCAGGCGCTTGCGGGCGCGGGTGGCGGCCACGTACAGCAGGCGGTCGATTTCGTAGGAAGCTCGGCGCGCCTCGCGCGCGCCGAGGTAGCGCGACACGGGGTCGGCCTCGGTCTCGGCGCGCGGCTTGACCGGGCCGAACAGCACCCGCCCGCCGCTTTGCTCGAAGCGCACCAGCGGCGGCTGGTCGCCGCGCGGAGCGCGATGCAGGCCGTAAAGGATGACGGTTTCGAACTGCAGGCCCTTGGACTTGTGCATGGTCATGATCTCGACGGCGGCCTCTTCGTCGGCCGCATCCGGCGCCGCGAACAGCCGCGCGATGCCGGCGTCCAGCGCGGCCGGATCGATGGCGCCGTGCGGCGCCAGGCGCTCGACCAGCTGGAACAGGCTTTCGGCGTCATTGGCCACCGACGGCCCGCTGTAGAGCGCGGGACCGCCCAGGCGGCGCCACAGCGTCTCGATCCAGGCCGCGAACGGCATGGCGCCCGAGGCGTTGCGCGAGTCCAGCAGCACCGCCGCCACCTGCCGCAGGCGGGCGTATTCATCGGGATGCAGCAAAGCCTCGGCCGAAAGCCGCGCGCCGGCATCTTCCGGCGGCAACGCCGCGCCTGTTTGCCGGGTCGTCCCGGCCGGATCGCCAGGCGGCGTCGGCGACGCGGCATCATCGAATAACGCCCCCTGTGCCGGATTCTCGGTGTCGTCGAACAGCGAGCCCTGCCGCGACGCGGCTGGGGCCGTGGCCGCGACGGCCCGCACCGGCGGGGAGTCGGCGGGCCGGGCCGGCGCGGGGCGCAACAACCGCTCCAGCAGCACCGGCACCGGCGTGACGTGGTCGGCGCCGAACAGGCGCTGCAACGATTCCAGCGTCAGGCCGCAGAACGGCGCCCGCAGCACCGACAGCCAGGCCAGCCGGTCGCCCGGGTGGGACAGCGCCCGAACCAACTGCACCAGGTCCGCCACCACCGGCCGCAACGCCAGCGGCACCAGGTCCACCGCGCGGCAGCGGATGCCCTCCTGCGCCAGCCGGCGCGTGAGGTTGCCAAGGTGGCTGCGGGCCCGCACCAGGATGGCGACCGGATGCTTGCTGCCCGCGTGGTCCGCCAACGCCTGGCGCACCAGCCCGACCGCGATATTCTCGGCCTGCTCCTCCGCCGGAACGCCGCCGCCGCGCGACCAGGCGGGATGAAAACGCACCGCCGGATCAGGCAGGGCCTCGTGGAACGCGCTGGACGGGCTGTACTTGATGGCGCCCGCGGCGGCGTCGCTGCGCTTGGGCAGCAATTGCGCGAACGATTCATTGACCCAGTCGACGATGCCCGCCTGCGAACGGAAGTTGTCGGTGAGGTTGAGAAAACCGGGCTGGAGCTCCCCCACGCCCCGCTGCGCCACTTCCAGGAACAGGCCCACTTCCGCCTTGCGGAAACGGTAGATCGACTGCATCGGGTCGCCCACCAGGAACAACGTGCGGCCATCTCCCGCCTGCCAGCCGGAGGTCAACGTTTTCAACAGATCCAACTGCGTCTGGCTGGTGTCCTGGAATTCGTCGATCAGCAGATGGCGGATGGACGCATCCAGCTTGAGCAGCAGTTCGCCGGGATCGTCGGCGCTGCCCAGCGCCGCGGCGGCGCGCTGCGAGATCTCGATGAAGTCGACCTCGCCGGTATCGGCGAAACGCAGCCGCAGCTGCGCCACGGCCAGGGCCAATGTCATCAGCTGCGCGCCCAGCACTTCCCATTGGGCATCGCTCAATCGCGGCGCGGGGATATCGCGCACGGCGGCCAGGCGCCGCACCCACGGGGCGTCGCCGTCGGCGCTCTCGAGCCAGGCGACGAAGGGTTCCTTATGCGCACACTTGGCGGGAAAGCCCAGGTTCTTGTTGACGGTCTTGCGCAGCGACCCGGTGCCGGTCAGCAGCAGATGGGCCACGGCGCGCCACTGGTCCAGCGCCTCGGCGTCGGCCGGCAGTTCGTCGGTCCAGTCGCGCAGCGGCGCCAGCCGGTCGTCTTCGCCGCCGTCCTGCAACTGGGCCGCGGCCAGCCGCGCGGGACCGCACAGCGCTTCGGCCCAGCCAAGCGGCATGGCCTCGCACAGCGCGTCCAGGTCCTCGCCGATGGCTTCGGCCAGCGTTTCTTCCAGGGCCTCGCGGTCGGAGCCGTGGCGCAGCAGCGGCAGCCACTGGTCGCGCTGGCCGAGCATGTCGGCGATGGCGTCCTTGGCGGCCTGCACGTCCACGTCCATGTGCTGCAACAGGATGCGCACCGCGTCGTAGTCGTCCGCCAGGTCGAGCGTGGCGCGAGCCGCGGCTTCGTAATGCGCGCGCGCGTCGTCGGTGATCTCGGGCATGCCGCCCAATTCGGACAGCCACGGCATGCTGCGCACCAGGCCGGCGCAGAACGAGTCGATGGTGCGGATGGCCAGGCGCGCGGGGTGGTCCAGCAAATGCCACTGCTGCGCGTCGTTGCGCGCCAGCGCGGCGCGCGCCAGGTCCCAACTGCGGCGTTCGTGCGCGGCCTCGGGCGGCGCGTCCAGCCCGCGGCGCAGCTTGCTGAGCACGCGCGCATGCATCTCGGACGCGGCCTTGCGCGTGAAGGTGATGGCGACGATTTCCTCGGGGCGGTTGACGGTGGCCAGCAGCGCCAGGATGCGGTCGGTCAGCAGCTCGGTCTTGCCGGAGCCGGCGGGGGCCTGCACCAGGAACGAGCGGGCGGGGTCCAGCGCGGCCGCGCGCGCGGCGTGGTCCTGGGGCTGGCGTTCGACATCGGCCATGGCTCAGGCGTCCTCATCGTCCAGGTGCAAGCGCAGGAACGGCAGCGCATCGCAATATTTCAGGTCGTCGCGGCGATAGGCGACGTTGGCGGCGTAGCCCGCCACGTATTCATCGGCCAGCGACTCGATCGCGGCGCGCCAGCGCTGGCGGATCTCGGGCCAGGACAAGCCATCGAAATACTTGCTCTCGGCCGCCAGCGTCACGCCTTCCATGCCCAGGTCTTCGTCGGCCAGGCCCTGCGCCGCCACCTGGCGCGCGTGGATCTGGGCCAGCACCAGGCCGGCCACCTCGCCGCCAGCGGCATCGGCCAGCACCGAGGCATAGAACGGCAACTGCACGTTGACGGGACGGCTGCGCGACCAATCCGGCTCGGGCTTGGCGGCGGCCACCCCGGTCTTGTAGTCGACGATGACGTTGCGGCCATCGGCCAGCGTGTCGATGCGGTCCAGCCGCAGCTTCAGGTGCAGCGCGCCATGGCGCCATTGGTGATTCTTCTCGACCTGCGCCACCGCGAACGGCAGGCGTTGCGCCTCCATGTCGAGCCACGCCGCCAGCACCGTCCTGGCGCGCGCGCATTCCAGCGCCTTCAGGGCCGGCGCGTATTCCTGGAGCTCCTCGTCCGCCGCCTGCGCCACCGCCTGTTCCAGCAGCGCCGGCAGGCGCCCCTGCGCCAGCGTTTCATGCAGGGCATCCTGGTCGGGCAGCATGCCCCACACCAGCTCGAGCGCCTTGTGCAGGAACTGGCCGCGCACGTTCACCGTGGCCGCGTCGGCATAGGGCGCCAGTTCGCGCCCGCCCAGCCGATGCCGCACGAAGGCCCACAAGGGGTTGCGCGCCTGCGTGTCGAGCACGTCCAGGCCGCCGCCGCCGCGGTCATCGGCCGCCAGCGGCGGTCCGCGCATATCGTCCAGCGATTCCTGCGGCAGGGCGGCCACGGCCGCGACCGGCGCCGGCCGCCAGTCGGTGGGGGCAGCAGCGGCGATCAGCGGCGACGGCCGCAGTTCGCGTTCGCCGTCCATGTGCGCATGGCTGACGATCACCTGCGGCGCGCAACGGCACAACGCCGCGTAGATGCCCTCGGCCCATTCGCGTTCGCGTTCGGGCGTGGCGCGCGGCGCCTTGGCCTGGCGCAGCACCGCCAGGGGCAGCAACGGATTCGGCTTGGGCGAGGCAGGCAGCACGTCGTCGGTCAGGCCCAGTATCCAGATACCGTCCCAGAAGCCGCCTTCGGCTTCCAGCAGGCCCAGCACGTCGAGCCGCGCCGAGGGATCGCGCTGCGGCTGGAACGAAGCCGAGCGCGCCACGCTCTGCAGCAGATTGACCGCCGCCACGCCGCCCAGCTTGCCGGCGGCGGGTGCCAGCGCGGAGAAACCGCCCAGGGCTTCTCCCAGCGCCCCCAGCGCCTGGTAGCCGACACTGTCCAGCACGCCTTCGCCGGGAAAGCCCAGCGCCGTCAGCGCCGCTTTCATGCGCAGCATCCAGACGTCGCAAGACGCGCGGGCGCCACCGCGCGTCCAGATTTCCATGGCCTGGTCCCAGGCCTGCGCCAACGGCGGCAAGGCCGCCAGTTGCTTGCGCCACTCGGCCGCGCCGACATGGACCTGCCCGCGACGACGCCAGCGCGCGTCGATGGCGGCCAGGCGCGCGCGTTCGCTGACGTCGCCCGCGCAGTGCCCCGCCAGCAGGGCCGCGCCCAGCACCTCGACGGCGCAGCCCTTGCCGGCCGCGCATTCGGCCAGCGCCCGCAGCCAGGCCAGCGCCGCGCGCGCCATCGGCCATTCGTCAAGCGGGCGGCCCACGGCCACGTTGAAGGCGAATGCCGGCGCGCCATCGCGGCCGGCCAGCGCCTGGCTCAGGATGCGGCGCGCGAACGGCGACTCGGCCTCGAGCTGCGGCGAAACGATGGCGTAGCGGCCGGTGGGATGCTGTGCCAGCTGGCCCGCGGCCCATTCGGCCGCCGCGCGCCATTCGGCGCCGTGGTCGGCCGCCTCGAAGCGCCGCGGCGTGGCCGGCGCGCGCTGGGTATCGCGCCATTGCGCGATCAGGCAGCCCTGGTCTTCGAAGGCGCGCAGCAGGCGCCGGAAACGCGGCGACAGATCGGTGAAGCCGGCCAGCACCAGTTGCCCGGGAACGGCCAGCCGGCCGTCTTCGAGCGCCCGCAACACCCGCGCATAACCCTGGTTCGCGTCTTCGGCGTCGATGGCGGCCAGCGCCTTGCGGTAGCGCTGGCGCCAGCGGGCGAAGCCGCGGTACTCATCGGTATCGGCGCCGGACGGCACCTGCAGTGTCCATTCGTCCATCAGCAGGTCGGCGTCCATCGACAGGCGGGCGGCCTGGCTGGCATCGAGCAGCACGCGCTCGGCTTCTTCGGCGCGGATGGCCTCGGTCCAGACCAGCTGCGTGGCGAAGCTGTCGAGGCGATAGGCCGGCACGTCCTCGTCGTCCTCGAACGCCAGTTCGTTAGCGGACTCGGCCAGCCAGGCGGACAGGGGCAGGATGCGCGGCAGTTCGCTGACCTGGCGTTCCTGGCGCAACAGCCCGGCCAGCTCGAGCGTGAGCCGGCGCGACAGGCGGTTGTTGACCGTCAGCACCAGCAGGTCGGCGGCGGGCATGGCGCCGACTTCGGGCAGGCTGAGATCAGGGTAGGAAAGCGGGTCGTCCTGCATGGAAAGGCGAAGAATCGTTCACCGCCGTAGGATACCGCGAGGCCGCCGCGCCAGCGCGGCTAAAAACCGCACAGCGAAGCCAGGTTTTCCCAGTGGATCTGCATCTCGGGCGTGGTGTAGCCCCAGAAGGCCAGGCCCAGCACCAGCGCCAGTGCCGTCCAGCCCAGCAGCCGCCAGCCGCGATGGCGGCGGGCGGGCGTGGGAGCAGGCCTGGCGTTCATGGCGGGTTGCGACCTGTCAGGCTGCGGCCGGCTGCGCCAGCGGCTGTTCGCGCACCGGCAGGCACAGCAGGGCCGCGGCCACCGCCAGCGCTACGCCGAGCCACCAGACTAGGTCGTAGTTGCCGGTCTTGGCATAGGCGTAGCCGCCCAGCCAGACACCGATGAAGCTGCCGACCTGGTGCCCCAGGAAGACGATGCCGGACAGGGTTGCCGCATAACGCAGGCCATAGATCTGGCCGATCAGCCCCTGCGTCAGCGGCACGGTGCCGAGCCAGAACAGCCCCATCCAGGCCGCGAACGCATACAGCACCCACGGCGACAGGGGCATCCACAGCAGCAGCAGGATGCCGAATGCGCGCATGCCGTAGACCACCGCGAGCAGCCGCTTCTTGCTGTACTTGCCGCCCAGCTTGCCGGCGTAGAACGACCCCAGCACGTTGAACAGCCCGATGAGCGCGATCGCGGTGGCGCCCTGCCCCGGCGTCAGGCCGCCGTCGGTGACGTAGGCCGGCAGGTGCAGCGTGATGAAGGCTGTGTGGAAGCCACAGACGAAATAGCTCCAGAACAGGAAGTGGAACGACGGGTGCCGCACCGCCTGGCGCACCGCCGCCGCCAGCGACTGCTGCGGCCCGCCGTGGGCCTGCGGCCGGCCGCGCAGGAAATAGGCGAGCGGCGCGGCGCATGCCACGAACAGCGACAACACCCACAGCGCGCCCGGCCAGTCCAGGCCGGTGATCAGCGCCTGGCCGGTCGGCACCACGGCGAACTGGCCGAGCGAGCCGCCGGCGCTGGCAATGCCCATGGCCGTGCTGCGGTAGGCCGGCGGCACCACGCGCGCCACCACCGGCAGGATCACGGGGAACGTCGTGCCGGCCTGCCCCAGGCCGACCAGCACGCCGGCGCTCAGGTACAGCGTGGTTTCGTCCGTGGCAAAGCGCGTGCCGATCATGCCCAGCATGTACAGCAACGCGCCCAGCGCGATGGTGCGGCCGGAGCCATGGCGGTCGGCCAGAATGCCCATGAAGATGCAGGCCACGCCCCACACCAGGTTCTGCAGCGCGAAGGCCATGGAAAACACATCGCGGCCCCAACCGTGGGCCAGGCCCATGGGCTGCATGAACAGGCCAAAGGTGGCGCGCACGCCCATGGCAAGCAGCACCACCAGGGTACCCAGGATGATGGTGCGCACGTAACGCGTATCGGTAGTGCTGGACATGATTGTTCTTATTGATGGGGAAAGGCGCCCCCTCCTCGGGACGGCCGGGCCTTGGGCCAGACGCGCACATCATAAACAAATAACCTGGCGCGACCGGCAATACCCGCGTCGGCGCATCGCGCATGGCGTGCTCGCTCACTGGCGTGCCACGCAAAATATAGTTGATTTTATCAACCATATATTCCAGAATGAGTTTTTCCCTCTTCTGATCAGCCATGACTCTGCAAACCCCGCTGACCCGCCTGTTGGGCACGCGCTATCCCATCATCCAGGGCGGCATGAGCTGGGCCTCGTCGAACGCGGCGCTGGCGCTGGCGGTGTCGCGCGCCGGCGGGCTCGGCGTGATCGCCGCCGGCCCGATGTACCCCGAGGCGCTGCTTGCCGCCATCCGCGAGGTCCGCGCCGGCACCGACGCGCCCTACGCGGTCAACATCCCGCTCTACAATAAGCGCGCGCAGGAACACATGGACATCGCGCTGGCCGAAGGCGTGCCGGTCATCATCGCGTCGCAGGGCGGGCCGCAGAAGCACATCGGCCGCGCGCGCGAGGCGGGCGCCAAATGGCTGCAGGTCATCGCCAGCCCCGAGCATGCCGCCAAGGCCGAAGCGGCCGGCGTGGACGCGGTGATCGCCGTCGGCCTGGAGGCCGGCGGCCATCCCGGCCCCGATGAAATCGGCCTGCAAGTGCTGCTGCGCTCGGTGACGCGGCGCGTGTCGGTGCCGGTGGTGGCGGCCGGCGGCATCGCCGACGGCGCCGGCATCGCGGCCGCGCTGTGCCTGGGCGCCGCGGGCGCGCAACTGGGCACCCGGTTCCTGCTGACGCCCGAGGCCGGCGTGTGCGATGCCTACAAGGACGCAGTGCTGGCGGCAGGCGTGGCCGACACCACGCTGGTGGGGCGCGGCCGCTCGCCGGTGCGAATGCTGCGCAACGCCTTCGCCCGCGATTATCTTGCGGCCGAGCGCGGCGGCGACGAGGCCATGCTGGAGACGATGTTCGCCGGCAGTTCCCTCAAGCAGGCGGCCTTCGACGGCGACGTGCAGGGCGGCAAGGTCGAGGCCGGCCAGAGCGCCGGATTGATCGACAGCCTGCAGCCGGCCGGCGCCGTGATGGAGCAACTGGTGGCGGAAACGCGCGACGCGCTCAGGCGCGTAGCGGCGCTGGCGGGTTGACTGCGAAGCGCCGCCGTCGGTCGGCGCGGGACATCCGACGCCGGCTCAACGCCGGCGCAGCCTGGGCGTTGTCTTTCAGGCGCTCGCTTCCCAAGGGTTCACGAGGCGGACCCCGCAACCGGAAAAATCGGACACGTTTCGCGTAACGAGCGTCATCCCGTGCACCAGCGCGGTAGCCGCGATGAAGGCATCCCGTTCCGGACGCAGATCCGGCACATGCAACCTGGCGCAACGCAACGACACGGCCGCATCGAGCGGCAGCGTCCGGTTGGAGAATTCCGGCAGGACGCGATCGCGCATCCAGGCCCGCAGGCGTGCGCCCTGGTCGGCATCCCGCCGCTCCATGCGCTGGATGCCGATTTCGATTTCCATGAGCGTGATCGCCGAAACGTAGAAGTTCACCGCGTCCTCGTTCGAGAACCAGGCGATCACGTTCCTGTCCGCCTTGCCGTCGCCGGCTTTGCGCAGCTCGGACAGCACATTGGTATCCAGCAGGAACATCAGTCGACGTCCGCGGGACGGGGCAGCTCGCGTGAGCGGGAGGCATCGAGATCGATGCCGGCCAGGCCCGGCATCGACAATGCGCTGACGAGATTTCGTTTTTGGCCGACCAGGCGCCAGTATTCCTCGATGCCGAGCAGGACGTGGGATGGCTTGCCGCGGTCCGTGATGAACACCGGGCCATGCAGGGCCGCCTTCTTGGCGCGGGTCACGTCCTGATTGAGTTCCCGGCTGGACAGTGTGGTGATAGACATGATGCATCCCCTGACCCTTACAAATAATGTAGTAACGTTACTACATAGAAAGCAATGAAACCACCCCGGCAGCCAGAGCCACCGGGAGATTTTCCCGCTCATCAGGATCCGACCAGGGCGGCAAACCGTCATTCCGGCCGCCTGAACCGTCCTATTTCTTCATCAACCCCGCCGCCTGCACCAGCTTGCGCATGGCGGCCTGGTCCTTCTCGACGAAGGCGGTGGCCTCCGCCGGCGTCATGTTCCACAGATCCACCCCTTGCGCCTGCATCAGCTTGCTGTATTCAGGATCGGCGTTGATCTTGGCCACCGCATCGTTCAGACGCTGGAGGATTTCCGGCGGCGTGCCCTTGGGCGCGGCCAGGCTGTACCAGGACGCCGACTCCGCGCCCTTCACCCCGGATTCGGCCAGGGTCGGCACATCCGGCAACAACGGCGAGCGCTGGCCGTTGGCGTAGGCCAGCGCCTTGAGCCGGCCGCTGCGGATGAACTGCAGGCTGGCAGCCAGGTTCAGCACCGCCATGTCCACCTGGCCGCCCACCAGGTCATTGATGGCGGGCGCCGCGCCGCTGTAGGGGATGTGGACGATGTCCACGCCGGCGCGTTCGCGGAACAGTTCGGCGCCCAGGTGGGGCGAGCTGCCCGGCCCGGCCGAGGCATAGTTGATGCGGCCCGGTTCCTTGCGCGCCATCGCGATCAATTGTTCGACGCTGTCGGCCTTGAGCGTGGGCCGCACCACCAGCATGTTGGGCTGGTTGGCGACGATCGAGACGAAGGCGAAGTCCTTGATGCCGTCATACGGCGTCTGCTGCATCAGCGGCGTCACCACGTGGGCGGCCGACGTGCCGAGCAACAGCGTGTAGCCGTCCGGCTTGGCCCGCGCCACGAAGTTGGCGCCGATGGCCGCGCCGCCGCCGGCCTTGTTTTCGACGATGATGGTCTTGCCCAACTGCTTTTCCAGCTCGCGCGCCAGGGCCCGCCCCAGCACGTCGGCGGGACCGCCGGCGGCATACGGGTTGACCAGCGTGATTGGCTGCGAGGGATAGGAATCGGCGGCGACGGCAGGGGCGCACAACGCGCCCGCCACCGCCACGCCGCACAGCAGGCGCTTCAGAATCTTCATGGTTTGTCTCCTGGGATATTGTGTTTTATGTGTGGTGCGGGGAAAGGCCCCGGGGCGCATGGCCCCGATGGCTAGATCGCGCCCTGCGCGCGTAACGCCTCGATCTGCGCCGGCGACAGGCCGAGCCGGCCGGCCAGCACGCTGTCGGTGTGCTCGCCCAGCAAGGGCGGACGCTCCAGCCGCGGATCGTCGAAACCATCGAACTTGAACGGGACCGGCACCGCGCCGAAGCGGCCGATGGACGGATGCTCGTAGCTGGCCACCATGCCGCGCGCCAGCACGTGCTCGTTGTGCAGGATCTCCTCGACGTCCAGGATCGGGCCGGCCGGCACGCCGCGCGCATCGCAGCGGCGACACAGTTCGTCGCGCGTCAGCCGCGCGGCGGCGGCCGACAGGCCGGCCATGACTTCGTCGCGGCGCGCCACGCGCACGGCGTTGCGCGCCAGCTCCGGATCGTCGGCCCATTGCGGCAGGTCGAGCGCCTCGCACAGCGGCTTCCAGTGCTGATCGCTGCCCGTTATCTGCACCCAGCGTCCGTCGCCGCATTCGAAGGCGGCGGACGGCACCCGGCCGGGATGTTCGGTGCCCAGCCGCGGCGGCACCTCACCCAGCGCGAAGTAACGCGCGGCCGCCAGCGACAGCAGGCCGACCTGGCCGTCCAGCATGGAGAAGTCGATGTGGCAGCCCTGCCCCGAACGCGCCCGCCCCACCAGCGCCGACAGGATGCCGATGGCGGCCCACAGGCCCGAGGTCAGGTCGCTCACCGGCAGGCCCGGCTTGACCGGGCCACCGCCGCGCTCGCCGGTCAGGCTCATGATCCCGCCCATGGCCTGGAATACGGTGTCATAGCCTTTGCGCGGCGCGTACGGCCCGGTCATGCCGAACCCGGTGCACGAGAAATAGATCAGGCCGGGGTTGTCCGGCGCGATGTGCTCGCGGTCCAGCCCGTATTTGGCGAGCGTGCCGACCGGGAAGTTCTCGACCACCACATCGCAGGTCTGCGCCAGGCGCCGGATCAGCGCCTGCCCTTCGGGGTGGCGGAAGTTCACCGTGACCGATTGTTTGCTGCGGTTGAAGGCCAGGTAATAGGCCGACTCGGTGCCGCCCTCGCCGCGCACCTTGGGCTCGAAGCCGCGCGTCTCATCGCCGCCGCCGGGCTGTTCGACCTTGATCACGTCGGCACCCAGCTCGGCCAGGATCATCGAGGCGAACGGGCACGCCAGCACCCGCGACAGGTCCAGGATGGTGACGCCCTCGAGCGGCCTCATCGCGCCGCTCCCTGGCGAAAGCCGCGCATGATGACGTTGGCGTCGCGGCCCACGCCCAGCGCCTCGGCCAGCCCCAGGTCGGCCGCGCGATGGAAGGCGCGCTTGGTCAGGCCCATGGCGGCCGGCTCCCAGCCGGCCAGGCGTTGCGCCATCGCCAATGCCTGGTCCAGCACCTGCGCGGCGGGCGCGACGCGGTTGGCGATGCCCAGCTGCAGCGCGCGAGCGCCGTCGATGGGCTCGGCCATCGCCACCAGCTCGAACGCATGCTTGCGGCCCACCTGCCGCACCAGGTTGGCCATGACCACCGCGGCCACGATGCCGTGGCGCAGTTCCGGATAGCCCAAGCGCACGTCCTCGGCCATCACGGTCAGGTCACACGCCAGCGCCAGGCCGGCGCCGCCGCCGAGCGCATTGCCATGGACCGCGCCGATCACCGGCTTGACCATGCGCGAGAACACCAGGTGCAGATCGGTAGTGAGGTCGGCACGACGCAGCACCGCGTCGGGCTGTTCCGGCGTCAGGGCCGAGAACTCGCCGGTGTCGGCGCCGGCGCAGAACGACTTGCCGTTACCCGCCAGCACCACCGTGCGCACCGCGTCGTCGCGGTCAGCCTGGCGCAAGGCCTCCAGCAGCGCCGTGGTCAACACGGTGTTCAGGGCGTTGTGCTTTTCCGGACGGTTCAGGCGCAGCAGCCGCACCGCGCCCAGGTCTTCAATGATCAATTCCGACATCACGGATATCCTCTTCCAATGGCGACAAGCAAAGTGATTGATTAAATCAACAATAAGGGTAAAAAAAGGCGCGGGGCGCGCCCTCGCGCGGTCAGCGCGGCTGCACGCCGCGGCCGCGGCGTGCCGGCACCTCCGCCTTGCATTCGTTCAACATCTCCAGCGCATGCGCCGTCAGCTTGTCCAGCATGCGCTCCATCGCCTCGCGCTCGGCATCCGATAGCACCGACAGCATGCTTTCGTTGCGCTCGATCGCCGCGGGGAAAATTTCCTCGTACAGCGCGCGGCCGGCGCGCGTCAGGTCCAGGCTGACGCCACGGCCATCCTGGCTGTCGGCACTGCGCTGGATCAGGCCGCGCTCGATCAGTTCGGACACGGTGCGGCTGGCCTGGCTCTTGTCGATGTTGGCTTCGCGCGCCACGGCGTTCAACGACATGTCGGGCGCCGCGCCCAGCAGCGCGATGATGCGCCATTCGCGCGGACCGACGCCGTAGCGGCTTTCGTTCAAGCCGGCGGCAATGCGGCTGGAAACATAGGCCAGCCGGTTCAGCCGGTACGAGAACAGTTCCTTGAGCGCCCGGGGTGCGGGACGCGCGGCGGTGGCGGACTTGGATGCGGTGCGGGTGGCCATGGCGGACTCGTCAGATGCGGGAAAACGTGGCGTTCGCGCCCGGCGCGCGCCACTGCCCGCATGATATACAAAGGCGGCGCGCGCCCCTCACGCGGCCGCTCCCGCGGCAGCGCCGATCAGCGGGTTCAGCCCGCTTTGCGCCACCCGGCTGTGCAGGGCGCGCCCCAGCACTTCCTGGCAATGGGCCGAGACGGCCGCCAGCCCCGCCAGGTCCAGGCCGGTGCGCACGCCCATGGACTCGAACAGGCTGACCAGGTCCTCGGTGGCGACGTTGCCGGTATGGCCGCCGCCGTAGCGCACTTTGGCCGGATGCCCGCCGACACCGCCGAAGGCGCAATCGAAGTGGGTGACGCCTGCCTCCAGCGCCGCCACGTAGTTCACCAGGCCGGTGCCGCGCGTGTCATGGAAATGCGCCACCGGGGTCACCTGCGGCACCTCGCGCGCCATGCGCCCATACAGGTCACGCACCGATGCCGGCGTGGCCATGCCGGTGGTGTCGCCCAGCGTGACAATGTCCACGCCCAGCGCGGCGAAGCGCCGCGCGTCGGCCATGACCGTCTCCGGATCGACGGCGCCTTCGAACGGGCAGCCGAACGCCACCGAAATCGTGCCGATCAGGCGGAAACGGCCGTCCGCCAGCCGCGCCATCTGCGCGACGTTGTCCCATTGGGCGGCGCGATCGCGCTTCAGGTTGCGCGTCGAATGCGACTCACTGGCCGAGACCAGCAGGCTGATCTCGTTGGCGCCGATGCCGGCATCCAGGTCGGCCCGCGCGCGCTCGACGGCGCGCGCATTGGCGCAGGTCGCCTTATACCAGACGCCGGCGCGCCGCGGCAGCGCCGCCAGCAACTCGGTGGCGTCGGCGAATTGCGGCACCACCTTGGGATTGGAATACGAGGTCGCCTCGACCCGCTCGAAGCCCAGCGCGGCAAAGCGGTCGATCAGGTCGACCTTGACCGCGGTGTCGATGAAGTCCGGCTCATGCTGCAGGCCGTCGCGCGCGAAACATTCGCACAGCACCACGTCGCGCGCGCTCATGCCTGCTGCTCCAGTCCGAACAGCGCCAGCGCGTGGGCGCGCAGCTTGTTCTTCTGCACTTTGGAACTGCCGGTCATGCCGATGTGCTCGAAGCTGTCGACGATCTCGACATAACGCGGCACCTTGAAGTTGGCGCAATGCGCCTTGCACCAGGCCGTCAGCTCGTCCGGCGTGCAATCCTGGCCCTCCTTGAGCAGCACGAACGCCGCCGGCACTTCGCCCAGGCGCGCATCCGGCACGCCCACCACCTGCGCCATGCGCACGGCGGGGTGGCCGTGCAGGGTCTCTTCCACTTCCGCCGGCGCGACGTTCTCGCCGCCCACGCGGAACATGTCCTTCAGGCGGCCCACCATGCGCAGCCGGCCCGCCGCGTCCATTTCGCCCAGGTCGCCGGTGCTGAGCCAGCCGTCCGCGCCAAGCGCTTTGGCGGTGGCCTCGGGCATCTTGTAATAGCCCTTCATTACGCTCCAACCGCGCGCCTGGATCTCGCCCTGCATGCCGGCGGGCAGCGGTGCGCCCGTGCCCGGATCCACCACGCGCACCTGCATGCCGGGATGCGGCAACGCCCAACCCATGGCGCGCAGTTCGAAGGGATCGTCGTGCGCGGACAGTGTGATGTTGGGCGAGGCTTCGGACTGGCCGTAGGCGTTGCAGATGCCCGGCACGCCCATCACGTCGCGGATCTTGCCCATCACCTGCGGACCTGCCGCCGCCCATCCGCCGCGCAGATGAATGCGCTTGCGGTCGAAATCGGGATGCCCCATCAGCATGAGGAAGATGGTGTCGTTGCCGGACGTCAGCGTGCAGCGTTCATCATCGAGCATGCGCAGCGCCTCGGCCACGTCGAACTTCGGCAGCGTCAGCAGGCAGCAACCGGTCATCAGGCTGACCAGGATCGACAAGGTAGTGCCGGCCACATGGAAGTACGGACGGATGCTGAAATAGCGGTCGTCGGGCCGCACGCCGATGCGCTGCGCCGCGGCCCAGGCGTTGGTCAGCATGTTGGCATGCGTCAGCATCACGCCCTTGGGAAACGAGGTCGTGCCCGAGGTGTACTGGATCAGCAATACGTCGTCGGGCGCCACGGCGCGCAGCGCGGTGGCGAGCTCGATATCGTCGACCGTCTCGCCGGCACGCAGGAAGTCCTGCCAAGGCTGCGCGCCCGCGAGGCAGCGCTCGCCCAGCACCACGACGCGCCGCAGCAACGGCAGCGCCTCGCCGGGCAAGCCACTGTCAAGCGCCGGCTCGACCTGGGTGAGCAGGCCGAGGAAGTCGATGCCCAGGAATGAGTCGGCCGTCAGCAGCAGCTTGACGTCGGCCTGCCTGAGGCAGAACGCCAGCTCATCGGTCTTGAAGCGCGTATTGACCGGCACCGTCACGGCGCCCAGCATGGCGCAGGCATAGAACACCTGCACCCAGGTGCCGCCGTTGCCCAGCAGCACGCCGACGTGGTCGCCACGGCGCACGCCGGCCGCATGCAGGCCGCGGGCGATACGTTGCGCGCCATCCTGCAGCGCGGCCCAGGTGTGGCGTTCGCCGGGCGCGACGAAGGCCTCGGCGGCGCCGCGCTCGGCCACTTGGCGCGCCAGCGCCTGCGACAGGGTCATCGGACCGATCATGCCTTGTCTCCCGCCGCGCCGAAGCCGGCGATGGCCTGCTTCCAGTCGCTGCCGCGCAGATTTTCCTCGATGGCCAGCAACTCGATCGCCATCGCGCCTTCGCGCGTCGTCGCCAATCCCTGGTCGATGCTGCGCTTGGTCAGCCTGACGGTCAGCGGCGCGGCGCGCGCGATGGCCGCCGCCATGCGCGCCGCTTCGCCCGCCAGCGCGTCGGGCGCATACACATGATTGACCAGGCCGATCTCGCGCGCTTCGGCCGCATCGAAACGGCGGCCGGTGAACAGCAATTCCTTGGCCTTGCGCGCACCGGCGATGCGCGGCAGGCGCTGCGTGGCGCCGACGGTGCCCCACCCCACCTCCGGATAGCAGAACGTGGCCTCGGACGAGGCCAGCACGAAGTCGCAGGCGCCGGCGATCTCGCAACCGGAGCCGAACGCCGCGCCCTGCACCACCGCGATCACCGGCTGCGGCAGGCGTTCGATCGCGGCATAGGCGGCGAAGCCCTGTACCCGGCGCGCCGTCATTTCCGCGTTCGACATGGTCTTGCGCTCCTTGAGGTCGGCGCCGGCACAGAATGCCGTGCCGGCCGCGGCGATCAACACCACGTGCGCGTCCGGATCGTCAGCCAGTTGCTGCATGGCCTGCACCAATTCGGCGCACATGAGGGAATTGAGCGCGTTGCGGCTGTCGGGCCGGTTCAGCGTCACCGTGGCGACACGGTCCTGCACGTCCAGCAGGATCGTGTGGAAAGTCGGGGTCATGCCTGCTCCTGGATGTTCTGGGTATGCGGCCGGACCGCCGCGCGGCGGCGACGACTGGCCATGCCAGGCAATATAGGGCATATAGTTGATTTAATCCACTAAATTTCGGTGCTTATCCAATGGTGTTACACTTGCGCGCCGGTCTTTCCCTGGAATATCAAAGCACTAGGCGTCACTTGGCCTGATGCGATTCCAGCGCGAAGCCATCGCGCAGTCTCGCCGTAGTTAAATGGATATAACCGGCCCCTCCTAAGGGTCAATTGGTGGTTCGATTCCACCCGGCGAGGCCACCCTTCCCCGGCCTCGATTCCGCAGGCCATCCCAAGAAAATTCCCCGCTTTCAGCCAGATGAGGGTTAATCCGGGCTACGCTCACGCGCCGCGCGCCGGTAGCGTCTCGGGACGCGTTTGGTGACGAATACGCCATCCGTCAATACGACCCCGATATTTTTTTGGGCGATGATAGCGAATCGTCTTGCGCGTCACTTGAAATTGCTGTTTAAATTCGACGCGTAAGCCTCTAATTCATCTGGACTTTTCCTGAACCGTCACTAGCACGACCAGGGAAACAATTCTTCACAGACTGACAAGCCTGTTCAAACCATGGCATTTAACTGGAAACGTGCAATTGCGAACGCGATAGCGCCGGCGGCGCTGGCGATGTGCGCGCTCCTGCCCTCCGCCGCGCTCGCCGCGAAAAATACCGACCCTTGCAAGACCAACGCCAAATCGGCCGCTTGCAAGGCGCAACAAGCCAAGAAGGCGCCCGCTCCCGCCAAGAAGGCCGGCGCCGGCAAGGCCGCCGCCCCCAAGCAGAGCGCGGCCAAGGGCGCGCCCAAGGCAGCCGCCGGCAAGCAAGCCGCGCCCAAGTCGGCCGCCGCCAAATCCACGCCCAAGGGCGCCGCCGGCAAACAGGCCGCGGGCAAGGGTGCGCCCAAGCAGGCCGCCGGCAAAAAGGCGCCTCCCAAGGGCGGCAAGCAGGCCGTCGCGCAGCAGGGTTCGTCCAAGAAGGGCGCCGCCGGCAAGAACGGCAAGCCGAACAAACCGTCGCGCGCGCAGCGCACGGCCGCCGCTGCGGCGGCCGCCGCCATGCCGCCGCCCGCGGTGTCGGTGCGCGCCGAAGCCGCCGCGCTGCGTTCCAGCACCGCCTATGTGCAGGACCTGGCCACGTCCACCGTGATCTTCGCCAAGAACGAAAACGTGGTGCGCCCCATCGCCTCGATTTCCAAGCTCATGACCGCGGTGGTGGTGGTGGATGCCAACCAGCCGATGGACGAGATGCTCGAGATCACCGATGAAGACATCGACGGCCTCAAGCACACCACCTCGCGCCTGCGCGTGGGCACCAAGCTGTCGCGCGGCGACATGCTGCACCTGACCCTGATGTCTTCCGAGAACCGCGCCGCCAACGCGCTGGGCCGCCATTATCCGGGCGGCCTGCCCGCGTTCGTGGCCGCCATGAACGCCAAGGCGCAGTCGCTGGGCATGACCAGCACGCACTTCATCGAACCCACCGGCCTGTCCAGCGACAACGTGTCGTCGCCGCACGACCTGGCCCGCCTGCTGCGCGCCGCCTCGCAGCGTCCGCTGATCCACCGCTACTCCACCGATACCGAGTACGACGTCGAGATCAACAACCGCACGCAGACCTTCCGCAACACCAACCTGCTGGTGCGCAAGCCCGACTGGGACATCAAGGTGTCCAAGACCGGCTACATCAACGAAGCCGGCGAATGCCTGGTGATGCTGGCGCGCATCAATGGCCGCGACCTGGCCATCGTGCTGCTGGACTCGCAGGGCAAGCTGTCGCGCATCGGCGATGCGGTGCGCATCCGCCGCATCGTGCAAAGCGAAGTGGCCATGGCCTCGGCCCAGCCCGGCGGCTGATCCGCGCCTCGCCCACCCACGAAAAAGCCCGATCCTGGATCGGGCTTTTTTTCGTCCGGCGCCGGCCGGCGCATGCGCGGATGCGGGCATCCGCTTTCCACACCGGCGGCCTTCGGAAGGCCTGTGTATTCACGCCTACGCCGCGGCCGCCCGTTTCGGCCGCAGCGGCTGCGGGTCGTACATGGAAGGCGGCAGGCCTTCCAGCACCGCCTTGGCGTTGAGCGAGCGGATCGGCACCGCGGCATCGGCGGGGATGCGGCCCTCGGCCTGCAGCAGTTGGTAGCGCAGGCAGCACACGCGCAGGAAGGAGGTGAAATTGGCGGCCTCGCCGCGGTACTCCACCAGTTCGTCGTAAAGGCGCTCGATCAATTGCGTGACCCGCATGCCGTCGCGCGCCGCGATCTCTTCCAGCACCTGCCAGAACAGTTGTTCCAGCCGCAGGCTGGTGGCCGCCCCATGCAGGCGCAGGGAGCGGGTTTCGGGCGCGTAGGACTGTTCGCTGGCGCGGATGAAGATTTCACACATGGGCGCTCCTGGTGCGGACACGATACTTGCGAGCCACTTTACGACGACACCCGGCGGCACGGCAAGACACCCCTGCCGGCAGGAGGACCTCGCCGATTCTGCAACGATAAGTTTCCTTGCCGCCCCCATCCGGACACCGTTGATATAAATCAAGGTCTCGGACGCGTACCCATCCGAGCATGCTAAGACTGATCTGACTTCGGAGGCAGCAATGAACAAGACCATGAAGGCCGCGGTGGCCCGCGCGTTCGGCAAACCCCTGGAAATCGAAGAAGTCGAGGTGCCGCGCCCGCGCGCGGGCGAACTGTTGGTGAAGATCGAGGCCTGCGGCGTCTGCCACACCGATCTGCACGCGGTCGAGGGCGACTGGCCGGTCAAGCCCAATCCNNGGCGTGACGCACGTCAAGGAAGGCGACCGCGTCGGCATCCCCTGGCTGTATTCCGCCTGTGGCCATTGCGAGCATTGCCTGGGCGGCTGGGAGACGCTGTGCGAACAGCAGCAGAACGCCGGCTACTCCGTCAACGGCGGCTTCGCCGAGTACGCGCTGGCTGCGGCCGACTACGTGGGCCTGCTGCCGAAGAATGTCGGCTTCGTCGACATCGCCCCGGTACTGTGCGCCGGCGTCACGGTCTACAAAGGCCTGAAGATGACGGACACACGGCCGGGTAACTGGGTCGTGGTCTCCGGCATCGGCGGCCTGGGCCACATGGCGGTGCAGTATGCGCGCGCCATGGGCTTGAACGTGGCGGCCGTGGACATCGACGACGACAAACTGGATTTCGCCAAGCGTCTCGGCGCCGAGGTGGTCGTGAATGCCAAGACCACCGATCCAGCGGCTTACCTGAAGAAGGAAATCGGCGGCGCCCACGGCGCGCTGATCACGGCGGTTTCGCCCAAGGCCTTCGAGCAGGCGCTGGGCATGGTGCGTCGCGGCGGCACGGTGGCGCTCAACGGCCTGCCGCCGGGCGACTTCCCGCTGTCGATCTTCGACATGGTGCTCAACGGCGTGACGGTGCGCGGTTCGATCGTGGGTTCGCGGCTGGACTTGCAGGAATCGCTGCAGTTCGCCGAGGAAGGCAAGGTGCGCGCGACCGTGGCGACCGAGAAGCTGGAGAACATCAACAGCGTGTTCGACCGCATGCGCCGCGGCCAGATCGAAGGCCGCATCGTGCTGGACATGGCGGCGTAACACTCGCCTCGCCCTGCAAAAAGGCGCCTGCCATGGCAGGCGCCTTTGTTTTTGCGGCGGATCGGGAATGCACGCAGGGCGCGGGAACGGCGCATCCCCTTTCGCGGCAGCGGATCGCGCGAGGCGGCGCCCGCCACGCGGCCGGTTCAGTGCGTGATCCGGGTCCCAAGCACGGCCAGGAACTGCGCCAGCCATGCCGGATGCGCGGGCCAGGCCGGCGCCGTCACCAGGTTGCCGTCGGTGTAGGCCTGGTCGATGCCGATCTCGGCGTAGGTGCCGCCGGCCAGGCGCACTTCCGGCGCGCAGGCGGGATAGGCCGAGCAGGTGCGGCCTTCCAGGATGCCCGCGGCCGCCAGCAGTTGGGCGCCATGGCAGACGGCGGCGATCGGCTTTCCGGCCTTGTCGAAGGCGCGCACGATCTCCAGCACCTTTTCGTTCAGGCGCAGGTATTCCGGCGCGCGTCCGCCCGGGATCACCAGGCCGTCGTAGGAATCGGCCTCGACGCGGTCGAAGTCGTAGTTCAGGGCGAAATTGTGGCCGCGCTTTTCGCTGTAGGTCTGCGCGCCCTCGAAGTCGTGGATGGCGGTGGCGATGCTCTCGCCGGACTTCTTGCCGGGGCAAACCGCGTGCACCGTGTGGCCCACCGCCAGCAGCGTCTGGAAGGGCACCATGGTTTCGTAGTCTTCGGCGTAGTCGCCGACCAGCATCAACAGTCTCTTGCTCATGTTTGTCTCCTGGGGATGGGGGATCGCCGGCTGGTGCGCCCGCGGGCCGGGCGGCCGGTTCTTGATGTTCTTGGGTCATTGTGCCCCCGCCGGAGAACGCGAGGGTGGTAACGGGATACCACGCGGGATGCAGGCATCCCGCCAGTGACAACTCACGGCCCGCGGGGGCCGCGCGGCCGCTGCGCCCCCTTATTCCAGCGCCACCGTCACCGGCCTGGCGTCCAGCAGGCTCACCAGCACGTTCGGGTCGATGCCCACCAGGTAGCCGCGGCGGCCGCCGTTGATGTAGACGACCGGGTATTGCAGCACCTCGGCCTCGACCCACACCGGCATCTTCTTGCGCGTGCCGAACGGCGAGGTGCCGCCGACCTGGTAGCCGGAATGACGCTGCGCGACTTCCGGCTTGCAGGGCTCGACCTTCTTCAGGCCGGCCTGGCGCGCCAGGTTCTTGGTGGAGACTTCGCGATCGCCGTGCATCACCACGATCAGCGGCTTGGCCGATTCGTCTTCCATCACCAGCGTCTTGACCACCGCGTGCGGGTCCAGACCCAGTTGGCGCGCGGCCTCGCCGGCGCCGCCGTGATCGACGTAGTCGTAGGTGTGTTCGGTGTACGCCACCTTGTGCTGCTTGAGGAACTGGGTGGCGGGCGTTTCGGAAACGTGGCGGGCTTTGCTCATGGCGGTGCGGCGAAAAGGCGAAGGCAAAAGTGTAGGCAGGCCGGCGATGACGCGCAAACGCCCGCGTCAGCCGCGCGGATGATGCGCCGCGTGCAAGGCCTTCAGGCGTTCGCGCGCCACATGCGTGTAGATCTGGGTGGTGGAGATGTCGGCGTGGCCCAGCAGCATCTGCACCACCCGCAGATCGGCGCCATGGTTCAGCAGATGGGTGGCGAAGGCGTGGCGCAGCACGTGCGGCGACAGCGGCGCGTGCACGCCCGCCAGCACCGCGTACTTCTTCACCAGCTGCCAGAACGCCTGGCGCGACATCGCCTCGGCGCGGCCGGTGATGAAAAGCGCGTCACTGACGCGGCCCGCGGCCAGCTCGGGGCGCGCCGTTTTCATGTATTGGTCGATCCAGTGCGCCGCCTCCGCCCCCAGCGGCACCAGGCGGTCCTTGCCGCCCTTGCCCAGCACCACGCGCACCACGCCTTCGTTCAGGCTGACGTCCAGCGCCCGCACACCGACCAGTTCGGACACGCGCAGGCCGGTGGCATACAGCATTTCCAGCATGGCGCGGTCGCGCAGGCCGCGCGGCTCGTTCAGGTCCGGCGCGCGCAGCAACGCGTCGACCTGTTGCTCGGACAACGTCTTGGGCAGGCGCGGCGGCTGCTTGGCGGCCACCAGCGTCAGGCAGGGATCATGCGCCGCGCGATGCTCGCGCAATGCCCAGGCGTAAAAGCGCCGCAGCGCCGCCAGGCGGCGGTTGGCGGTGGTGGCGCGGGTTTCCTCGTGGCGAAAGGCAAACCAGGCCTCGATATCGGCCTTGCCGGCCTCGGCCAGCGCCTTGGCGGGGCCGGCCGGCAGCGCGTGCGCCGACGCCGCGTCGCCGTAGCGGTCGGCCATCTCGCGGGCGTAGGCCTCGGGGTCTTCCAGCCAGCGGGCAAAGCCGGTCAGGTCGCGCCGGTAGGCCGCCAGGGTGTTGGCCGACAGGCCGTCCTCGAGCCAGACGGCGTCGATGAAGGCATCGATGTCGGCCTGGGAAGCAAGCGGCGCGCGGGAATCAGGCATGGGACCGGGAGGAAGGCGTCAGGAAAGCGAATCGGCCGAGGCGTATGCGGAGCGTCGCGCAAGGCAATGCCGGGCGCGGCATCGGCCGCGGGATGGGCAACATTCTACGGCGGCGCTGTCGCCGGAGCATTCAGCGCCCCACGACCGCCGCGGCCGACTTCAGCCAGGACTCGAACAGTTTCAGGGCCTCGGAACGCTCGCTGCGCTGCGGATAGCCGAAGTAATAGCCCTGGCTGACCGTCAGCGACTGCGGCACCGGCATCGCCAGGGTGCCTTGGTCCAGCGCCGGCTGCGCCAGAAAGCGCGGCATCAGGCCCACGCCCAGCCCGGCCTGCACCGCCGCCATCACCATGGTGAACAGTTCGTAGCGCGGCCCGCCGGCCGCCTGCGGGCCGTACAGATAGTTGTTGGCGCCGTACCACTGGCGCCAGGCATCGGGCCGCGAACTCAGGTGCAGGTGGGTCATGCCGGCCAGCGCGCCGGCGCCAGCCTCGGTCACGCGCGCCGCCAGCTCGGGCGCGCACACCGGCACCAGCTCGCGTTCCGGAAACAGCAGCACGCCCTGGGTGCCCGGCCACAGCGTGTCGCCGTGGTAGAGCGCGCCGTCGAACGGCTGGTCCTTGAACTGGAATGGCAGCGTGCGCACCGACAGGCTGACGGTGATGTCCGGCTGCTCGCGCTGGAAATCCGCCAGCCGCGGGATCAGCCAGGTGGTGGCCAGCGTCGGCACCACGGCGATGTGGATGCTGCGGCCCATGCCCGTGCGGCTGACCAGGCCGAAGGTGTCCTTCTCGATCTGGTCGAGGTGATGGCGGATGCGTCCCGCATATTCCGCGCCATGATCGGTCAGGACGATGCGGCGCCGCACCCGCGTGAACAACTGCACGCCCAGCCGCGCCTCCAGGCTGGCCACCTGGCGGTAGACCGCGCTGTGGGTCAGGGACAGCTCTTCGGCCGCCCGCGAAAAACTGCCCAGGCGGGCCGAGGCCTCGAAGGCCTGAAGGGCGCTGAGGTTGGGAATGCCGTTTCTCATGGAGCGGGAACCGCCAGGAAGGAACCGAAGATCGCCGGAAACACCCGCCGCGCCTGCCGCGGCGCAATATCCGGGTCGTGCCGGCGGGTCACTAGATTGTGCAATTTTATCAATTGCATTGTGCGATCAAGGAACATTATGCTCGAGTGTCTTAATCTCGGCTCATCCTGACACCCACCATGTCCCAGCAAGCATCCCGCCTCGGCGGCCACATCCTCGTCGACCAGCTCGTCGCCCAGGGCGTCAAACACGTTTTCTGCGTTCCCGGCGAGAGCTACCTGGCGGTGCTGGATGGCCTGCACGACGCCGACATCAAGGTCACCGTCTGCCGCCAGGAAGGCGGCGCGGCCATGATGGCGGACGCCCATGGCAAGCTGACCGGCGAACCCGGCATTTGCATGGTGACCCGCGGTCCGGGCGCCTCCAACGCGCTGGCCGGCGTGCACATCGCCAAGCAGGACTCGACCCCGATGATCCTGTTCGTCGGCCAGATCGAGCGCGGCATGCGCGAGCGCGAGGCCTTCCAGGAAATGGACTACCGGGCCGTCTTCGGCACGCAGGCCAAGTGGGTCACCGAGATCGACCAGGTCGAGCGCATTCCCGAACTGATCTCGCGCGCCTTCCACATCGCCACCTCGGGCCGCCCCGGCCCGGTGGTGATCGCGCTGCCCGAGGACATGCTGGTCGAAGCCGCCCAGGTGGCCGACGCGCCGCGCTACGAGGTCATCGATTCCGCGCCCACCGCCGGCCAGCTGGCCGACCTGGAGCAGCTGCTGGCCAAGGCCAGCAATCCCGTCGCGATTCTCGGCGGCACACGTTGGGACGCGCGCGCGGTGCAGCAGTTTGCCGACTTCGCGCAGCGCCATGCCTTGCCCACGGCGGTGTCGTTCCGCCGCCAGATGCTGTTCCCGGCCAATCATCCGTGTTTCATCGGCGACGTCGGCCTGGGCATCAACCCCGCCCTGCTCAAGCGCGTGGCCGACGCCGACCTGGTGCTGCTGGTCGGCGGCCGCATGTCGGAAAACCCCAGCCAGGCCTACACGCTGCTGGACATCCCGGTGCCCAAGCAGAAGCTGGTGCACGTGCATCCGGACGCCGCCGAACTGGCCCGCGTCTATCGCCCCACGCTGGCCATCAATACCTCGCCCGCCGCCTTCGCCCAGGCGCTGGCCGGCCTGAAGGCCCCCGCCCAGCCGGCCTGGGCCGACGGCACGCAGGCGATGCGCGAGTCGTACCTGAAGTGGAGCGACCCGGCCACCGTGACCACCCCGGGCGCGCTGCAGATGGGCCAGGTCATGGCCTACCTGGAAAAGACCCTGCCGGCCGACGCCATCATGACCAACGGCGCCGGCAACTACGCCACCTGGCTGCACCGCTTCCACCGCTTCACCCGCTTCGGCACGCAACTGGCGCCGACCTCGGGCTCGATGGGCTACGGCCTGCCGGCGGCCGTCGGCGCCAAGCGCGTCTGGCCCGACAAGACCGTGGTCTGCTTTGCCGGCGACGGCTGCTTCCTGATGCACGGCCAGGAATTCGCCACCGCCGTGCAGTACGACCTGCCCATCATCGTGGTGCTGGTCGACAACGGCATGTATGGCACCATCCGCATGCACCAGGAAAAGCACTACCCCGGCCGCATTTCCGCCACCGAGCTGAAGAACCCGGACTTCGCCGACTACGCCCGCGCCTTCGGCGGCCACGGCGAACGCGTCGAGACCACCGAGCAGTTCGGCCCGGCGTTCGAACGCGCGCTGGCCAGCGGCAAGCCGGCCATCCTGCACTGCTTCATCGACCCGCAGACCATCACGCCGTCAACCACGCTGGACAAGATCCGCGACGCGGCGCTCAAGGCCCGGCACTGATACCCGGAGGCGACGGCATCCCCACGGCGACGCGCCCCGCGCGCGTCGCGTAAACCCCGGGTTGCCGCGCCAATTATTTTAGGTTTAAACTTTCCAGATTCCGAAAACGGAAATCCATAGCGGAGACCCAGCATGTCCTCGAATCCCTCGTTCCATTGGCAAGACCCCCTGTTGCTGGACCAGCAGCTCACCGAAGAAGAACGCATGGTGCGCGATGCCGCCCACGCCTACTCGCAGGACAAGCTGGCCCCGCGCGTGCTGAATGCCTTCCGCAACGAAAAGACCGATCCGGAAATCTTCTCGGAAATGGGCGAGCTGGGCCTGCTGGGCGCCACCATCCCCGCCGAATACGGCGGCGCCGGCCTGAACTACGTCAGCTACGGCCTGATCGCCCGTGAAGTCGAGCGCATCGACTCCGGCTACCGCTCGATGATGAGCGTGCAGTCGTCGCTGGTGATGGTGCCCATCAACGAATTCGGCAGCGAAGCGCAGAAGCAGAAGTACCTGCCCAAGCTGGCCCGCGGCGAGTGGATCGGCTGCTTCGGCCTGACCGAACCCAACCACGGCTCCGATCCCGGCGGCATGGAAACGCGCGCGGTCAAGACCGCCGACGGCTACAAGCTGACCGGCAACAAGATGTGGATCACCAACTCGCCCATCGCCGATGTGTTCGTGGTGTGGGCCAAGTGCGTCGGCGGCGAGTTCGACGGCAAGATCCGCGGCTTCATCCTGGAGAAGGGATGGAAGGGTCTGAGCGCCCCCGCCATCCACGGCAAGGTGGGCCTGCGCACCTCCATCACCGGCGAGATCGTGATGGACAAGGTCTTCGTGCCGGCCGAGAACGAACTGCAGGTCGAAGGCCTCAAGGGCCCCTTTACCTGCCTGAACAGCGCACGCTACGGCATCTCGTGGGGCGCCATGGGCGCGGCCGAGGCCTGCTGGCACGCCGCGCGCCAGTACACGCTGGACCGCATCCAGTTCGGTCGCCCGCTGGCCGCCAACCAGCTGATCCAGAAAAAGCTGGCCGACATGCAGACCGAGATCGCGCTGGGCCTGCAGGGCTCGCTGCGCCTGGGCCGCATGAAGGACGAGGGCATCGCCGCGCCCGAGATCACCTCGCTGATGAAGCGCAACAACTGCGGCAAGGCGCTGGACATCGCCCGCGTGGCGCGCGACATGCATGGCGGCAATGGCATCAGCGACGAATACGGCGTGATCCGCCATGTCGTGAACCTGGAGGTGGTCAACACCTACGAAGGCACGCATGATGTGCACGCGCTGATCCTGGGCCGCGCCCAGACCGGCATCCAGGCCTTCAGCGCCTGAGCCATCCACTCACGTTCACCGCAAGACAGGACCACCACGATGGATCTGCAATTCACCCCCGAACAAGAGGCCTTCCGCCAGGAGATGCGCGCCTGGGTGCGCGCCAACCTGCCGGCCGACATCTCGCACAAGGTGCACAACGCCCTGCGCCTGAGCAAGGACGACATGCAGCGCTGGGCCAAGATCCTGGGCGCCAAGGGCCTGCACGGCTACGGCTGGCCCAAGGAGTTCGGCGGCCCTGGCTGGGACGCCATCCAGCGCCACATCTTCGAAGAAGAGTGCGCCATGGCCGGCAGCCCGCGCATCGTGCCTTTCGGGCCGGTGATGGTGGCGCCCGTGATCATGGCCTTCGGCTCGCCCGAGCAGCACCAGCGCTTTTTGCCCGGCATCATGAGCGGCGAGGTGTGGTGGAGCCAGGGCTACAGCGAGCCGGGGTCGGGCTCTGACCTGGCCTCTGTCAAGACCCGCGCCGAGCGCCAGGGCAACAAGTACATCGTCAACGGCCAGAAGACCTGGACCACGCTGGGCCAATACGGCGACTGGATCTTCTGCCTGGTGCGCACCAACACCGAAGTCAAGCCGCAGGCCGGCATCTCCTTCCTGCTGATCGACATGAAGTCGCCCGGCGTGACCGTGCGCCCCATCATCACGATGGACGGCGAGCATGAAGTCAACGAGGTGTTCTTCGACAACGTCGAGGTGCCGGTTGAAAACCTGGTCGGCCAGGAGAACCAGGGCTGGACCTACGCCAAGTACCTGCTGGCCCACGAGCGCACCAACATCGCCGATGTAAACCGTGCCAAGCGCGAGCTGGAGCGCGTCAAGCGCATCGCCCGTGCCGAAGGGGTGTACGACGACGCCCGCTTCCGTGACCAGATCGCGCTGCTCGAAGTGGACGTGATTGCGCTGGAGATGATGGTGCTGCGCGTGCTCAGCGCCGAGCATGGCGGCAAGAAGGCGCTCGACGTGGCCGGCCTGCTCAAGGTGCGCGGCAGCGAGATCCAGCAGCGCTACAGCGAGCTGATGATGCTGGCCGCGGGCCCCGCGTCGCAGGTCTTCCTGCAGGAAGCGATGGAGGCCGGCTGGCAGGGCGATCAGTTCGCCGGCGGCTTCCCGGGCGGCAACATCACCTCGGCCCCGCTGGCGGCTACCTACCTGAACTACCGCAAGACCACCATCTACGGCGGCTCCAACGAAGTGCAGCGCAACATCGTGGCGCAGACCCTGCTGGGCTGAAAGGCAAGACACCATGGATTTCGATTTCACCTCTGATCAGGAACAGCTGCGCGACGTGGTGCGCCGCTGGGTGGACAAGGACTACGACATCGAGCACCGCCGCGCGCTGGTCAAGGCCGGCGGGCGCATCGGCGCCGATCCGAGCGGCGCCTGGCAATCGCTGGCCGAGCTGGGCCTGCTGGGCCTGGCCGTGACCGGCGAGCACGGCGGCATGGACATGGGCCCCGTGGAGGCCATGGTCGTGATGGAAGAGCTGGGCCGTGGCCTGGTGATCTCTCCGTACGCCGCCGCCGCGCTGATGGGCGCTGGCGTGCTGCGCGACCATGCGCCCGCCGAGCTGCAAGCCGCCTGGCTGCCCCGCGTGGCCGAAGGCACGGCCCGCGTGATCCCGGCCTTGCAGGAGCGCGCTGCCCGCTACCGCCTGAACCATGTCAGCACCACCGCGCAGCAGGGGGCCGATGGCGCTTGGCGCGTGAGCGGCGTCAAGAACCTCGTCGCCATCGGCGGTGACGATGGCGTGGCCGAGGCCTACGTGGTGCCGGCCCGCGTGAGCGGCGCGGTCGATGCGCCTGAAGGCATCGCCCTGTTCCTGGTGGAGCGCGGCGCTGCGGGCCTCAAGGCCCAGCCCTACGCGCTGCTCGATGGCTCACGCGCCGCCGAACTGACCTTCGACAACGCCCCCGCCGCGCTCATCGCCCAGGACGGCTTCGCCCCGTTGGCGCACATGGTCGACATTGGCATCGCCGCGCTGTGCGCCGAAGGCGTGGGTGCGATGGAAAGCCTGCTGGCGCTGACCGTGGAGTACCTGAACACCCGCAAACAGTTCAATGTGCTGATCGGCAGTTTCCAGGCCCTGCGCCACCGCGCGGCCGACATGAAGATGCAGCTGGAGCTGGCCCGCTCGATGAGCTACTACGCCACACTCAAGCTCACGGCCCCGCCCGATGAGCGTCGCCGTGCCCTGTCACAAGCCAAGGTGCAGTTGGGTCAGTCGATGCGCTACGTGGCCCAGCAGGCCGTGCAACTGCACGGCGGCATCGGCGTGACGGACGAGTACGCCGCCGGCCACTTCTTCAAGCGCCTGACGGTGATGGAGCTGAGCCTGGGCGACACGCTGCACCACCTGGGCGAAGTGTCTGCCCGCATGCAGGACAGCGCGGGCGTGTTCGCCTGATGCCGCCTCGTCTGTGCTGATGCCCATGTGATCGGTGCAGACGCCGGCCTGGATCCGGCCGATGGCGCGGCCACGAGCACGCGCCGGGCGCCCGGATTCAGGCCGCCGCCATCGCGACCGTGAACGGCCGCTCCAGGGCCTGCAGTTCCACCGGATCGTGTGCGCAGAACAGCGTCACTTCGTGGCCATGGTTGCGCTTGAGTTCACGCAGCCGGCGTTGGTTGTCCAGCCGCTGCGGGCCGTTCATCTGCACCAGTGATTGAAAGATCCGCAGGCCCACAGGGCAGTGTTGATCGGCCTCCAGCTCGCCGCGGAAGAAATACGCATCGCCACAGTGCAGCAGCCAACCGCTGCCCGTGCGCACCGCCACGCCGACATGGCCGCGCGTGTGGCCAGCCAGCGGCACCAGCAGCACGTCTTCATCGGTGTCCGGCAGGGCGCGAACGGCATCGAAGCCCAGCCACTTCTCGCCCTGCACGCTGTGCGAGGCCCACTGCGGCCCATGCGCCCACTGGGCGGGGATGTAGCGGCTTTTTTCGTGCAGGGTGGGGCGATCCAGCGCAGCCTTGAGCTCAGGTGCATGCACATGCACTTGCGCCTGCGGGAAATCGGCCAGGCCCCCTGCGTGATCCAGGTCCAGGTGGGTAGGCACGATGTGCTGCACATCGTTCGGATCCAGCCCCAGAGCGCGGATCTGGTGCAGCGCCGTCTCGTCCATCAGCAAGCGGGGCCTGACCAAAGCGTTGAACGCAGCACCCAGCCGTGAGGGGTTTGCCACATCGGCCGTGCCCAGGCCGGTGTCCACCAGGATCAGGCTGTTGCGCCCCTCGATGAGCAGGCAGTGGCAGCACATATGGGCCGAGGCCAGCCAGCCGCCTTCACCGTTGATAAGCCGACGCCCCAGGGGGCACATGGAGCCGCAATTGAGGTGGTGAACTTTCAATGGGCGGCTCCGCGCTGTCGTGGGGTGCCCATCATCGCAGCACAATGGCGTTTTTGCCAGAAAGTCCCAGGCCCCGCCATGCCGCCCCGTTCCAGATTGCCCGCCGGCCACGCGCCACTCAGCCAGATCCTCTTTGCCCAGGGCTTCGGTGCCCGCCGCGAGTGCGATGGTCTCATCCTCAATGGCCTGGTCAAGGTGGACGGCGCCGTGGTGGACGACCCCGATGCCCCGTTCATGGAAGACCGCCTGTCGCTGGAAATCGAAGGCCAGCCCTGGGTCACCCACGTCAAGGCGCTGGTGATGCTGCACAAGCCCGCCGGTTACGAGTGCTCGCTCAAGCCGGGCGCCTGGCCTGGTGTGCACAACCTGCTGCCGGTGGCCTTGCGCCGCCGGGGCCTGCAACCGGTCGGCCGTCTGGACCAGGACACCACCGGCCTGCTTCTGATGACGGACGACGGCCCGCTGCTGCACAAGCTGACCTCGCCCAGGCACCACGTGCCCAAGGTCTACGAGGTCGGCTGCAAACACCCTGTGAGCGACAAGCAGCTGCAGCAGTTGCTGGCCGGCGTCGTGCTGGATGACGACCCGCTGCCCGTGAAGGCCGACGCCGCCGAGCGTGTTGATGCCATCGGCGAGACGCACTTGCGCCTGACCTTGCTGCAGGGCAAGTACCACCAGGTCAAGCGCATGGTGGCGGCCGTGAGCAACCGCGTGGAGGGCCTGCACCGCAGCCGCATCGGCCGCCTGGCGTTGCCGGAGGATCTGGCGCCCGGGCAGTGGCGGTGGGTGGAAGATCCCGCCGTTGTCCTGCCCTGATGTCCGAGATGTGAATCCGAAAACCTGGCATAACTTGCAATTTACAAGAGATACCGTGATTTATTTCACGTTGAAACCGCGAAACCATTTATAGGGAGACATCAAGCCTGATGGGGCCTTGTCGATGATCCGTCTGGCGTGGTTTCACACGTCGCAAGCAGATCACAAGGAGTCCATCTTGAGCAGAGTCAGTTCTCGTGTCGTCAAGCCCTTTTTGGGGGCTCTTGTTTCGGTCAGCGCCCTGTGGCTCGGAGCCGCGCAAGCGGTTCAGGCGCAGACCACGGTTCAGGTCGATCAAGGCTGGCTGGCGGGCCAGTCGGTGTCCGGGGTGCGGCAGTTCCTCGGCATCCCTTATGGGCAGGCGCCCGTTGGGCCCCTGAGGTGGAAGGCGCCGCAGCCAGCCCCGGGCTGGGTGGGCACCCGCAGTGCCACACAGTTCGGCTCGGCTTGTCCGCAGTACCCGGGGTTGTTCGCACAAGCCTCGGTGGATGAGGATTGCCTCAGCCTGAACGTGTACGCACCGCCGGCGCCGGCCCACGGCAAGCGCCCGGTGATCGTGTGGGTGCATGGCGGCGCCTTCCAGGTAGGCACCGGCAGCCAGTACGACGGCAGCATCATGGCCCTCAAGACCGATGCCGTGGTGGTGACCATCAACTACCGCCTGGGCGCATTCGGCTTCCTGGCTACTTCCGGCATGGGCAGCGAAGGGCCGGGCGTGAACTTCGGCCTGCAGGACCAGTGGCTGGCGCTGCGCTGGGTCAAGCGCAACATCGAAGCCTTCGGCGGCGACGCGTCACGCGTGACCATGGCGGGGCAGTCGTCCGGCGGCACCGCAGGGTGCCTGGCGCTGGCCTCGCCCAAGGCCCACGGCCTGTTCGAGCGTGTCATCATGCAGAGCGCCTCGTGCGGGATCGCTTCCAAGCCTCTGGCCACAGCGCGTGCCTATGGCGATGCCCTGGCTGGTCGCCTGGGTTGCGCCGCCGGCAGCGGTCAGATGGCCTGCCTGCGCGGCAAGTCGGTGGAGGACATCCTGGCCGTGTCACCGGCCTACGAGGATTCGGTCACCAAGTTCGACATCTGGTCGGCGACGGAAGATGGCGTGACCCTGCCGATGGCTCCGCTCAAGGCCATGGCGCTGGGGCGTGTCAACCGTGTGCCCGTCATGGTGGGCGCCAACCGCGATGAAGGCCGCGGCTTCATCCTGCCGCTGTTCCACCTGGGTTACGGCCGTGTGATGACGCAGGCCGACTACGACAGCGTGGCAGGTTACCTGCTGGGCAGTGCCGCACCGGTATATACCAGCCTGTACAGCGCGGCCACCCTGGGCAGTGTCGATGTGGCGGCCTCGTCGCTGATCACAGACAAGGTGTTCAGCTGCGTGGCACACCGCATGGCGCGCTCGCTGTCCCGTGTGACACCGACCTACGCCTTCGAGTTCGCCGACCGCACGGCTCCGCAGTTCGCGCCCGATCCCTTCATCGACTGGCTGGCTTTCCATGGGGGTGACCTGCAGTACGTGTTCCAGTCGACGGTGGCGGGCATTCCGCAGGATCCTCTCAATGCCCAGCAGCAGGCCTTGGGTGACCAGATGCTGCGTTACTGGAAGGCTTTCATCACCACGGGCAATCCCAACCGCACGGTGGGGCCGGCACCGTTGCCCACCTCGCACTGGCCTGCCTTCAATGGGCTGACCTCGCCGGTCCAGCGCCTGGAAGCGACGGGCGTGAGCACTCTGGGCATCGGCGCCTTCCAGGCGGAGCACCGCTGCCTGGCCTGGTCCCTTGAGGGCCTGTTCTGAGCCTTGTGGGTAGCACCTGGCTGAGCCCGGCCTGCGCCGCGGTTCAGCCCAGGTGCTGTGTGGCCACGCGGTTGCGGCCGCGGTGCTTGGCGTGGTACAGCGCCTGATCAGCGGCCTCGACGAGGGTTGCGCTGTCACGTGTGGGGGTGGCCTTGGCCATGGCCACGCCCACGCTGACGGTCACCACCGGGGCGGTGTCTGAGGCCCCATGGGCCAGGGCAAGCTGTTCCACCGCCTGGCGCATGCGCTCCGCGGCTTGGGTGGCCTGCGCGGCATCCGCCTGGGGCAGCAGTGCGATGAACTCCTCGCCGCCATAGCGCGCCACCAGATCGGTCGGCCGCCGCAGGCTCTGGCTCAACGCCTGGGCCACTTGCTGCAGACACAGGTCACCCGCCTGATGGCCATGGTGATCGTTGTACTTCTTGAAGTGGTCCACATCCACCAGGATCACGGCCATGGTGCTGCCGTCGTGGGCGGCGCGCCGCCAGGCGTGTTCCAGCGCTTCCTGCGCATGGTGGCGGTTGAAGACGCCCGTGAGCCCGTCCACCCGCGAGATGCGCTGCAACTGCGCGTGCACGCCGTCGAGCTGCTGCAGCAGGTGCCGGCGACGCAGTGACAGCAGGAACTGCCGCCGCTCATCGCGCTCCAGCGCATAGTTGGCGATCAAGGTGAAGAAGGCCGTGGCCAGCAGCACCGTCGTCAGGGGGGGCAGGAGGCGTGGTTCCGGCGCAGCGATGTGATGGGCACACCACAGGTGCACGGCCAGCACGGCCGCCGACGAGGCCACCGCGTACCAGAAGCGCTGGCGCTGCACCACGTTGCTGTAGGCCAGCACCACCAGGAACCCGGCGTGGTAGAAGACCCGGCCGTCACTCTGCGTGATCGACAGGATGTAGGCCACTGCGGCCGCGGCGCACAGGCTGCTCATCAGCACCACGCCTTCGATCAGCCACATGGGCAGCTGCCGTATCACCCACTGGAAGCACAGCGCCGCGAAGCCCAGCACCAGCAGGAACAGCGGCGTGAAGAGGCCCAGGCGCACCTTCACGGCTTCTTGCAGCACATCCGGTGCAACCAGCCAGTCGGCCACAAGAAAGCCGTTGAAGACCACCATGGAGAGGGCGCCGCTGATCAGCAGGTGCCGAAGGCGCTGGGCCGCGCCATGCCGCTGAAAGGTGTTTTCCAGGCCCGCGGGAAAGCGCATCCACGGAAACCCCCGGGCCAGGAGCCGGCCCGCCAGGGCGGCATCCGGATGTTCTGGCGAAGCGCCTGCATCGCGCGCGGGAGGCGCAAGACCTGCGTCGAGGGCTTGACCCATCGGGATCGCACTCATGGTGTGGTCTCCAGCGTGGCATCAGGCACCATGGCCACCACACGGTTGCGGCCCTGTGATTTGGCCTGGTAGAGCGCTGCGTCTGCCGCGGCGATCAAGGCCTGGGGCGACCCGACTTGCCCTGGCGCGCAAGAACTCACCCCCACGCTCAGCGTGACCTGGCCGCTGCCCGGCGCGCTGTCGTGGGGCAGGGCCAGCGCCTGCACGCCCAGCCGGACGCGCTCTGCGGCGGCCATGGCCTCAGGCAGCGGTGCATCGTGCAGCACGGCCACGAACTCTTCGCCGCCAAAGCGGGCCACCAGGTCGCCTGGGCGGCGCAGTTGCCGGCGCAGCACGGCACCGAGCTGCCGCAGGCAGGTATCGCCCTGAGGGTGGCCATAACGGTCGTTGTAGGCCTTGAAGTGATCGACATCCATCATCAACAGGGCGATGGCGCGCCCGCTCTGGCGGGCCCGCTGCCACAGCTGGGCGAGGAACTCGTCAAAGTGGCGGCGGTTGGCCAAGCCTGTCAGTGCATCGGAGCGCGAGAGGCGTTCAAGCTGATGGTTGGCGCGGTTGAGCGCCTGGACGAGCTGGTGCTCCTGGCCTTGCATGAGCCAGTTGGTGCGGTCCTCATGCTCGAGCACATAGCTGCTGTACAAGGTAAAGAATGCTGTGGACACCAGGATCAGCGACAGCGCAAGCATCACGTTCCATGGTGGATTCTCCAGCAGGAACAGGCATCCGAAAAACATCCCGATCACCAGCGTGTCGATCAGCAGCGCCTTCCAGAAGGGGGTGCGGACGATGCTGCCGTTGAAGAGCAGCACCATGACCAGGGCCATCAGGTAGGGTGGTGCCAGGTGGTCAGTGCTGTTCAGGCACAGGGCGGCATTGATGGCCGCGGCCAGCACGCTCATGCCCACCACGGTCCATTCCCGCCAGCGGGGTGTGAAGTGATCACTGAGCAGCAGGCCCACGATGTTGATGCCGGTGAAGAAGAACACCCGCAGGCCAATGGCCAGTCCCATCTGGTCAGGCACCATCATCCAGTCGGTGACCAGCAGCAGGTTGAACATCACCACCAGCCACAAGCCGCCGCGTTCCAGTGTGCGGCGACGTTCGGGGGCCTTGTCGCGTTGGTAGGCCACTTCCAGGGAGGGGGAAAAGCGCAGCCAGGCGTAGCCCTCCTTGAGGGCCTGGTCCAACTGGGCCTTGAAGGGGTCCGAAGCCTCGCCCGAACTTGGCATGAACAGCGAATCACCACCGTCCGAAGGCATCAGTCGGTCAGGGGCGGCGTCAGGGGCATGGTCGGGCGGGCGAGGGGTGTGCACCCCCGGGGTATCGGCGGGCCGGCATCAAGATGTAGAGAGGGCACCGCTGCAGCGGTGCGCCCTGCCTGCAAAGGTTGCCAAACATCCCGATGGCGTGACAGAGTGCTCAGCTGGTGCGGGGGGGGGCAGCGCCGTTCTGCGCGCGCGGCGCACGTGCCTCGATCAACAGATAACCCCCCGTGGCCAGCAGCAGCGGCAGCAGATAGTACAAGGCCCGGTATACCAGCACCGCGGCCAGCACGGTGGCCTCGGGCAGGCGGGAGGCCAACACGGTCACGAACACGGCCTCGACCACGCCCAAGCCCGCGGGCAGCCTGGCGAGCACACCGGCTACCGCGGCGACCAGGGAGGTGCCCAGCACCAGTCCAAACGGGATGGCGCCTTGCAGCAGCAGGTAGAGCATGACGGCAATGGCCAGCCAGTTCAGGCTGGACAAGGCCAACTGTGCCAACGCCATGCGCAGGCCCGGCAGGTGGATCTCGTGGTTCCTGACGGTGAAGCGCCGCCGGCTCGACCATCCGCACAGGGCCAGATAGGCACCTACCATCAGCCATAACGCGGCACCGACCGCCTGCAGCACGGAGGCGCTCACATGCCAGTCGGCCGGCGGCGTGATCTGACGAAACAGGAAGACGCCACCTGCCAGCAGCCCATAGCCCAGCCAGTTGGTGGCCACGCTCATGCTCAGGATGCGACCAATCTGGCCACCTCGCAGCCCCAGGCGGGAGTACAGCCGGTAGCGGATACCCAGACCACCGACCAGCATGCCCAGATTCAGATTGAAGGCATAGCTCACAGCCGTCACCGACAGCACACGCCACCATGCCAGCTTGTGGCCGATCCAGGCGCGGCCGATCAAATCGTAGGCGCTGTACAGCAGATAGCTCAGCAATGACACGCCCGCGGCCATGGCCATCACGTCCACAGGCATGGACTTCAAGGCTTGCAGCACAGCCTGCCAGTCCACCCTGCGCGCTGCCCAGGCCAGCATGCCCACCACCGCCAGCGCGAAGATGATGCCGAGCCAGCGGGTCCATGGCCGGGCGGGGGCGACAGTCTGCTCGTCTGCCGGAGCCTCCGTTGCCGGGGAATCGTCCGGCCGTGAAGAGGGGCTGCGCAGCGCCATGGGTAGAGGGCGGGCCATCATCGGGAGGCCTCACGCGGCATCAGCCGGCTCGGACTCAGCCGCCGCCAGGACCAGGCCTTCGCAGTTTCATCCACTGGTGTGCTGGCCACCACCGAGGTTTCGGCCATGGGCAACACCTTGGGCCGATGATCAGGCAATTGCGCCATCCACTGCGGGAAGTGACGCACGATGTGATAGACCAGTGCGCCCACACCCAGGCGCCACCACCAGCGGCGGGCCACCGTGTGCTCCATGCGCACATGCACGCAGCTTTCCTGGATCAGGCGGATCAGCTTGTCTCGCAGGCTGGCGTTGAACGCCTTGTCGCGGATGACCAGGTTGGCTTCCAGATTGAGCGACAGGCTCAACGGGTCGAGGTTGCTCGAGCCGATGGTGGCCCAGTCATCGTCGACCAGCGCCACCTTGCCGTGCATCGGCCGGTCGCAGTATTCGTGGATACGCACGCCCGCTTCGATCAGCCGGTCATACACCATGCGGGCGGCCCAGGTGGCGGCTGCGATATCAGGCTGGCCCTGCAGGATCAGGTGCACGCGCACCCCCCGCTGTGCGGCGCGCTGCAGGCTCTTGAGCAGGCGGTAGCCCGGAAAGAAGTAGGCATTGGCAATGATCACTTCACGCTTGGCCGACTGCAGGGCCATGCGGTACTGGCGCTCGATGTCGTCGCGGTGCTTGTGGTTGTCTCGGGTGACCAGGCGAGCGTGGGCCTCGCCTTGGGGCGGGCAGGCCTTAGGGGCCAGGGCGGGCAGTGGCTGGTGCGGCCAACGCTCGCCCACCGCGCTGGCCACCGTGCGCTGAGCTTCCAGCCGCAGCTGTTCGACAATGGGGCCGCGGGCGCGTACGGCATAGTCCTGCTTGGCCTCAGGGCCGAAATCGGCCAGGTGGTCGGCGGAATAGTTGATGCCACCGATGAAGCCTACCTGCCCGTCGACCACCACGATCTTGCGGTGCAAGCGCCTGAACAGCTTGAGCCGACGGGAGATCTTGGGGGCGGGGTCGAACACATGCAACCGGGCACCCGCTTCGATCAGCGGCTCAACGAACTGCGACGACAGCGACGGTGAGCCGAAGCCGTCTACCGTGACATCGATGCGCACGCCGCGCCGGGCCGCCCGCAGCAGCACCTCGTGCAGGGCCAGACCCACCTTGTCCTCGAAGAGGATGAACGTCTCGATCAGCACCTCGTGCTGTGCGCCTTCGATGGCTTCGAACACGGCAGGGAAGAACTCCTCTCCGTTTTCCAGCAGTTGGAGGTCGTTGCCCCGAGTCCAGTCAGCTGGATGCTGCATGGGCGGTTGGGAGAGGGGGGATGAATTCACAGCGATACCTCCGCAGCAAGGGGGGCGTGATCAGACAGATGAGACCAGGGCCGACGCGGCAACGTCATTGGCCGATGGATGCGGGCGCCGCGCACATAAATGCGGTCCAGCCGCAGGAAGGGCCAACGCGCGGGGAAGGTGCGGGCAGCGCGACCTTGGGCGTGCACGAACACTTCGCGCAGGCCAGCACACCGGCCCAGTTGATCGTGGGCCTTTTGCTCCCAGTCGTTGAAATCGCCCGCCACCACGACAGGCTCGTGCGGCGACAGGTCATTGACCAGGCGGCACAGCCCGTCGACCTGCTGGCGCCGCTGTGAGGCGCGCAGGCCCAGGTGCACACAGATGGCATGCATCGCCCGCCCACCCGGCAGGCTCAGCACGCAGTGCAGCAGGCCGCGCTTTTCCTCAGGGCCGCTGGTAGAGACATCGTGGTTATGGTGGCGGGCAATGATGAATTTGGACAGCAGCGCGTTGCCGTGATGCCCTTGGGGGTAGACCGCGTTGCGGCCATACGCGTAGTCGTTCCACAGCGTGTCGGCCAGAAACTCGTAGTGCGGCGTTTGGGGCCAGTTGGGCACATGGGCGGCGTGCAATTCATGCTCGCCCATCACCTCCTGCAAAAACACCACGTCGGCCGATACGCTGCGCACCGCCTCCCGCAGTTCAGGCAGCACGAAGCGCCGATTGAAGGCGCCGAATCCTTTGTGCAGATTGATGGTCAGGACGGTCAGGTTCATGGTCCCCTGTTACGGCAATCGGTGTGCCGTATGGGCGGGGCGGAAACTGAACGTCGGACCTGGCCGACCAGGGTGTCAGCGTTGGCTGGCGTCGGGCAGGAGCTTGTCCAGCCATGGCCCCAGCGTGCGGCCCAGATGCGCGCGCACGGTGTCGGCGGCGGCCTTGGCCTGCTCAGGGCCCAGTGCCTGGGCCATGTGGTGCGTTTCAAGGTAGTGCATCACCAGCAGCCCGCGCAGGGTTTTGAATGCCAGCACGTTGTCCTGCCCACAGACGATGGGGTCATCCTGGAGTACGCGCTCCACCACACCAGGTGCCAGCAGGCGCACATGACACGCCAGGGCATGCCGCACGATTTCCCGATCGATGCCCTCGAGCTGCGTTTCCCATTCATCTATCGTGAAACGGTTGGCTTCGCTCATGGACAGGCTCATTCAAGTCAATGTCTTCCAGTATAGGGACGGATCCGACAAGCGTCGACCGGGCATTGAGGGGCGCAAGCCCCCGGGGGCTGGCGTTTTTTCCGGAGCGCGTTAAAAATAGGGTTGTGCGTGCAGTTCCGCCAGACGCGCACTGCATCCGCTCGTCCTGGGCAGGTGACAGGACGCCATCCAACGTCGTTGTCCACCGTGTCCTGAATGATGAAGCTGCAACTTCTGCAGGTCAGTTGTGCCCATTGCCGGCAGGATTCGACCGTGTCCGTCATGCCCGATGGGGTGCATGGTCAGTTCGTGCTCCGCAGCGACGCCTCGCTGGACGAGGCCTTTCTGGATGCCATGCACGATCCGACCTTCGACGAGGTTGAGGCCATGCTCAGCCGCAGCTGGCGCATGGTGGGCAAGGATGACTGGTTCCGGGCGCATGTGCTGCAACGCACCTATGGCGAGATTGCCTGTGATCCTGACAGCACCGGGCATCCGTTCCGGATCGGGAAGCTGCCGAACTGCCCGCAGTGCGGGCGCGCCGTGCTGAATTGGCGGGCGATCAGCCCGCCGCAGTTCGTCGACTGTGAGATCCCGTCAGTTACGCACCGGGTGTGGGAGCGCCTGTCCGAGCTGCAGAAGGAATTCCGGATCGACGATGTGTTGGAGCGGCAGGGATTCTGAACGGCGCTGCGGCGTGCTAATGGCAAGGCGTACGGGGCAAGGTGTAAGGCGGGAACGTCGATTGCCGATGGGTAGTCATCGGCAAACCGCCGATGATTTCAACGAACAGGAGAAAGACCATGACCCAACAGAACCAAAACCAGAACCAGAATCCCGGCAAGCAGAACCAGCAGCAACAGGATGCCGGTCAGCAACAGCAACCCAATGCGGATCAGCAGAACCGCCAGTCTGGTCAGCAAGAGCAGGCCGGTCGCCAGAGCGGCCAGCAAGGCAGCAACCAGAATCAGAACCAGGGCAGCAATCAGCAGCCTGGTGGCCAGCAGCAGAACAAGTCGCAGCAGCAACAACGCTGATGCCTTGAGCCACTGAAGGCCATCTGATTTCGATGGGGCATGCTCCCATCGTGATCCTCCGGCGGGCCGGCTCGACAGAGCTGGCCCGCTGGCTTTGTATCTACCGGCTCGATCGCTTCAATGCTGCAGGATGCGCGCGAGGAACTGCTGAGCCCGCTCCGAGCGCGGGTTGTCGAAGAAATCCGCCGTGGGCCGGTCCTCGACGATGCGGCCCGCATCCATGAACACCACGCGGTCGGCCACGCGGCGGGCAAAGCCCATTTCGTGCGTCACGCACATCATGGTCATGCCTTCACTGGCCAGCTCGCTCATGACATCCAGCACCTCGCCGACCATTTCGGGGTCGAGTGCGGAGGTCGGCTCGTCAAACAGCATCACGATCGGGTCCATGCACAGCGCCCGGGCGATCGCCACGCGCTGCTGCTGCCCGCCCGAGAGCTGATTGGGGGATTTGGCGGCATGCGCCTTCAGGCCCACGCGGTCGAGCAGGGCCATGGCCTTGGCCGTGGCTGCCTCCTTGTCGCGCCCGAGCACATGCCGCTGGGCCAGCGTGAGGTTGTCGCTCACGCTCAGGTGCGGGAACAGCTCGAAGTGCTGGAACACCATGCCCACGCGGCTGCGCAGCCTTGGCAGGTGCGTGGCAGGATCGCCCACCGAGGTGCCATCGACCAGGATGCGGCCCTGCTGGAAGGGCTCCAGCCCATTGACGCACTTGATCAGCGTGGATTTGCCTGAGCCTGAAGGCCCGCAGACCACCACCACCTCGCCCTTGGTGACCATGGTGCTGCAGTCGGTCAGCACCTGGAAAGTGCCATAGTGCTTGGAGACGTTGTCGATCTGGATCATGGCGCTGAAGGGTTCAGGCGGTCAGCTTGCGCTGCAGGCGCTGCACCAGGCGCGAGAGCGCGAAGCACAGCACGAAATAGACGGCACCGGCAAAGAGCAGCAGCTCCACCAGCCGGCCGTCCCGGTCGCCGACCTTGTAGGCCGTGCCGAAGAAATCGGCCAGGGCCGACACGTAGACCAGCGAGGTGTCCTGCAGCAGCACGATGGCCTGCGTGAGCAGCAGCGGCACCATGTTGCGCAGGGCCTGCGGCAGGATCACCAGGCGCATCGCCTGCGCCCGGCTCAGTCCCAGGGCCGTGGCGGCTGCCAGCTGCCCCTTGGGCACGCTCTGGATACCGGCGCGGATGATCTCGGCATAGTAGGCCGATTCGAACAGCGCAAAGCCCACCAGCGCCGAGGTCATGCGCACATCGGTGCCGGGCGGCAGGTTGAACAAGGCGGTGAGCAACTGCGGAATCACCAGGAAGAACCACAGCAGCACCATCACCAGCGGCACGGCGCGGAAAAGGTTGATGTAGGCGGCGGCGAACCAGCGCAGCGGGGCCATGCTCGACAGCCGCATCAGCGCCAGCAGCGTGCCCCACACCAGGCCTACCGCCAGGGCGACGGCGGTGATCTCCAGGGTGACCAGCATGCCCTCTGCCAGGAAGGGCAAGGCGCCGGGAATGGACGACCAGTCGAAATCATGGGCCATGGCCGCCCCTTATCCCAGGTAGCCCTGGACCTTGACCTTGCGTTCGAGCAGGTGCATCAGGCCCATGACCACGACGTTGATCAGCAGGTACATCAGGGTCACCGCGATGAAGGCCTCGTACGGCTGCGCGGTGTAGTCCACCAGCTGGCGGCCCTGGGCGGCCAGCTCCAGCAGGCCGATGGTCGAGCACACGGCGGAGTTCTTGAACACGTTGAGGAACTCCGAGGTGAGCGGCGGCACCACCAGCCGAAAGGCCATGGGCAGCAGCACCAGGCGGTAGGCCTGCGGCAGGCTCAGGCCCAGCGCCAGGGCCGCGCGGGTCTGGCCCACCGGCAGGCTTTGGATGCCGGCGCGCACCTGCTCGGCCACCCGGGCGCTGGTGAACAGGCCCAGGCAGACGATGGCCGCGCCCAGTTGCTGCCATTCAGGGGGCCATTGCTTGAGGGTGTCGCCCCAGGCCGTCGGCAACAGTTCGGGCACGATGAAATACCAGATGAACAGCTGCACCAGCAGCGGGATGTTGCGCAGCACCTCCACATAGGCCGTGGCCGCGTGTTGCAACCCGCGCGAGGGCACGGTGCGCAGCACGCCCACCACCGTGCCCAGCGCCAGGGCCAGCACCCAGGCGCTCAGCGAAATGGTCAGCGTCATCTTGAGGCCAGCCAGCATCCAGCCCCAGTAGGTGCTGCCGTCGCCCATGGCCGTCTCCTGCGAGAAGATGGCCCAGTTCCACTGGTAGTCCATGGCCCGCTGGCCTTACTGGAAGGGCTTGTCGTTGGGCGCCTTGAACAGGGCCTGCACGTCGTCGGACATGGGCCAGCTGAGGTTCAGGCCCTTGGGCGGGATAGGTTGCTGGAACCACTTGGCGTAGATCTTGGCGGCCTCGCCCGAGGTCATGGCCTGGCTGATGGCGCCATCGACCAGCTTCTTGAAGGCCGCATCGCCCTTGCGCATCATGCAGCCGTAGGCCTCCTCGGACATGGGCTTGCCCACCACCACCCAGTCGTCCGGGCGCTTGGACTTGGCGCGTTCGCCGTAGAGCAGGGCGTCGTCCATCATGAAGGCGGCGGCGCGGCCGGTTTCCAGCATCAGGAAGGATTCGCCGTGGTCCTTGGCCGAGATGATGCGCATGCCCAGTTTGTTGTCCGCGTTGTAGCGGCGCAGCAGGCGCTCGGAGGTGGTGCNNCCACGTTCTTGCCCTTGAGGTCCGGGAAATCGTTGATACCGGCGCCCTTGCGGGTCATCAGGCGGGTGCCCACCACGAAGATGTTGGTCGAGAACGCCACCTGGCGGGCGCGTTCGGTGTTGTTGGTGGTCGAGCCACATTCGAGGTCGACCGTGCCATTGAGCACCAGGGGGATGCGGTTCTGCGAGGTGACGGGCACCAGCTTGACAGCCAGGTCTGGCTTTTTGAGCTCCGCCTTGATGGCCTCGACCGCCTTGAGCATCATCTCCTGCGAGTACCCCACCACCTGCTGCTTGTCGTCATAGTACGAGAAGGGGATGGACGATTCGCGGTGTCCCAGGGTGATCGAGCCGGCGGCGGAGATCTTCTGGAGGGTGGGGGAGGGCGCCTGGGCAAGTGCTGGCGTCTGGGCAAGGGCCCCGATCAGGGTCAGGCACAGGGCCACGGGGCGAATCGACATCATTTTGTTCATCTCGTGTCATCCTTCTTGGGGCGATGGGCGGATCCTAAACGCAGGAGCCGTGCCGCGGGGGATAATCCCCCGTCATGCAAGTCTTCCGAGGCGTCCACCACGCCGCCCTGGCCCCCGCCTGCGCCCTGACCATCGGCAATTTCGACGGCGTCCACCGCGGACACCAGGCCATGCTCGCCCTGCTGCGCAGCGAGGCACAGCACCGCGGCCTGCCGAGCACCGTGCTCACCTTCGAGCCGCACCCGCGCGACTACTTCGCGGCCCTGGCCGGCAAGCCCGAGATGGCCCCGCCCCGCATCGCCACCCTGCGCGACAAGCTGTTCGAGCTGGAGCGCTGCGGTATCGACCAGGTGGTGGTGCTGCCCTTCGACCAGACCCTGGCTTCCCTGAGCCCCCAGGATTTCGTGGACCAGGTGCTGGTGCAGGGCCTGCACGCACGCTACGTGCTGGTGGGCGATGATTTCCGCTTCGGCGCCAGGCGCGCGGGGGATTACGCCCTGCTGGACGCCCTGGCCGCCGACCGCGGCTTCGACGTGGCCCGCATGCTCAGCTACGAGGTGCACGGGGTGCGCGTGTCGTCCTCCGTGGTGCGTGATGCCCTGGCCGCGGGCGACATGGACCTGGTGAGCCGCCTGCTGGGCCGCCCTTACAGCATCAGCGGCCACGTGGTGCATGGCCGCAAGCTGGGCCGCACGCTCGACTGCCCGACCATCAACGTGCGCTTCGGCCACGAAAAACCGGCCACCCAGGGCATCTTCGCCGTGCGCACCCATGGGTTGAGCCCGGAGCCGCTGGAAGGCGTGGCCAGCCTGGGCGTGCGCCCCACGATCGAGGCGTCTGGCCGGGTGCTGCTGGAGGTGCATTGCCTCGATTGGCCCTCCGAACTGGGCAGCGAGGGGGGCTACGGTAAAATCGTGCGCGTGGAACTCCTGCACAAACTTCGCGATGAAGCCCGGTATGACGGGCTGCAGGCCTTGCAGGCCGCCATCCACCAGGACATCGCCGATGCCCGGGCCTTCTTCCAGGCCCAGGGCCGCCAGACCACCCGCGACCGAATTTGACGCGGGCTGACCGATCCGCAGGGCCTGGTGCCTGGCGGATGGCCCGCAACCCTGTCGCCCCCGCAAGCGCCGAGTCGGTCGGCGATGCCCCGCCAAGCTGCCCACAGCCCCTTGAGCCAGGCGCTCCAAGCGCCCGCAAGAGGCTGATCCTGATCGAGATCGACATGAGCCAAGACAAGCCCGCCAAGCAAGACGGCCAGAACCAGAGCGCCTACCGCAACACCCTGAACATGCCGGACACGCCCTTCCCGATGCGGGGCGACCTGCCCAAGCGCGAGCCGGGCTGGGTCAAGGACTGGGAAGCACAGGGTATCTACCAGCAACTGCGCGCTGCCCGCCAGGGCGCCCCCAAGTTCGTGCTGCACGACGGTCCGCCCTACGCCAATGGCAACATCCACATCGGCCACGCCGTCAACAAGGTCCTCAAGGACATGATCGTGAAGGCACGCCAGCTCAAGGGCCTGGACGCCATCTATGTGCCCGGCTGGGACTGCCACGGCCTGCCCATCGAGAACCAGATCGAGAAGACCTTCGGGCGCAACCTCAGCCGCGACGACGTGCAGGCCAAGGCGCGCGCCTACGCCGCCGAGCAGATCGACGGCCAGCGCAACGATTTCAAGCGCCTGGGCGTGCTGGGCGACTGGGCGCACCCTTACCGCACGATGGACTTCGGCAACGAGGCCAATGAGATCCGTGCGCTCAAGAAGATCATGGAGCGCGGCTATGTGTACCGTGGCCTCAAGCCTGTGTACTGGTGCTTCGACTGCGGCTCCTCGCTGGCCGAGTTCGAGATCGAGTACGCCGACAAGAAGTCGCAGACGCTGGACGTGGCTTTCCTGAGCGCCGAGCCGGCCAGGCTGGCGGCCGCCTTCGGCCTGCCCGGTCTGGACAAGGACGCCTTCGCCGTGATCTGGACCACCACCGCGTGGACGATCCCGGCCAACCAGGCGCTCAACATGCACCCCGAGCTGAGCTATGCCCTGGTCGATACCCCCAAGGGGCTGCTGGTGCTGGCCGAGGCGCTGGTCGAGAAGGCCGTGGCCCGCTACGGCTTCGAGCCGGACCAGGTCAAGGTGCTGGCCACCACGCCGGGCAGCAAGCTCGAAGGCCTGACCTTCAAGCACCCGCTGGCCCATGTGCATGAAGGCTACGACCGCGTCGCGCCTGTCTACCTGGCTGATTACGTCAGCGCCGAGGACGGCACCGGCATCGTGCACTCTGCGCCCGCCTATGGTGTGGATGACTTCAACAGCTGCGTGGCCCATGGCCTCAAGTTCGACGACATCCTCAACCCGGTGCAGGGCAACGGCGTCTACCAGGCCGATCTGCCGCTGTTCGGGGGCCAGCACATCTGGAAGGCCGCGCCCGTGGTGCTCGACACCCTGCGGGACAACGGCCGCCTGCTGGCCACCAAGACCATCGAGCACAGCTACCCGCACTGCTGGCGCCACAAGACGCCGGTGATCTTCCGTGCCGCCGCGCAGTGGTTCGTGCGCATGGACGAAGGCGAGGGGGTGTTCACGGTCGACAAGGCGCCCCAGGCCCTGCGCCAGACCGCGCTGGCCGCCATCGACCAGACCACCTTCTACCCCGAGAACGGCCGCGCCCGCCTGCGCGACATGATCGCCAACCGGCCCGACTGGTGCATCAGCCGCCAGCGCAACTGGGGCGTGCCGCTGCCCTTCTTCCTGCACAAGGTGACGGGCGAGCTGCACCCGGACACCCTCGCCTTGATCGACCGTGCCGCTGAACTGGTGCAGCAGGGCGGGGTCGAGGCCTGGTCCAAGCTGGATCCGGCCGAGTGGCTGGGCGCCGAGGCCGAGCAGTACAGCAAGTCCACCGACATCCTGGACGTGTGGTTCGACTCGGGCACCACCTTCTTCCATGTGCTCAACGCGCAATTCGGCAGCCACCCCGATGCCGGCCACCATCAAGGCCCTGAGGCCGACCTGTACCTGGAAGGCCATGACCAGCACCGCGGCTGGTTCCACAGTTCGCTGCTGGCCGCCTGTGCCATCTATGGCCGCGCGCCCTACAAGGGGCTTCTGACTCACGGCTTCACCGTGGACGGCCAAGGCCGCAAGATGTCCAAGTCCGTGGGCAACGTGGTGGCGCCGCAGGAGGTGTCCGGCAAGATGGGCGCTGAAATCATCCGCCTGTGGACGGCCTCGACCGATTATTCCGGCGACCTGGGCATCGACGACAAGATCCTGGCCCGCGTGGTGGACGGCTACCGCCGCATCCGCAACACGCTGCGCTTCCTGCTGGCCAACACCTCCGATTTCGACCCCCAGGCCGATACGGTGCCGGCGGCCGAACTGCTGGAGATCGACCGCTACGCCCTGGCCCGCGCGGCCGAGCTGCAGGCCGACATCCTGGCCCACTACGAGCGCTACGAGTTCCACCCGGTGGTGGCCAAGCTGCAGGTGTACTGCTCCGAAGACCTGGGCGCCTTCTACCTGGACGTGCTCAAGGACCGCCTCTACACCACCGTCGCCAAGAGCCTGGCCCGCCGCTCGGCGCAGACCGCGCTGTGGCAGATCACGCATGCCATGCTGCGCTGGATGGCGCCCTTCCTGAGCTTCACGGCCGAGGAGGCCTGGAAGGTCTTCGACGGCGGCACCACCATCTTCACCGAGACCTATTGGGACTTCTCCGGCGCGGAGCAGCCGGACCTGCTGACCAAGTGGGCCCGTGTGTGCGAGATCCGCGAACTGGTCAACAAGGAGATCGAGACCGTGCGCACCGCCGGCCAGGTCGGCGCCTCGCTGCAGGCCGAGATCGAGCTGACAGCCCCTGCGCAGGACCACGCCCTGCTGGCTTCCCTGGGCGATGACCTCAAGTTCGTGCTGATCGTCTCCAAGGTGCTGCTCCGCGAGGGCGATGCCCTGGCCGTCAAGGTCACGCCGTCGGGCGCGGCCAAGTGCGAGCGCTGCTGGCACTACCGCGATGATGTCGGGATCGATCCGCGCTACGTTGGCGTCTGTGGCCGCTGCGCGCTCAACCTGGGCGGCGCGGGCGAAACCCGCGTGGTGGCCTGATGGCGGCGCGCGGCAAGGGCGGCGCCGGCGGCGCCATGTGGCCTTGGCTCGGCCTGGCGGCCATCATCATCCTGCTGGACCAGATCACCAAGGTCGTCGTGATCGGTGCCTTCCAGCATGGTGATTCGCGCTATGTCACGGGCTTTTTCAACCTGGTACGCGTGCACAACGAAGGCGCGGCGTTCTCCTTCCTGGCCCAGGCCGGCGGGTGGCAGCGCTGGTTCTTCGTGGGGCTGGGCGTGGTGGCCGTGGGCTTCATGACCTACATGCTCAAGCAGCATGGCGGGCAGCGCATGTTCTCGCTGGCGCTGGCCCTGATCATGGGCGGCGCCATCGGCAACGTGGTCGATCGGCTGATCCACGGCTACGTGGTCGATTTCCTGGATTTCCACTGGCGCTTCCTGGAGCCGGTGTTCCATGGCGGTCATTTCCCGGCCTTCAACATTGCCGACTGCGCCATCAGCGTGGGCGCCGTGCTGCTGATCCTCGACGAGATCCGGCGGGTGCGCCGCGGCAGCTGAGCGCAGGAAAGCGCAGGGAACTCCGCGTCACATCCAGACACGAACGCGTCTGTTTTACGATGCGGGGGCCTCCGCTCGGGTGTCCTGCCCGGTGTGGCCAGGGCATGCAGCGAGAGGTGGTCGTGATGGTGTCGAGACGATGGGTGTGGGGAGGCCTGGCGGTATCGGCCGGCCTGCTGGCCTGGCTGAGCACGGCTTTGTCGCCGAAGGTGCAGGCTTCCAGCCCGCCCAAGGCTCAGCCTGCCGTGCCGGTGCGCGTGGTCCAGGCCGGCCTCCAGACCCTGCCGACATCGCTCACGGCGGTGGGCCAAGTGCAGGCCCTTCAGCAGGTGCTGGTGCGGCCCCAGATCGAGGGCGTGCTCACCGAGGTGCTGTTCAAGGAAGGGCAGCCCGTCACGCGAGGCCAGGTGCTGGCGCGGCTCGATGACCGGGCCCTGCGCGCCCAGGTGGACCAGGCCCAGGCCGAGGTGCAGCACCTCAAGGCCCAGCTGCAGATTGCCCAGCTTGATCTCAAGCGCTACGAAGGCCTGGCCTCGCAGGCCGCCGTGCCTGTGCAGCAGCGCGACCAGCAGGTGTCCCTGGTGGCCCAGCTGCAGGCCCAGGTCCAGTCGCAGCAGGCCTCGCTGGAGTCGGCCCGCGTGCAGCTGTCCTACGCCACCATCACCTCGCCCGTGGCCGGCCGTGCCGGCCTGCGTCAGGTCGATGTCGGCAACCTGGTGCGGCCCAGCGATGCCAATGGCCTGGTCACCGTGGTGCAGACCCAGCCGGTGGCGGTGCTGTTTTCGGTGCCCCAGGGGCGCTTGAGTGAGGTGCGGCAGGCCCTCCGGCAGAAGGGCCCGGCCCTGGTGCAGGTGGCCGATCAGGAGCAGGGCACGCCCCTGGCCGAAGGCCGCCTGACCACGGTGGACAACCGGGTCGATCCAGCCTCCGGCTCGCTCAGGCTCAAGGCTGAGGTGCCCAACGCGAAGGAGGCACTCTGGCCCGGCCAGTTCGTGGCCGTGACCCTGCGCACCGGGGTCATGGACCAGGCGCTGGTCGTGCCCACGCAGGCCCTGCAGCGCGGGCAGAAGAACACCATCCACGTCTGGCGCGTGCGTGACAACACCGCCGACATGGTGCCCGTGACCGTGCGCTGGCAGGATGACCAGCGTGCCGTGATCGGCTCGGGCCTGCAGACGGGCGACACCGTCGTGGTGGACGGCCAGTCCCGCCTCAAGCCCAAGGCCACCGTGAAGGTGCTGCCGGCCAGCGGGGGCTGAACCGTGAGCATGCCGCCCCCCGTCCCCGCGAGCGCCCCGGCCGGGTCCTCGCGCCGCAACCTGTCCGCCTGGTTCATCGCCCATCCGGTGGCCACCACGCTGCTCACGCTGGCGCTGGTGCTGCTGGGCCTGCTGGCCTTCCCGCGCCTGCCCGTGGCGCCTTTGCCGCAGGCCGAGTTCCCCACCATCCGGATCTCGGCGCGCCTGCCCGGTGCCAGCCCGGACACCATGGCCGCCGCCGTGGCCACGCCGCTGGAGGTCGAGCTCAGCAGCATCGCCGGCATCACAGAGATGACCTCGGCCAGCGCCCTGGGCTCCACCAGCATCACGCTGCAGTTCACGCTCGACAAGGACATCAACACCGCCGCGCAGGAGGTGCAGGCCGCCATCAATGCCGTCTCGGGGCGGCTGCCGTCGGACATGCCCTCGCTGCCCACCTGGCGCAAGGTCAATCCGGCCGACGGCCCGATCATGGTGCTGTCGATGCAGTCAGGCACCATGCCCGTCACCGAACTGAGCGACCTGGCCGAGACCGTGCTGTCGCGGCAGATCAGCCAGGTCGATGGCGTCTCGGAGGTGGACATCACCGGTCAGCGCCGGCCCGCCATCCGCATCCAGGCCTCGCCCGCCAAGCTGGCCGCGCATGGTCTGACCCTGGCCGACATCCGCGCCGCCGTGCAGCGCGCCAGCGTCAACCAGCCCAAGGGCTCGCTGGTCGGGCCCGACCGCAACGCCACGCTGGCCACCAACGACCAGCTCTTCAAGCCGAGCGAGTACGCCGACCTGGTCATCACCGACGTCGGCGGCGTGCCCGTGCGCGTGGGCGACGTGGCCCGCATCACCGAAGGGGCCGAGAACGATTACGTCACGGCCTGGCAGAACGGGCGCGAGGGCCTGAACATCATCATCCGCCGCCAGCCCGATGCCAACATCGTGGCCACGGTGGACCGCGTCATGGCCGCCCTGCCACGCCTGACCGAGCGCCTGCCGGCCAGTGTGGAGGTCAGCGTGCTCAACGACCGCACGCGCACCATCCGCGCCTCGCTGCACGAGGTCGAGATCACGCTGGCCCTCACGGTGGTGCTGGTGATCGCCGTGATGGGCTTCTTCCTGCGGCAGGTGTCGGCCACGGCGATCGTCACGGCCGTGCTGGGCGTGGCCATGATCGCCACCGTTGCGGCCATGGACGTTCTGGGCTTCAGCCTCAACAACCTCACCCTGGTGGCGTTGATCATCGCGGTGGGCTTCGTGGTCGACGACGCCATCGTGGTGGTCGAGAACATCCACCGGCATCTGGAGCATGGTGAATCCATGCGCACCGCCGCGCTCCGGGGCTCGGCCGAGATCGGCTTCACGGTGGTGTCCATCAGCCTGTCGCTGATCGCGGCCTTCATCCCGCTGCTGTTCATGGACGGTGTGGTGGGGCGCCTGTTCCGCGAGTTCGCCGTCACCGTCACGGTGGCCATCCTGATCTCGGTGGTGGCCTCGCTCACGCTGGCGCCCATGATGGCCTCGCGCTTCATGAGGTCGGCGCCCAGGCACCAGGAAGGCGGCATGGTGCAGCGCCTGATCGACGGCTATGGCCGCAGCCTGGACTGGGCCCTCAAGCACCAGGGCCACATGCTGCTGGTGTTCTTCGTGACGCTGGGTGCGGCCGTGGCCGGCTATGTCTTTGTGCCCAAGGGCTTCTTCCCGCTGCAGGACACGGCCTTCGTGCTGGGCACGTCCCAGGGTCCGCAGGATGCTTCCTACGAACAGATGGCGGCCAAGCACAAGGCGCTGGAAGCCATCGTGGCCAAGGACCCGGCCGTGCTGAGCTTCGCCCATTCGGTCGGCGCCACCGGCGGCAGCCAGAACATGTCCAGCGGGCGCTTCTGGATCGTGCTCAAGGACCGGGGCGACCGCGACGTGTCCGCCGAGGGCTTCATCGACCGCCTGCGCCCGCAGTTGGCCCAGGTGCCGGGGGTGATGCTCTACCTGCGTTCGGCCCAGGACATCAACCTGGGCACCGGCCCCTCGCGCACGCAGTACCAATACGCGCTGCAGGGCAGCGACAGCGCCGAACTGGCCGAATGGGCCGGCAAGCTCACCGCGCGCCTGTCGTCGCAGGCGCAGTTCCGCGATGTCTCCAATGATCTGCAGATGGGCGCAGGCGTCGCGCGCCTGACCATCGACCGCACGGCTGCCGCACGCTACGGCCTGAGCGTGGACGACATCAACCAGCTGCTCTACAACGCCTACGGCCAGCGCCAGATCAGCGAGATGCAGACCGAGGTCAACCAGTACCAGGTGGTGCTGGAGATCGACCCCGCCCTGCGCGGCCGCACCGACAGCCTGGACTGGCTCTACCTGCGCTCGGCCAAGACGCAGCAGATGGTGCCGCTGTCCGCCGTGGCCCGCCTGGAGCCGCCGCAGACCGGCCCGCTGGCCATCAACCACTACGGCATGTCACCCGCGGTGAACCTGTCGTTCAACCTGGCGCCCGGCGTGGCCCTGGGCGATGCCGTCAAGCTGCTGGACCAGGCCCGCACCGACATCCAGATGCCCGAGACCTTGACCGGGCGCTTCCAGGGCGCGGCCCAGGCCTTCCAGCAGTCGCTGGCCTCGCAGCCGCTCCTGATCCTGGCGGCGGTGCTGGCGGTCTACATCATCCTGGGCGTGCTGTATGAGAGCTTCGTGCACCCGCTGACCATCCTGTCCACCTTGCCCTCGGCCGGCGTGGGCGCGGTGGCGCTGCTGTGGCTGGGCGGGTTCGATTTTTCGGTGATGGCACTGATCGGCGTGGTGCTGCTCATCGGTATCGTCAAGAAGAACGGCATCCTGCTGGTGGACTTCGCCATCCAGGCCCAGCGCGAGCAGGGCATGAGCCCGCATGACGCCATCCGCGAAGCCTGCCTGGCGCGCTTCCGGCCCATCATGATGACGACGATCGCGGCGCTGCTGGCGGCCATCCCCCTGATGCTGGGTTTCGGTACCGGTGCCGAGTTGCGCCAGCCGCTGGGCTTCGCGGTGGTCGGTGGCCTGCTGGTCAGCCAAGTGCTCACGCTGTACTCCACGCCTGTGGTCTACCTGGGGCTGGACAGGCTGTTCCACCGGCAGCCCCGGCCTATTGGCCCTGCAAAGCCAGCGGATTTGAATCCAATGTGAATTCCGTCACGTAAGTGAAGGCGGCCCGTTGCCCAGCGCGGGCCATTCCTTCATTCAACCGTTCCAGGAGTTCACCATGAAATTGAGCCACGTGGCCTTGGCCACCGCCTGCCTGTCATCCTTGCTCGCCTCACAAGTCGCCCGGGCCGAAGCCCTGGTGGCGCTCACCACCGACCAGAAGCTGCTGACCTTCGATTCGGCAGCGCCATCACAAGGCAGCCCGCTGACCATCACCGGCCTGGGCACCGACCGCCTGCGCGCCATCGATCTGCGCCCGACCACCGGCCAGGTCTATGCACTGGGCATCAACAACAACCTGTACACGCTCAACACCAGCACCGGTGCCGCCACCCTGGTGGCCGCGCTGTCGGCGGAGCCGGCCGATACCAGCGATACCTTCACCGGCCTGCGCGGCACGGCCTTCGGCTTCGATTTCAACCCCGTGGCCGACCTGAGCGGCGCCCCCTCCCTGCGCGTGGTGAGCAACGCCAGCGAAAACCTGCGCATCGCCGTCAGCGGCCCGAACGCGGGCCAGGTGATCACCGACAACACGGTTCGGGGCGGCACGCTGACCATCGTGGCCTCGGCCTATACCAACAATGACACCAGCCCGGCCACGGGCACGGCGCTCTACGGCATCGATGCCGCCTCGGACAGCCTCTACCAGCAGGGACTGCCTACCAGCGGCGTGCAGACCCTGATCGGTTCGCTGGGCGTGAACACGAGCGCCGTGGCCGGTTTCGACATCTCCGCTGCGGGCAATGCGTATGCCGCACTCACCAATGGCGACACCGGTGAGACGGGGCTGTACAGCATCTCGCTGACGCCGGGAGGCAACCTGGCCACCTGGATCGGGGCCTTCGGGGTGGGCGGTGCGCCTGTCAGTTCCATCATCGGTCTGACCGCGCTGGCCCCGGTGCCTGAGCCTTCTACCTGGGCCATGGTGCTCGGCGGCCTTGTCCTGGTGCCGATGCTGCGTCGCCGCTTCGCAGTGGCTCGCGGCCATTGATGCGGCATTGGATGTCCGGACAAGGGCATCCAATCCAATGGCCTAATGGCGGGCTCCACTTGACCCTGGGCCCCGCCTTGAAGCACCTCGACGCCCGCGCGCTGTTTTTCCTGACCCTGCCGCCGCTGATGTGGGCGGGCAATGCCGTGGTCGGCCGCTTGATGGTGGGCCACATGCCGCCGGTGTTCACCAATGCGCTGCGCTGGATGCTCGTGGCCGTGCTGCTGGCGCCCTGGGCCTGGCAGGTGCTGCGCCAGCGCCAGGCCCTGGCCCGCCGTGCGTGGTACCTGGCGATCATCGGGGCCTTGGGCGTGGGCAACTACAACGCGCTGCAATACCTGGCGCTGCAGACGTCTTCGCCGCTGAACGTCACGCTCATCGGCGCGAGCATGCCCATGTGGATGATGCTCGTGGGCGTGGTCGGCTTCGGCCAGCGCGTCACGGGCCGCCAGCTGGGCGGCGCGGTGTTGTCCTGCATGGGCGTGGTGCTGGTGATGTCGCAGGGCAGCCTGAGCCAGTTGCTTCACGTACGCCTGGTGCCGGGCGATCTGCTGATGCTGTTGGCCGCGCTGTCATGGTCGGTCTACAGCTGGCTGCTGGTGCGCAAGCCTGCCTCGATGGACGGAGAGCCTAGCTGGAACTGGCTGGAGTTCCTGTGGCTGCAGGTGCTCTTCGGCGTGGTGTGGGCCACGGCCTGCGCCGGTGTCGAGGCGGCCATCATCGGCGCGGACCGTGCCTGGCCTGTGGATGCACAGGCCTGGGGCATCGTGGCCGCGGGGCTGGTCTTCATCGCCATTGGCCCCTCCATCCTGGCCTACTGGGGCTGGGGGCAGGGCGTGCGTGCGGTCGGCCCCACGGTGGCGGCCTTCTTCAGCAACCTCACGCCGGTGTTCGCCGCCGTGTGGGCATGGGCGCTGCTGGGCACTGCCCCACAGTGGTATCACCCCTGCGCGCTGGTGCTGATCGGCGCGGGGATCGCGCTGTCCTCCGGCCGGCCCGCGAAGGCCGCGGGCTCAGAAGCGTCCGCGTGAGCCGCGGGTGCGCGGCGGGAAGGGCGGCTTGCCGGCCCAGTAGCGCAGCATCAGCCAGCCACCCAGCATGCCGCCCAGGTGGGCGAAGTGGGCCACGCCCGACTGCGTGCCTGCCACCCCCTGGTACAACTCGAAGGCACCGTAGATCATCACCAGGTACTTGGCCTTGATGGGAATGGGTGGGATCAGCAGCAGGATGGTGCGGTCCGGGAAGGTCATGCCGAAGGCCATCAGCAGTGCGAACAGCGCGCCGGAGGCGCCCACCATCGGGTTGCCCCAGCCGGCCAGCACTGAAATGATCAACTGGCATGCCGCCGCCGCCAGGGCGCCCGCCGCGTAGAACTGCAGGTAGCGCTTGGGCCCCCACAGGCGTTCCATCTCGCCGCCGAACATCCACAGGCCCAGCATGTTGAGCAGCAGGTGGGTGATCGAGCCGTGCATGAAGGCGTAGGTCACCACCTGCCAGGGCATGAAGTACTGGCTGGTCACGGGCCACAGCTCCATCCACCAGGTCAGCATGCCCCCCAGGGCGATGTCGATGCAAAACAGCGCGACGTTGAGCAGGATGATGGCCTGGGTGATCGGTGGCAGCGGTGGCATCTTCTCGGCAAGGGAAGGTCGTGACAATGGACATCATCATAGAGCCCTTGACGGGGCCTTCGCCCCATGGTGTCATCAAAGTCCGTGGCGCGCCTTGGTACGGTCCTCGCTTGTTGCTGCCCGATTGTCTTGGATTGTTGATGCCCGGAGTACCCGCTGATGCCGCTTGAATTTCCCAACCTGACCGTTGTCACCCACCCGCTGATCCAGCACAAGCTGACCTGGATCCGCGCCGAGGAGACAAACACCGACAGCTTTCGCCAGCTGCTGCGTGAGGTCAGCCAGTTGCTCGCCTACGAGGCCACCCGAGCCCTGCCCACCGAGCGCATCACCATCAGGACACCGCTGACCGAGATGGAATCGGCCGTGATCAGCGGCAAGAAGCTCTGCCTGGTGTCCATCCTGCGCGCCGGCAACGGCATGCTCGAGGGTTTTCTGGACATCCTGCCGCTGGCCCGCGTGGGCCACATCGGCCTGTACCGCGATCCCGCCACGCTGGAGCCGGTGGAGTACTACTTCAAGGTGCCGTCCGACATCGCCGACCGCCAGGTGCTGGTGGTCGATCCGATGCTGGCCACGGGCCACTCCGCCGCCGCCGGCATCGCGCGCCTGAAGGCGGCCGGCTGCACCCAGATCACGCTGATTTCCCTGCTGTGCTCGCCTGAAGGCGTGCGCCATCTGTCTGAATCCCACCCCGACGTGCCCATCTTCACGGCCGCGCTCGACAGCCACCTCAACGACCACGGCTACATCGTGCCGGGCCTGGGAGACGCTGGCGACCGCCTGTACGGAACGCGCTGAGCGGGCTTGCCCGCAAGGCATCTGAAAAATCTGAAAATTGCGGGCAGATTCCGCTGTTCACTTCATTTTTGCATCAAGCGGAACCTTGCACACTCCTTTGTCGGCGGCATGCTGTGCGCTCGCGCGTGCCCCATCTTTTCAGGAGACCCACAATGCAATGGTTCGCCAACCTGCGCCTCAAGCCCAAGCTGATCCTGTCCTTCGCCGTCGTCATGGCGCTGGCGGCCATCATGGGCCTGCTGGCCGAGCGTCGCCTGACCGGCCTGAACACGGCGACGCAAGATCTCGCCGACAACTGGATGCCCAGCGCCAGGTTGGTGTCCGACATCAGCACGCGCATGGGGCAGTTCCGGGTGTCCGAGTTGCAGCATGTGCTCTCCACAGACGAGTCCTTCATGCGGCGCTACGAAGGCGCCATGGCGGATTCGCTCAAGGCCATCGATGAACGCAAGGCCCAGTACGCCAAGCTGATCAGCAGCCCCGACGAGAAGGCCCTGTGGGACGACTTCAGGCAGCAGTGGGACGCCTTTCTGGTCGAGCACAACAAGGTCATTGAACTGTCCAAGCAGAACCTCAACGAGGAGGCCCGCAACCTGGCCAGCCGCGAAGCGCAGCAGCGTTTCGTGCAGGCCAGCGCGGCGCTGGACGGCATCGTCAAGCTCAACATCAAGGGTGGAGACGCCTCGCGCGACAGCGCCCAGGCCACCTACGAGAATGCCCGCTGGGCCATTTTCGCGTCGGTGCTGATCATTGCGGTCCTGGGCATGGTCGTGGCTCTGTATGTGAGCCGCCTCATCGCGGCCCCGGTGCAGGACACGGTGAACGTGCTCAAGGCCGTGGCAGGTGGCGACCTGACCCAGTCCGTCCGCCAGGACCGCCGTGACGAGATCGGCGAGATGCAGCAGGCCCTGGCCCAGATGATCGACGGCCTCTCGACCATGGTGCAGACCGTGCGCATGGGCGCTGATTCCGTGGCCACCGCCTCCACGCAGATCGCCCAGGGCAACACCGACCTGAGCGGCCGCACCGAGGAGCAGGCCTCCAGCCTGGAAGAGACGGCCGCCGCCGTCGAGGAGATGGCCGGCACCGTGCGCACCAACGCCGACAACGCCCAGCAGGCCAACCAACTGGCCAGCGCTGCCTCCAGCGTGGCCGCACGCGGGGGCGAGGTCGTCAACCAGGTCGTGCAGACCATGAACGGCATCCAGTCGTCCAGCCAGAAGATCGCCGACATCATCGGCGTGATCGACGGCATCGCCTTCCAGACCAACATCCTGGCTCTGAACGCCGCGGTGGAAGCCGCCCGCGCGGGCGAGCAGGGCCGCGGCTTTGCGGTGGTGGCTGGCGAGGTGCGCTCGCTGGCCCAGCGCAGCGCCCAGGCCGCCCGCGAGATCAAGACCCTGATCAACGACAGCGTCGAGAAGGTCAACTCCGGCAGCGATCTGGTCGGCACCGCCGGCGTCACGATGAACGACGTGGTCATGCAGGTGCGCAAGGTCACCGACCTGGTCGGCGAGATCGCCCACGCCAGCACCGAGCAGAGCCAGGGCATTGGCCAGATCAACCAGGCCGTCACGCAGCTCGACCAGATGACGCAGCAGAACGCCGCGCTGGTGGAACAGAGCATGGCCGCCGCCGAAAGCCTGCGCCAGCAGGCCCAGCGTCTCACCGAGGCCGTGGGCGTGTTCAAGACACGCCATGCGCACGAGCAGGCTGCGGCCCATACCCACCAGGCCATCAAGCAGGCCAAGACGGCCGCATCCGTTCGCCTGGAGCCCCGGCCCGTCAGCCCTGCGCCCAAAGTGAACGCCACGCCACCTCGCCCGGCCGTGACCTCGGCCGCCAAGCCGGAGGTGTCGCCCCAGTTGCCCTCACCGCCGCCGGCCCGCGCCAAGGCAGGTGCTGACGACGATTGGGAAACTTTTTGACCGTCGCCTGAGGCCGGACCTTCTGGCCTGATCCCTGCTAGGCTCCTGGCACCCCTTGCCAGGAGCCTTTTTCGTGTTCGAACTGATCCTTCGCCATTGCACCCTGCCCGACGGGCGCCAGGACCAGGACATCGCCATCGCGCAGGGCCGCATCGCCGCCGTTCAGCCGCACCTGCAGGCCAGCGCCGCGAGCGAGATCGAGGCCGTCGGCCAGCTGGTCACGCCGCCGTTCGTCGATGCGCACTTCCACATGGATTCCACGTTGAGCTACGGCCGGCCGCGCGTGAACCAGTCGGGCACGCTGCTCGAAGGCATCGCGCTGTGGGGTGAGCTCAAGCCCTTGCTGGTGCAGGAGGCCATCGTCGAGCGGGCGCTGGCCTATTGCGACTGGGCCGTGGCGCGCGGCCTGCTGGCCATCCGCTCGCACGTCGATGTGTGTGATCCGCGCCTGCTGGCGGTCGAGGCGCTGCTGCACGTCAGGGAGAAGGTCAGGCCCTACCTGGATCTGCAACTCGTCGCCTTCCCGCAGGATGGCGTGTTGCGCGGCCCTGGCGCGCTGGACAACCTGCGCCGCGCGCTCGACATGGGCGTGGATGTGGTCGGCGGCATCCCGCATTTCGAGCGCACCATGGCCGATGGTGCCGAATCCGTGCGTGTGCTGTGCGAGCTGGCGGCCGAGCGCAGCCTGCGGGTCGACATGCACTGCGACGAAACCGACGACCCGATGTCGCGCCACATCGAGACGCTGGCTTTTCACGCGCAGCGCCTCGGCCTGCAGGGCAGGGTGGCCGGCTCCCACCTCACCTCCATGCACAGCATGGACAACTACTACGTGAGCAAGCTGCTGCCTCTGATCAAGGAGGCGGGCGTCGCCGCGATCGCCAACCCGCTGATCAACATCACCCTGCAGGGCCGGCACGACACCTACCCCAAGCGCCGTGGCATGACCCGCGTGCCCGAGATGCTGGCCCAGGGCATCGACGTGGCCTTTGGGCACGACTGCGTGATGGACCCCTGGTACGGCCTGGGCAGTGGCGACATGCTGGAGGTGGCCCACATGGGCCTGCACGTGGCGCAGATGACGGGCCAGCAGGCGATGCGCCAGTGTTTCGAGTCCGTCACCACCACGCCGGCGCGCATCCTGGGGCTCGACGGCTATGGCGTGGATGTGGGCTGCAAGGCCGACCTGGTGCTGCTGCAGGCGCGCGATCCGGTCGAGGCCATCCGCCTGCGCGCGCCGCGCCTGGCCGTGATCCGGGCCGGACAGGTGATCGCGACGGCGCCGCCGCAGACCAGCCAGTTGAGCCTGCCGGGTCGTCCGGCCTCCGTGTCGTTCCGCTTGAACTGAACGGTGCGTGTAGCCACGGCATGGCGGGCCCCTGTGCTACCATTTCGCTCTTCCCGACCAGTGCCCTGGTGGTGAAATTGGTAGACGCGCCGGATTCAAAATCCGGTTCCGCAAGGAGTGCCGGTTCGAGTCCGGCCCGGGGCACCAGCGCTGACTGCGCACTCAGGCATCCAACGCCTGACACAATAGCGGGATGATGAATTACCCAACGCTCGAAGACGTCATCGGCAAGACGCCCCTGGTGCGCCTGCAGCGCCTGCCCGGGCAGGACAACGCCGACCGCGGCAACGTGATCCTGGCCAAGCTGGAAGGCAACAACCCCGCCGGCTCCGTCAAGGACCGCCCGGCCGCCAGCATGATCCGGCGCGCCGAAGAGCGTGGCGACATCAAGCCCGGTGACACCCTGATCGAAGCCACCTCCGGCAACACCGGCATTGCCCTGGCCATGGCGGCTGCCATCCGCGGCTACCGCATGGTGCTGATCATGCCGGAAGACCTCAGCATCGAGCGCGCCCAGACCATGAAAGCTTTCGGCGCCGAGCTCGTGCTCACGCCCAAGAGCGGCGGCATGGAATACGCCCGCGACCTGGCCGACCAGATGGTGCGCGAAGGCAAGGGCGTGGTGCTCGACCAGTTCGCCAACCCAGACAACCCGCGCATCCACTACGAGACTACCGGCCCCGAGATCTGGTCGGACACCAGCGGGCAGGTCACGCACTTCGTCAGCGCCATGGGCACCACCGGCACCATCACCGGCACCTCGCGCTACCTCAAGGAGCGCAACCCCTCGGTGCGCATCATCGGCGCCCAGCCGTCCGAGGGCTCGCGCATCCCGGGCATCCGCAAGTGGCCCGAGGCCTATCTGCCCAAGATCTATGACCCGAGCACGGTCGATGAGCTGATCCTCGTCAGCCAGGCCGATGCCGAGGACATGGCCCGCCGCCTGGCCCGTGAAGAGGGGCTGTTCTGCGGCATCTCCGCTGCCGGCGCCTGCTGGGCCGCCCTGCAACTGGCCCGAAACCTGAGCAACGCCACCATCGTCTTCGTGGTGTGCGACCGCGGTGACCGTTATCTGTCCACCGGCGTGTTTCCCGCCTGAGCATCCAACGCACCGCCTACAATCCTGCGCAAGAACCTGGGGACACTCACATGGAAGCTCAAACGGAACTCGACACCCGCGGCCTGACCTGCCCGCTGCCCATCCTCAAGGCCAAGAAGGCCTTGTCCGGCATGCAAAGCGGTGAGCTCTTGCGCGTGATCGCTACCGATCCAGGCTCCGTGCGTGATTTCCAGGCCTTCGCCCGCCAGACTGGCAATGACCTGGTTGACCAGCAGGCCAGCCAGATCGGCGGTCAGGACGAGTTCGTCCACGTGTTGCGCCGCCGCTGAGCCAAAGCCCCGGCCATCGCGCCAGCCAGAAAAAGAGGCCCCTCGGGGCCTCTTTTGCATATCTATATAGACAAGGCCTGATGAAGGCGTCAGATCAGGCCACCCTGAGCATCGTCCCCAGGGGGCGTGAGCCCCACATGGCGGAATGCCTGGGCCGTGGCGATGCGTCCGCGCGGCGTGCGCTGCAGGAAGCCCTGCTGGATCAGGTAGGGCTCGATCACGTCCTCGATCGTGTCCCGTTCTTCACCGATGGCGGCAGCCACGTTGTCCAGGCCCACCGGGCCGCCGTCGAAGCGGTGAATGATCGCGTCCAGCAGCTTGCGGTCCATCACGTCGAAGCCCAATGGATCGACGTCCAGCATGGCCAGGGCCTTGTCGGCCATCTCCCTGGTGATGCGGCCAGAGCCCTTCACCTCGGCGTAGTCCCGAACGCGGCGCAGCAAACGGTTGGCGATGCGGGGCGTACCGCGTGAACGCTTGGCCACTTCCAGGGCGCCATCCGGGTCGATCGGTGCGCCCAGCAGCCCGGCCGAGCGCGTCACGATGCGCGTGAGCTCTTCGGCCGTGTAGAACTCCAGCCGCGCGACGATGCCGAAGCGGTCGCGCAGCGGGTTGGTCAGCATGCCGGCGCGCGTGGTGGCGCCCACCAGCGTGAAGGGCTGCAGGTCCAGCTTGATCGAGCGGGCGGCCGGGCCCTCACCGATCATGATGTCGATCTGGTAATCCTCCAGCGCGGGGTAGAGGATCTCCTCGACCACGGGGCTGAGCCGGTGGATCTCGTCGATGAAGAGCACATCGTTGCGCTCCAGGTTGGTCAGGATGGCGGCCAGGTCCTTGGGCTTTTCCAGCACGGGGCCGGAGGTCTGCCGCAGGTTCACGCCCAGTTCATTGGCGATGATGTGGCTCAGGGTGGTCTTGCCCAGCCCGGGCGGCCCGAACAGGAGCACATGGTCTAGCGCCTCGGCCCGTTTCTTGGCCGCGCCGATGAAGATCTCCAACTGCTCGCGCGCCTTGCCCTGCCCGACGTAAGTGTCCAGATCCTTGGGGCGCAGGGCCCTTTCCAGGGCATCCTCCTGGGGAGACGCCACTCCGCCACCCACCACGCGCTCGCTGTCGGCGGCGGGGCGGACGGGTGCCGACCGGCGTGGCGACAGGTCATCGGTCTGGATACTCATACAGTGATTATCACAGGTCTGAGCCTGTTGTCAGGGCGCAACAACAATCCAAGAGGATCAGGGTATGCGACAGGGTTGTCACACAGCCGTTCACGAAAACCTGTTGGAATCCTTCCCTGTCAGCAGCATGTCAATCATGGTTCGACGGACAGGTTTGTGACTTTTCCGGACTATGGATAGTCATAAATCTTCTTTGGACACCCCCGGTTGGCTTGCTGATACTCGCGTCAGACATCGAGGGCTCGCGGCCCGAAGTGCACTGAACTTGCAATGATTTTGGAGAAATTCAATGAAAAAGACCGTTCTGGCTCTGGCTGCTCTGGCTGCCGTGTCGACTTCTGCCCTGGCTCAATCGTCCGTGACCATCTACGGCGTGCTGGACGCCTCGCTGGAAAACGTGAAGGGTGAAGACTCTGTCACCCGCGTGTCGTCCGACAACTTCAACTCGTCGCGCCTCGGCTTCCGCGGTATCGAAGACCTGGGTGGTGGCCTGAAGGGCAAGTTCACTCTGGAATCGGCTGTCAACGTGGATACCGGTGGTTCCGGTTCGGGCAACTTCTGGGGCCGTTCCGCTTGGGTCGGTCTGGAAGGCGGCTTCGGTGAGGTGCGCATCGGTCGTCAGGATTCCCTGATCGGTGCCCTGGCTGGCAACACCAACATCCTGGGCGCTCAGCCTTACGATGACCTGGCCATTGCCAACACCTTCTCGGGCTCGGGTTCGGAATACCGCCGCGTGAACAACGCCATCACCTACTTCCTGCCGAAGTTCGTGGACGGTCTGTCGCTGGCTGCTCAGTACGCTACCCGTGCCAACGGTGAAGAAGTTGCTGACAGCGATGATGGCAAGGCTTGGGGCTTGAGCGCTCAGTACCTGGCTGGTCCCTTCGGGATTGGTGCCGGTTACATCAACGTCGATCGTCAGTCGGTGCCCGCAACGCCTGGCGTTGGTGCCACGACCGATACCGGTTGGCTGGCTTTCGCTTCGTACGACTTCGGTGCTGCCAAGCTGACCGGCTACTACGAGCAGGATGACCGTGAGGCATTCGATGCGGCTCCTGACTACGACAAGCGCAAGGTGTACGGCATCAAGGTGGGCGTGCCCTTCGGCGATGCTTTCAGCCTGAGCGCTGGCGTGTCCAAGGTTGACGGCGCTCAGTTCGTCAAGGATCGTGAAGCCACCATCGTCGCCATCAAGGGTGTGTACACCCTGTCCAAGCGCACGGCTTTGTACGCCTTGTTTACCAATGTGGCCAATGATTCGGACGTCGACACCCTGGGTGGCCTGAACGTGTCCGGCGTCGCTGCTCGCACTTCTGCCGCTGTCCCCGGTAACGGCTCGGTCGCCGTGGGCCAAGACAGCACGGGCCGCGCTTTCGCCATCGGCGTGCGTCACTCGTTCTGATCAAAACCAGAAACACTCGTTTCTCGTTTGAAAAGGGGTCATCTGGCCCCTTTTCTTATTTCTGTGTCCGTTTGAATCATCCGCATTGTTGCGATGTTGCGACATTGGGTGGAAACCCGAAATGGGCTTCTAGGGGGCCAGGGCAACAATTTGCGCAGTCCCCCATCCCGGGGGGGTGTTCACAGGAGCCCTCATGAAAAAAACCGCAATGACCAAGGCCGCGCTGCTGGCCCTGGCAACCTTCGGCGCCAGCGCTGCTTTCGCCCAGTCCAGCCTGACCATCTACGGCAACATTGACATCGGTTTGGACAATGTGCGCAAAGGTCAAGGCGATGCGACAGGCTTCGCGGTGAATCCGGCGCTCCCAGCTGCTGTGGGTAATGCCTTGGCTGCTGGTTTCACTACCAAGAGCAACGTGACCCGTCTGTCGTCGAGCATTTCGTCGGTCAATGCCTTGGGCTTCCGCGGTGTCGAAGACCTGGGTGGTGGCTACAAGGGTAACTTCGTTCTTGAAGGCCAGTTCCAACTCGACATCGGCGCCCAGAGCGGTCAAGACAACCGCATGTGGGGGCGTCAAGCCTATGTGGGCCTGACCACGCCTGGTGGCGAGATCCGTCTGGGTCGCCAGTACGCTCCGATGTTCTTTACCTTTGCGTTCACGACTGTTGAAGCCCTCGGCGGCGCCGACATTCAAGGCTCCGGCCTGATTGTGAACAACCTGCAGGTTCGCCAAGACAACCAGATCAGCTACTGGCTGAAGACCGGCGGTCTGACTGCAGCTTTGTCCTACGCGACCAATGCTGGCGTTGACCGCTTTGTTTCGTCTTCTCGCCTGGCTAACAACACGGTGACCCCTACCAGTGGTCAGATCCTGGGCGGCAACACAGCCGGCAATGAAGTTGCTGATTCTGGCAACCGTGGCCAAGCCTTCGGTCTGTTCGTGAACTATGCGTTCGACCCTGGCTTCCTGATCAACGGTTCCTACCACTCCAACAAGTTCGGCAATGCTCAGTTGATCACTGGCCCGATCATTTGGGCTGATCTGGACAAGTACGAAGCGTATGCCCTGGGTGCCAAGTACACCGTTCCTGGCGCTGGCACGATCCTGTCGGGTATTTTCCACCACGGCAAGTTCACCAACGACGACGGCAACAACGCCGGTCCGAAGATCAATACGTGGGCTCTGGGTGTCAAGCACCCGATTGGCAACTTCGCCGTTGGTGCGCAGTTCGCGCAGTCGAAGTTCACGAACTTCACCGAAGGCAAGGACACCTCGCTGATGCTGATCGGCGATTACAACTTCTCAAAGCGCACAAAGCTGTATATCCGTGCTGGCTACGCCAAGGATGATCCGGGTAACCTGGCCGCGAGTGGTCGTGGACCCGCCCAGGGCGGTGGCCTGGTCGGTGGTGGCCCGCTGCCCCTGCTGACTGGCTTCGGCTCGTTGGAAACCCCGTTCTTCTCGGGCGGTGGTGCCAACGTCGATGCCACCACCAAGGTGGTCGCCATTGGTATCCGCCACCAGTTCTGATCCCCTCTAGGATCCGAGCCAACAAAAACCGCCCCTCGGGGCGGTTTTTTCATGGGCTGTGCATAAAAGAGCCCCGACAGAGGCGCCTTCTTTCGAAGGCGACTTGTCAGCCGGCGGGCAGCAGCCTCTCCTGCTTGAACAACTCGGCCACAGTCTCCCGCTCGCGGATCACCCACACTTGCGCGCCATCGACCATCACCTCGGCCGCGCGGCCGCGCGTGTTGTAGTTGCTGGCCATGGTCATGCCATAGGCGCCGGCCGACAGCACGGCCAGCACGTCGCCGGGTTGCGCGCTCAGTGAGCGGTCGCGGCCCAGCCAGTCGCCCGATTCGCACACCGGTCCGACCACATCCCACACGGTGGCGGGCTCAGTACGCTGCTGCACGTTCACGATGCCCATGTAGGCCTCGTACAGGGCAGGACGCATCAGATCGTTCATGGCAGCATCCACCACGCAGAAGTTCTTGTGCTCGCCGGGCTTGAGGAACATCACTTCCGTCAGCAGCACGCCCGCGTTGCCCACCAGCGAGCGGCCGGGTTCGAACATCACCTCGCGGTGGCCGTGGCCGCGCGCATCGATCTTGCCCAGCAACAGGCCGATCAGTTCGTCGGCGGCCGGGGGCTGTTCGTCGGTGTAGGTGATGCCCAGGCCGCCACCCAGGTCCAGGTGGTGAATCTTGACGCCGGTGGCCTCGATGGCTTCGACCAGGTCCAGCACGCGGTCCAGCGCGTCCAGGTAGGGGCCGGTGTCCGTGATCTGCGAGCCGATGTGGCAATCGATGCCAACCACCTCGATGCCCGGCAGGGAGGCGGCGCGCTGGTAGGTTTGCACCGCCAGTTCGTGGGCGATGCCGAACTTGTTGCCCTTCAGGCCGGTGGAAATGTAGGGGTGGGTGCCGGCGTCCACGTCCGGGTTCACGCGCAGGCTGATGCGGGCATTCAGCTTGAGGGCGGAGGCCACGTCGGAGAGCACCTCCAACTCGGCGGTACTTTCCACGTTGAAGCACTTCACGCCGGCCTTCAGAGCCTCGGTCATCTCGTGGCGGGTCTTGCCCACGCCCGAGAACACCACCTTGGCCGGGTCGCCGCCAGCGGCCAGCACGCGGGCCAACTCACCAGCCGACACGATGTCGAAGCCGCATCCTGCACGGGCGAAGGTCTGCAGCACCGCGATGTTGGAGTTGGCTTTCACGGCGTAGCACACCAGGTGCGGGCGCCCCTGCAGCGCGCGTTGGTAGGGCGCCAGGGCGGCCAGCATCGCCTGGCGGGAGTAGACGTACAGGGGCGTGCCGTGGGCCTCAGCCAGTGCCTGCAGGGAGACGTCTTCCAGGTAAAGATCGGGCCCGCGGTAGGCCAGGAAGGGGGATCCGGGGAGGGCGGTGCTCATGGTCGTGTGGGCGATGAGGTGGGAGACGATGCCGCGTTCGCGGTCGAAGGTGCGGAGGCCGTGGTCGGGGCTGCCTTGGGCGCGGCGCCGTGACGGTGAGGGGCGGGGGCGTTCTCGGGCAGGTACAGCGCCCCCTTCTGCCCGCAGGCTGCCAGCAGGGCCAGCCCCAGGCTCAGCGCCGCGATCCGGGGCGCACGCCAGGCCGGTCGGGGTGCCCTGGGCGCAATCCCCAGGTCACCCGGGCGGGCATTGTCGGCGTGCCGAGGCGCGCAGGTCACTACAATTTTTGGCTGGCTGTTCATTGTTCCAATTTTAAGGATTGCTTTTCATGTCCGAGACCCCCACGCCGTCGGGCCATTCCGACGCGCTCTACGACCAGGCTGCGCAAACGGCGCTTGCGCGCATCGAAGCCCGGATCGATCAATGGTTGGAGGACGACGTGATCGACATCGACAGCGCCCGTTCCGGCGGCATGATCACCCTGACGCTGCCCAACCGCACCCAACTGATCATCAACACCCAACCTCCTCTGCATGAGCTGTGGCTGGCGGCCCGCAGTGGCGGCTACCACTTCCGCTTTGCCGGCGTACCAGACGGTGAAGGACGCTGGCCGGACACGCGCACCGGTGAGGACTTCTTCGCGGCACTGTCACGCTGCGCTTCCGAACAGGCTGGCAAGCCGCTGCAGTTCTGACTCAGGGGTTGCCGGGCAGCCCGCCGTGCGCGTTGCTGTTCGAGCTGCCCGAACCGAACAGATCCAGGATGTTGCGCTTTTCGTCCTCGTTGGCAGGGGCGGGCGCTTGCGGATCTTCGCCCGCCAGTTCTCGCACGCCGGTGGCCGGGGTGTATTCCTCGTAGTACCACTCGCCACCGATGTTCACAACGCCTTCGGGCGGGGCGGGCTCTTCCACCGGGGTGCCCTTGAGGGCGGTGCGCATGTAGTCGATCCACACCGGCAGGGCCAGGCCGCCGCCGGTTTCTCGGTCGCCCAGCTTGCGCGGCTGGTCGTAGCCGATCCACACCACGGCTGCCGTGCGCACCGTGTAGCCGGCGAACCAGGCGTCCATCGAGTCGTTGGTGGTGCCCGTCTTGCCATACAGGTCAGGGCGGCCAAGCTGCGCTTGTGCCTTGGCGGCAGTGCCCGAGCGGGTCACCTCCTGCAGCAGGCTGGACATGATGAAGGCATTGCGCGCGTCGATGGCGCGCATGGATTCGTCCAGCACGGCCGGGCGGCTTTGTGCCAGCACGCGGTCGCGCGCGTCGGTGACACGTGTCACCAAGGCCGGGTTCACGCGGTAGCCGCCGTTGGCGAACACGGCGAAGGCGTCGGCCATCTGCATGGGTGTGACGGAGCCTGCGCCCAGGGCCATCGTCAAATAGGCTGGATGCTTGGCTGCCTCGAAGCCGAAGCGTGTCACCCACTCCTGGCCGTAACCGGCGCCGATGGAGCGCAACACGCGGATCGAGATCATGTTCTTGGACTTGGCCAGGCCGCGGCGCAGCGTCATGGGGCCTTCGAACTTGCCGTCGTAGTTCTTGGGTTCCCAGGGCTGGCTGCCTGTCACACCCGAATCGAAGAACAGGGGGCTGTCGTTGACGATGGTGGTGGGCATGAAGCCCTTTTCCAGCGCGGCCGAGTAAATGAAGGGCTTGAAGCTCGAACCTGGCTGGCGCCAGGCCTGCGTCACGTGGTTGAACTTGTTGCGGTCGAAATCGAAGCCGCCGGCCATGGCCTTGACGGCGCCGGTGTGCGTGTCCAGCGAGACGAGGGCGCCTTCCACCGTGGGCAGCTGCGTGATCTGCCAGCGCTCCTTGACCTGCACCACACGGACCACCGCGCCGCGGCGGATCTGCAGCTTGGGTTGGGCTTTTTCGGTCAGGGCCTGCGCCACAAACCTCAGACTGTCACCCTGGATGTCGACCGATTCGCCGGTCTGCAGCAGGGCCACCACGCGCTTGGGTTCGGCCGACAGCACCACGGCGGCCTTGATGTCGTCGCTGTCCGGGTGATCTTCCAGTGCCTCGGCCACGCGCACATCGATGTGCTTGGGGTCGGCGGGCAGGTCGATGAAGGCCTCGGGGCCGCGCCAGGGCTGGCGGCGATCGTAATCGAGCAGGCCCTTGCGCAGTGCGCGGGTGGCGGCGATCTGCTCGCTCATCTTGACGGTGGTGTAGACCTTCAGGCCGCGGGTGTAGGCGTCTGCGCCGTATTGCTCGTACATCAGCGAGCGGGCGGCCTCGGCCACGTACTCGGCCTCGGGCGCGATGGGGGCCTTGACGTGGTAGTGAAGCTCTTCATCGCGGGCTTCTTCGTACTGCTCCTGCGTGATGAAGTTGTTCTCCAGCATGCGCTGCAGGATGTACTGCTGGCGCACGGTGGCGCGCTTGGGGTTGCGCAGCGGGTTGTAGGCCGAGGGCGCCTTGGGCAGGCCGGCCAGCATGGCCGCTTCGGCCAGGGTGACCTTCTGGAGCGGCTTGCCGAAGTAGGTTTCGGCCGCGGCGGCGAAGCCGTAGGCACGCTGCCCCAGGTAGATCTGGTTCATGTAGAGCTCCAGGATCTGGTCCTTGCTCAACAGGCCTTCGATCTTCAGGGCCAGCAGGATCTCGTAGATCTTGCGCGAGAAGGTCTTCTCGGTGGACAGGTAGAAGTTGCGCGCCACCTGCATGGTGATGGTGGAAGCGCCCTGGCTGCGTGATTCGCCGAAGTTGGCCAGGCCGGCACGCAGCACCCCGATGTAGTCCACGCCGCCGTGGCGGTAGAAGCGGGCATCTTCGATGGCCAGCACCGCGTCCTTCATCACCTTGGGCATCTGGCCGATGGGCTGGAAGTTGCGCTTTTCTTCGCCAAACTCGCCGATCAGGGTGGCGTCCGCCGAATAGACGCGCAGGGGCATCTTGGGGCGGTAGTCCATCAGCCCGTCGAGCGGCGGCAGGTTGGGGTAGATCACGGCCAGGCCGATGCTGATCACCATGGCCAGGCCCAGGGCGCCGGCCACGCCCAGGCCGATCAGCCAGGCAAGGGGCCGGACCAGCCACTGGATCCACCAGGAATCGGCACTGAAGACCCGACTGCGGGACGACGTTGGGGGGCGGGTGTCAGGGGCGCTCATCAATCCAGGGGGTCCGAAAGGAGCCCCGATTATAGGAACCCAGGCCTTCCGCACTGGCTTACCAGGGCACCCCTTGCGGGGGGAGTCTGAATACCTGACACACCCTGTTGTTTACGTTTGCAACCGCTTGTAATACGTGTGGAACGCGCAACGACTAGGTGAAAAGCCGGGCAACTTTGGCGTTCAACCACAAAAGCTTTACTGCTAGCATTGAAGTGGTTTATTAACTTCCCAGCGCCCTGACTGGGTGCATGGAGGAATTTGTGAGCTTTTTAGACACGCTGCTGGGCCGCAAGCACCCGCCCATGGTCGGGCTTGACGTGAGCTCGTCCAGCGTCAAGCTTGTCGAGCTCAGCCAGAATGCAGCAGGAGAATTGACGCTTGAGCGGTTCGCGTCGGAGCCCCTGGACAAAGGCTGGATCGCCGACGGGCAGATTGAGAAATTCGACGAAGTGGCCGAGGCCGTTCGCAAGGTCGTGACCAAGAGCGGCACGCGTACCAAGTTCGTGGCCATGGCCATGCCCCAGTCGGCGGTGATCACCAAGAAGATCATGCTGCCGGCAGGCCTGCGCGAAGAAGAAATGGAAATGCAGGTCGAGGCCGAAGCCAACCAGTACATCCCCTTCTCGCTCGATGAAGTCAGCCTGGATTTCTGTGTGATCGGGCCCGCCCCGCAATCGGCCGGGGATGTCGAGGTGCTGATCGCTGCTTCCCGCAAGGACCGCGTGCAGGACCGCCAGGGCCTGGCCGAGGCGGCCGGGCTCAAGCCCGCCGTGCTCGACATCGAGTCCTATGCCTCGCGGCTGGCCATGCAACGCTTGGTCGCGGCCCTGCCGGGCGGGGGCAAGGATGCGCTGGTCGCGCTGTTCGAGATCGGCGCCGAAAATACCAGCCTCAAGGTGCTGCGTGACGATGAGTTGCTGTACGACCGCGACCAGGCCTTCGGTGGGGCGCAGCTCACGCAGCTGATCTCGCGCCAGTACGGTTTCTCCTTCGAAGAGGCCGAGACCAAGAAGCTCAACGGTGATCTGCCGGAGGATTTCCAATCCACCTTGCTGGCCCCCTTTGTCGACAGCCTCTCCCAGGAAATCGGGCGGGCGCTGCAATACTTTTTCACCAGCACGCCGCACCACAAGGTGCACTACGTGATGCTGGCGGGTGGCACGGCCTCGCTGCCGGGCCTCAAGGAGCGGGTGACCGAACTCACCGGCTTCGCATCGATGGTCGTCAACCCCTTCGATGGCATGAAACTGGGATCTTCCGTGCGTGAAAGCAAGCTGCGCCGTGAGGCGCCCTCCTATCTGACGGCCTGCGGGCTGGCCATGCGGAGGTTCCTCGCATGATCCTGATCAACCTGCTTCCCCACCGCGAAGAAAAGCGCATCCAGCGCAAACAGCGCTTCTTCGTGGGGCTGGGCATGGCTGCCCTGATCGGCTTGCTGCTGGTGGCCCTGTGGTATGGCATCCAGCAACAGATGATCAGCTCGCAGCAGGCGCGCAACGAGTTCCTGAAATCCGAGATCGCCAAGCTCGACGAAGAGATCAAGGACGTCTCCACCCTCAAGGCGGAGATCGAGGCGCTCAAGGCGCGTCAGAAGGCCGTGGAAGACCTGCAGACCGACCGCAACATGCCGGTGCACATCCTCAACGAGCTGGCCCGCCAGACGCCTGAGGGCATCTACCTGAAGTCCATCAAGCAAGATGGCCAGTTCGTTCTGGTCTCCGGCGTGGCCCAGACCAATGAGCGGGTGTCGGCCTTCCTGCGCAACACGGGCAACAATTCGCCCTGGCTGGAACGCCCCGAGCTTCAGGAAATCAAGGCCGCGGCAGTGACCTTGCCTGACACCAAGGATCCCAAGCGCTTGTTCGAGTTCTCGGTGCGTGTCGGCCTCAAGCGTCCCGAGGCGCCCAGCTCGGCGGCATCGGGCGCTTCCGCGCCGGCCCGTCGAGCGGCCATTGGTGCGCCCACCGGTGCATCTGCGCCTTCTCCAGTCTGAGCGCGGAGTCCGCATGGCCAAAGCCAATATCAACATTGATCTGAACGCCTGGTTCGCGGATGCGCAGGACCAGTTCCGTGGCCTGAACCCGAACGAGCCTGGGCAGTGGCCGATCCTGCCCAAGATTGCCGCAGGCGTAGGCATCGGCTTGCTGGTGCTGGTGGTTTGCTGGTTCCTGTTTCTGTCGGACCAGGCCGACGAATTGCAGGCTGAGCGAGACCGGGAACCCCAACTCAAGCAGGAGTACCAGGGCAAGCTGGTTCAGGCCGTGAATCTGGTCGAACTGCGCAAGCAGCGGGTGCAAGTGCAGGAGTACGTCACGCAGCTCGAAAAGCAGCTGCCGGGCAAGGCTGAGATGGATGCGCTTCTGTCAGACATCAACCAGGCTGGCCTGGGGCGCGGCCTGGAGTTCGAGTTGTTCAAACCCGGGCAGGTCGTCGTCAAGGATTACTACGCTGAACTGCCCATCGCCATCAAGGTGTCCGGTCGTTACCACGACATGGGTGCTTTCGCGGCTGACATCGCCAATCTCTCGCGCATCGTGACCCTGCATGATCTGAACATCAGCACGGTTCAGTCTGCTAGCGGCGCCAAGGGTGGTGCCGCCAGCAGCGGAGGTCCGCTTGCCATGGAAGCCACGGCACGCACCTACCGCTACCTGGATCAGGCCGAACTGGATCAGCAGAAGGCCGACAAGGCCAAGAAGAAGGACCAGAAAAAATGATGTCCAGACTCTCACATGGGATGCTGCTGGGCGTTGTGGCGGTCCTGTCCGGCTGCTCTGGGCAGCAAGATGAATTGCAGTCCTGGATGGCGCAGGAGCGTGCGCAGGCTCAACCCAGCGTGCAGCCCATTTCTCCTCCTCAGAAGTTCAACCCTCAAGGCTATGAGACGGGCGAAACGGTCGAGCCCTTCAGCGCGCAGAAGCTGATCGTGGTGCTCAAGCAGGATCGCTCTCAGCCCAACTCGGCCGTGGCCTCCGAACTGAGCCGCCGCAAGCAGCCGCTGGAGGCCTTCCCCTTGGACAGCATGTCCATGGTGGGCAGCGTGAACCGTCGGGGTGTGCAGTACGCATTGCTGAAGGTCGACAACCTTCTTTATCAGGTCAAGGTGGGTGACTACCTCGGACAGAACTTTGGGAAGATCATGAAGGTCACGGAGACGGAAATCGAGCTGCGCGAGATTGTGCAGGACGCAGCTGGCGAATGGATCGAGCGGCCTGCCGCCTTGCAACTCCAGGAGGGGGCGTGATGACCATGAACACCATGTTCAAGTGGGTAGGTGGCTGTGTAGCCACTGTGGTGGCCACCTGCGCGATGGCTGCGCCGACCATCCAGTCCGTCACGGCCAGCCAGCAGGCGGGCACCGACGTGGTACGCATCGAGCTGAGTGAGCCCCTGGCATCGCTGCCAGCAGGTTTTGCCGTGCAGGCGCCGCCACGCATCGCCATTGACCTGCCCGGTGTCGGCAACGCACTGGGCCGCAATTCGGTGGATGTGAACCAGGGCAATCTGCGCACGGTGAGCGTCGCGCAGGCGGGTGAACGCACCCGCCTGGTGCTCAACCTGCGCCAGCCTTCTTCCTACCGCGCCAGCCTGCAGGGCAAGGTGCTGCTGCTGACGCTGGACAACGGCACTGCGTCTGCAGAAGCAGCGCCGGTCGCCTCCCCGGCAGCCCCTGCGGCCAAGCCCCTGGGTGAGGCACAGACCGTGCACTTCGCTGAAAGCCGCAATGCCGTCACGCTGGACCTCAAGGACATCGACTTCCGCCGTGGCAGTGATGGTGCGGGTCGTGTCGTGGTTGAGCTGCCCAACAATCAGGTGGGTGTAGACATCAAGCAGCAAGGGCAGAACCTGGTCGTCGAGTTTCTGCGGGCCAGCCTGCCTGATCGCCTGCGCCGCCGTTTTGACACGACGGACTTCGGCACGCCTGTGCAATCCATGACCGCATCGCAGGTGGGCGAGCGTGTCCGCCTGGTGGTGGAACCCCGGGGCACCTGGGAACACTCGGCCTACCAGAGCGACAACCAGTTCGTGCTGGAAGTTCGCCGCCAGAAGGTCGATCCCAACAAGCTCACCCAAGGTCCTGGTTACTCGGGCGAGAAGCTGTCCCTGAACTTCCAGAACATCGAAGTGCGGGCGCTGCTGCAGGTCATCGCGGATTTCACCAACTTCAACGTGGTGACCAGCGACACCGTGACGGGCACCGTCACCCTGCGTCTGAAGGATGTGCCATGGGACCAGGCGCTGGACATCATCATGCAGGCCAAGGGCCTGGGTGTGCGCAAGAGCGGCAATGTGCTGTGGATCGCGCCCAAGGACGAGATCAACGCCAAGGAGAAGATGGACCTGGAGGCCAAGGTCGAGGTGGCCAAGCTTGAGCCGCTGCGTACCCAGGCTTTCCAGTTGAACTACGTCAAGGCGGAAGACATCGCCAAGGGCCTGACGGGGCAAAGTCTGGCTGGTGGCGGCAGCGGTGGCAGTGGTTCGACCACCACGAAGATGCTGTCCGAGCGCGGCAGCGTGCTGTTCGAGACCCGCACCAACCAGTTGTTCGTCAGTGACATCCCCTCCAAGCTGGAAGAGATCCAGCAACTGATCACCAAGGTCGATATCCCGGTTCGCCAGGTGCTGATCGAGGCGCGTATCGTCGAGGCCGACGACCGCTTCGGCCGCACGCTGGGGGTGCGTCTGGGCGCGGTCGACATGCGCGGCATCCAGGGGGGCACACCGGGTTATGGCGTGGGCGGCGACAACCGCGTCACGATCGGCGGCAACTACCAGGCCGTGGGCCAGCAGACGCTGCAGGTGACGGGCGCTACCGGCGCGACGCTCTATCCCAACAGCAATTTCGTCAGCCTGCCGGCCGACCCCATCAATTCGGTGAACCCCACCACGTTTGCCGTGTCATTGTTCAGCGCAGGCGCCAACCGCTTCCTGAACCTGGAACTGTCCGCCCTGGAGGCCGATGGCCGTGGCCGCATCGTCTCCAGCCCGCGCGTGATCACCGCTGATCAGGTCAAGGCCTTGATCGAGCAGGGCACGGAACTGCCTTACCTGGTGTCTTCATCGAGCGGCGCCACCTCGATCGCCTTCCGCAAGGCCAACCTCAAGCTGGAGGTCACGCCCCAGATCACACCCGAGGGCGGCATCATCCTGGACGTCGACGTGAACAAGGACAGCGTGGGCCTGCTGACCACAGCCGGCTACGCCATCGACACCAAGCACGTGCAGACGCAGGTGCTGGTGGAAAATGGCGGCACGGTGGTGATCGGCGGCATTTTTGTGCAGACGGACAGCAAGAGCGAGAACAAGGTGCCGCTGCTGGGCGATCTGCCCGTGGTGGGGCATCTGTTCAAGAACACCTCGCTCACCTCCAACAAATCTGAACTGCTGATCTTCTTGACACCCAAGGTGGTGAGTGAGCGCTCCGCGCTGCGTTGATGATGGTTTAGGGATTGATTCAAATGACTATTCAGAAAATTCGGGCCGCGGCCTTGGTGATGTCTTGCGCGGCCCTGCTGAGCGCTTGTGGTGGTGGTGGCGGTGACGCTGGGACGCCGCCTTGGAGCGGGGGCGGTAGTGGCGATGACGACGGTGTGATCGATAGCGGCACCACGGGTGCTGTCAGTAACAGCGGCGGCAGTGTCTTGATGAGCCTGTCTACTGCGCAGATCAGCTCGTCTTCACCTGGTACGGTCACTGCGGTCGTGAAGAACGCTGCCGGGGCAGTAGTGCCGGGTGCGCTGGTGACGTTCTCGCTCTCAGGCACTTCTGCTGCCATCGCCTCGCTGAATCCCGTCACGGCCATTACCAACAGCAATGGTGAGGCATCCAGCACGCTGACCCCAACCTCCAGTTCCGTGAGCGGTGCAGCTTACGTGAATGCTTCGGCAGACACATCGGCTGGCACCTTGACAGCCAAAGCGACATTTTCTGTGTCGGCCATCAATGTCACATTGAATTCAGTCAGTGCAGCCAGCCCAACGCTTGCCGCCTACCAGTCCACGGCGATCAATTTCACGGTCTCTGGCGCTTCGAGTGCAAGTCCGGTGGCGATTGCTGTCAGTTCGACCTGTTCGGCGGCCAACAAGGCAGTGATCTCGCCAAGCACCTTGACACTGACTTCAACCACTGGAACGGTTTCCTATCAGGATCAGGGGTGCTCCGCTAATGACCTTGTCAGTGTGCGGATTGTGGGCACGAGTCAGAACCAATCTGTCAATTTGGCAGTTGCTGCTCCGCTTACCCGAGCCATTCAGTTTGCAAGTGCTACGCCTGAATCGATTTGTCTGGCAGGAAGCGGGTGCCCGGTATCGTCAATCGTCTCATTCAAGGTGGTAGACGAGAACGGTGTAGGCAAGCCCAACGTGGTGGTTGATTTCTCGCTCGATCAGCCAAACATCGCCACACTGAATCAGACGCAGGGCACGACAGATGCGTCGGGCTTTGCACAGGTTTCGGTGTCGGCTAAGAGCACCCCCTCGCCGGTCAGGGTGCGCGCAGCATTGGCTTCCGATAGTTCGCTTTCAACAGTCTCAAATACATTGACCATCAATGCCGGCCTGCCGACCAATGATGCGGTGAGCTTTTCTGCTGAAAAGTATGCGATGAACGGCAATCTGGATGGGGATGACAGCGACTTGCGTATCCAGTTGAGTGATCGATTTGGTAACCCCGTTCCGGACGGCACGCGCGTGAACCTGGTGGCTGAAGGCGGGAGTGTGATCCCTGCGTCCTGTACAACAGTCGATTCGGTGTGTACTCCCGTGAAGTTTGTGGTCAGCAATCCGCGACCTGCTAATGGCCGCGTCGAAGTGGTGGCGTACGCAGTCGGCGAGGAGTCGTACACAGACGCAAACGCTGATCTTGGATACGACCTTGGAGAGGCCTTCAATGATTTGGGCGAGGTCTATCTGGACAAGAATGAAAATGGCGTGCTTGACACGGCGAGTGGGGAGTACATCACCGGCGCTGCAGCCAATGGGGTCTGGGATTCCAACACCTATGTCAGAGCAAGCAACCGCTTCTATCTTTCCAACACCGTATCAGCGCCGCGCTTCTACGCTGCCAATGCGGTTCCCGGAGGCGGGTATCAATGCACTTCTACGCCCATTGCCTCGTTGCCCGCAGCAACATTGGACTTGAGTGGGACTACATGCCGGGTCTCGTATGCGTTCTGCGTGAGGGACGCGAATACCAATGCTGATGCATTGGGTGGTAATCCCATTGCTTCCGGTTCAATTGTTGAGGTAGCAACAAATGCGTCTGGCGGAACGGTGTCTGTCAGCAATACGCCCATTCCAAGTACTGCCACTGTACCGACGTTGCACGTTGTGACTGCTCAGCGTTCAGCCTGCGACACACCTCTGACAGCAGGGGGAAGTGTGGATATTTCGTTCACAATGGGTGGTACGAAGTTCACAACCAACGATTTCTTGAAAATAACCAATTGACTTGACGTCTCAACTGATCTCATTGATCGGCCTACCCGGCGGTGGCAAATCCACCGTCGGGCGCCAGTTGGCCAGGCGCCTGAATGCACGGTTTGTCGATTCCGACGCCGTGCTCGAAGAACGGATCGGCATGCCGATCCGTTCTTATTTCGAGCAGTACGGAGAAGCGGCGTTTCGAGACATTGAAGAGGCTGTCATCGATGAACTGCTCGCCGCCCAGCCCCACGACGCCAAGATGCAGGTGATTGCCACCGGGGGAGGCGCCGTGCTTCGCCCGGCCAATCGGGCGCGGCTGCGCGAAGGCAGCACGGTGGTGTACTTGCGTTCAAGCCCCGACGAGCTCTACCGCAGGCTGCGTCACGACACGCAACGCCCTTTGCTGCAGGTGGCCGACCCTATGGCTAAATTGCGGGAGCTCTATGAGCAGCGTCACCCGCTGTACGAGCAGACGGCACACTACACCGTGGACACGGGCCGCCCTTCAGTGGGCGCCCTGGTCAACATGATCATGATGCAGCTGGACGTGGCCGGCGTTATCCCCCGGCCAGAAAGTGATGCGCCGGCAGGCGGCTAGCCCGCATGGCTGTGCAAGGGTGTAGCCGCCCTCGCAACATTGATCATCACGCCCAAGCTCACGCCAGACGCTGGAACTGCGAGCGCACACGCTCCAGCGCCGCGCTGAAGTCGGCCATGCGCTGCTTTTCCTGCTCCACCACGGCGGCCGGCGCGCGGGCCACGAAGCTTTCGTTGCCCAGCTTGGCCTGCGCCTTGGTGATCTCGCCTTCCAGACGCTTGATCTCCTTGCCCAGGCGCTCTTTCTCGGCCTCGACGTCGATCTCGACGTGCAGGGCCAGGCGGGCATCGCCCTGCACGGCCACCGGGGCAGCCGCTGTCGCGGCAGCGAAGGCGGCTTCGTCGAGCACCTGCACGTCGCCCAGCTTGGCCAGCGCCCTGAGGATGGGGGCGGCCTGCGTGAGGAAGGCCGCATCGCCCGTGGTCAGCAGGGGCGCGCGTTCAGCGGGCGAGAGGTTCATTTCGCCACGCAAGGTGCGCACGGCGCCCACCATGGCCTTGAGCTTGGCCACCCAGGCATCGGATTCCGCGCACACGCGGCCCAGGTCGGGGCGCGGGTAGTCGGCCAGCATCAGGAAGGCTTCCTGGTCGGCGGCCTTGCGGCCGGCCACGGGGGCCACGGTCTGCCACAGCTCTTCGGTGATGAAGGGCGTGATGGGATGCAGCAGGCGCAGCACGGTCTCCAGCACGCGGATCAACGTGCGGCGGGTGGCGCGCTGCTGGGCCTCGGAGCCGGTCTGGATCTGCACCTTGGCGATCTCCAGGTACCAGTCGCAGTACTCGTCCCACACGAACTGGTAGATGGCGTTGGCCACGTTGTCCAGCCGGAACTCGCCGAAGCCTTGTTCCACGGCGGCTTCAACGCGCTGCAGTTCGCTGACGATCCACTTGTCGGCGGGGCTGAATGCCAGGTACTCGCCCGTGGCGCAGACACCGGCGGTGTGGGCCTTCAGGCCGCAGTCCTGGCCTTCGCAGTTCATCAGCACGAAGCGCGTGGCGTTCCAGAGCTTGTTGCAGAAGTTGCGGTAGCCCTCGCAGCGCTTGCTGTCGAAGTTGATGCTGCGGCCCAGGCTGGCCAGCGCAGCGAAGGTGAAGCGCAGGGCATCCGCGCCGTAGCCGGGAATGCCGTCGGGGAACTCCTTCTCGGTGTTCTTGCGCACCTTGGGTGCGGTCTCGGGCTTGCGCAGGCCGGTGGTGCGCTTCTCGAGCAGCGGGGCCAGCGCGATGCCGTCGATCAGGTCGACCGGGTCCAGCACATTGCCTTCGGACTTGGACATCTTCTGGCCCTGGGCGTCGCGCACCAGGCCGTGGATGTACACGTGCTTGAAGGGCACCTTGCCGGTGAAGTGCTTGGTCATCATGATCATCCGGGCGACCCAGAAGAAGATGATGTCGTAGCCGGTGACCAGCACGCTGGAAGGCAGGAAGAGGTCCTGCTCGATGGTCTTTTCAGGCCAGCCCAGGGTGGAGAAGGGCACCAGCGCGGATGAGTACCAGGTGTCCAGCACGTCTTCATCGCGCGTGAGATCGCCCGTGTAGCCGGCGGCCGTGGCCTTGGCGCGGGCTTCGTCTTCGGACGTGGCCACGAACAGCTCACCACCCGTGCCGTACCAGGCCGGGATCTGGTGGCCCCACCACAGCTGGCGGCTGATGCACCAGTCCTGGATATTCTTCATCCACTGGTTGTAGGTGTTGACCCAGTTCTCGGGCACGAACTTGACCTCGCCGCGCTCGACCACGTCGATGGCCTGCTGGGCGATGCTCTTGCCCGAGGGGCCCGGTTTGGTCATGGCCACGAACCACTGGTCCGTCAGCATGGGCTCGATCACCTGGCCGGTGCGGGCGCAGCGCGGCACCATCAGCTTGTGCTTCTTGACCTCGACCAGCAGGCCGTCGGCCTCCAACTGGGCGACGATCTTCTTGCGGGCCACGAAGCGGTCCAGGCCGCGCAGATCGGCGGGGATGTCGGCCAGGTCGTCCACCACCTTCGCCTCGAGCGTGAAGATGGTGATCATGGGCAGGTCATGGCGCAGGCCGACCTGGTAGTCGTTGGTGTCGTGCGCCGGCGTGACCTTGACGACGCCAGTGCCGAAGGTCTTGTCGACGTAGTCGTCGGCGATCACGGGCACCAGGCGGCCTGTGATGGGCAGGCGAACCTGTTTGCCGATGAGGTGGCTGTAGCGCTCGTCTTCGGGGTGCACCATCACGGCGGTGTCCCCCAGCATGGTCTCGGGGCGGGTGGTGGCCACGACCAGGGTGTCGCTGCCGCCTTCCACCGGATAACGGATGTGCCAGAGCGAGCCGTCTTCCTCTTCGCTCTCGACTTCCAGATCCGACACGGCGGACTTGAGGATCGGGTCCCAGCTGACCAGGCGCTTGCCGCGGTAGATCAGGCCTTGCTCGTACAGCTTGACGAAGGTGTCGTTGACCACGTTGGACAGCTTCTCGTCCATCGTGAAGTACTCGTGCGACCAACTGACCGAATCGCCCATGCGGCGCATCTGGCGGGTGATGGTCGAGCCGCTTTCTTCCTTCCACTCCCAGATCTTGGCGACGAAGTTCTTGCGGCCCAGGTCGTGGCGGGTCTTCTGGCCTTCGGTGCCCTTGTCCTGCAACTGGCGCTCCACCACGATCTGCGTGGCGATGCCGGCGTGGTCGGTGCCGGGCACCCACAGGGTGTTGAAGCCGCGCATGCGGTGGTAGCGCGTCAACGAGTCCATGATGGTCTGGTTGAAGGCGTGGCCCATGTGCAGCGTGCCGGTCACGTTGGGCGGGGGCAACTGGATGCTGAAGGAGGGCTTGGCTTCATCCAGCGTGGGCTCGTACAGACCGCGCTGCTCCCACAGCGGGCCGTACTTGGCTTCAATGGGGGCGGGATCGAAGGATTTGGCGAGTTCGGTCATGTTCGGTGGTCGGCGCAGCGCAAGCGCTGGGGATCGCGGTCACGGTCAGCGGCCGTGCGCGAAGGGTGTTCTGGGCGGGATCCCGTGATTTTAGGCGGCGATGGCGCTTCCCGGCGCTCTTCGGCGCATTACCACCTGATTGCGATGCCTCAAGGAATCGAAAGGTTCATCCGCGCTGTCAAGGTGGGCTTTACACAGGGGGATCCCATGGCACTAAGATGGGCTTCGCACACCCTGTGCATCAACTCACGATTCAAGCCAAGAGGCCTGTGCCGCAGCAAGATCTTCAGAAGGAGACACAGCCCATGTTCGAACACATCCTGGTTCCGGTGGATGGCGGCGATCTGTCGGACAAGTGCATCGAGCACAGCATCGGCCTGGCCAAGATGCTGGGTGCCTCGATCACCGGGTTCACGGTCGAGCCGCCCCTGCCGCCCCTGGTGGTCGAGCAGATGGCCGTGCCCTATTACGTCGAGACCTCCAAGGAGCACCAGGAGCGCTGCGAAGCCCACGCGCGCGAAGTGCTCAAGGCGTTCGCCGACCGTGCCGTGGCCGCTGGCGTGCCCTTCGATGGGCAGTTCATGGTGTCCGACAACGTGCAGCAGGCCATAGTGGACATCGCTCAGCGCCAGAAATGCGACCTGATCGTGATGGCCACGCATGGCCGGCATGGGCTGGATGCCCTGATCAACGGTTCTCTGACCAAGAGCGTGCTGTCCCACAGCAAGGTACCCCTTCTGGTGCTGCACTGACCAGCGCTTTCCAATTGCAACGTTTCATTACCCTAGAAAAAGGAGCTAACGATGAATGACACCGCCGAACACCGCGAAAAGCTGATGGCTGATCTGAAACTGGTCGTCGCCGATGCCGAGGCCCTGCTGCAGGCGACCGCCGGTCAGGCCGGCGAGGGCGTGGCCGAACTGCGCGCCCGTGTGCAGGCCAGCCTGAGCCAGGCCAAGGATGGCCTGATCAATGTGCAGCACGCCGTGGTTGAACGCGCCAAGGCCACGGCCAAGGCCACCGACGAGTACGTGCACGAGAACCCCTGGTCCTCCGTGGGCATCGCCGCGGGCGTGGGCTTGCTGGTGGGGCTGCTGATCGGGCGCCGCTGACCGTGGCGGGACAGACCCCCCCGCCGATCTCGCCCCCGCCCCTGACGGGCGGTCTGTGGGCCTCCGCCCAGAACCTTCTGGCCACGGTGATCGCCATCGTGCAGACGCGGGTGGAGCTCGCGGCCGTCGAGCTGGAAGAGGAAAAGCGCCGCCTGCTGGCCGTGATGGGCTGGGGAGCGGTGGCCGTGCTGATGGCCTGCTTCAGCCTGGTGTTCCTGGCCTTGTTCGTCACCGTGCTGTTCTGGGATGACCGCGTGGTGGTGCTGGGCGCGATCACCGTGTTGTTCCTGGTGATCGGGGGTCTGGCCTGGCAGCGGGTGGGCAAATTGCTCACCGGCACTGGTGGTCTGCTGTCGGCCAGCATCGCCGAGCTCGAAGGTGACCGCAAGGCCCTGGCCGAGGCGGCTGCGCGCGTGGCCGGCCAGCCCAGGCCCCCAATGCAGGAGTGAGCCCATGTTGACCGATGAGCAACTGGCGCTCAAGAAGCGCTACCTGCAACTGCACAGCGCGCTGCTGCGCCACAACCTGGCGGAGCAAGTTACCCAGACGCTGTCACCCGTGGCCACTGCTCAGCAGCGGCTGCAGGGTGTGACCTCCTGGGCGCGCGCGCATCCCATGCTGCTGGGGGGCGCGGCGCTGGCGCTGCTGTTCTGGCGTCCGCGCAGCCTGAACCTGCTGGCGCAGCGCGGCCTGTGGCTGTGGCAGACCTGGCAACGGGTGCAGGCACTGCGCGGGCCACGCTGATCCATTCAGGCCAAACGGGCCCGTCATGAGCGCTCTGCGGCGGGCCGGCGTGTTTCAGCGCTGGTCCGCCTCCTTGAAGCGCGCGATGCGCTCTGCGTCGGCCGGATGGCTGCTGAAGGCGATGCCGAAGTCCTCGTCATCGTCGTCGGCTTCCGTGTCTGATGAACCCTCCCGGGAATCGTTGGATGCGTCCTTGGGCTTCCTGTCATCCTCGTCAGGGGGCGGGCGACGCCGATACGCGGCCAGTTCCTCGAACAGGCCCGCCATCACGGAAGGGCGGATGTGGTTGGCCCGCAGCAGCTCGATGGAGGCGTCATCGGCCTCGCGTTCGAAATCCCTTGAATAGGCCATGTGGCCCAGCAGGGCAGGCGTCGCCGCCAGCACCTGGCTGAAATCCCCGAAAGCCACGCTGGCTGCCGCGCCCAGCAAGCCCGATTGCACCAGCAGACGCATGGCGTGCCGGTGCCGGACATGGCCCAGCTCGTGGGCGAACACGCCCACCAGCACCTCGTCTCGCCCCTTGAACAGCTTGACCAACTGGTCGGTGAACACCAGGCTGCCGTCTGGCAGTGCAAAGGCGTTGGGACCGATCCGCGCGTGGCGAAAGTGGATCTTGACGGGCAGTGCAGGGGTGCCGGACGGCTGAGTGGTTTGCCACCGCGCCTGTGCCTGCAGGAACAGCGCGCGCAGGCGCTCCTGCTCGGCCTTGGGGAGTTTGCTGGGGTGCAGCCAGGTGTCCTCCACGGAGCGCATGGCGATCGCTCCGACCTGCTGATCGACCGAGCGGGGCATCACGGCCATCACGCCACGGCTGGCCAGGGGCAGCCCCCACAGGTAGCCGGCCACACACAGCACCAGCAGAACGACCACGGCCACACCGACCAGGCGCCAGCTCTGCTGCACCTGCACCACCCAGCCTTCGCCGATGCCGTGGAGGCGGGCCCACTGGTCCCATTCGGCGGGTACGCGGGCATGCAAGGCTGCACCATCAGGCAACTGGGCGATGCGGGCACCATGCCGCGTGCGCTCGGGCCAGCGGATCGCCCGCAACGGGATCTGGTGGCTCACCGCCGCGCCAGTGAGCTGCAGCATGTCGCCATGCACGCTCAACTCGACCGGGATGGCTTGCGCGTGCCGGCCATCGAAGTAATCGGCGATCAGCGGTGTGTCAGCCATGTCCTGGGCAAGTGGCACGCCAGCAAGGCGTCACAGGCCGAAATCGATGCCAGCCATGTCCACGGCCGCGTCGCCTGCACCTTCACGGTGCTGCGCCGCCTTCTGGCGCGACACCAGGGTGTCCAGGTCGATCCGGGCGTGAACGGTCACGGCCTGCAGGCGCAAACGGGCCATGGCAATGGCGGCAAAGGGCCAGTAGAACCCCAGCGTGAGCACCATCAAGGTCCAGTTGATCAGCGTCTGCCTGAACAGGGGCCCAAAGCCCAGGTGGCTCTTGAAGCGCAGGTCACGGCTGCCGGTCTGTGTCCAGACCAGGTTCTGCATGCGCGATTGCCAATAGGGAATGGGCACTGCGTAGATGGCCAGGATCACGGCGAACATGACGGGCGCGATCAGCGGAGACTGCATCCACGAGGCGCCAGGCCGGCTGCTTTCAACGATGCCAGCCGCCAGCAGGACGGCCACCAGCGTGCCGCCCAGCATCGCCACGGCGATGGCCACGCCCGCCGTCTTGGCGAACACCTTGAACACATCGCCAAAACTGACGCGGAACGCCGTCTGCACCTGTCCGTACACGTAGTTCTCGTGCTGATACTTCTTGAAGCGGTAGAAGATGTACGGGCCAACGGCCACGTAGGCCAGGGCCATCAGGATGGCACCCCCGACCATGCCCGCCGTGTGGCGGGTGAGGACCAGCCCGATGCCTGCGGCCACCGCCGCGATCAAGACCAGCACCGGGATGGCAAAGGCCAGGTACACGCCCTTCATGGAGCCCGTGAACTGGAAGCGCAGCCCGCGCCAGCTGGTGTTGGCCAGCCGGAACTGCAACGAGGCACGCAACAGTGCAGGCCACACCGCCATGAAGATCAGGCCGGCAATGCCGCCTGCGGTGGGGGACACGCTGGACGCCATGTTGTAGGCGATGAACAGCGCGCCCACGAGCAGGAAGCCGCGCAGCATGCGCTTGGGGTCGCCATGGAAATCCAGCGCATGGCCAGCCACGTGCGTGTTGCCATAGAAGTAGCGGAACTTGCGCACCCGGGCCCAGGGGTAGTACAGCCCGAAGGTGACCAGGGTGAGCAGCAGGTTGACGATCCAGATGCGGAAGTACTCGCTGCCCGAGCCGGTGAACTCGACCGGATAGCGCTGTGTGGGGCGCGCCTGGCCCGGGTTGTCGGTGATGAGGGGCGACGCGTGAGCGTCACCCAGAGCGCCTGGCTGACTGGGTTGCGGCATGAACAACTCTCCCTTGAATGCCTGTGAATATTTGTGTCCAGTGGCGAGAATTTACCCCAGACGCTCGGGGCGCCTACAATTTTTGGATGAATTTTCCTGATGATGACCGCTTGCCTGACCTCCTGGCCGCCCCTGCCTCTGCCTTGCTCAAAGGGCTCAACCCGGAACAGCTGGCCGCTGTGACGGCGCCGCCCGGCCCCTGGCTGATCCTGGCGGGCGCTGGCTCGGGCAAGACGCGCGTGCTGACCACCCGCATTGCCTGGCTGCTGCAGACAGGGCAGGCCTCGCCAGCCGGCATCATGGCCGTGACCTTCACCAACAAGGCGGCCAAGGAAATGCTGACCCGCCTGTCGGCCATGCTGCCCATCAACGCGCGCGCCATGTGGATCGGCACCTTCCACGGCTTGTGCAACCGCTTCCTGCGGGCGCATGCCAAGCTGGCTGGGCTGCCGCAGGCCTTCCAGATCCTGGACACGCAGGATCAGCTCTCGGCCGTCAAGCGCGTCATCAAGGGCCTGAAGTACGACGAGGAGAAGGTGATCCCCAAGCAGACCACCTGGTTCATCGCCAATGCCAAGGAAGACGGCCTGCGCCCGAGGGACATCGTGCCGCGCGACGAACTGGGCCGGCTGCAGCTCAGCGTCTACGAGGCCTATGAAGACCAGTGCACCCGCGAAGGCGTGGTCGATTTCGCCGAACTGATGCTGCGCACCTACGAACTGATGCGCGACAACCCTGAGCTGCGCGCGCACTATCAGCGACGCTTTCGCCACATCCTGGTTGACGAGTTCCAGGACACCAACAAGCTGCAGTACGCCTGGCTGAAGATGTTTTCCGGCCGCCCGGAAGAAACCGGCACCAGCGTGATGGCGGTGGGCGACGACGACCAGAGCATCTATGCCTTCCGCGGTGCGCAGGTCAGCAACATGGCCGATTTCGAGCGCGAGTACAAGGTGCCCGGCGTGATCAAGCTGGAGCAGAACTACCGCAGCTTCGGGCACATCCTGGATTCAGCCAACGCGCTGATCGCCCACAACAGCCGCCGCCTGGGCAAGACACTGCGCACGGACGCGGGGGCCGGCGAGCCGTTGCGCGTGTACGAGGCCAGCAGCGACTACGCCGAGGCCCAATGGCTGGTCGATGAAGCCCGCCAGATGCATCGCGAAGGCCAGGCCTACAAGGAAGTGGCCGTGCTCTACCGCAGCAATGCGCAATCACGCGTGATCGAGTCGGCTTTGTTCAATGCCGGCGTGCCCTACAAGGTGTACGGCGGCCTGCGCTTCTTCGAGCGCGCCGAGGTGAAGCATGCCCTGGCCTACCTGCGCCTGATCGAGAACCCGAACGATGACACCAGCTTCCTGCGCGTGGTGAACTTCCCGGCGCGCGGCATTGGTGCCCGCACGATCGAAGTGCTGCAGGACACGGCCCGCACCAGCGGCCGCAGCCTGGCCCAGAGCGTGACGGCCGTGCCCGGCAAGGCCGGCGCCAACCTGCAGGCCTTCGTGGCCAAGGTGGATGGCATGCGCGACGCCACGCGCGGCCTTACCTTGCGTCACATCATCGAGCACGTGGTGGAGGCATGCGGCCTGGCCGATTTCTACCGCACCGAGAAGGAAGGCCAGGAGCGCCTGGAGAACCTGGCCGAACTGGTCAACGCCGCCGAGGCCTTCGTGACGCAGGAGGGCTTTGGCAAGGACGCCGTGGCCCTGCCGGTGGACGAACCCGTGGGCAGCATCGCGCAGGGACTGCCCGCTGCGGTGGCCCGCGTGGACACGCTGCCCGATGCCGAGACGGGCGAGATCGTCTCGCCCCTGGTGGCTTTCCTGACGCATGCCGCGTTGGAGGCCGGTGACAACCAGGCCCAGGCCGGCCAGGATGCCGTGCAACTGATGACGGTGCACGCGGCCAAGGGGCTGGAGTTCGACAATGTGTTCATCACCGGGCTGGAAGAAGGCCTCTTCCCGCACGAGAACTCGATGAATGACGGTGACAGCCTGGAAGAAGAGCGCCGCTTGATGTACGTGGCCATCACCCGGGCCCGCAAAAAGCTGCACATCAGCTTCTGCCAGACGCGCATGCTGCACGGCCAGACGCGCTACAACCTCAAGAGCCGGTTCCTGGACGAGCTGCCCGAAGAGGCGCTGAAGTGGCTGACCCCGCGCAACCAGGGCTTCGGCTCAGGCTATGCGCGACAGTACCAGGAGGCCTGGGCCAGCGGACGTGGGCTGGGCTCGATGGTGGGCGCTGGGGCGCAGCCCTGGCGTGGCGGCGGTGGCGGTGGCTCGCCCTACGGCGGCAAGGCCCGTGGCGAAGACAACTTCAAGGACCTGACCGCGCCGCTCCCCAGTCGCATGGCCGAAGCCAAGACCGAGAACGGCTTCAAGGTGGGCCAGGGCGTGTTCCACAACAAGTTCGGTGAAGGCGTGATCCTGACGCTGGAAGGCCAGGGCCCCGATGCGCGCGTGCAGGTCAACTTCGGGCGGCATGGCACCAAGTGGCTGATGTTGAGCGTGGCCAAGCTGACCCCCACGGACTGAGTACATCAATGGCGGCCCTGCCGGATGGGCGAGGCCGACCTGCCTCTTCGGTACGGTATTGATCTACCTTGTGTCGGCAGCGTCTGCAAAGACGCTACGATGAAGCCTCAAGCCAACCCCTAGGATCCAGGAGTCATCGCACCATGGCGAAATCCGACAAGAAACCTGCTGCCAAAGCCCCTGCCAAGACACCCGCCAAGACTGCTGTCAAGGCTGTCGCCTCGATCGACATCGGCATTTCCGGCCCGGACCGTGCGGCCATCGCCAAGGGCCTGAACGGCCTGCTGGCCGACACCTTCACGCTCTACCTGACCACGCACAACTTCCACTGGAACGTGACGGGTCCGATGTTCAACACGCTGCACGTGATGTTCATGGACCAGTACACCGAGCTGTGGAACGCGGTGGACCCGATCGCCGAGCGCATCCGTGCGCTGGGCGTGTGCGCCAGCGGCTCCTTTGGCGATTTCCGCAAGCTCAGCACCCTGCCGGATGCGCCCAGCGAGCCGCCCAAGGCCAAGGAGATGATCCGCACGCTGGTGGCCGGCCACGAGGCCGTGGCGCGTACCGCTCGCTCGCTGTTCCCGCTGGTGGACAAGGCCTCCGACGAGCCCACCGCCGACCTGCTGACCCAGCGCCTGGACGTGCACGAAAAGGCCGCCTGGATGCTGCGCTCCTTGCTGGAAGAGTGAGGCGATGCGGCCCGGGACTTCGCGCCTCTGGGCCTGATCCGCATGCCAACCAAGAAAAGGCTCCATCGGAGCCTTTTTTCATGGGCGAGGGCAGACGCGGCTGGCGCCCAAGGGCTGTCAGGTTTCGTCCTGGCGGCTGGCGGCCCTGGCCTTGGGGCGACCGCCGCCCAGGAGCTTGTCTTTCGCATTGAGCAGCTTCTGGACCTGGGTGCCCATCTTCATCAGCTGGGCCAGTGATTCGGGCGAGAGACGCTGCAGATCATCGAACCAGGTGTTGGCCAGATCAACCAGCTCATGCATGTCGCGCATGCGTTGTTGGGCAAACTGGTCTTCGGGGGAGGTCGGCTTGGCCAGCAGGGACTCGCGCAGCACCGACAGTGTGGGCGCTACCTCGCGGCGCCGCCGCTCCGCGGCCACCACGCGGAAGATCTCCCAGACGTCGCCCAACGAGGAAAAGTACTCGCGCCGATCACCGACGATACGGCTTTGCCGCACCAATCCCCAAGATTGCAGTTCTTTCAGCCCGATGCTGACATTGGAGCGCGAAATGCCCAGCAGCTCACCGATCTCGTCGGCATTCAGGGGACGCTCGGTCACGAAAAGCAAGGCGTAGATCTGCCCTACTGTGCGGTTGATGCCCCAGCGGCTGCCCATTTCACCGAAATGGCTGACGAAGGTGAGAACAAGAGGGGTCATGTCGTTGAGCGCATTGTGACGGTGGCCGGCATGTGACAAATGATAGGTGACAACCCTGATGGTTCGTTGCATAATTTCAGAAAGTTTTGAAAATTCAAAAGATTTGAGGTGTCATCTGGGGCTTCCGCCCTGTTTGACATCGGAGCGGTTGCCATGATTCCCCGAGCACGCGCCCTGCGCTTTCAACCTTCCGCCAGTCGGGCAGGAACGGTCATGATTGGCTTGGCCGCCTTGCTGTGGATACCTCAGGCCGCCTTGCTGGCCCTGGCGGTTCATCGGCTTGCACAGGGACAAGGACTCGCCTCGATGCTTGGCCTGGCAGCAGGGTTCGTGGTGCTGGGGGCCGCGCGTGCCGGGATGGAAGGCTGGGGCGAGCGCCGTGTGTTCCGGCAGGCCCGTCAGGTTCTGTCTGCCTGGCGCCGGGACACGGCGCAGGCCGTGGCTTGCCGCATGCCATGGGATCGCTCGGCGCCTTCGTCAGGTCATGTGGCCAGCGCCCTGGCCGAGCAGGCTGAGGCCATTCTGCCGTGGCTGACGCGTTACCAGCCCGCGCTGCGGCGCGGGATGGTCGTGCCCGCCGTGATCGCTGTCGTCGTGGCCAGTGTCTCCTGGCTCGCGGCGCTGATCCTGATCCTGGCCTTGCCGCTCATCCCCTTGTCCATGGTCTTCATTGGCTGGTGCGCCAAGGCTGCCAGCGAGGCGCAGTGGCAGGCCCAGGGCGGCATGAACGGTTTCCTGCTGGACAGGCTGCGCGGTCTGGAGACCCTGCGCGCACTGGGGGCGGTCGATGTCACGGCGCAGCGCTTGCGCGCCTCGGCCGAAAGCCTGCGCGAGAGCACCATGCGCGTGCTGCGCATCGCCTTTTTGTCGTCGGCCGCGCTGGAGTTGTTCTCGGCGCTGGCCGTGGCGATGGTGGCCGTGTACGTGGGCTTTCACCTGCTGGGTGAACTCGGCTTCGGCACTTGGCGGCAAGGTCTGAGCCTGGGTGAAGGCCTGTTCATCCTGCTGCTGGCCCCCGCCTTCTTCGAGCCCCTGCGGGACCTGGCGGCGGCCTGGCATGACCGTGCTGGGGGCGAGGCGGCGATCGATGCGCTGGCGCGTCTGTCTGCGCCAGCGCAGACCCTGCCGGGCGCCTTGGCGGCTCCCTTGGCCGTGAAGCAGTCCGCCGCATGCCCCCCGATTCAGGACCCGGCACCCGTTGCGGTGGAGATCCGCGGCCTGGGGTGCCAGCGCAGCGTGGCAGCCGAGCCGACCGCCCCGGATACCCTGAACCTGCGCATTGCGGCCGGCGAACACGTGGCCTTGCTCGGGCCCAGCGGGTCGGGCAAGAGCACCTTGCTGGCGCTCATCGCAGGTCTGCTGCGGCCCAGGTGCGGTGACGTTCGCATTGACGGCGTCATCCTGGATGACCGCAGCGCGGCGTCACTGCGCGCACGCATGGCCTGGGTGGGACAGACGCCGCACATTTTTGGCGGCACGGTGGGCGACAACGTGTCTGTGTGGCGCCCGGGCATCTTCAACGCCGAGATCGAAGCCGTGATCGGGCGCGTGCGCCTGGGGCATGTGGGCCACGCCGCAGCCGGTGAGCGGCTTGGCGAAGGTGGTGTCGGGCTCTCGGGCGGTGAACTGGTGCGCCTGGCACTGGCGCGGGCGGCGGTGGATCCCGCCGCAGGTCTGTGGCTGGTGGACGAGCCCACGGCCCACCTGGATCGGGACACGGCGTCCAGCGTGGTCGATGCCCTGCTGACACTCGCGCGGGGGCGCACCCTGATCGTGGCCACCCATGACCTGGCGCTGGCTGCGCGGGTCGGCCGTGTGATCCGATTGGGCGAGCCTGGCGCTGACAGGAGAGCCGCATGAAGCACCAATCGGATCTGCGCACACTGGCCGGTCTGTTCGGCGAGACGGCTGGCCGGCGTCTGCTGCTGGGCGCGTGCCTGAGCGCTGGCACCGTGCTGGCAGGCATGGCCTTGCTGGGCCTGTCGGGCTGGTTCATCACGGCCACGGCCTTGGCTGGCCTGGCCGGCGCGGCGGCTGTCGCGTTCGATGTGTTCACCCCCAGCGCCGGCATCCGGCTCCTGGCGCTGGGCCGCACGGCGGGGCGCTATGGCGAGCGCGTCGTGACGCACGACGGCACCTTGGCCGTGCTGGCTGCCTTGCGTGAGCGCCTCTTCCGCGGCTGGGCCACACCGCAGGCGGCGCGCGATCTGCTGCACCGGCCTGCCCGCCTGCTGTTTCGGCTCACGAGCGACATCGACGCGATGGAATCGGTCTACTTGCGTGTGGTGGTTCCTCTGCTGGGCGCCTTGGCCGCCACCTTGCTGGCAAGCGCCGTGCTGGCCGCGCTCGACTGGCACTGGGCTCTCGGCCTGATGGCCTGGCTGCTGGCGTGCGGGGCGGGCATCGCATGGGCCGTGGCCCGGCGTGCCGGACCTGCCGCGCTGCGCCGCGGGCTGCTGCTTGAGCGCCTGCGCACCCAGCTCATCGATCTGGTGGCCGGACAGGCCGATCTGGTGATGACGGGCAGACTGAGCGCGCAGGCCGATCGCGTGCGACGCGCCGAGGCCCGCCTGGCCGAGGCGGACGACAGCCTGAACCGTCTGGAAACCCTCGCAGGTGGCGCCTACAAGATGGCAGGCCACTTGACGGTGGGCGCCGTACTGCTGCTCGTGGGGGTGCTCGCAGAGCGGGGCACGTTGTCGGCACCGGGCGCCGCCCTGCTGCTGCTGATGGCTCTGAGCGCCCTGGAGCCCTGGAGCGCCTTGCGCCGCGGCGCCCTGGAGGCGGCACGCACCCGGTTGGCCGCGCGCCGACTGGTGCCTCGCTTGCGCGAGGCCGCGCCCGAGTCTTCGGCCCAACCGGTGTCCGTGCCCGCTGGGCCACGGGGTGATGCCGGCGCCGATGTCAACCCGCGGCCTGACCACACCAGTACCCCAGCCTTGTGCCTGGAGGACGTGAGTGCGCGGCACCCTGGCCGCGAACACCTTGCGCTGCAGGGGGTGACCTTGTGCATTGGGCGGGGCGAGCGGGTGGCCGTGATCGGGCCCAGCGGTGCGGGCAAGTCCAGCCTGCTGGCTGTGGCGGCGGGAGAACTGCCTGTGCAGGCTGGCCAGGTGAAGGCGTGCCGCAGCACCTGGCTGACGCAGCGCACCCAACTGTTCCAGGACAGCGTGCGCGACAACCTCCGGCTGGCCGCCCCGGGCGCCAGCGACACGCAACTCTGGGCGGCGCTGGAGGCCAGCGGCCTGGCCCATGACATCCGGCCATTGCCCGCAGGCCTGGACACGGTATTGGGCGAGGGCGGGGTAGGCCTGTCGGGGGGGCAATCACGCCGTCTGGCCCTCGCGCGCCTGCTGCTGCACCCGGCCGATGTCTGGCTGCTCGACGAGCCCACCGAAGGGCTGGACCACGCCACCGCCGCCGACGTGCTGGCACGCCTGCGCCGTCGAGCCAACGGGCGCACCGTGCTGATCGCGACCCATCTGCGGCGCGAAGCCGAACTGGCCGACCGTCTCATCGTCATGACGGAGGGGCAGATGACGGCCGACCTGCGCCGCGGCACCCCTGACTTCGACGCAGCGCTCGACGCCCTGCGGCACCACGGATGACCGAGCTGATCACCCAAGGCTGATCCAAGAAAGGACCTTGATCATGGATCTCGATGTTGTCGGGCTCTCCCGACTGCAATTCGCGCTGACTGCGCTCTACCACTTCCTCTTCGTGCCGCTCACGCTGGGGCTGTCCATGATGCTGGCCATCATGGAGACCATCTACGTGATGACCGGCCGCACCGTCTGGCGGCAGATGACCAAGTTCTGGGGCGTGCTGTTCGGCATCAACTTTGCGCTGGGGGTGTCAACCGGCCTGGTGATGGAGTTCCAGTTCGGCATGAACTGGAGCTACTACAGCCACTATGTGGGCGACATCTTCGGCGCGCCGCTGGCCATCGAAGGGCTGATGGCCTTCTTTCTGGAGGCCACCTTCGTCGGCATGTTCTTCTTCGGCTGGGATCGCCTGTCCAGGGTGGGCCACTGCGTGGTGACATGGCTGACCGCGCTGGGCACCAATTTCTCGGCCCTTTGGATTCTGATCGCCAACGGCTGGATGCAGAACCCGGTGGGCGCGAAGCTGAACCCGCAAACCATGCGCATGGAGGTGACCAGCTTCTACGAGGTGCTGTTCAACCCCGTCGCGCAAGCCAAGTTCGTGCACACCGTCTCGGCCGGCTACACCGTGGCTGCGCTGTTCGTGCTGGGCGTGGCGGCCTGGTACCTGCTCAAGGGGCGGCATGTGGAGCTGGCCAAGCGCTCGATGACCGTGGCCGCCTCCTTCGGTCTGGCCGCGTCGCTGTCGGTGGTGGTGCTGGGCGATGAAAGCGGCTATGCCGCCAATGAGCACCAGAAGATGAAGCTGGCCGCCATCGAGGCCATGTGGCATACCGAGCCCGCGCCCGCCTCGTTCACGGTGCTCGGGATTCCTGACCAGGAGGCGCGCACCACCCACTATGCCGTGCATGTGCCTTGGGTGATGGGCCTGATCGGCACGCGCTCATTGAACACCGAGATCCCTGGCATGGTCGACCTGGTCGAGTCAGCCAAAGGCCGGATCCGGGAGGGCCAGCAGGCCTACGACGCGCTGCAACGCATCCGGGCGCTGGGCGCCGGGGTGCCGATACCGGCAGATCTGCAGGCCTCGTTTGATGCGAAGAGCCGGTCGCTGGGTTATGCCCTGCTGCTCAAGCCCTACGTCGACGACCCTCGCCAGGCCACCGATGCCCAGATCGACCGGGCCGCGTGGGACACGGTACCCCAGGTGGCGCCGCTGTACTGGTCCTTCCGCGTGATGGTGGGGCTCGGCCTGTTCTTCATTGTGCTCACGGCCACCTTCTTCTGGCTGTCGGCGCGCCGCCGGCTCGATGCCCACCCCTGGCTGCTCAGGGTGGCGGTGTGGTCCATCCCGCTGCCATGGGTCGCGGCCGAATGCGGCTGGATCGTGGCCGAGCTGGGGCGCCAGCCCTGGGCGGTGGAAGGCGTGCTGCCGACGGCTCTGGCGGTGTCCGAGTTGGGCGCGGGTACCGTGCTGTTCACCCTGCTGGGCTTCACCGCGGTCTACAGCGTGTTGATCGTGGTGGAGATGAAGCTGATGCTCAAGGCCATCCGCAAAGGGCCCGCGCCCGATACGCCACCCACCCATGAGACACAGGTGCCGCTGATCGGCAGCGTGCGCCCGCCCGGTACCCACCCCGCATCCTTCGAACCTGACGGAGAAGCAGCATGATCCTGCACACCCTCATCGACTACGACGTTCTCAGAATCATCTGGTGGCTGCTGCTGGGCGTGCTGCTGGTGGGCTTTGCCGTGACCGACGGCTTCGACCTTGGCGTGGGCACGCTGCTGCCTTTCGTGGCCCGCAAGGACGTCGAGCGCCGCGTGGTGATCAATACCATCGGGCCCATCTGGGAAGGCAACCAGGTGTGGCTGGTGCTCGGTGGGGGGGCCATCTTCGCTGCCTGGCCGCATGTCTATGCCATGTCCTTCTCGGGCTTCTACATGGCCATGTTCGCCGCGTTGTTCGCGCTCATCCTGAGGCCTGTGGGCTTCAAGTACCGCAGCAAGTCTGACAGTCCGCGTTGGCGCAGTGCCTGGGACTGGGCCCTGTTCATCGGCGGCATCGTGCCTGCGCTGATCTTCGGTGTGGCCATGGGCAATGTGCTGCAGGGCGTGCCCTTCCATTTCACCGAGGACATGCGGATGGTGTACGAGGGCGGCTTCTTCGGCTTGCTGAACCCGTTCGCCCTGCTGTGCGGCCTGGTGTCCGTGGCGATGCTGGTGATGCATGGTGGTGCCTGGCTGGTGCTCAAGACCGACGGGGTGGTGGCGGACCGCTCGCGCCGCTTCGCGATGAGCGCCGCGCTGGCCACCATCGCCCTGTACGCGCTGGCCGGCGTGCTGCTGTGGCGCCTGGTGCCAGGCTATCAGCTCGGCAGCGCACATCTGGCCGACGGCCCCTCCAATCCGCTGCTCAAGAGCGTGACCACCGGTGTGGCCGGCGGTTGGCTGGACAACTACCAGGCACATCCCTGGACAATGCTCGCGCCCTTGGCGGGCTTCGCCGGCGCGCTGCTGACCCTGCTCGGCCTGCGCCTGCGCCGCGAGGGGCTCACCGTGATCTTCAGCGGACTGTCGGTGGCCGGCATCGTGCTGAGCGTGGGGGCCTCGATGTTCCCCTTCATCGTGCCCTCGTCAACCGATCTGCGCTCGGCGCTCACCGTGTGGGACGCGTCCTCCAGCCACCTGACGCTGTTCATCATGTTGGTGTGCGCGGTGATCTTCGTACCGCTGATCCTGGCCTACACCGCCTGGGTCTATCGCGTGATCTGGGGCAAGGTCAAGACGCACGACATCACCCGCGGCGGACACGCCTACTGACCATCCCCGCGTCACCAGCAAGGAAAGGAAATTGTCATGTGGTACTTCTCATGGGTGCTGGGGCTGCTGCTGGCAGCCAGCTTCGCCATCATGAATGGCATGTGGTACGAGATCATGGACGACCAGGCGAACCAGCGAGAGCAGGGCGCGCGCAAGCCGGATGAGCCGCATTCACCGCCGTGAGATGCGCAGGCGGGCTGGTCAGACCAGCCCGTTGCGGATCGCGTAGACCGTGAGTTCGGAGTTGTTGGTCAGCCCCAGCTTTTCCAGGACCCGGGCGCGGTACACGCTCACGGTCTTGGGGCTGAGCAGCAACTGCTCGGCAATGTCCGACAGGCGCTTGCCCGAGGCGATCATCACCAACGTCTGCAGCTCTCGATCGGACAGCTTCTGGTGGGCATCTTCCGGCGCAGGGGTGGTCAGATTGTCCACCAGCATCTGCGCCATCTCGGGCGTCACGTACTTCTTGCCCTGCGACACCGTGCGCACCGCCGCCACGATCTGGGCCGCATCCCCGCCCTTGTTCAGGTAGCCACTGGCGCCGGCCTTGAGCGCCCGCATGGCGTACTGGTCTTCAGGGAACATCGACACCACCAGCACCTTGAGCTGTGTGCCTTCTTCCTTGAGCACGTGCAGCACGTCCAGCCCGCTGCGGCCGGGCAGGTTGATGTCCAGTACCAGCACGTCGCAGGAGCGCTCGCGCAGCAGGGTGCGCAGCTCGCCGTAATCACCCGCCTCACCCACGACCTCGATGTCGCTGGCATCGGCCAGAGTGTCACGGATGCCCCGACGGATCAGGGCATGGTCGTCGCAAAGAATGACTTTGATCATGGTTGCCCCCAGATGGTGGGGTCGTCAGGGTCCAGGTCGGAGGCGGCCGGCGGGGTGATCAATTCTGAACCGAAGAGATCGATGAAGCCATTCTCGGGGCCGGATAAGGGCACCGACAGGATCAGGGTTGTGCCCTGGGGGCCGCTGCTGATGTCGACCCAGCCGCCCACCGTTTCTGCGCGCTCGCGCAGACCGCGGATGCCGAAAGAGCGGGCCTTGGCCAGATCGTCCTGGCTCAGGCCGCGGCCGTTGTCGGACACCTCCAGTGACAGCACGCCGCCCGCCTGGGTCAGGTCGACCGTGACGCAATCGGCGTGGGCATGCTTGGAGATGTTGGTCAGTGCCTCCTGCGCAAAGCGGTAGGCCACCAGCGGCACGGCGTTGGGCAGGGTGAGGGTTTCGTGGCTGGTGCGGAAGGTGGTGTCCACGCCGGTGCGCTTGCCAAAGCGGTCGGTCATCCACTGCAGCGCGGCGATCAACCCTTGCTCCAGGATGGCCGGGCGCAGGTTGTGCATGATGCGCTGGCTGGCCTCATGGGCCATGTTCACGGCTTCCATGGCCTGCAGGGCCCGTTCGGCCACCGGCGTGCTTTCCGCATGCCGGACGATCCAGGCCAGGTCCAGCTTGACGGCGGTCAGCGCGCCCCCGACATCGTCATGGATTTCACGCGCGATGGCCGCCCGTTCCTGTTCAATGCTGGTCTGGAGGTGCTGTGCGAGTTCGCGCAACTGCTCGCGCGATTGGGTCAGGGCCAGATCGGCCTTCTGCTTGGCGATGCGGGTGCGGTTGGCTTCGATGGCCAGCACGGCCGCCGGGGCCAGGCGGGCCAGGTTGCTCTTGAGCAGGTAATCGTTGGCGCCGTTGCGCATGGCCTGAACGGCGATGTCCTCGCCGATCTCGCCCGACACCAGGATGAAGGGCACGAGCTTGCCGGTGGCGCGCACCTTGTCCAGCGCCGCCAGGCCTGAATAGCCCGGCAGGTTGTAGTCGGAGAGGATGAGGTCCCAGTCGGCCTCGAGTGCCTCGGTCAGGGCCGATTCGGTCTCGACGCGTTCGATGTCCGCGTCGATGCCGCCACGGCGAAGGTGGGCGGCGACCAGGGCATGGTCGGCCTCGTTGTCCTCGATGTGCAGGACACGGAGTCGGCGAGGCATCAGGGCATCGGATTGGGCGTCATCCACTTAAGGGCTCTCAATCTCCGGATTTGCGCCAAGTTTTACCGCGTCATCGGCACGACTTGGCTCGCTACAAGATGAAAAATTCTAACAACCATGCACATCATGTGCGTTGATCCGGACCAGGGGATTACACAGGTGTGTATCCCAGCAGACGTTCGGGTCTTGGAGCCGCCATGCAGACTCTTCAAGAAACCCCAGATTCGCCGGTTGCACGCGAGATCCCCCTGTTCGTGGCCGCCGAGCTGCAGGATCACTTGATGATGGCCACGAACGACCTGGAGCGCCTGCAGAGGTTGCTCGACGATGCCTATGGCGTGCTGCAGGAGGGCTTCCATGGCACCGCGCACCAGCTGGGGCAGGCCATCGATGGCGGGCAGGGGGACATCACCTCCATGCAGAGCGCGCTGCAGACCCTGTACAAGGCCGTGACCGCGCTGCAGTTTCAGGACATGGCCACCCAGCTCATCCACCATACCAGCAAGCGCCTGCGCAACTGCGCCGACCAGATCGCCCGCGATGCGATGGGCGATGACCCCGATGGCGAGGCCATCGTGGAGATGGAACCGCTCAAGCCCAACCCGGTCACCCAGGACGAAATGGACGCCGGTTCCGTGGAATTGTTCTAAAGCCTGGCGGTTTTTGGCCGAAAAAGTCGCAAATCGCCCTTCAGGCCAGCCCTGCCAACAGATCTTCGCCTCTCACCTATAAGCACCGGAGAGAACCATGCATTCGATTCTTGCCGTCGACGATTCGGCTTCCATGCGCCAGATGGTGTCCTTCACCCTCAAGAGCGCCGGCTACAACGTGGTGGAAGCCGTGGATGGGCAGGACGCCTACGAGAAGGCGCAGGGCCGCAGTTTCGACCTGGTGCTCACCGACCAGAACATGCCCCGCATGGACGGCATCAGCCTGACCAAGAAGCTGCGCGAGACGCCCCAGTTCAAGACCACGCCGATCCTGATGCTGACCACCGAGTCGAGCGATCAGATGAAGCAGGCTGGCCGCGCTGCCGGCGCCACGGGCTGGCTGGTCAAGCCCTTCGATCCGAACAAGCTGATCGAGGTGATCAAGAAGGTCATCTGAGCACAGGGGGCCCAGGCCTCTTTCCAGATCGAGCAGTAACGAGTTTTCCCCCAGGTTTACCAGCAGGAGCCAGTCATGGCAGAGATGAGCACGGACAGCGGACAGATGGATGCAGGCATCGATCTGAGCCAGTTCTACCAGGTCTTCTTCGAGGAGGCCGGCGAGAACCTGGAGCAGATGGAGCAGCTGCTGCTGGAGCTGGACCTGACCGAGGCGGACGACGAAGAGCTCAATGCCATCTTCCGTTGCGCCCACTCGATCAAGGGCGGTGCCGCCACCTTCGGCTTTGCCGACGTGGCCGAGCTGACGCACCAGATGGAGACGCTGCTGGACAAGCTGCGCCGCCACGAACTGGCGCCCAACAACTCCATGGTCGATGTGCTGCTGGCCTCGGGCGATGCGCTCAAGGCCATGCTGGGCCGCCACCAGGGCGTCAACAGCGACGTGATCGACACGACCGAGCTGTTGATCAACATCCGCGCCTTCGTGGCCGGCGAGACACCGCCGCCGGCAGCGCCTGCCGTGGCCGCTGCACCCGTCAAGGCCGAGCCCGCGCCGGTGGCCGTGCCCGTGGCTGCTGCACCCGCCGCATCTGCTGCTGCGCCCACCACCGGCCAGCGCACGGTGGAACTGCAGGTCGGCCCGCTGAGCAACCCCGCCCAGGCCGACAACCTGATCGACCTGTTCAAGGAAATCACCGACCTGGGCACCATCGAGCCGCTGCCCGATGACCCCGCCCTGGCCGGTGTGCGCCGCTTCACCGTGAGCACGGCCTCGGCCGAGTCGGACCTGCTGGACCTGTTCACCTTCCACGTGGCCCGCGAGCAAGTGAAGTTCGTGGCGCTGGGCGCTGCGCCACAGGCCGCCGCCGATCCTGGCTACGGCTTTTTCGAGGCCGATGAGGACCGCCCGGGCCCGCCCGTGGAGGCCCCTGGCTACGGCTTCTTCGACAATGCCCCGGGCGCGCCAGCCCAGACGGCTGCCGCCGCTCAGCCCAGTGGTGCCGAGCCGGCCGCTGCGGCCAAACCCGCCGCGCCCAAGCAGCCCGTTAACGCCAAGGCCGACAAGCCGCAGGCGGGCCTGGAGGCCTCGACCATCCGCGTGTCGGTCGAGAAGGTCGACCAACTGATCAACCTGGTGGGCGAGCTTGTCATCACCCAGGCCATGCTGGCCCAGAACAGCCGCTCGCTCGACCCTGTGGTCTACCAGCAGCTGACCAGCGGCCTGACCGACCTGGATCGCAACACCCGCGACCTGCAAGAGGCCGTGATGTCGATCCGGATGATTCCGATGTCGACAGTGTTCAGCCGCTTCCCGCGCATGCTGCGCGACCTGGCCAACAAGCTGGGCAAGAAGGTCGAGCTGGTCACCCAGGGTGAAGCCACCGAACTGGACAAGGGCCTGGTCGAGAAGATCACCGACCCGCTGACCCACCTGGTGCGCAACAGCTGCGACCATGGCATCGAGATGCCGGCCGACCGGCTGGCCAAGGGCAAGCCCGAGGTGGGCACCATCACCCTGGCGGCCTCCCATCAGGGCGGCTCCATCGTGATCGAGGTGCGTGACGACGGCCGTGGGCTGAACCGCGAGAAGCTGATCAAGAAGGCGCGTGAGAAGGGCATCGATGCGCCTGACACGATGACCGACTCGGAGGTCTGGAACCTGATCTTCGCACCGGGCTTCTCCACCGCCGAGGAAGTGACCGATGTGTCTGGCCGCGGCGTGGGCATGGATGTGGTCAAGAAGAACATTGCCTCGCTGGGCGGCACGGTCGAGATCGATTCGGCCGAAGGCTACGGCATGCGCGTCGCGGTGCGCCTGCCGCTGACGCTGGCCATCATGGACGGCATGAGCGTGGGCGTGGGCGAAGAGGTCTACATCCTGCCGCTGTCCTCCGTGGTCGAGAGCTTCCAGGTCAATGCCGACATGGTCAAGACCATCGGTGGCTCGGGCCGCGTGGTGGAAGTGCGCGACGAGTACATGCCCGTGGTCGAGCTGGAGAAGGTCTTCCAGGTGCCGCGCTTCGACTGGGAGCACAACAGCGGGATCATGGTGGTCGTCGAGGCCGAGAGCGGCCGCGTGGCCATGCTGGTCGACGAACTGCTCGGCCAGCAGCAGGTCGTGGTCAAGAACCTCGAATCGAACTACCGCAAGGTCAATGACGTCTCGGGCGCGACGATCATGGGTGACGGCCGTGTCGCCCTGATCCTGGACGTGGGCGCCCTGGTGCGCCGCTCGCGCCACTGATCCCAAAAAGGAGACCCCCAATGGGCATGATGGAAAAGATCGACGTGCAGACCAGCCTGGCGCGCGAGTACCTCACCTTCCGGCTGGGCGACGAAGAGTACGGCATTGACATCCTGAAGGTGCAGGAGATCCGGGGCTACGAGAACCCGACCCGCATCGCCAATGCGCCGCACTTCCTGAAGGGCGTGGTCAACCTGCGCGGCACCATCGTGCCCATCGTCGACCTGCGCATGCGCTTCGGCTGTTCGTCCAGCGAGTACAACACCTTCACGGTGACCATCGTGCTGCACATCGGGCAGCGCACCATCGGCACCGTGGTCGATTCCGTCAGCGACGTGATGGAGATCCCGGCCGATGCGATCCGCTCGGCGCCGGAGATGTCTTCCGCCATCGATGCCACCTACATCCGGGGCCTGGCCCAGGTGGGCGAGCGCATGGTGATCCTGCTGGACATCGAGAGCATGCTGATGAGCCCCGACATGGGCCTGATCGACTGACGCTTACCTCAGACAAGGCCCGGCAACGGGCCTTTTTTTCCACATGTCCCCCCGCAGGAGAAAACACATGAAGATGCGTTCTGGTATGGCTGGCGCGGCCCTGTGCGCCTGGATGATGTCGATGGTCCCGATGGGCCTGGCGCACGCGGCCGATGGCGGCGCGAGCAAGGACGACGCGATCGCGATGGTCAAGAAAGGCGTCTCCCAGATCAAGGCGCAGGGCGCCGACAAGACCTACGCAGCCATCATCGACAAGGAAAACAAGGACTTTCACGACCGCGACCTCTACCTGGTGGTCTACGGTCTGGACGGCACGGTGAAGGCGCATGGCGCCAATACCAAGATGGTGGGCAAGAACCTCATCGACCTCAAGGACATCGACGGCAAGCCCTTCGTGAAGGAGCGTGTGGAGATGGCGCAGAAGCAAGCCAGCTTCTGGCAGGACTACAAGTTCACCAACCCCGAGACCAAGAAGATCGAGCCCAAGAGCATGTACTGCGAACGGCTCGAGCAAACGGTGGTCTGCGGCGGCATCTACAAGTAAACCCTTGTGGCCCTTGTGGATTAGGCCTTCAGCTTAGGTGATCGACCTGTCGGAACAGGTGGATGCCGGACAAGGCCCGCATCAGGCGTGGCAAGATCCCCGTTGTTGTCTAGCTGACGGAGATCGCCGTGTCCAAGAACGTCATTGCCGCCTTGTTGCTGGGCGCGAGTCTGAGTGCCGGTTGGGCACAGGCCCAGCCATCGCGGCCTGACGAAGGCCACGAGACCGAGGTGCGTGTGGCGGCCTTGCAAGCCTTGTGGCCGGCCGATCTGGTGCAGGCCACCAGCGAGTACCTGCAGCAGTACCCTCGCGGCCCGTGGGCCGAAGTGGCCCGCAACTGGCAGCGCCGCGCCACCGATTCGGTGCGCGTGCTTGAGCGCGGTGACGTGCACCTGTACCGAGGTGCCTTCCAGGGCACGGGCGAGGCGGCCCATATCAACGACGAGATCCGAGAAGCTGCCCTGGGCAGCCAGGCCGCTGCCGTGCGCCTGGCCCACCGCTACCAGAAAGGCGAGGGGGGGCTGACCGCTGACCAGAACCGCTACGTGGGTTGGATGCAGTTCGCCTCCGTGCTCGGCAGTGCTTCTGCCTCCTACGAGTTGGCGCTGCACTACCGCAAGGAGGGACAGCCTGCACTGGCCTCCCAATACGAGGCGCGGGCCGTGAGCCTTGGCTACAACCCCCCGCTGGCGCTGGACCACGTCCGCAAATAGTCACGGAAAACGGCACTGTCAACAGGCAGTGGCGGTCAAAGCGGTACTAGTACCGCTGCGGTCACCCCCATTTGCGTGGGGATCTGCAACACTGGATCCATCGACAAACCCTTCTGGGGGATTGCCATGACGATCAAAACTGTTGTTGCATCTTGTGTTCTTGGCCTGGCCTTCATGGCGGGCGTGGCGCACGCCGCCGCGCCCGCGTCCGAGCAGACGAACACGGAAACCACCCTGCGCCAGTCGATGCAGGAGGCGCTGTGGCCTGCCGACATCGTCCAGGCTGCCGGTGATTACCTGCGCAGCTATCCCAACGGTGCCTGGGCCGATGCCGCCCGCGCGCTGTACGAGCGTGCTTCGGGCAGTGCCCAGGCGCTGGCCCGCAAGGATGTGCGCCTGTACCGCGGTGCCTTCCAGGCCGACCTGCTGCCCCAGGGCGTGAAGGACGATCTGCGCAAGGCCGCGCTGGGTGACCAGGATGCCGCTGTGCGCCTGGCCCACGCCTACAAGCAGGCTGGTGGTGACAAGGCTGGCAGCCGTTACGTGGGCTGGCTGCAGTACGCCGCCGTGCTGGGCAACGAGAAGGCTGCCTACGAACTGGCGCTGCACTTCCGCACGCAGGATCAGCCGGTGCTGGCCTCGCAGTACGAAGCCCGTGCCGTGGCCCTGGGCTACGTGATGCCGACCGTGCTGGATCACGTGCGCAAGTAAGCGCACGTCCATCATGCCACGGCGGCGCTGCGATCAGCGCCGCTCGTGTTGCTCGTGGCCCTGTCTAGCCAAAGCCACGCCGCATCTCTCGATGCTCGGGCGCTGCGAATCGGCCCACCGTATCGTCACCAGGTGTTCGACATCTCGGGCTGACGGCCGCTTCACTCAAACCACGTCTTGTGCTACCCCCTTCGGAGGGATGGACGCAGAGCCTCTGGCTTTCTATATTGGCGGCTCACTCTGACGTGGGTATTGCTGGCACAGATGCCTGCAATCGCCGGACGGCAAACAAGCAATGACGGGGAAGGCGTTGGACCGGAAGGCCCGCGCGGTGCATGGAAACTGGATATGGCCGGCATGGCTGGCGACGATGGCGCTGCCACAGCATGGACAGCGCTTGCGCGTGGTGTTGCGCCAACGGTGTCGGGTGCCCATGGCGCTGGATGGGCGCCAACGGCAACAAGTGCTTCAGCTCGCCGTCGCTGCACTGGCCTGCCTTACCGTTGCCCCCTGGTGAGAAGCCGAACTGCACCCGAACCTGTCAAGTAGTTCCCTGGTAAATGAATCATCGGAGCAGGTGCGGCGGACGCGTCAATCAAGTTTCAAAAAAAGGGACAGGCCGTGATGAACGACCCTCAAGGCGATGGCAAAGCCCATCTGCGCCAGCCATTGTCCGTGGCCAGTACGCGGCCGGTCATCAAGCTCGCCATAGGCGCG